>NZ_KV757638.1:0-63812 GCF_001712795.1 Nostoc sp. KVJ20
AAAAAAGTAAAATATTCTCACCTTAAAACTCTATCTCTTTATGGGTAGAGTATTCTGAATTCTGAATTCTGTATTCTGACTCCTGTTTTATATTTTTTATGTTTTTAAAAAAAATCTTTTAAGTGTTCAGCAGTTCATTGAATCCCTGTAGCAATTAGCTCATACTTTTCTAAAGTTAGCTAAGTTACAATTAAGCGGATAAAAATTAAACTAAGCGTCACATACAAAATAAAACACAAGTTAATTTACGGATTAGAAAACAAGTAATAAAAAAATTATTGTCTGTATTATTTTTATCTTTTTAGGCTTGAATGCTTTTTAAATAATTCCGATAAATTTAAAAAAAATAGCGCTAATTATAAAAAGTTGAGTTAATCTTGGAAACTAGCAATTGTTAAGAACATACGTTGCTACTGGGTGGCAACATTGGAGATTCGCTCTGGTCTCTATGTAATCAAACCAGCAAGTAAAATGATTAACATAGAATATGCAAGAAGGAAGCTTTATTTGGAGTCATCTGGAAAAACAGCATCGCACGGTTGGCAAATGGATTGATTGGGTATGGCTAATAGTGTTGCTGTTGGCAGCAGTATTACTATTTAGCATCAATCTGGGAGGATTGCCACTGCGAGATTGGGATGAAGGGACTGTGGCACAGGTTGCTCGTGAAATTTGGCACGCACCAGCAGGTTCAATGCGTTGGCTTTACCCAACACTAGGAGGCGAACCGTATCATAACAAGCCGCCTTTGATGCATTTGCTAATTGCTTGGGCTTATTCTCTCTTAGGTGAAAATGAATTAACAACGCGTCTACCTGGAGCAATTTTAACCGCGACATCTGTACCTTTTCTGTATTGCATTGCTCGAGAGATATTTCGCCAGCGTTGGGCAGCGATTTATAGCGCTTTGATTTACCTAACAATGCTACCCGTGGTGCGTCATGGGCGGTTAGCAATGTTGGATGGGGTAATGGTAAGTTTTTTGATGGTGATGATGTTGTGCGTGTTGCGATCGCGCCGAGATTTACGTTATTGCCTTGGTGTTGGCATTAGTTTTGGCTTGATTTGCCTAACTCAAGGACTTCTAGGCGCATTTCTCGGCGCGATCGCTCTTGTATTTCTGTTTTGGGATACGCCACGACTACTCACCTGTTACTATCTTTGGATCGCAATCTTAATTGGCATTCTGCCTGTAGTTGGTTGGTATAGTGCCCAACTATTCCACTATGGTTACACTTTCGCTCAAGTTGGCCTTGCAAACCCATCAGTAGGCCGAATTGCTTCAGGTGTAGAGGAAAATTCTGAACCACCTTGGTACTATGTGATTGAACTTCTCAAGTACACATGGCCGTGGTTATTATTCTTACCACAAACTGTCCGCTTAACCTGGGAAAATCGCAACCTTAGCTGGGCAAAACTAGTAATGGCCTGGAGTGGTGTTTACCTGCTGCTAATTTCTTTCATGATTACCAAAGTTCCCTGGTATCTATTCCCGATTTATCCTAGTTTAGCTTTAGCTTTTGGTATCCAATTATCAGATACAGAAAATTCGCCTTTAATCTCATCCTATCCCCGTGCTTGGGTTGCTGGTTTGGCAATACTTGCTGTGGCTGCTTCTGCTGGTAGCATTTATTTCAGTTGGGGTACAACACCCAAAGCAGACTTACAACTGATTTTTGCAGCAGTAGCTTTAACTATGACCTTAGCCGCTATTTTAGCAGAGCGGGGCGACGGGCAATTTCTGAAGATTTTGTTTTGGGGAAGTTATATTTCGCTGCTGCTGTTAATGAAATCTAACTACTGGGTTTGGGAATTATCTGAAGCTTATCCAGTTAAACCAGTCGCCGCTATGATTGTGCGGGCAAATCCAGCTACGAAGAAGATTTACACATCTTTTCCCCACCATCGTCCCTCGTTGGATTATTATAGCGATCGCACCATCATTCCTGCTTCTGTCGGTGAACTCCAATATTATTGGCACTACAACAGCCAACCCTACTTTCTACTTCATACATCTGCTTTCACCAATCTTCAATTAGAGTCGATGAAGCTAATTGATCAAGCTGAAGGTTGGAAGTTAGTTACTAAAGATACTAATCGATTGTAAATGTTGGATATGGGGCATTGGGCATTGGGTATGGGGCATGGGGCATTGGGCATTGGGTATGGGGCATGGGGCATGGGGCATTGGGCATTGGTTATTCATTCTTATTTCCTTGTCTCCCTTGTCTCTCTTGTCTAGATAGGCATAAATAATGAATGTAAAACCGTGTCCTATTTGGGGCAATAAGACACGGTTTCACATAAGTATTTAGTTTATAATATTACAAAAATCAAAGTAAGATTTGATTTATACCAAATTAATCCATTTACTGAGATTTGTTTCCTGGTTCATTAACTTTCTCTGTTGTGGGAGATATTTGGCGATCGTAGCTTGTCTTTTCTTGGGTCAAGGCGATCGCACTAAAGAAAATAGCACTTCCTACAGCCAAGGCTACCATCGGACGCTTGAGCAAGACAAAATCTCTGATAATCCTCGCTAAAGGTCGGCTTTGCTTTCGTAGCGCCGAAGACATCATCAAGTGTCTCCAAGTAAACGGATCGCGGACATAATGACCACTCTGGCAAACTACTAGCCTCTCCTGGCAATAGGGACAGCAAAACAAGCCCATGCGCGTTTTGACTGGTTTGGGCGTAGCATTTCTTTGGCAAATTGGGCAAGTAACATAATGATTATCAAAGGTGTGTATATTCATTTACCTCGTCCGCCTAGTCCATTTACTCGCTCTATAACAATAGCTATATTCAATTGGAATCAATGTATGGTCTGAAATCAGGCATAAACTATACATACATTGTATTACTACCAAGGATGGCTCAATGGTCGCAACACGAGTATAGCTAGATTTAGGCAAGGATGACTCCTAGTTGATGTTTACGGGTGCGTCCACCCAGCCAACAAAAACTCTCTTGTCTCTATTAAAGAATAGTGTTGGCGCTCGTTTGCACCCCACTAATCGCAGCTACGCCCAAGCTAGGCATCGTTGACCCTTAAATAATAATTGTCTCCCATTTAACCATTCTCCCCACAAAAATTTCGCACAATGAAATTTTTTGCTAAAGCTTTGTAAATCAAGCAAATAAAGTCTACTTGTCTGGTTGCTAAAGAATGGCTCACAATGAGAAGTAACAGATAAAAATTTAAATTTTTTCTTACATTTACCCCGCCTCTCAATGACTCTCTTGCCTCCCACTCAACTGAGGAAGGTAACGGAACAACCTGCCTTTCCTACACCTTCCGCGCGTTTAGCTCACCTAATTAATCGTTTTCAACCATCACCAGAAACCGTAGTGCTATTTTTAGCCATGCTTATTGGCGGTGGTACTGGTATGGGTGTAGTCACCTTTCACTATTTAATCCAGTTGATTCACCAGCTGATGCTGGAAAATTTAATGGGTCAAATTGGCGTCTGGGGTGCTTGGACTCTAGCCTGCGTTCCCACCCTTGGCGGGTTAATTGTTGGCTTGATGCGCTGGCGCACTCAAGACTTTGGCCCTGGACTTTCATCTCTCATCGCCGCTTCTCAAGGAAAAGAGATTAAGCGACCACTAAGACCAGTTACAAAGATGCTGGCCGCATCTGTTTCTTTGGGGAGTGGTGCTTCTTTGGGGCCAGAGGGGCCGAGTGTCGAAATTGGCGCAAATTTTGGGATGTTGTTCTCTGTGATTCTCAATGTATCTCAAGAACGACAGCGGTTGCTGTTGGGTGCTGGGGCGGCGGCTGGACTTGCTGCGGGATTTAATGCTCCCATTGCTGGAGTATTTTTTGCCCTGGAGGTGGTGATGGGAGCTACATCTTTCGCTACTTCTGCGGTGAGTGTGGTGCTGCTAGCGGCGGTGGTAGCAGCATTAATTGCCCAAATTGGTTTGGGGGCACAACCTGCTTTTGATTTACCTGTTTACCAAGTCCGCAGTCCTTTGGAATTACCCCTTTACCTGGGATTGGGTTTAGGGGCCAGCCTAGTTTCTCTGGCTTATACTCAATCAATTCGGGGAGCAAAAGCTTGCTTTGCTGGGAATGTTCCAGGTTTTGCCTTCTTGGGACGAATTCCTCAGCCGATTCATCCAATCATTGGCGGTGTGATAATTGGCGCTGTTGCTTTGCGCTTTCCGCAAATTCTGGGTGTCGGTTATGAAACTGTAGAAGCAATGCTTCAGGATGTTGAGTTTCCACTCTACCTATTAGTTGTGCTGTTGGTAGTAAAGCTACTGATGACTGCAATTAGTACGGGTAGTGGTTTTATCGGTGGGTTGTTTGCACCAGCAATGTTTTTAGGTGCTTCTTTTGGTTCAGCTTACGCCAAAATTTTGGCTGTAGCATTCCCGACAATTTGCGATCAAATGGCAGCTCCCCCAGCTTACGCAATGGTGGGAATGGCAGCAGTACTAGCTGCTAGTGTCAGAGCGCCGTTAACAGCTATTTTAATGCTGTTTGAATTAACCCGCGACTATCGTATTGTTTTACCATTGATGGCAGCTGTGGGTTTGAGTGTTTGGCTAGTGGAAAGGATTAAACCAACTTTTAACTCTAACTCTAATCTCCAACAAATTGGTCTTTCGGCATTGAAAGATGAACAAGCAGAAATTGTGCAGCAAATTTTGGTAGAAGATGCTATGTATCCCTGTCCAAAAAAGTTACCTGCAACTCTTGGAGTGTTAGATGCAGCTGTAGAAATGACCCGCGATCGCGTCCGCAGTGCTTTAGTAATAGATGAAGCAGAGCAATTAGTTGGTATACTTTCTCTGGAAGATATTAATCGTGCCCTTAATTTTTGGCAAACATACCCAAATTCTCTAACTGAAATTCCAGATAATTTATCCAGTCAAACTCTCATAGACATTTGTACTACTGAAATTCTCTATGCATGGCAGGATGAACTATTATCTGAAGCTTTAGACAGGATGAGTCTTCGGGGTTTGCATCAATTACCAGTAGTAGCACGAGAAAAACCCGATCGCATTTTGGGTTTACTAGAAAGAGAGCAAATTGCATTAACCTGCAATTTAGCAGTAACGCGCAAGGCACTTCGCCACTATTTACCAGTTTTACCCACTACAGATATAGTCATTGGTCATTAGTCATTAGTCATTGGTCATTAGTTTTCACAAAGGACAAATGACAATTGACTAATGACTATTTATTAAGCTGTGGCTTCTATGGCTTCATCTTCTTCCCGATCTTCTGGATCTACCTGTCTCAGACGAATGTGCTTTTTGCCTAAAGTGATCAGAAACTCATCTCCTGGTTTCAGATTCATCTGTTTTGTATAAGCTGAACCTATAAGTAAGTTACCATTCGATTGCACACTAATTCTATAGCTAGCACTACGTCCACCACGCCCATTAGCACTGGGTGTACTGTCCAACTGAATGCCTTCGGCATCAATTAGGGCATTTAAGAACTTCATCATATTGACGCGCTCTATACCATTTTTGGTAACGGTATAGTAGCCGCATTTTTTGGCTTTATCTTCCTTGCTCTCGTTCTCTAGCTCTTTGACTTTTCTGAGCAGTTCTTCACCGAGTAGGGGTTCAATTTTTTTCTGTTTAGGCATCAACTTAGGTCGAAAATGAATGTTTGAAGTGTTTGAATCGATTTTATTTTAGCTGACGTTGAGCTAATAGGAACATAATCCTTTAGTTTTTATCTCAACCTAGCCAAGTATATTACACTCAGATGCACAATTGTTATGCCATTACCAATATTGCCAAGACAATCTAATTTATAGAATGCTGGCAATGCTGATAACTATATATAGTTTGTGAATTACTGCTAGACTATACAAGTTTGAAGTTTTCTAAACTAACGCTCAAAAGGTTGTCTAGTTGTTGAGGATGATAACTGAGTCACAGAATGATAAGCAAAACTGATCCTTAGTTATTGGTCATTGGTCATTGGTTATTTACAAATGACAAATGATAAAGGACAAACAACAAAGCTTGCCAAAATGAAACTAACTACCAGAGGACACTATAGTGTAAAGGCGTTGCTAGATTTGAGTTTACAGCCAAAATATGGCCCTGTATCTGTGAGAGCGATCGCAAAACGCCAAGATATCCCAGCTCCTTACCTTGAAAAACTACTAATAGAAATGCGTCGTGCTGGGTTAGTGAAATCAATTCGTGGTAGCATCGGCGGGTATCAATTGGCAAGAGAGCCTATACAAATATCTATAGGGCAAATTTTAGAAGCAGTTGGCGAGACTAGCCATTTACCCCATCACACCCCAGCACCAACACAAGCGGAAGATTGGGTAACATTTAGCCTCTGGCAGAGACTCAACCAAAAGCTCAAAGAAGCTTTGTACAGTATTACCCTCGCAGACCTTTATTACGATGCTCGTAGCTGGCAAGCTTCCCTTGGAGAAGAAGCTAGTTTTGTGGTTTAGTCATTGGTCATTGGGTGTTGAGCATTGGTTTTCACAAAGAACAAATGACAAAGAACAAATGACATCCGCTGTTGTTTTAATTATTGCTGCACTTTTAGATTATTTAATTGGTGATCCTTGGGATTGGCCTCATCCAGTGCAAGTTATGGGGTGGGTAATTTCTCGCCTGACCAAATTTTTTCTCCAATTGTGTCAAAATTCTCTAACACAACGCCTAGCTGGAATTGTACTAGGTATTATCCTAATAATTGGTAGCGGTCTTGTTGGCTTTTTGATTATTCAAAGTGCCAAATGGGTTCATCCATTGTTGGGAATTGCAATAAATAGCATTCTTTTAGCTAGTTGTTTTGCTGGTAGAAGTTTACGAGCAGCAGCGGAGGCTGTTTTACAACCTTTAACAGCAGGAGATTTGGAGAAGGCTCGGAAGATTTTAAGTAATTATGTTGGTCGAGATACCCAAAACCTCTCACAAGCAGAAATTTTACGAGCCGTTTTAGAAACCGTTGCTGAAAATACCACCGATGGGGTAATGGCTCCGCTTTTTTATGCAATTATTGGTGTCTTTATACCAGTTGTAGGGCCAACGCCCTTGGTTTTAGCATATAAAGCTAGCAGTACCCTTGATTCAATGGTCGGCTACCGAGAAGCACCCTATACTTATTTTGGATGGTTCTGTGCGCGATTAGAAGATTATTTGACTTGGCTACCTTGTCGGTTAACAGTCATGACTCTGGCGTTGTTATCGGGTAAACCAATGCATGTTTGGCGAATTTGTCGTCGGGATGCAATTAACGATCCTAGTCCCAATTCTGGCTGGAGTGAGTGCGCCTATGCGGCTTTTTTGGGAGTGCAGATGGGCGGTACAAATTGGTATCGTGGGGTAGCTAAGTACAAACCACTGCTAGGAGATGCTATTTATCCCATAACTGCAACTTCTATTCAGAATGCTTTGCAGCTGACTCGATATTGTTTTTTGCTATGGTTAGGGATAGCGATCGCTATATTCTTAATATTTCCAAACAGGGAGTAGGGAGTAGGGAATAGGTGATTAAAATTTTCATATTCTCCACTCCCCACTCCCCACTCTCCACTCCCCAAATCTCTAATATGATTCATCACTCATGGGTATCATTCTATAGCTATGTCTGCCAAAGTAGTTGAAATTCTCTCATCAGAAGAAATCCGTCGTACCTTGACTCGTCTGGCCTCTCAAATTGTGGAAAGGACACGTGATTTGTCTCAACTGGTACTTCTTGGTATTTATACCAGGGGTGCGTTATTAGCCGAATTGTTGGCGCGTCAAATAGAGACACTGGAAGGTGTTGCTGTGTCAGTCGGCGCTTTAGACATTACATTTTATCGAGATGACCTCGACAAAATTGGATTGCGGACTCCAACGAAAAGCGAAATTCCTTTTGACCTTACGGGAAAAACGGTTGTACTAGTGGATGATGTGATTTTCAAAGGACGGACAATTCGTGCTGCTTTGAACGCAGTCAACGATTACGGTAGACCAGAAGTGATTCGTTTAGCTGTATTGGTAGACAGGGGACATCGAGAATTACCAATTCACCCAGATTTTATTGGCAAAAAGTTGCCTACCGCTAAAGAAGAAATTGTCAAAGTTTACTTACAAAATTGCGATGGACGAGATGCAGTTGAATTGATTAGTCATTAGTCATTTGTCATTGGGGATTGGGCATTGGGGATTGGGCATTGGGGATTGGGCATTGGGCATTGGGTATTACAAAACTCTGAGCTAGTCCCCAGTCCCCAGTTCCCCAAACCTCATCGCAAAATTGGACTGCCATGATGATGAATTAAATACCACTTACCACCAAGAAACTGAAATATATTTGTAGCTGTTGATTGTGCTTCAAGTCTTCTACCGCCTACGACTTGGAACACATTTTCTCTCAGCACAACATAAGCGATATTATCAGTTATCTCTGTAGCAATTATATCTGTGTTTATTTCTATATAAGCGGTATTTTTAAATATCTGCTCCCAAGAGATGCGAATCTCTTTCCAACCTCGCAGTATGTTACTTCCAGGATGAATACAAAAACTACCAGTTCCTTGTGACCATACTGCACTCATTATCTCAATATCTTTTCTTTCAAAAGCTCGATAAAAAGCTGCATTAGCCGCTAAGACTTCATCCTTCGTCATGGGGGATTAAATATTAAAAGTGAAGAGTTAAGAGTTAGGAGTTACTAAAATTATAACTCTCAAGTTTGACAAATAAATTAGTAATTCCCAATGCCCAATGCCCAATCTCTAACTCTTCTTGACTGTGCTAATAGTTTGCAATAATTGGCTAGCTGTATAGGGTTTGCATAAAAAGGCTTTGATACCCATGTCATAAGCTGTATTAACTTTATCAGATGAACTAAGTCCACTGACAGCAATAATTTTGACATCTGGGTTAATTTTTCGCAGGGTACGGATAGTAGTTATGCCATCCATAGATGGCATGACCATATCAGTTAATACAAGAGATATTTCATCTTGATGTTCTGCATATAAGGCTATGGCTTCAATGCCATCACTAGCTGTGATTGCTTTGTAGTTATGGCTTTCTAGAGATGTTTTTGTCACATCTCGAATAGCAGCTTCGTCATCTACAACTAAAATTAATTCTCCTTGGCCTGGAGGTAATCCCTGTTCTTGTTCTTCTATAGTTTCTCTCGCATCTTGTGCTGGCAAATACACCTTAAATTGACTGCCTTTTCCTTGTTCGCTGTATACGTCGATAAACCCGCCGTGGCTTTTAATAATGCCAAGTACCGTAGAAAGACCAAGACCAGTACCTTTGCCGAGTTCTTTGGTAGTAAAAAATGGCTCAAATATCCGATCTAATATTTCTCTTTGAATCCCAATTCCCCCATCACTAATAGTAATTACAATGTGATGACCAACTTTCGCATCTATATGCATCTTGGCGTAATTTTCATCAATTAAGAGATTTTCCGCCAATATTTTCAAATTACCACCATTGGGCATAGCATCACGAGCATTGACACACAAATTCATTAGTACTTGGTGCAGTTGGGTGGCATCGCCGGATACAGTCCAAAGATTTTGCGGAATATGAGTAGAAACCTCAATGGATTTGGGAAAAGTTTCTTTGATAATGTGCTGGATTTCTATTATTAAATGTCTTAATTGTAAAATTGTGCGATCGCCTTCCAGCCCACGTGTAAAAGATAATACTTGTTTGACTAAATTTGCCCCACGTTTAGCGTTTGTGATCAATATTGGCAGCAGTCGCCGAGAACGCTCATCATGAAGTTGTGCCTCCAATAGTTGGGCTGTCATCAAAATGGGAGCAAGAACATTATTTAGATCGTGGGCGATACCACTGGCTAAAGTACCAATGCTTTCCAATCGCTGGGCGCGGAGGAATTGCGCTTCGAGTTGTTTTTTCTGTGTGATGTCTGTGTTAACAACGAGAAAAGATTGTGCTTTTTTGCCGAATTCATGCACTAGTGTCCAACGGCTTTCAACAATAATTTCTTTACCCAACTTTGTTTTTTGCTGTAATTCACCCTCCCAAGACCCATTTTTCATCAGAATACTGAGTGCTTCTTGAACTTGAGACAGATTTTTTTCATGCCAGAGAACTTGTGTCTTTTTATTGATAGCTTCTTCTTTCTTCCAACCGTACAGACTCTCAGCAGCTTTGTTCCAAAATAAAATTTTATCGTCTAAATCACACACAAAAATTGCATCGGTGGCAACATCTAGTAAAGCAGCTTGTTCGCGGATTTTCTGTTCTGTTTGTTTGCGCTCAATGGCGTAGCGGATAGAACGCTCTAACAACGGTGCTGTCAACTGGCTTTTTTCAAGATAATCTGCGGCTCCAGCTTTCATCGCTTCGATATCTATTTCCCAGTCGCCTTGACCAGTTAGCAAAATTATTGGAGAACAACAGCCGTTGGCAATTGCTTCGCGCAAAAGTTCCAGTCCATTATGGGGGCCCAAACGGTAGTCTACAAGATAAATGTCATGTTGGTGGCGAACGATCGCATTTCTTGCTGCTTCATAATTATTAACCCATTCCAGCTCGCAGTTTGCTACCTGAAATTCATTGAACCAATAACGAGTCAAAATATAGTCGTCTTCGTCATCATCAATGAACAGAACTTTGATAGGGCTGTTGTCCATGTTTGTCTCCCACTGCTTCTAGTGGCAGTTTCACAATTTCAAACCAGTATTTGACTAGAGTCTTCATAACTTCAACTAATGAGGCAAAAGCCACTGGCTTAATGATGAAAGAATTAGCGCCCAAATCGTAAGTATTATATATATCTTCTTCTCTTCGTGATGTTGACAGGATTACAACTGGAATTCGCCGCAGATGTGGGTCAGTTTTTATCTCTTTGAGTGCCTCAATACCGTCAATTCTCGGCATATTCAAATCTAATAAAATCAAACCCGGATGCGGTGAACTGCTGTTCTCAACATATTGACCACGATGGTAGAGATAATCCATCAACTCTTCACCATTACTCACGATGTACAGTTCAATTGGCAATTGACTTTCTGCCAACGCTTCACGAACTAAGATGCCGTCATCTTTATCATCATCAGCCATTAAGATTGTCAGGTTTGCTTTTCGACCGTTCACTATGCATCGTCTCCTTTGCATTGGTTTATTAGTATGAATCAAGTTATTAACTTGGCACAGATGGCAACTCTTACGTTGACAAAAATAGTCAAATATGCAATCTATATGTTTAGATATAAAAGGTTTATTCTGTTGCCATTTTTTTGCTATTAGCAAGCGATATCTAATTACAAACTGCCGTGGTAGTCACCAATAGCCTGAAATTATCGAATTGTATTAATAATTAACATGATGGTTGATTTGTACAATGCATGAGTCCTACAAATTACAGGGTGCAATTGTACAATTAAGCTAATTTTGGGATCTAGTATTAATCCCTCTCCAGGAATAAAAATCAAGAATGGGAATTAATTGACAATGTGATTATAAACTTTGCTCCTTGCCCAAGTTTGCTTTGGGCTGTGATATTTCCATGATGACGCTCGGCAATTTTCCGACAGATCGCTAAACCTATGCCAGTACCTTCGTATTCAATGCTACTATGCAAACGTTGAAAAACATTGAAAATCCGATCGAGATATTTTTCTTCAAAACCAATACCATTATCTTCTACGATGATTTGACAGAGTTCAGAATTAGCGGATGTGTTATCTGCTTGATTGTTTAAAACAATACCATAGATTTTGATTACAGGTGGTGTCTGGGGGCGGTGGAATTTGAGGGCGTTACCAAGCAGATTTTGCAGCAATTGGCGCATCTGCAAAGGATCAGCTTTAATGGTGGGTAACTCTGCTATTTCTACACTTGCGCCAGTTTGCTGGATATACACTTCTAAATCACACAATACCTCTTGGGCAATTTTTGCCAGATTTACTGATACAAAAGGCTGTGCCCTGGTAGTAACTCGTGAAAGTGTCAATAAGTCTTCAATCAATGTCTGCATTCTGTTGGCAGCATTCTGCATTCGTTCTAAGTAATCACGTCCCTGTTCGGTTAATGTATCGCCACAGGTGGTTTTAAGCCGATCGCCAAAGGTTGTAATCTTACGTAGTGGCTCTTGCAAATCGTGGGAGGCGACAAATGCAAATTGTTGCAGTTCTTTATTGGAACGGGCGAGTTCTTGCCGCTGCCGAGTTTCTTGTTCTAGGATTAGGCTCTGAGTTGAGGCAATGGCTATTTGATCTGCCAGCTGTTGTAAAAGTTGAATTTCCCAGTGAGTCCACTGGCGGGGATGGGCGCACTGATGGGCAATTAACAGCCCCCACAGTTGATTTTTGAGGAAAATCGGGACTACAAGGTTGGCTTGAACGGCGAATTGTTGGAGAAATTCGACGTGGCAAGGTTTGATATTAGCTTCCTTGATGTCGTTAATCGAACTAATTTGCCCTTGACGGTACTGTTCGATGTAATCGTCGCGAAAGCAAGGGTCGATAATTTGTTGCCCCAGAATAACAGGTAAACCCGGAACTACTGCCTCTTGCACCGCCATAAAAGAACCGTCTGGCTGTAGGCGCAGGATTAAAACACGGTCGGCAAGCAGTAGCTTTTGCACCTCTATGACGCTGGTTTGAAGAATTTCATCGATTTGTAAAGACTGGCGAATTTTTAGGGTAATATTAGCGAACAATTGCGATCGCATATTTTGGCGTTCTAATTCTGCTTGTGCTCGGTTGCGATCGCGTTGTGCAGCTTGCCGTTCGCTCATATCCATCATCGCCCCAATCATTCGCACTGGCTTGCCGGTCTTATCATGAATCACATAGCCGCGATCAAAAACATAGGCATAAGAACCATTGCCGCGACGAAAGCGGTATTCATTTAACCATAATGTTCTACCGCTATCTATCAGTGCCATCGTTTCTGAGGCGATTCTCTGCCTGTCATCTGGATGTATGTGTTCATACCACCAATCAGCATTCAATGTTATTTGCTCTACTGAGTAACCAAAGAGTGTTTGTAAAGCTTGATTCCACCACACCTCATTAGTCAGCAAATCCCAATCCCATAAAAGATCATTGCTAGCACGAGCAACTATTTGGAAACGTTCTTCACTCTGACGCAGTTGTTCTTCTGCCTGTTTGCGTTCAGTGATATCTGCATGGCAACTTGTCATCCGCACTACATTACCATCTTTATCCCATACTGCCTGACCGCGATCCAAAACCCATTTGTAAGTGTCATCCTTACACCGGACTCGATGTTCGCTGATAAAAAATGGGGTAATTTTGGCAAAGTGATCAGCGATCGCTTGTCTGACAAATCCAATATCATCGGGATGCACTCGTGTTGCCCATTCATCAAAATGATTGGAAATCTCATCTTCTGCGTAACCAAGCATTTCTTTCCAGCGAGTTGAGAAAAATACTTGATTATTTTTAACGTTCCAGTCCCAAATCCCATCATTATTGCCCTGCACAGCTAACTGACAGCGTTCTTCGCTTTCTCTAAGTGCGTCTTCCACCCGTTGGCGCTCAATGGCTGTCGCCAGAACGTTGGCAACCGCTTGGAGAAAAGAAACATCATCTTTGGTAAAAGTGTGGTGTCTGGTTGTGTGTGCCCCGAAGACACCAAAAGGACGCTCTTTGCCATGAATCACTACACTAATGCCGCTCACCACTTGATGGTCATGTAACAGAGGTGGCCCATTAAATCGTGTTTCGGCGCTGAGGTCATCAACAATTACCGGTTCCTGGGAAAGCAGGGTGTAACCAGCTTGAGAATTGCTTCCGGCGCTAACGGTGGCCTTTCCTACCAGTCCAGGTTGCCAACCTACTCCAGCGCGTAGCAGCAATTTATGATCGTCTGGTAATAGTTCCAAAATTTTGCAAGACTGAACTTTGAGACATTGGGCGACCATTGTCACACATGAGTTCATTAGTGTAGTCAAGTCTGTACTAGCTAAGGCCATTTGACTTAGTTCTGCCACCATTGCTTGCTGTTTAGCATGAACTTCTAGCGCCTCCTCAGCTTGCTTGCGCTTGGTGATGTCCATGTATACCCCAGACATTTGCACAGCTACCCCAGACGCATCCCCAAAGACAACTCCTTTGCTTTCTAAAAAGCGAATTCTCCCATCGGCTAAAACAACTCGAAATTCGATGTTATGTTTGGCTCGATTCTGAATAGCTTGCTGATGCGATCGCCTGACGAAATCGCGATCGTGCGGATGAATGCAACTGATGAAAGCTTCATAGGTGTAGTTGAAAGTTCCTTTTTCTAAGCCAAAAAGCGCTTCGAGATTATCTGACCAAGTAATTTTGTTCGTCAGCAGATCCCAGTTCCAGATGCCCATGCGAACCGCATCTAATGCCATGCCAAATTGTGCTTCCCGCAATTGCGCCTGTGCAGTTTGCTGTCGTAATTCCTCCACAGCCCGACTAGCTTCTAGAAGACGGCGCAATCTTTGACGTAATATTGGCCATTGAATCGGCTTGATTATAAAATCAGTTGCACCCACAGCAAAAGCTTTCTCTACAGATGCCTGATCAGAAAAAGCGCTAATCATTAACACTGGTGTGTCTTTGCCATCAGGGAGTGCTTGCAGTTGAGTGCAGCAACTAAACCCATCCATCACTGGCATGAGGGCATCCAAAAGAACTATATCTGGGTGGAGGCGAGTATAGGTAGCGATCGCCTCTAAACCATTACTTGCTTCTACCACCTGATACCCTGCTTCTGTCAGTAGCTCATTCAGATGCATCCGCATGAAATTGTCGTCGTCTACAACCAGAATCAGGTTATTCATTTGAGTCTATGCTGGCAGCGATCGCCCTTCTTTAATTTGGTCAAACTTTAGTGCTTTTAACTCAGCACTCGTCATTTTCCTAATTATCTTAACCCCTCAGTCCCCCATGCTCTATGTCCAATCTATTTGAATGAAGAGTTCTGAATTCTGAATTCTGAGTGGGTAAATTGCGGTTTTTGGCGAACCCACAATAAATTGTCATGAAAGTATGACATTTTTATCATTGCTCAACATCATATCTAGCAACAAATGTCATGAAAACATAACAACTCGATCCCGGAAGGGCTTATAAATCCGTGAACCACGCGAAAAACCTACTTGTTCCCCCTTGATCCCTAGATATGCTTAGTGGTTAATATTGACTTAACAAAAAGAAATCCTCCGATCCCAAAGAAATGCTAATTTTGGCATAACTGAGGAATTGAAAGGAAACAACCTCAATTTAAAAACAGATTAAAAAACTTAAAAACTGGGCAAAACCAGGAGTCAGGATAAGAAATTCATCTGGAATGGATGAGATTTTACATAGCATTCTTTAACCAGGGGAAATCATTTACCGCTTAAACTACTGGAGGCCAAATTAATGGCAAAAGAACGCCCGCCACTAGAGGAGATGACCTTACGCCAACTACGCAAAGTTGCTAGCGAATGTAGTATCTCTCGCTATAGCCGAATGCGTAAATCGCAACTGCTGGCATCAATACAAGAAGTACAGCGCAACAGAAATTTGCTCAGTCCATCTCGTTCATTGGAGGCACAAGAAACCGTGGAAGCTGCAAAGTTTGAATTAGGTCAGGAAGATCGTACTGGTGGATCTCTAGCTGATGTTGATGAAGGACTCGCAGATTTGCCTTCTGGATATGGTGACAGCCGGATTGTACTCTTACCGCGCGATCCTCAGTGGGCTTACACTTACTGGGATGTTCCCAATGAACACAAAGAGGAACTGCGTAGGCAAGGAGGACAACAACTCGCGCTCCGGATTTATGATGTCACCGACATCGATATCGAATACCAAAGCCCCCACAGCATTCAAGAATATCCTGCTGATGAACTAGCCAGAGAATGGTATATACCAGTTCCAGTTAGCGATCGCGATTATGTGATCGATATCGGCTATCGTGCTGCTGATGGTCGCTGGTTAGTACTAGCTCGTTCTACGAGAGTACACATTCCTCCCGTTTATCCTTCTGACTGGATAGAAGATGTCTTCATCACCGTCAACTTTGAAGAAGATTTACGTGGTAAGACTCAATACGAACTAGTTCCCCCTGCCAAGAAGGTTGCAGCTACCGCCAATGGTAATGCTGTTGTGAATGGCAACGGCAACCCCATCTACGACCAAATCTTTGGTTTAGCGGAATCTGCCGAAGCGCTACGGGTTGCTGGTTCTATCTTTGGTTCCCAGCACCAAGTACCAGGTGGAGTGCAATCCCTTAGTTCCTACGTTTTCCCCTCTGGTGTAGGTATGTGGGCAGCTCCCACCGTGTCTGGTTTAACCGCTTCCGGTGCAGGAATGTCAGGTGTTGGCTTCTCGGCTTCTGCCGTACCAATGCGTCCGCGCCAGTTCTGGTTAATTGCCGATGCTGAATTGATTGTCTACGGTGCAACCGAACCCGATGCTACCGTAACCATTGGCGGCCGTCCAATTAAGCTAAATCCAGATGGAACATTCCGCTTCCAGATGTCCTTCCAGGATGGTTTAATTGACTACCCGATTTTGGCTGTAGCTGCTGATGGTGAGCAAACCCGATCAATTCAGATGAAATTTAATCGTGAGACACCATCTCGGAATACTAACACCAAAGAAGAAGCTGTTTTAGAATGGTTCTCTTAAGTTTTGGTTGTTAGATTAACTCCAGACTGAAATTGTAAAGCAAGAATTCAGAATCCAGAATCCAGAAATCAGAATTAAGAAGACTTTGAGACTCAAGCTTAATAATTTGAATAAAATTAAGAAGCTATAGCACCCTTGATTTTCTAATCATTCTGGATTCTGACTCCTGACTTCTGAATCCTTACATTTTAAATTATTCCCCGCTATAGTAATTCTGTAGCGGTTTTTTGCATTATTATGTATACAAAAAAATTATTTTTGGTATTTAGCTTGATCATTGCAGCGAGTTTATTATCAGGTTGTCAAGAGCTTGAAGCAAATTCAGCCCCAAAAGTATCTAAAACTTGCCCTGGCAAAGATGCTAAGTTCAGTATTGATTTTTTTAAAACCAATAATCAAGGTAAAAAAAATCCTAAAGGTATTAACAATGTAATTATTTTTAATCCCAAATCAGCAGAATTAGATTTCAAAGTTAATGTTGGTCTATCTCATAAACTCTACGCCAAAGATGCGAAGGGAAAACTGCGTAAAGAATATGTGCCAAAACAGTTTCGTGAACTCATTGGCGATGAAAATGCCAAATTGAACGGACAACTACCCATTGCCGCAATTAATGCCGACTATATAGATACTGATAATAAACCACAAGGCTTAAACGTTTCTCGTGGCGTAGAGTATTCAGGAGCATTTAAAAATAAACGTTCTTCCTTTGGGATATCAGGAGGTAGACCTCAGCAGCGACAGGCTACTATCCAAGCTGGCAGAAGAAAAAGCGATATTCTCAATTACAATTTAGTGGGTGGAAATGGTAGATTCTATCGTCAGGGTAAATTTAAAGATATTTGTCAAGACTTGGGAGAATTTGCCTGTAAAAATGCAACTAATCGCTCTTTGGCAGCTATTACAAATCAAGGCTATGTAATCTTATTAGTTAATGACTTGAAAGGTAATTCAGAGATTGAATTATCTCAAGTTAATCAAGAGTTATTCCCAGATATGTTTGATAATGTCTTAGAAGGTATTGCTAGCAATAACTGTTTAGGTAAGATTCAAGAAGGGATTTTATTTGATGGGGGTATGTCTCCAGGATTATATTATAACCAGAAAACTTATGTAGAAAACTTTGGGCCGATAGGTTCAGTTTTTTTGATTTACAAAAAATAAAATTACTAGCAGTAAGTTTACTTTCATTTGGTGAAGTTTTAGAGTACAGATTCTTTAACTTTTTGCGAATTCTCAAGTTTGTTTGGATTCACCCAACGATTGACAAATTCGTTGTTGTGTTTGTACACCTTAATTTGCACTTGCTTGGAACTTAACTTAACTACTTCGGCAGGAATTCTTTGGACATCGCTAGAATCCGTGCGAGCTTTATAAAGCCAAATAACTTTTTGCCCTACTTCAAAGTAGTTAGGATTGCTAGTTAAAGAAGGTGTACTTTCTGCCCAAGAGGGGAAAGCAATTGCTAAGTTGATTAAAAGTACTAAGACCACTAAAGTGATTTGGAAAATTTTCATGATCATTGCACTTGTCTTTGGTCTTGTGGACCCATCAATTTGCTGCTCTAACATTTAGCTATTGTCCTCCTTTGTTTTTTCAAAGTTGAAAGGTAGATACACTAAAACTTCTTTGGGAAATTTGGCAGAATTCATGTTGCACCTCTTTTTTACCTAAGTTTGATCGTACTAGAGATTTGGGGAGTCAATTACTTAGCCTTTAGTTGTATTAATCGCCAGCCAAGTTTGTATTTGCTCAAAGTTCAAACCTTTACTGATTTCAGGATAAGACGACTTTGAAAATAAAATCAAATAGTCTTTTTTCTCAAAATGATAAATTAAATTTATGATTATTATGATGCTCTGACTTGAGATGGAAATTTCTATCTCAGGAGCAATAGACGTAAAAGAACACTCTGTCGTAGAAATTGAAAATGTATAGTGCTTTATAAATTTTGATCTATATGTCTCAAAGTAGAAGCCTACTTGCAGCGAAGCAACCTAATATTGGCAAACTAGTTCGTGCCCTGCGACAAGAGTTAAATCTGTCTCAAGAAAAATTTGCTGCCGAGTTTGGTGTGACTTTCCCAACAATTAACCGTTGGGAAAATGGACATGTAACACCTTCTCCTTTAGCAATACAGCGAATTAGTAGCCTACTCAATGAGTTAGGTGAACGTGGTCAAATTCTTAAGAAAACATACTTCCGAGAAGAGGAGTAGGCTTTGTGAGTTCTGCATGGGAATTAGTAGCCCCGTAAGATCGATGATATAAAGGGGGTGCTGGGGATTGGGAACTGGGAACTGGGTACTGGGGACTGGGGACTGGGGACTGGGCAAAAAAATATGAGTAACATTTGGTTGGGATCTGAATACCCATCTAAATCTTCCTAGTACAGCACGGCGGAAATAAACCACCCATTCCCAATCAACAAAACCCTTACGCTGTCTTCATTTTTAATTTTTAATTTTTAATTTTTAATTCCGCCTTGCGGTACTAGTCCCCAATCCCTACTGTAAGCAACGCATGACCAATCGAGAGGAATCAATGAAAAACGAATCAACGTCAGCAAGCAACGCCGACGTAAATTTCCTTCTCGGCGGGGGTGAAATGGGTGCGCGGATGCGAGAACGAGATTGGTCAAAAACTTCTCTTGGCCCAACACAGCAGTGGCCACAGAGTTTGAAGACTGCCGCGCGGATTATGCTGACTTCCCGTCAACCGATGTTTGTCTGGTGGGGCGAGGAACTGATTAACCTTTACAATGACGCTTACAAAGCTATTATTGGCGGCAAACATCCAGAAGCGCTAGGACAGCCAGCTTCCTACGTGTGGCGGGAAATTTGGGATCAGGTTAGGCCTCGAGCCGAATCAGCGATGCTGAAGAATGAGGGCACTTACGACGAAGCGCTGCTGCTAATTATGGAGCGCAACGGCTACCCAGAAGAAACCTATTACACTTTTTCATATAGCCCAGTTCCTAATGACCAGGGCGACACAGGTGGGATTATCTGCGCCAACACAGACGACACGCAGCGGATTATCGGTGAGCGTCAGTTGGCACTTTTGCGCGAACTAGCGGCGAGGACGGCAGACGCGCGGACATTCGATGAAGCCTGTATGCTGAGTGCAAGTTGTCTAGAAAGCAACCCTTACGACCTCCCTTTTGCAATGATTTATCTGGTTGACCCAGATAAGCAGGAAGTTTTTCTGGCCGGAACGTGTGGTATAGATCGGAATCACGTAGCAGTTCCGGAAACAGTGGCTCTCGATTCTGATTGTGTTTGGCCCTTTGGGGAAGTGATCACAACCCATCAGGCAAAACTGATTTCTGATTTGGAAGTGTCTTTTAATAGCTTACCTTGTGGTGTTTGGCAGCGATCGCCCCATCAAGCGATCGCAGTACCAATTTCCCCATCCGGTCAAACGGGAAAAGCTGGTATATTGATTGCTGGTTTGAACCCCTTCAGGCTATTCGACGACAATTATCAAGGATTCATCGATTTAGTTGCGGCTCAAATTGCAGCCAGCATCGCTAACGCCCAAGCTTACGAGGAAGAACGCAAACGCGCTGAAGCCTTGGCAGAAATTGATCGCGCTAAAACCCTCTTTTTCAGCAACGTCAGCCACGAGTTCCGTACCCCACTTACCCTGATGTTGGGGCCACTTGAAGAAACCTTAGCCAATTGTGCCACTCTGCTTCCAGCCAAAGAACGAGAGCAGTTAGAAATGGTGCAACGTAATGGAATCCGCCTGTTAAAACTGGTCAACAGCCTGCTAGATTTCTCGCGCATTGAAGCCGGAAGAGTTCAAGCCTCTTATGAACCCACCGATCTTGCCACTTTCACCGCAGAACTAGCTAGTGTATTTCGTTCAGCAGTAGAACGCGCAGGGATGCAATTATCAGTCAACTGTCCTTCCCTGCCAGCACCAGTATATGTAGATCGGGAGATGTGGGAAAAGATTGTTCTGAACCTGCTCTCAAATGCATTCAAGTTCACGATGGCTGGAAAAATCGCGGTCAGCTTGCAGTGGGCAAATGACCATATTGAGTTTGCAGTCCAAGATACAGGCATCGGTATCCCCGTAGAAGAAATTCCCCACCTTTTTAAACGATTCCACCGCGTCAAAGGGGCGCAAGGACGAACTTTTGAAGGGTCAGGAATTGGATTGTCACTGGTACAGGAATTGGTGCAAATGCATGGTGGAACAGTCTATGTTACCAGTCTTCTAGGAGCAGGCAGTTGCTTTACGGTGTCAATTCCAACGGGGTATGCTCATTTGCCTCCTGACCGAATTAGCGCTCCTCGAACTTTAGCTTCAACCGCATTAGGTGCAAAACCCTATTTAGAAGAAGCCCTGCGTTGGCGACCGGAAGAAGCAGGGGAGCAGGGAGTAGGGGAGCAGGGAGCAGGGGACAGGGAACAGGGAACAGGGAACAGGGAACAGGGAGCAGGGGACAGGGAGCAGGGAAAAATCTTACCTATCGCCTATCATCTGTCACCCTCTCGCGCCCGAATTCTTCTGGCTGATGACAATGCAGATATGCGTGATTATGTCAAGCGGCTATTAAGTCAGCACTATGAGGTGGAATCAGTATCGGATGGTTTAACTGCTTTGAATTCTGTTCGTGGGCGTGTCCCAGACTTAGTACTGACAGATGTGATGATGCCTGGATTAGATGGCTTTGGACTGCTGCAAGAATTACGATCTGATCCGCAGATGCAAAAAATTCCAATCATCCTGTTGTCAGCACGGGCGGGGGAAGAGGCACGGGTAGAAGGCTTAGAAGCAGGAGCCGATGATTATCTGATTAAACCGTTCTCTGCCCGTGAATTGTTGGCGCGGGTAGAGGCAGCCTTAAAAATGGCTCGTCTCCGCCAAGAGGCAATGGAACGTGAGCAAGAACTGCGAATTGAAGCTGAGGTGGCAAAAGCACACTTAGAGACTGTTATAGCTGGCATCCAAGACCAATTTTTTGTGTTAGATCGAGACTGGCGTTATACCTTTGTTAATGACCAGGTAACAGAAATTGTTGGCTTTTCAAAGGAAGAGTTGCTAGGTAGGATAATTTGGGAAGTTTTTCCAGATATGGTCAACAGCGAGTTTTATACTCAGGTTCAGCGGGCGATGTCTACGACGCGCTACGCCTACGCACAACAAACTGTTATTCAGTTTGAATACTTTTATCCTACTTGGCAGCGCTGGTTTGAGAATCGCGTTTACCCCTTTGCAGAAGGAGTAAGCGTTTTTGTTACAGACATTAGCGATCGCAAACAAGCAGAGAAAGCCCTTCGGGAAAGCGAAGAAAAATTCCGTAACATGGCTGACAATGCCCCCTTTATGGTTTGGGTAACAGATACCGATAGCCACTGCACCTACCTCAGTCAAAGCTGGTATGACTTTACAGGTCAAAGCGAGGAAACAGGTCTGGGATTTGGCTGGTTAAATGCTGTGCATCCAGAGGATTACAATAACACCAGGAATGTTTTTCTGGAAGCTAGTAGCAGTTATTCGGCTTTCCGTTTGGAGTACCGCTTGCGGCGCAAAGACGGCGAATATCGCTTTTGCATCGACGCGGCTAATCCCTGGTTTGGTGTGGACGGTCAGTTTAAAGGTTACATCGGCTCAGTGATTGACATTACCGAACGCAAAGTTGCAGAAGCCGAACGCGATCGCCTCCTGGAACTTGAGCAAGCTGCCAGAACTGAAGCCGAAAGAGCCAACCGGATTAAAGATGAATTTTTGGCGGTGCTTTCCCATGAATTGCGATCGCCTCTTAATCCTATTCTTGGCTGGGCGAGACTCTTACAGACTCGTGAGTTTGACGCCGCCGGATTGAAGAAAGCGATCGCAACCATCGAGCGAAATGCTAAATTACAAGCTCAACTAATTGAAGATTTACTCGATGTCTCTCGGATCTTACAAGGCAAGCTCAACCTCAATATATTTCCCGTTAACTTAGTGCTTGTCATTGAGGGAGCATTGGAGACAGTGCGATTAGCAGCAGAAGCGAAAAACATTCAAATTAAAACGATACTGGATGCTTCTTTTGGGGAAGTTTTGGGTGATTCCGGTCGTTTACAACAAATTGTCTGGAATCTGTTATCGAATGCTGTTAAATTCACTCCTGAAGGAGGAAAAATTGATATTAAACTGGAGCGTGTTGACGCTCAAGCCCAGATTACTGTCAGCGACACAGGTAAGGGAATCACCCCTGAATTTCTCCCTTATGTATTTGAATATTTTCGTCAGGCTGATGGCACGACAACCCGAAAATTTGGTGGCTTGGGGTTAGGGTTAGCAATTGTCCGTCATTTAATAGAACTACATGGCGGCACGATTTGGGCAGAAAGTTTAGGTGAAGGGCAAGGAGCTATTTTCAGGGCCAGACTACCGCTAATTAAAAAGGATTTAACCCCAAAACAAGATATAAAGATTGCTGCATTAAATCCTTCTCCGGTGATTGAAATCCTTGCAGGTATCCAAATCTTAGTTGTGGATGACGATGATGATACCCGTGACTTCCACACATTTCTGCTAGAACAGGCTGGAGCAAAGGTAACTGCTGTGGCATCAGCAAAAGAAGCACTGCAAGTATTGGCAGAGTCAGAACCAGATTTTCTGCTCAGTGATATTGGGATGCCAGAGACAGATGGTTATATGCTGATGCGCCAAGTTAAGGCATTGCAGTCCAAACAAGCCAAACAGATTCCAGCGATCGCTTTAACTGCTTATGCAGGAGAAATCAACCAGCAACAAGCACTCGAATCAGGGTTTAAAAAGCATCTATCCAAACCTGTCGAACCAGAGGAGTTAGTCAAGGCAATTGCAACTCTGATTGGCAGGAGTGGGAATGGCTGAGTGTTCAGCTGCTTTGCTTGACATCCTCACCGCCGTGAACGCATAGTGATTCTGGAGTAATGAGTAATAAGTAATAAGTAATGAGTAAATACCCATTTTTCATTCACTCATTACTCCAGAATCATTACTTTAAAGCCGTACTGGAAGCACGGGGTTTTAAACCCATTTTTCTGATAAACCCCGTAAATGCAGATGTATACAGGAGTAATTTTATGAATTTATTCGTGCAAGAAATACCAGCATCAGATATCTCCCCAAAAACCATTCAAGAAACCCCCTTGCCAAGTACAGATCCACTAATTGCCCGCAGTTTACAAAAAGAGCAGTATGTTGGCATTATCGGACTAGCGATCGCCTTGATTGCCGCTGTGGGATTTTTTAGTCGCAGAGTTGAATATGCTATTGGGTTTGCTATTGTTCTCAGCGCGATTTTAATTGCTTTCTTTTTGTTCGTATAAGAAGGGATTGGGAATTTAAAAACTTTGAGCTAGATTTCAATACTGTTCGGTTAAGGCAAGAGACGCGATGAATCGCCGTCTCTACAATAATAAGTCTTTCGTCTTGACGGCGATTTATCACAGAGTTGTGATGATTTATCGTATTCTTTGTGATCTAAAATTTTCATCAAAAAACCTTAACCGAACTGTGTTGAGATGGATTCCTTCTTCAGAAATATATATTTACTCTGAATAAATTCAACTAAAAATTATTGCTTATTTGACTGATTTATGATTTTGTTTTTTAATTTAAATTGTTCATCTAATACCAAATCCATGTGAGCCTGCATAGAATAATTACCTTAGTAATTATTTATTTTATAGAATGAATCCATGTTGTTAGTTTCTATATACTAATGTTGAGTTTTTTAGACATAAAAATCTAAGCTTTCATCATAAAATCTGAAGAAAATAAATAGATTTAACATACATCTATTGCATTGATATCAACATAACAATACTTCCCTTTTTCTGCATTCATATAAGTTACATTTTGTCAAAATAAATTAGATGCGTTTCCCCTGGTCACCTACTCCGTTAAATTATTCAGTTTACTTAACTCATCAAATCTTCATGTATTTGAAGTGTAGTTTATCTTTTACAGTAAAAATAGCGGGAATAATAGAATAAATCGGATTGAACAAATTAGTTAGCTATGAGCCAAATATGTCCTATCTCCCAAACCTGTGCTTGTCGCAATGTTGCACGTTGCCGGACTAAGGAGGCAGGTAGGCTCTTTCTCTGGTTTCCCGTTCCACATACCCTGAAAAAAGTTACCGACTACCTACAAAAGTTTGCCCTTGAGTATGAACTGATGGACGAGCGGCCAGGTTTGAGTTTGAACTGTAGATCCGGACAGTCTCTAGAAATTGCCCGTAACCTGGCCAAACTACTTGCACCGAGAGAATTAAAAGAGACGCAAGTTCTTTTCATTCAAGGCACTATCCAACCTCAACTCCACGATTTTAGTGACATAGCCTCATTACAACGCTTCATTAAGTTCAATCAATCCGACTGGCTAGTTGAAATGCTAGCAACAGAACGATTCACCAGTTACTTTCAACCAATTGTTTCAATTAACGATACATCGCAGATTTTTGGATATGAATCGCTCTTGCGGGGGCTGGACGAAGAAGGCAATTTAGTCCTACCGGCACCGATTCTGGAGTTAGCCACCGAAGCCGGAATCCTACCACAACTCGACCAAGTTGCTCGCCTCAGCACAATTACTCAATTCAGCCGCTATCAAGTGAGTGGGCATATTTTCATAAATTTTGCACCAACGTCACTTTATGACCCAGTTTTTTGCCTACGTAGTACGGTAGAGGCAATTGATGCTGCTGGCATTTCCCACGAGCGGGTTGTTTTTGAAGTCGTGGAATCAGACAATTCTCAAGATTTAGACCATCTCAAGGCACTGCTCCAATACTACCGGGATGCTGGGTTTTTAGTCGCCCTTGATGACCTGGGTTCTGGCTATTCCAGCCTAAACTTGTTGCATCAGTTACGTCCAGACTTTATCAAGCTGGACATGGAGTTAATTCGAGATGTGCATCAAGACCTTTACAAAGCCTCAATTACCGAGAAGCTTCTAGAGATTACTCAAAAGTTAAATATCCAAACTGTTGCTGAAGGAATTGAATGCATTGAGGAACTGAACTGGCTGCGAGAACGAGGTGCAAATTTTGCTCAAGGCTATTTGATTGCTCAACCCAGTGCAGTGCCTATTACTACAACCCCTCGCTTTGATCCCATCGCCTTAACTGTAGCATCGACAAATTCTCAGGTGGTTGAGCAGGTTCAGCACCAAAGCGAGTCCGAGCGAATTGTTGCGGCTGTGACGCAGCGAATTCGACAATCATTAGAGTTAAACGAGATTTTGCAAACCACAGCAGCCGAAGTGCGACAACTATTTAAGGTAGATAGAGTATTGATCTATCAGTTTCAGGAAGACTGGAGTGGTTTGGTCGCTGTAGAATCCTTAGCAGAAGAGTGTATGTCCATTCTGGGATTTCATGTCATGGACACGTGCTTTAAATCTACCCGTGCAGCTTACTATCAACAAGGTAACACCAGAGCGATCGCAGATATTGAAACTGCGGGACTATCGCCGTGTCATATTGACCTCCTGCGAAGTCTGCAAATCCGGGCTAACCTGGTTGTGCCCATTTTACAGCAAGAGCGTTTGTGGGGATTATTGATTGCTCACCAATGCCGTAGCAGCAGACAATGGCAGCAATCGGAGATTAACTTGTTTAACCAGTTAGCGGGTCAAGCTGCGATCGCTATTCAGCAATCAGAACTTTATCACCAATTACAACAAGCAAACCAGGAATTACAGCGCCTTGCCTGTTCGGATGGTCTAACTCAAGTGGCAAATCGACGCTGTTTTGATGACACGTTCAATGCACACTGGCAATGGTTGGCACGAGAGCAAGGCTCATTATCTTTGATTTTGTGTGATGTCGATTACTTTAAGC
The DNA here is from genome assembly GCF_001712795.1 of Nostoc sp. KVJ20. Taxonomy (GTDB): domain Bacteria; phylum Cyanobacteriota; class Cyanobacteriia; order Cyanobacteriales; family Nostocaceae; genus Nostoc. Next base: position 26,442 of record NZ_KV757638.1, read on the forward strand.
TTTACAACGATACAAATGGACATTTAGCAGGAGATGATGCACTTAGACAGGTTGCTAAGGCAATTTCTCAGACAGTTAAACACCCCGCAGATTTAGTTGCTCGTTATGGTGGAGAAGAGTTTGCAGTAATTTTGCCGAATACAGGTATCGAAAGGGCTATTGCAGTTGCAAGAGATATTCAGACCAATGTTAGTGCATTACAAATGCCTCATCCCCATTCATTGGTCAGTGAATTCATCACCCTAAGTCTTGGTGTGGCAACCATCACTCCTCATAGCCAATTATCTCCTGCAACCCTAATCGCTGCTGCTGATCAGGGACTCTACCAGGCAAAAGCACAAGGAAGAAATTGTGTGGTGCAGATGGATTGTGAGGATGCTGACCAAATAATTACTAATGGTTGAAGAAGAATTCAGAATTCAGGAGTCAGAATTCAGGAGTCAGAATGGGCTAAACGCCCCGTTACCGCTAACAGGAGTCAGAAATAAATCTATTGCATCTTATACTACTCATGCGTTAATTTTATCTAGGGATATTACGCAAATGAGGTGGTTATTGCTGGGGTTGAGTGGTAGGGGTAATTGCGGGAGTATGTAGAAATGAAAATAAGTAATATGGAAAATAGCAGTTCTGTGATGATTGCGATCGCTTGGTGTTTAGCTTGGGGAGATAAGCGAAAACCTAAGTTTGATTTGGCAATATTACAGAAAATGCGACAGGCTTTGAAGGATGGGGAAGATGTGCCAGAGGAAGTGCGACTCATTGTCGAACAAGTGCAGCAATTGCAAGGCATTGATAAAGATTACTTTCCAAAAACGCTAGATGAATTAAAGACTAATTATCCTGCTTTATGGAATCAGACTAACCGTATTGGCTTAGTTTATGGTGGTGCAACTAAGATTAAACAATATGTATTTGAGTCATCTAAAATTCAATATATTCGTGGTGCTTCTGCCTTATTAGATCGTATAAACCTGATTGATTTACCTGCATTCTTTAATAAAAATCCTAAGTCAAACCAGTATGCAATTCAGTGGAATGAAGTCAGAAAATGGCTGGATGACACTATTATCAGTGATTACAAATTCTCCGAAGCACTAATTCCAGAATTTATTATTTATTCAACAGGCGGTCATATTTTGGCATTTTGTCCAGTTGCATTTGTTGATGATTTAGCGAATGCAATTGAAAAACGCTATACCGAAGAAACTCTAACAGCTAACTCCTGCGCGGTGGGAGATACATTTAGACTGCTAGAAATTCGCTTTGGCTTGCTACAAGAGCCAATTGAAAATACCCTTTGGCTAGATTGGTATCGTCAGAAATATAAAGAGCCGCTAGTTCAAGCTTACTTTGGTGATCTGGAGAAGAATCTAGAGAATTCTCAAACAGAAAGATGTAATAATTTAGCTGTGTCTGTTGAGGATGCTTTTGCAGACCGCAAGAGTTTTAATGAACTCACAACAAAATTAACAATTCTATTTAACCAACGTCGCAGTGGTCATGACTTTTCTAGTCGTCCTAGTCGTCGTAATCCTCCCATGTTTGAAACGCATCCTTACTTAATGCGTGATGAGGGAGAACGTAGGTCTGCGGTGATGATTGTCCAACCGCCAGACCTCCCTAGAGAATCGCATTTTTCTGAAGCTTCGGCTCGAAAACATTTAGTTGGTTACAGAGCAAAAAAAGGAAAGCCAGCACAGCCTAAATGGTACGACGACTCTCAATTGACGTGGAAAAGTATCAGAGTTGAAGGCTGGTTGGATAAATTCAAGTCATTTCTTCAAAAAAATCCTAGTCTAGAACAGAAATATTATGCAGGTTTTGAACCTGATGAAATTGAAATTTCCCAAACTCTAAGCCATATTGCTAATGCTAGTAAAGGTTTTGTTGCTTATATCTATGCCGATGGCAACAACATGGGCGGTTATATCCAGAAAATCCGGACTCCACAAGAGTATCAGGAATTTAGTAGAGATGTAGGATTAGCCACGGAGTATGCGGTTTATCAAGCATTAGCAGAGAATCTGCATCCTCATAAATTGCAAAATTTTAATGATGAGGAATCAACACTAGGAAACGGCGCTTTAGTGCATCCTTTTGAAATAATTACCATTGGTGGTGATGATATTATCTTGATTGTACCAGCTAACAAAGCATTGGCGATCGCTAAAAATATTGGAGAGAGATTTGAAGAAATTCTCCTCAAACAAGTGCCATTGGGAGAAAGCGCAGAAAGTGAAAAAATAATTGGTGATTATAAAATCAAGCAAGACAATAAGCCAGTTGACTTGAAAAAATGCCATCGTTACAAACCTACAGAAGCTTCACCTTCTCAATGTCAACTCAGCACCTCAATTGGTATTTTAATTACAGCATATAATACCCCCATATACTACGCCAAAGACCTGACAGAAAAGTTGCTTAAATCAGCTAAAGACCGTGCCAAAAAATTAAAGAAAGCTGGATATTGTAGTGGGACAGTAGACTTTTTAACTATGAAATCTGTCACCATGATTTCGTCTGACATTAAGGAATTTCGTAGACAGGCATTGATAAAAAATTTAAGACCTAAGTTAAAGCTTTATGCGGCTCCCTACACCTTACATGAATTAGGAGGTTTAATCAGGGTAATAGAAGCTTTGAAAAACGCCAAATTTCCCAAGTCGCAACTTTACCAAATTCGGAGTTTATTAGAACGAGGTAAACAAACTGCTATTCTCAACTATCGTTATTTTCGAGTCCGACTAAAGCAAGACAAACAAAATTTGGATTTACAAGAACAGTTTGAAGAAGCTTGGTGTCAGCCTAAAGATTCAAAGAATAAAGGTAATTTAGCGCCGTGGATGTATGATGATGGGACACTTGAATATGACAAATCAGACTATCCACTTTTTGAGACTATTTGGCGAGATGTTGTAGACCTGTATGATTTCATTGCTTCACCAGATGATGATCATGATGCAATTGAGGCGCAAAAGGCAACTACTGAGACTGAATTATGATCTATCTTCAACAATTATCAAATCCCATCACTTCATATCAAATTACAGCTGTAATTGACACTGCTTTGTGCGTTGGTGCAGGTGGTTCTTCTGGTTCACTTGCAGATAAACCAATTGTCCGTAACTCCGAAGGAAACTTGCTCATTCCCGCTTCTCAACTAAAAGGTCGTCTGCGCCACGAATGCGAAAAAATTGCTAGAGGCTTGCATTGGGCGGTCTGTAATTCTCCCAATCCGCAAACTATGTGTCCCCAAAGAGCAGGTTTAACAGAAAACTTTCAGAGGAGACAATATCAAGTATCGGGTCATGAAAATCAGCATCATTGCCTGATTTGTCAAATATTTGGAAATCCAGTGTTACCATCCCGTGTAATATTTGATGACCTAATCTGCACAGAAGACCCAGATAACTTACCAGAAGTACTGCGTCCGGGTGTGACAATTAATCGCCGCCGCCACATCGCTGAAGAACAAAAACTCTACTTTCTAGAAACCTCACCAGCAAATGCCCAAATCAAACTTACAGGACATATTCACCTATCTGGTGCGCCCATCTATGCAGGGGCATTAATTTTAGCTGGACTGCGACATATTCATGCTTTAGGTGGTAGTAAATCAGCCGGTTTGGGCTGGCTGCATTGGGAATTACCCAAGTTACCGTTAGAACAAGGGGCGTGGGATTTTTTGGCAAAAGGGGGTGAGCAATGAAACGGATTAATTTGGAAATTAAAGCGTTGTCTCCTTTAGCAATTGGGCGACAGAAACCGGGTGGTTCTGTGAGTGAAGCCGAAAGCTATATTCCCGGTTCTGTAATTCGGGGTGCGATCGCAGCTGTAATCTTAAAATGGGCTAATACATCTATTAGTGATGGTGACAATTTTCACGAGCTATTTTTAGGTGAAAATCCGGCAATCTTTCAAAATGCTTATTCTGCAAATATTAAAGTTCAGTCAGAAGTCAGAGTTTTACCCGCTACAGCCTTAAGTTCCAAAAACAAGCCAGGTTTTAAATCTAGACCCGATGACCCTCAGCACAACGGTGTTTTTGATACCTTAATTGACCATTTCTGTGCTGAAGGCTTTGGACATCTTTACGATCCAAATTGTCCTGCTGACGGAGGTAGAGTGGATGTTTTCACTGGCTTTTACCAAATTCAGGGCAAATATTACAGCAATTCTGTAAGTACCCGCTTGTTAACGCGAGTTGGTATCAATCGACGCAGAGCAACTTCAGAAGAACGAGTTCTTTACAGCCTTGAAGTCTTAAATGAATCCCAAGATCACAAAGAAAAACCCGTCATATATACAGGGGGAATCTTTGTAGCAGATGATTTGGCAGAATCTCTACAAGCTTTTATTGCTAATCATCAAGAAGACTTACGTTTAGGTGGTGCAACTTCACGCGGATTAGGAAGAGTCAAGATTACAGCAAAGCTACCTGTAGAAATTAAACCAAGAGTCAGCAATCAAATAAAACAGTTCAATGATAAATTACATCAACGCTGGCATGAATGGAAGAGTATCTTTGGTAATCCCATAAAAGATTTGCCAAAAAATCGGGTATATTTCACCCTTGATTTACAAGCCGATACTATTCTTTCTGAAAACTGGCGACGCACTACTGTAATTTCACCACAAATGCTTCAAGAATTAACAGGCGTTACTGATTCTTCCCTAGAAATTCACGCTGCTTATAACAGCTATGATTATCGTTCTGGCTGGAATTCTGCTTGGGGACTTATGAAAGATGTGGAGTTAGTTACCAATAAAGGGTCTGTATATTTATTCAGTACCTCTGGCGAAGATTTATGGATAAAAGCTTTGGAAGATTTAGAAGTAAAAGGAATAGGCGATCGCACTTGTGAAGGCTTTGGACAAGTGGAGGTTTGTAATGAGTTTCATAATGTATTTAGGGAGAATGCTAAATGACTGAACAATTAGATCCACAAAAACAACTCCAGGTTAAAAAGGGTATTGATCAGGCTGAAGATGATCTAGTTACCTGGATTCAGAATGCTTTAGATCAAACAAAATATGGGGATTTAGAAGAATCTCAATTTCGTAACTTAGTGCGTGTATCTGATACTACTGAAAGTGCAGAAGTGATTAAAAACTTTATCCGCTATCAAGTCGGACGAGATAAAAAATGGGGAAGAGGTAAAGAATCTTTAGCTGAAAAAATAATTGAAGATATTGATGGCAGTATCAAGAAAAATGCTCAAATAATTGCCGAGTGTTGTCAAACAGACTTTAAACCGATTTGGTTAGAAATGATTCGCCGCTATTTAGGTTATGGCGCACGTCATTTGAAGTATAAGCGCGATGGTGCAGCATAATTGCAATACCTTGCTTATATGGCAGAAAAATTATTTTTTTAACTTTCAGGTATAAAACCATGAAAACAGGCTTATTGGTACAGTCAGTCCTAGTCTATTTAATAATCTGAAGTATGCAGAAGATTCAATTAAGTAATTATTTGAGTATAAGAACTGAATCAGGGCAAAATAAAGCAGAAACAAATACTATAGCCTTGTATCTACACAAAGAACTTGCAGAAAATAATTAATTAAACTATGTTTGACATTTTCAAAAATCGCCTAGAAATCACAGGTAAACTCACCACAATTACAGCATTACGCATCAGTGCAGGACGCTCCAGTGAACCAATAGGATCTGATTTACCTGTTATTAAAGATGCCTTGGGTAATCCCTTAATACCGGGTTCGAGCTTTAAAGGAGCATTGCGATCGCGCCTAGAAAGTTTCCTCAGAGGTATTGTCGGAAATAATCGCAAACTGGTTGCAAATCCAGCAATCGAAAATGAATGGTCAATCACATCCCAGGAAATGAAGCAGTTAAAAGAAAATTATGATAATGACGAAGCTTTGACAAGAGAAGTTATCAACCAGACTGATCTAGCTTCTCGTCTCTTTGGTTCACCCTGGATTGCTAGCAAATTCCAAATACGGGATTTAACAGTGATATCTGATACTTGGTTTGGACAATACCAAGAAAGAGACGGTGTAGCCATCGACCGAGATACCGAAACAGCCGCAGATGGTAAACTTTACGATTTTCAAGTAGTTCCTGCTAGTACACAGTTTGAATTTCGGGCTGTGGTAGAAAATGCCGAAGAATGGGAATTGGGACTGTTAATGATTGGGTTACACCAGTTTGAGACAGAACAAATACCTCTAGGTGGGGGGCGATCGCGTGGCTTGGGTGTCGTTAAACTAGAAATTGACAAAATGCGCTGGTTTGATGTCAATAACGATCCAGAAAAATTACTGGCATACTTACAAGAATTAGTCAGCAGTAATACAATCGATGACATATCGAGTTATGAAGACGGTAAGCAATCCAAAGAGACTTGGACTCATGCTCTCATCAATCATTTAAGAGACAATATGAATAAGAGTTCTACGGTTGAAGCAACACAAAATTCTTGAAGAGGTCAACATGGCTTTCAGTAGTTTCAAAACCATTGGTGAAGTTGTCAAAGCATTTCAAGTCACCTATACAGAATCAAATTTCATTAGTGAAGTTCAGTTCAATATTCCTGATTACTTCCGCGAGGATTTAGAATTGATGATGCGGGATGCTGTCGTTGATAACTCGGAGTTTGCTATTTGTGAAAATCTGATTTATCCCGTACTCAAAGAAATTTGGAAAACCTACCGTCATTATTTTCTTTTATGGAGTCATCAATCCTTAAATTATGATGAAAATTTATCTGGTTTTCCTGAATATATTTTAGCTAAACGTTCACCATTGGGTAAAGTTGTCTTTGACAAGCCATACTTTATCTTAATTGAAGCAAAACAAGACAACTTTGAAGCAGGTTGGGCGCAATGTTTAGCAGAAATGATTGCTGCTCAAAGACTAAATGGAGAATATCAAATAGTCATTTTTGGTCTTGTTTCTAATGGTGCAACATGGCAATTTGGCAAATTAGAAGGAGAAATATTTACTAGAAATGTCACTCCTTGCACCATTTACGAACTAGATAAGCTATTTGCTGCTGTTAATTTTATCTTCCAACAGTGTGAAGCACAGCTAAATACTTTAGTAGCAGCTTAATCTGTATATTTGCCCCAATAAATCCAGTCATGCACAAAAAATTTGTTAATCACTGCACCATTAATTTAAGTATTATTCCCGATGGGCCAATTCTTATCAAATCAGGTAAAGAAGGAGCCGATCCAACTAAGCCTGATATGGAATTTGTAGAAACCTATCATGCTGGTGGACGTTCTATATATTTACCTGGAAGCAGTTTAAAAGGTGCAATTCGCGCTCATGCAGAAAGGATTGTGAGAACGGTGGGTAAAGAAAGACGCAATCCAAATAATTCAGATATACTTTGGGCTAATGATCCGTTGAGTGATAAGTACGATTATCTCCAGAAAAAATCAGCATCAGATATTTACAAACTTTCTAGTTTTACAGACCAAATGTTTGGTAATACTTCCATTGCTAGCCGAGTCAGAATTGAAGATGCTTATCCTGATAAATCTCAGCCTCTCAAAATTGAAGAACGTAATGGTGTAGCAATTGATAGAGTATTTGGTTCTGTAGCTGTTGGGCCTTTCAATTATCAAGTTTGTACTGCTGGGGAATTCCACACAAAAATTCATTTGAAAAATTTCACTTTGGCACAATTAGGTTTAATTGGTTTAGTGTTGCGAGACTTGAATGATGGCTGGTTTGGTTTAGGTTTTGCCAAATCTCGCGGATTAGGTACTGTGCAGGTGAAATTAAATCAAGCCGTGGTGCAATATCCAGGTTGTGAATTGAAAGATAAACAAATTAACGCCTTTGGTAGTCAAAAGCAATGGCCTCATACTTTTCTTTTAGGTGCTGGAGAATTTTTAGAATCTGAAGAAGCAAAATTATATAGTTTCCCTAAACCAGATAGCCAAGATACACCTGTTGCTGCACAAGAAATGGATTTGGGTTTTGGTGTGCAACTCACTTGGCGAGAAGGTACTGTTAATGATTTATTTGAGCGAGGCGTTAGGTCTTGGAGTAGTCTACTTGTGGGGTCAAGATGAATCCTTTTGTTGGTGTTAGCAAAGAATCTTTATCACTACCTAAATTGCTAAAGTTAATCGCAAAATTGGCAACTCAACCTAGCTATTACTTCTTACGCTGGACTCATAAAGTTAGTAAAGATTGGGAAATAGCACCCATAGAAACTGACTTTCCCATGATTGAGGGCCAGATGTTTAATCAAAATTTTGAACTGAGATGGAAGCTAAAATGCAAGGATAGTTATGAAGTTCTACTTTTGAGTGTAGCTGGTGAATATCCTGATTTTGCAAAAGTAGGTGAAGAGTGGCAGACTCAAGACCGAGATGCTCATTTATATTCTTCTACTGAAACTCGTTTTCCTAAAGGTTTTCCCTCTAAAAAATTGGATATTGCCCAGCGCTATTTTATCGATAAACAAACGGCAACGGTACACTTTGTTGCTCTCACAGTTAAAAAATAAATATGACTAGTAACCGTCCTCAAAGACCTCAGCCACCAAGTAGACCTAATCGTTCTAGTAGTGGAGGTTCATCGCCTGAACTTGCACCGAAACCTTATGAATTCGTCTCTTTTCCCAAAGAACGCCCTAACTTACAGCGTCCTGTTGGACATCACAAATATTTTAGCGATCGCTTGCATGGCACTTTATATCTTACCCTAAAAGTGCAGACATCCCTCCACGTCTCCACAGGGGTAGTTTTCATGGGTAGCGACATTGGCAACAATCGCATTCCCTTAATCAAAACAATGGTACAGGGTATTGACCAAAAGCTCTCAATACAAGGTAGTTCCCTTAAAGGCTGCATCAGGTCTGTGTATGAGGCAATTACTAACAGCACTTTAGCAGTAATTACTAATAAATATAGAAGTCAAATCCCTACCGAACGTTTACCTTGTCGCAACAAAGAACAACTTTGCCCAGCTAGTCGAGTATTTGGTGCATTAGATTGGCAAGGTTTGCTTGATTTCAACGATGCTAAATGTGAAAACATGGGCTTTTCTACAGGATTTATGCCTTCCTTGTATCGTCCCCGCCCAGATGAAAGTAGTGCATACTTTATTCAAGGTAGAGTTGCAGGACGAAAATTTTACTACAACACAATTAGAGCAATTGATAAAGGGCAAAATTCTGGTATTCCTGTACAGCAAGCGGGAAGAGAATATATCTTCAAAACTAAATTAAATTTTAAGAATTTGCTACCAGAAGAGTTAGGAACTTTGTTAATTGTCTTAGGACAAGACTCTAAATGTCCTATCGCTTTAAAAGTAGGTGGCGGTAAACCGATTGGCATGGGAACTATGACAGTCAGTATAGACAAAATTGCCCGATCGCAAAGTCTGCAAAAGCGATATTCTGCCTATCAACTGAATGAGTTTGATGAGTTAATGGGGGATGCTTTACAACAGTTTATGCAAACACAAATCAAAGCAGCTTACTCGCGCTTGATTCAGCAACCCCAACTAGACGAACTTAAAGCTGTGCTGCGCTATCCAAGCGATCGCGAACCCCCATCTGGAATGTATTAATTATGACTATGGTTGAATTTACCTCCGAAACTCTGACAGATGCACAGTGGGAAATTGCCCATGCGATCGCTCAAACACTGGTAAAAGAAAATACAGATGTTAACGAGTTAGGTAAAACAATTGCTTATCTCCGTGCATCTATTCACCAACCAGATGCTAATTCCAGGTTTTTCAAATATCTGAAAACCTTAGTGAGTAATGGTAAACAAATTGGGCACAGTGGTAGAACCCCAGATTATTACCGCAGTATCGATAAAGCTTGTGGTGATTATCTCAAAAATGTTCAAGATGCCTACACAATACTGCAAATATTAGGCTGGGTATCTCGTTTGATGCGTTACTACAAAGATGCGGGGCCAATTGGAGAAATTCAAACTCCCAGCACAGCTACTTTTGAGTCACCCCGCCAAGCGGAAATTAGCAAAGTTGCTAAATCCCAAAATTTTAAAGTTGACCAGATATTAGAGGCAACAGTGACCAAAATCAATGGTATCAAAGTCACCTATGAAATTTTGGGGACGATTAAGCTAACCGAGAAAGAACCTAAAAAGGCACAATCTCTTTGTGAGGGGCAAATAGTCAAAGTAGAGATTGTGGACATTAAGGAAGACGGAAGTATCAAAAAAGTAAAATTAGTTGGGTAAATAAAATAATTTTTTTATTTCAGCTTTAATATAGAAGGGAAGGCATATGTATAATTGTGCCTTTTTATTATTTCAACAAGAAAAATGTCCAAACCAAAATATTCACAAGTAACTGCTCCACCCCTGGAAGCAGCTACAAATGTTCATCATCCACCAGGTATCAACCTTAACTCTGATTTAACTGTTAATTCACCGTATAGTTCCTGTTTGCAAAAAGGTAATACAGCTATGACAGAATACTCACACTTCTTCACTAAGCAATTTAAAGAAGACCTGAAATACTGGAAGAAGCACTGTCCAGCAAAGTATAACCGCATTCAGGAACTAATACGTGAAATTCAAGCGAAACCTTTCGAGTGTATCGGGAAAGGGAATCCAGAAATTCTAATACATGAGTATTATCAAGGTTACAAAAAACGTTCGCGTCAGATAAACGGCACACACCGCCTTGTGTATGCAGTATCAAACGACACAATTTATTTTCTCCAAGCTCGCTTCCATTACTAGTCTAAATTCCAGAAATAAGTAACTGAAATTGTAGTGTTTATTGCCAGCCAGAGCAGGTTCACTCTCGGTTCTGGTTGGTTTCATTGTTAGATGCTTTCAATTCTTGGATGATTTTAACTATGATCCTTGTAGTAGAAACCATAGCTGTTTAAGGTATTTAGGAAAATGTCCAACATTTGTCAAAAAATAAATTATGCTGAAGCTCAAGCTAATCTAGACGAACTTTGCAATCAAGTTGTTTTAAGCCGCGATCCCGTGATTATTGAAAGAGAAGGTAGTGAAAATGTGGCTATTATTGCTGCTGACGAGTTAATTAGCATGAAAGAAACTCTTTATCTACTTAGTTCTCCTGAAAATGCAACTCGTCTATTTGCTGCTTTGGAAGAAGCAGAGTCGGGTACACTTAAACCTCAGACACTAGATGAACTACTTGAAGAATTAGAGAATGATGAGGAAGATTAGTTAGTGACTTGGCATACATCAACAGTAAGATTTTGCTGCTTTCACATTGTGACAGCTTGATTTAAATTTTGATTGCTGCTAATATTAACCCCTATAGAGACCTTTGTTTCATTTATAAATTTCCCCCCTGCAAAGGGATTGAAACAGGTTTCTATAAGGTGAAAATACTGTTATGTCAGAGTTCACTGCTTCCCCGCAAGGGGACTAAACTCAGAAATGAATCTACCAAGAAGTATTAAAAGAGTTTAAAGATGAACAATTAATATGAAAACAAAGCCTTTTAGTGAATTGCGAAAGAGAATGACACCTGAAAGGAGGGCAGAGAGCAAAACTCGCGCTCAAATCATGCTACTTCATCTTGCCCTTTTAGAAGTACAAGAGTCCTTGGGACTGACGCAGGATGATTTAGAAAAAGACCTCAGCATTGTTGAGTCTACTCTCTCGGAGTTGGAGAACAAACAGGATATTCAAGTTTCCGCCCTCTCACGTTATATCAAGGCTCTTGGTGGAAATCTAAAACTAGTAGCTCATTTCCCTAACGAAGAGATTTTTCTTGCTCAATTTGAGTGATGGTTAATTATCTTGAGCATTAACTTGACTTTCTTAAAAAGTTAAGGTTGATAACTACAATAATTAGATTAATGCATCTTCTTCCCCTAAAGGGGACGGAAAATGATTACAATATTTGACATCATTTGCATAGCAATTAGCGATGCCAAAAGCAGCTATATCCACTAGACGCAAAACCGAGACACAGCCAGAGTCTCTTCCCACATGGGCAGATGACACTGAACTGGTGGGATTAGTGTTTGAACTTGAGCCAACCACTTCCACTTCCCTCTACTCTCAATACACCATTGGACTCCATGCCTGGTTTCTTGACCAAGTAAGGCAATTCAACCCAGAACTTTCTGCATATCTCCATGACGGAGAGTCAGAAAAGCCCTTCAATATTTCGGCGCTGGAAGGTCAACTCCTCGCCAGTGGAAGACAACTGCAATTGGAAGCCAAGCAAATTTACTGTTGGCATGTTAATGCTTTGTCTCCAAGAGTGGTGCAGTTTCTCAAACAATGGTTAACCCAATTGCCCCAAATTCTGGACTTAAGAGGCGCTCCCTTGCAAATAAAACAGGTGAGTATCGCCCATCCACCCACTACCTACGCGCAATTATTGCAGTCACAGCCAGAGAAACCCTCTAATGTTAACTTCAGCTTTGTCTCGCCTACCAGCTTTCGCCGCAAGGGTCATCATTTCCCCCTGCCGGTGCCAGTAAATCTCTTTCACAGCTATCTGCGTCGCTGGAATGACTTTTCAGGAATCCCAATTGCACAAGAAGCTTTTCTCGATTGGATAGATGAAGGGGTAATTATCCATCAGCATCGCTTGGAGTCGGTGAAGGTGGCGGCTGGCAAGCGGGGTTCGGTAACTGGATTCACAGGGGCAATGTCTTGTAGTTTGACTAAGGCGGCTTTAGCAAATTCTGAGTTTACCGAGTTGTTTTATGCTTTGGCTCGACTGGCTCCCTACTGTGGTACGGGACACAAAACTACTTTTGGATTGGGACAAACTCGCTTAGATTGGGTGGAACCAGAGATAAACTTACCGACTCAGGTGCTAACAAATCTGCTGGGAGAACGCATTGATGAGTTGACAGCAGTATTCACCGCACAACGAAAACGCACAGGAGGCGATCGCACTGATAAAATTGCTTCTACTTGGGCAACTATCTTAGCACGCAGAGAGATGGGAGAATCATTGCAGGTTATATCCCAAGATTTAGAGATGCCCTACGCAACGGTGAAAACTTACGTAAAGTTAGCTCGGCGGGCGCTCAAGGATAATGTCAATCACTGAAGGGGATTGGTTGAGATTGAGAAGAATATAAATTTCCGTTGAATAAGCCAAGCGAAAAATGTGCCCATTTATACAACAAAACAGTAATGATTGTTATAGGCTTGAAAAGCCCTTTACTTTTATACTTTTGGCGAAACTTCACCGCCAAAAAAGCACCAGAGCGATAGGAAATTACCTATGACCAAATGCGATTGATATTTATCAAACGTTAATCTGGTTAAGTTGAACATATTCCTGTCAGCAGCATAGGTGACTTCCTACGCCCTGGTTATCTCTTTTAATTATTTTAGGTCAAGGGAACTAACGTAATAGCCAATACCATCCAGAACCTTTACGGGTTAGCCAAGAGTCATCTAAGTAGGGATGATAAACGGGGACATCAGAAAAATCTGAGTCGTTTTGAGAGCGAATCCTGAAATTGCGACAACTTCCCTCTACTTCAATGATAACAGTGTGATTGCGATCGCTAGGAGTAGGTTGCAGGATGTTATCTCTAATACTTTGTCGGTTTTTATGTATGTAAAGACAACGCACTCTTACCAACGAGTTTTCATTGGGATTATCTAGCAAATAGGGAAGAATTTGAGACTCACGAATTGTGCGAGAAGGATTGGCAGTTTGTGCGCTTGCCAAAGATGTTATGGACAAAAACATGGTTGTAGTCAGGATAATAATTTTCCCTCTTAGCCTGTTTTTCATAGTCTCTCCTAACGGCTAAAGAAAGCAATTGTTTGTTGTCCTTTGACTCCTGAATTATTCTTCAGTAACAGCTTATTTATTTTCCAACAGTTGATTGACTTGCTGTCCCCGACGACCAGTTTTTATTTCATAGCGCTGGGTGAGGTTATCTTCGTAATTCATATCTCTAGCAGCGGCGGAGTTAACAAAAGCATCGCAATTCCTGCCTTGAACAACTGTTGAAGAACTACTACTATTTTCCTCTGTGCGGTTGCTGCTTTGATCGCGGGAATTACTATTATTTTTACTACCTTGACTAGAACCACTACCGCTAGCACCAATACCCAAAAAGCTAAAACCTCCACCACCACCGTCATTGTGGCTTTCGGCAGAACTAGAACGAGTATTGTTAAAGTTTGCCAAAGCAAGTTTGCTAGAACTGCTGCGGGTGCTATTACCCAAGCCAACATCACTGCACAAAGCGCGGGGGTCATTTGCTAGGGTTTTCGGGTCAACCCAAGATTGATGGTCGCCTAATCCTTGAATTTCAGTATTACCAACTGGATTGCTAGGTGAGCCAGGAGTTGGAGTACTAGGAATTGCATTCCCTACAGCGGCTCCGGGGGTAATAGTAACTGGTTTGAAGATACCAGTTGACTTGACATCAAAAGGGCCGGCGAAAGCTGGTAGTGTACTGGTTAGAAGTGCGGTAGCTGTTAGCAAAGAACTAGTTAAGTGACGGAATTTCATGGTCATTTTCCTAATGTTTAAGTGTTAGTGTGTTTTGGGTTTTAACCCCTTCACTTACCTAATAGGTTGACCTTTATTTGTTTATGCACTTTTGACTAAAATTTTTTAACTGCTGCTAGCAGTCACCAGGATTAATGTCAATACGCTTGGGTTAAGGGCTAATTGTACAAAATTGTGGGTTTTCGAGACGCGATAAATTGCCGTATCTACAAGACGCGATAAATCGCCGTCTCTACAAGTGTTTTGGTCTTATCTGAACTGTATTGGGATTAATGTTACTTTTTCCCTAGAATTGGGATTAATAGGATGATAATTTTCATGTTTTACCCAAAACTATGCAGTATCCTCTGGAGCTTACCTTTAAATTCTGGGCTTTAGCACCACAAATATCTGTTGTTGATGGTCAAGGTAATTTGGCTTTCTATGTCAAACAGAAACTCTTCAAGCTCAAGGAAGCAATTACAGTTTTTGCTGATGCTGAACAAAGTCGTCCTATATACTACATCAAAGCAGATCGCATTATTGACTTCTCGGCACGCTATAACTTTACCGATAGCAAGGATACTTACATTGGTTCAGTAAAACGACGCGGATTAAAATCTCTTTGGCGTGCGCGTTATGACATCTTTGATGGCGACACGACTGTTTTGAACATCCAGGAGAAAAATCCGTGGGTGAAAATTGCTGATGCTCTCTTTGCAGAAATCCCAATTGTGGGTATGTTCACTGGTTATGTTTTTAACCCAGTCTACTTGGTTAGCCGAACTGATGGCACGATTGTGATGCGTTTGGAGAAAATCCCCACTTTCCTCTCCAGAAAATTTATCATCAAAGCTGTGGATCAACTCAGCGATCGCCAAGAGCAGCAAATTTTGTTAAGTTTGATGATGATGCTACTGCTAGAACGAAACCGTGGCTAATCCGACTAAAAGCTGAACTATGAAGACACCCCACTGAACCTATACTCAGTTCAGTGGTGGGTAGTTTACGCTTTACACTTCAAACAGCTTTAGTCTAACCGATTAATTTCTGCCAGCTAGCAGGCCCGATAATACCATCGGCATCTAAACCATTTTGCTTTTGAAAGTTCTTAACTGCAACCTCTGTTTGCGGGCCATAGACGCCATCATTATCAACTCCTAAACGGTATTGCAAGTATCTGACAACTCCACCACCAGCATGGTTTGGTCGGATAATTCGTTTTGCCAAAATTAGATTGATAGCATTCCATGTAGTTGTATCAGCAACTCCAGTCGGCTGAACTCCAACAATTGTCTGAAATTTTTCTGTGGCAGATTTTGTGTTAGCCCCGATGAAGCCATCTTCTACTAAAACCTTACCATTTCTATCAGTTATTTTGAATCTATTTAAGGCTTTTTGCAGTCTGAGAATAGTTTCATCTACATTATCTTCTTCATCTTGTACAGGGGGAACAGGAGCACTTGGCAGTTTACCAGTTAAGCCTTTAACAATTGCATTGGCCATTGTTTCTGGATTAAAAAGATTCATATCTTTTTGCGAATCAATGAAGCAACATTCTACAAGAATCGCAGGCATATTTGTATTTTTCAGGACATACAAGTGGGAACCACTCTTAACACCACGATTAAAAAATCCCAACTTGACGATTTCATCTAATACAGGTTTAGCGATTTTTCTCCCATTTTCGCTAGTTGCAAATACTTCTGTGCCATTGGCTTGTCTGTTAAAAGCATTAAAATGAATCGAGACGTAAATATCTACTCTACTGGCATTAGCTGTAGAACATCTTTTTGATAGTGATTCGGTTACTGTTCTAGCACTACTTGGTTTACATACTACGACTTCATGTCCTAAAGCTCTTAACTTAGCAATAACTCTATTACCTACATCTAGAGTTAAATTATCCTCAACTTTGATTCCTCTAGCTCCTGTGTCTGGTGGACAATTGTGCCCACTATCAATTCCAATTTTCATGATTTCATCCTCAACTTACTTATTTTTATGCTAGTTCAAAACTTTTACAATTATAGAGACAAAGTTTTGTTAATAAATTTGTTGAAGTACTTGTTAGCAACACCTGCATTATTTTCAGCATTACTACGCTAGTAAACAAAATAAGTTTTTGTGCGAACCTGAACAGCAAATTTTATGTGTGAAATTCACTAATCCAAAGTGTATTGCCACAAAAAACACAACCATTATAATTTATCAATATCGGGAATAACCAGTTAATTTTTGCAATAAATTGCAATGCGGTAATTGCCTCCATTATTCAGATAATAACTCTTTATAAAAGTAGAAAGCTATGACAAATGTACCTAGTAAACTGTGGCGGAACTTTATTTAGGGCTTAAGCACCTTATTAAGTCCTAAGTCTTGTTAATTGAGATGGTGCATAGGTTTACACTGTGCTGTAGTAGTTTAATGCCCAAATCCCTAGACCGAACGCACCCTTTGATGTGAACGTGGGCTGATAAAGTCGTAAAGTATTTACAGACTCTACCCTAGGCTTTTTGTTAACCCTGAGCAGCTTAACACATAATGCTTTACAGTATTAACTAATACCTGATGGCTTCTAGACATCTGCGGGAGATTAATCAGATAAACTGCTCAAGAAACGAGGCTCAACATGGGATCTTTAAATTTTGTGAAGTTACTGGAGAATTCCATCAATGAACCCGGTTTAGGGTGGACTCTCTGCTTTATAGGGGAAGATCAATCTAACAAACTTGCAGAACTCACGCAGGAATTGAGAGGCGAATTTTCCACCACAGGCGATGGAAAAGAGATTTTATCTGGTTTTTCCTATTGGGGAATAGGCCCAACGATCGCATGGGATCATGCTTGCAATGATCGATTCTATCTCGTGATGAAAGAGAGTATAGAGTCTTTTAGATATCGATGGCATCAAATTCATTCTAATAATATCAGAGATCAGAAATATCATTATGTAAGTTTAGGTGTCGGCACAGGTGAAAAAGACCAAAATATTTTAAGTTTATTACTCAACTCAAATCCCGATTTACTCTATTTTCCAGTTGATATGAGTTCGGAGATGTTAAGGCTAGGTGTGCAACGGTCAATTCGAGGTTCACAATTGCAAGGTAGTCATGTGCTGCCAATTCAAGTTGACTTTTCAATCGAGAGAAATGTTGACAAATTACGAAAACTACTAGATAAAGTCATCAATGATAGTCCTGTACTATTTTCTCTATTGGGAAACACATTAGCTAATTTTCAACGAGATACAGAACTGCTGGAAAGTCTTTCTAAGTTAATGCGACCTGAGGATAGGCTACTCCTAGAAGTAGCAACCACTGAAGATTTAAGCGAAGAAGCAGCCCAAAAGGCAGCGAAAGAGTACGCTAAAACTAGGTCTTTTAAAGAGTTTGTCACAAGTGCCTTGCTGCAAAACACTGATTTACATATCGATTTGAATAGTGTATTTTTTGATGGTTCTATAGAGACTGATAGAGGAATTTTAATAAAAATCCTGTATCGTAACCTCACTGGAAACAAAATTGAAGTGGTGTTACCTGACCGGTCAGTAATGAATTTTGAAGACCAAGATACGATTCGTTTGCTTCTAACTCGGAAATATACTTCTAATGGTATCGACAAAGCTATATCAGACAGTAAGCTAGTGCTTGTTGATAGGCTACATACAGTATTGGAACCACGTTTGAAGAATGGATTTGGTATGGATTTAATCTTAGTTGCCCCTGACTCTTCAGGAATTAACAAGAATTCTTCTGTAGCAAATAGTATATGGTCTAAACGGTAAGATGTGATATGAGTATGAAAAACTTAGTAACCTTTATCACGTTTTTCCCTTTACTTCTAGGATTTATTCTAGCTGCCGTCTGGTGGACTCAGGGAGGAAGTTTTGAGTCACTACTGACAGGCTTGGGATTATTAGCAACAATTACTGGGATTTTTGGCGAACGATGGGCATCAGCTAACGAAAAGAGGATAGAATTTCTGCGTGCTTTACTGAATGAGTGCAGATCAAATGAGGTAATTTTATCTGATAGCCGCTTCAACCCAAACTCGCATAAGCCGGGACGACCAATAGTCTTTCCGCGATTAATTATATCTGTTACCGAAACTGCGATCGCATCTAATGTTTTTGCAGAACGTCAAGATAGAGAGTTGTTTTCGCTTATACATCAATGGCGACATACTGCTAATGAGTTTAACCGGAGATTAGATATTACCGAGTTGCGTACATTCACAAACCTGTCACCACAAGAAATTCGTTCACTATACGAAGCACTACAGGAATCAAAAGAGTTCAATGAAGCACTGAATTTGACTCAACACATCACAACTTTTTTGAAATCAAACTATCTAAAAGGCTTTGGTGATAGTGAAGTCTTAACTCCTTCAAGGAACTAATGACCGAAATCTGTGGGTAGATATTTAACAATCAGCCTGAAAGCAAGTTTAAAATTTAAGTAAAGAAATATTTCGTAGCTTACAGGCATGAAACGCATCGTCTTGGTTGCTGGGTTTGAATCGTTCAACGCTGACTTGTATAGAAAAGCAGCTTTTTTGGCTAACTCTCGTTGTCTAGAGTTGGATATTCGGGTATTTAGCGATCGCGATCTTACCAACAAACGCACCGAGGTAGAAGCAGCACTTGATGGCGCTGATGTGTTTTTCGGCAGCCTCCTATTTGATTATGACCAGGTTGTGTGGTTGCGCGATCGCATTTCCAAAATTCCCATCCGCCTAGTTTTTGAGTCAGCCTTGGAATTGATGAGTTTAACCAAGCTGGGGGACTTTGCCATTGGCGACAAACCCAAAGGAATGCCCAAACCAGTTAAATTCATCCTCGACAAATTTAGCAATGGACGAGAAGAAGACAAACTCGCTGGTTACATCAGCTTCTTAAAAATTGGCCCCAAGCTACTGAAATACGTGCCAGTGCAAAAAGTCCAAGACTTACGCAACTGGTTAATTATCTATGGTTACTGGAATGCTGGCGGCCCAGAAAACGTCGCTTCATTATTCTGGACACTGGCAGAAAAATACTTGGGTTTAAAAGTCGGCGACATTCCCCCACTAATCGAAACCCCCAACATCGGATTACTCCACCCCGACTATCAAGGATTTTTTGAATCGCCCCGCGACTATTTGGAATGGTATAAAACCCATTGTAGAGACGCGATTCATCGCGTCTATTGGGAAGACGCGATGAATCGCGTCTCTACAAAACCGATTGTTGGGATTTTACTCTACCGAAAACACGTCATCACCAAACAACCCTACATTCCCCAACTGATTCGCAGTTTTGAAAAAGCCGGCTTAACTCCTTTACCCATTTTCATCAACGGCGTAGAAGGACACGTAGCAGTACGAGATTTGATGACAACCGACTATGAAATTCAGCAACGACAACTAGGTAATATAGAGACAGCCTCACTTTCTAGTGAAGCAGTAAAAGTAGATGCGATCGTTTCGACAATTGGCTTTCCTTTGGTGGGTGGCCCGGCTGGTTCAATGGAAGCAGGGCGTCAAATAGAAGTCGCAAAACGCATCCTCACAGCCAAGAATGTACCTTATATTGTTGCAGCACCTCTATTAATTCAAGATATTTCCTCGTGGACACGCCAAGGTGTCGGCGGATTGCAAAGTGTGGTGTTGTACGCGTTACCAGAATTGGATGGGGCAATTGATACCGTTCCCCTCGGTGGTTTGGTGGGCGAAAATATTTATCTGGTTCCCGAACGGGTGCAGCGATTAATTGGTAGGGTGAAAACTTGGGTGTCTTTACGGCAAAAACCTGCATCAGAACGCAAGATTGCCATAATTTTATACGGGTTTCCTCCAGGTTATGGCGCTGTGGGTACAGCTGCATTATTAAATGTACCGCGTAGTTTGCTGAAGTTTCTCCACGCACTCAAAGAACAAGGTTATACCGTGGGGGATTTACCGGAAGATGGGGAAGAATTGATTCGCTGGGTGAAAGAAGCGGATGAGGCTAATCCTCTTGTGGGGCAGTCGTCTCGCCTGCCCCTAGATAATGGCGGGCAAGATGCCCACCCCACAAGAAC
Organism: Nostoc sp. KVJ20; assembly: GCF_001712795.1. GTDB lineage: Bacteria > Cyanobacteriota > Cyanobacteriia > Cyanobacteriales > Nostocaceae > Nostoc. The sequence goes on from NZ_KV757638.1 coordinate 46,943, forward strand.
TGTAAATGTCCGCACATTAGAAAAATGGCTGGGATATCTGCAAACATCTCGCATCGAAAAACAATGGCAATCTCTTACCGGGACTGGAATTAAGACATATAGTGATGAATTTCAGATTGGCGGTGTGCAATTAGGAAATGTGTGGATAGGAGTACAACCACCTTTGGGGATACAAGGCGACCCCATGCGCTTAATGTTTGAACGAGATTTAACGCCCCATCCGCAATATGTCGCTTATTATAAATGGCTGCAAAATGAGTTTCAAGCTGATGCTCTAGTTCACTTTGGGATGCATGGGACGGTGGAATGGTTGCCTGGTTCTCCTTTGGGTAATACTGGTTATTCTTGGTCAGATATACTGTTAGGAAATTTGCCTAATCTATATATATATGCAGCAAATAATCCGTCTGAGTCTATGTTGGCAAAACGTCGCGGTTATGGTGTATTAATTTCTCATAATGTACCGCCTTATGGTCGCGCAGGTTTATATAAGGAATTGGTGTCATTGCGGGATTTAATCTCGGAGTATCGGGAAGATCCGCAAAAGAATTATCTGCTTAAGGAAGGGATTTGTAAAAAAATTGTGGACTCTGGTTTAGATGCAGATTGTCCGTTTGAAGATGCGAAAAAGTTAGGTATAGCCTTTACTCCCGAAAATGTTCGGATGTTTAGCAGCCATGCTTTTGATGATTATTTAGTGGAGTTGTATGAGTATTTGCAAGTTTTAGAAAATCGGTTGTTTTCTTCTGGGTTGCATATTTTGGGAGAAGCACCAAATGAGGAGGAATTGGCGTCGTATTTGGAGGCTTATTTTGGGGATGAGAAAGAAATAACTGAAGAAAGAGAAAAAGAGGAGAGACTAATAAAAGATTTGTTAATGCAATCTACGGATGAGTTAACGAATTTATTAAGGGGTTTGAATGGGGAATATATTCCGCCTGCGCCTGGTGGGGATTTGTTGCGGGATGGGGCTGGTGTGTTACCAACTGGGAGAAATATTCATGCTTTAGATCCTTATCGGATGCCTTCACCTGCTGCATACCAACGCGGACGAGAAATTGCTCAAAAAATTATTGCCCAGCATTTGGATGAACATGATAAATATCCAGAAACGGTGGCGGTGATGTTATGGGGATTAGATGCAATTAAAACTAAGGGAGAATCTCTGGGTATTCTGCTGGAATTAGTGGGGGCTGAACCTATTAAGGAAGGAACTGGCAGAATTGTTCGTTATGAATTGAAACCGTTGATAGAAGTTGGCCATCCCCGCATTGATGTGTTGGGTAATTTATCTGGGATTTTCCGGGATAGTTTTGTAAATATCATCGAATTGTTGGATGATTTATTTCAACGGGCGACTGATGTTGATGAATCGGAAGATCAGAATTTTATTAGGAAACACGCTTTAGCTTTAAAAGCCCAAGGTGTGGAAAATGCATCAGCGAGATTGTTTTCTAACCCGGCGGGTGATTTTGGTTCTTTGGTAAACGATCGCGTTGTGGATGGTAACTGGGAATCTGGTGAGGAGTTGGGGAATACTTGGCAAAGTCGCAATGTGTTTAGCTACGGGAGAGAAGACAAAGGTCAAGCTAGACCAGAAGTTTTGAATACGTTGTTAAAAACTAGCGATCGCATTGTTCAAGAAATCGATTCGGTAGAATATGGTTTAACGGATATTCAAGAATATTACGCCAACACCGGCGGTTTGAAAAAGGCGGCAGAAAAACAAAGCGGTAAGAAGGTTACAACTAGTTTTGTGGAAAGTTTCTCGAAAGATACTACACCCCGCAATTTAGATGATTTGCTGCGAATGGAGTATCGCACCAAATTGGTAAATCCCAAATGGGCGCAAGCGATGGCCAATCAAGGTTCTGGTGGTGCGTTTGAAATTTCCCAACGGATGACGGCGTTGATTGGTTGGGGTGGTACTGCCGATTTTACCGATGATTGGGTTTATGACCAAGCGGCTGATACTTATGCATTGGATGCAGAGATGGCGGATAAATTACGCAAGGCAAATCCTGAAGCTTTTCGCAATATTTTAGGGAGAATGTTGGAGGCGCATGGGCGGGGTTTCTGGGAAGCTGATGGTGATAAGTTAGATAAATTGCGCCAATTGTATGAGTTGACAGATGAAGAGTTGGAAGGAGTAACGGTTTAGTGAATTGGGTACATTAGTGTACGTCAGCATTTGATGTCTGTCTTAGAGGTTATTTGAAAAGTGTTTCGCTGTGACTTTAGACACTTTTAGATCCCCCTAAATCCCCCTTAAAAAGGGGGGCTTTGAGAATTTTTTGCCCCCCTTTTTAAGGGGGGTTGGGGGGATCTAAAATTTTTGATGCCGACAAGAGGACTTTTAAAACATCCTTTTATCAATTCAAAATATACCAAATACCATCATTACTTTTGGATAAAATACGATATCTTTTCTCAATCAATTCTAGAATCTTGGGAAACCCTTTTTTAATGCCACTTTCATCGTTATCACTAATAAATATATAAGGAGGCTTGGATAAATCTAACTCCTGTAGAAGTTGTGGCCATTGCTCAGATAGAAATAATTCCAGTGACCATCCATTTAATGATGTTGCTTGAGTCCGACCAGATAAGTAGTAAATAGACGGGTCACCAGCAACAAAAATCTCACCAGGTAAACTTCCTGGTTGAGAGAGAAACTCAACCTCAGAACGAAGCAATGTATAGTCTTCTCTAAATACATTCTGATATTTAAATCGTGTATCTTCAGTTAAAGCAAAATTATTCTTCACTAAAGCCACACCCTTGAATTGGAAATTTAATAATAAAGGTAATAAAAATAAAAATGACACCAGAATCTTAATTCGTCGTGAACTCAATTCCTTGAAAGGCTGCCATAATATATCTAAACCTTTAGTTGCTAAAATACCTGTAGGCACAAATAGTAGTAAATAATGGTAACTCCATAGTGACCTGGTTTGTATAACAATAATACCCAACCCTAAAACAAACCACACAACAAGTAACAAAGTCAATAAATTCTTACCCTTACGCAAGGATATATTGACTGCAACAATAGCAATTAAAACTAAAGTTACAAAATTCTTTAAGAACCATGCTGTTCCAAAAACTAACTTGAATATATTAAAAGTGCCATCAGCAACCACTTGCCTGGGATATACAAAAAATGTCTTATATACAATTGATAAACTATTAACTCCAGCAAAGTAGCTGACAACCAATAGAATGGGAAAGATAAGTCCTAAAAAAATTGGCACGCAAATTTCAATAAATATTTTCTGGAAACTTTGATGTTTGATCAATACAGAATGGAATAAGATAGTTAGCCAGAAAGCAAGCAAAATAGGTAGAAATATTAATTTAAATATCAGGACGATTCCACCCATAAAGCCTGATATTAAAAGTTGAATAAATCTTGCCTTGCCTTCATGATTAAAAGATTGATAAGTCAGCCAAAGGCAGATAAACAAAGGAAAACCAACTAGTCCTTCTACTTGAGTAAATTGCCGATGATATGAAGAAATATAGTAAACACCAACCGTTAACAACGGTACTAAACTTGCAATTATCCGATGCTGAAAATAAGTTTTTAAAGTCAGTTGCAATATTATGGAGAAAAGCATCATATACATCAGTTCAAATATATGGATGCCAATCTCATTAAAACCAAACAAATTTCCTGCTAAAAAATAAAAGTAATAAATTCCAGGTTGCTTTAGATCCCAAAAATCCCGATATAGTACTTTTCCTTGTTGCATCTCCAAAGCACCTGTTGTAAATAGTGCTTGATCTCCTGAAAATGGAAAAGGTAAATGTATCAAACCAATTATGACAACAGAAATTAAAACCAGAAAGTCAATTTTGCTTAATTTAGGAAGATTAATCATGAAAATTTACTCCTGTTGAATAAATATAATATAGGACTTACGCATTGACAGAAAATACCAAATATGGATTTTTTGAAAAAGCACGTCTGTCGTAGGGGTAAAGCACATTGCTCATTGGTGTCAACTTAAGCTAAAACCCTTTTCAAATCTCGTTTTCAGCCTCTAGCTGGAAATGCGGCTCCTGGCGGCTCTGCCGCCAGTAAGCGAGGCGGAGCCTCAACGACGAGCATTCCCAGTCGGAGACTGGGAACGAGGCAAATGGGCTAAACCTTAGCTATCCGCTCACAAAATGAATTTTGAACTTCATAGTGGATAGCGCCGGCGGTAAGCGAGTCCGCGTACTCTGTAAGAGTTGCAAGCTACGCTTTTAGCATCTCGTAGAGAGCGTCTTCATTCTGAATTCTGAATTCTTCTTCTTAAGGCTATGAAAATTTAAACATTTGCAGCTAATGTTACTTCATTTATAAGAAAGGCTTAAGTTTTTCTTGCAAATGTATAAGCCATTGCAGCAAATGCTTAATACTTTGCAACAAATGTTCTTCCATATATAAGAAAGGCTTAAGTCTTTCTTGCAAATGTATAAGTCGTTGCTGCAATTGTTTAATACTTTGCAACAAACGTTATTCCATATATAAGAAAGGCTTAAATCATTGCAGCAATTGTTGTAACGAACTTATGTATCTATTTATTGCCGGAAATAAAATATAGTCTAAGTGAAATTAACTAAATTTTTTGAGATGCAATCGCAACTGATTTGCTATATTTTCCCATGACAATTAGAAATATTTTGGTATAAAACAGTACTAACAACCTAGTGGCAGAGATGCATTATGGCACGTCGTAAAAGAAATTCCAGCATTTTAGAACGAGCCGATCGCCGGATTGAAAGTTTGCAATCTATCAGTGTAGAACTTGACTTTGGCGAAGGATTGACTATCCAAGCTTACACCATGACAATTAACGATCTCCGGTCTAAACTTGCTGCTTACAACACTGCATTATCTACCATTGACAAACTTACAGATGACGTGAATAACGCAGAAAAGGCTGTAATAGCGATGTCAGAAAAAATGTTACTAGGAGTTGGCAGCCGTTACGGTAAAACCAGCCCACAATACGAGATGGCAGGTGGTGCGCGACGAGGTAATACCAAGAAGAAGCAAAGCGTACTAAGTAATTCCAAACTCACCAATTCTTTAGCAGCTGATTCTGTGAAGCTTTCTTCCACAAATGGATCTATGAATGGGGTGTCGGGTGCGATCATGAGTTGAATGAAGAGTGCTGAGTTTTATCGAGGATGTTGGAGGCAGAGGGCAGGATAGCGCAGCGGTAGGGGTAAGGGGAAAGAAAAAACTTTTACCCTTTACCCTTTAACCTTTTCCCGAAACCCAATTCCGAGTTAAAAATGCTTTACCTAAGCAGTATTGCACCGTAGCCTTATTAAGGGGGGAACCGGAAAAACATCTATTAAAGTCTTCCTTAATAAGGGGGAGTTAGGGGGATCAAGATATGTGCAACTTCACATAAAATTGGTATAGGACTCATAATCGAATGGCACTAAGAAAAGCCCAAAAGCTTGTGTTGTCTTGTTTCCAGCCTCCAGGCTGGGAATGTATTTAAAAGAGGCTCTGCCTCAATTCAAGCTACTGGAGGCGGAGCCTCCCAGAATGGATTCCCAGCCTGGAGGCTGGGAACTAGTCAGAATCCTTCGAGTTGCCAGATATTTATGACTTTAGCAAACCTCAGTTATCAGTTAGAATTTGTTGATTTGCTGCTTTCCTCAAATTCCAAAAATCAAAAAACGTAATCTTAATTGTCATTGTGTGTTCTACTGTGCGATGCTGTATTCGCCGACGGTTGATGCTGCATAACAGTGTCCCACTAGCTATCATTAGCTAAGTGGGATGTCAGATACGACGGCAATACTATTTAGTTTGCAGTCTTTATTAACTGCTTACACTCGCACCCATCAAAATTAGTTTAATCCACTTTCTATTCCCTACTCTCTATTTTTATCCGCATTACCTAAAAGTTATCTCACTAGGTACGGGGTGCAAAAAATACAAAAAATTCCTCAAGATTCAAGATTAAGGATAAGGCTATGGCAACCGAACAGTTAACTAGAGACAGCGACAATCTAGATTTAAATCAGCTATTGAGAACGCTGAATGCTGTTAAACAGGGTGACTTCTCGGCTCGGATGCCCATAGATCATACTGGTGTGGCGGGGAAAATTGCTGATACGCTCAATGATATTATTGATCAAAATGAGCGGCTGGCGGCAGAGCTACAACGGATTGGTAATGTTGTCGGCAAAGAAGGCAAAATTGCCGATCGCGCCTCTCTCGGAAATGTTCGCGGTTCTTGGTCAGATTGTGTTACTTCTGTCAATACTCTGATTACAGATTTAGTTCAACCAACTGCTGAAACTACTCGTGTAATTCGGTCAGTCGCCAATGGTGATTTATCCCAGACGATCGCAACAGAAATTGACGGCAGACCCCTTCAAGGTGAGTTTCTCCAAACTGCTAATATTGTCAACACAATGGTAGAACGGCTTGGTTCCTTTGCATCGGAAGTAACGCGAGTTGCCCGTGAGGTGGGAACTGAAGGGAAGTTGGGCGTTCAAGCCGAAGTCCAAGGTGTGGCGGGTACTTGGAAAGATTTAACTGATAACGTTAACTTGATGGCGGGTAATCTCACCGGACAAGTGCGAAATATTGCCGAAGTTGCAACTGCGATCGCAAATGGCGATCTATCAAAAAAAATCACCGTCAATGTGAAAGGCGAAATTCTGGAACTCAAGAACACCGTCAACACGATGGTGGATCAACTGAATTCCTTTGCATCGGAAGTCACAAGAGTAGCGCGTGAGGTTGGAACTGAAGGAAAGTTGGGCGTGCAAGCTGAAGTTAGAGGAGTGGCTGGTACTTGGAAAGATTTAACTGATAACGTTAACTTAATGGCGGGTAATCTCACCGGACAAGTGCGAAATATTGCCGAAGTTGCAACTGCGATCGCCAATGGTGATCTATCGAAAAAAATCACCGTCGATGTCAGAGGTGAAATTCTCGAACTCAAAAACACCATCAATATTATGGTGGATCAACTCAGTTCTTTTGCTAGTGAAGTAACGCGGGTTGCCCGTGAGGTGGGAAGTGAAGGTAAACTGGGCGTTCAAGCAGAAGTCAAAGGTGTAGCCGGGACTTGGAAAGATTTGACCGACAGCGTAAACTTTATGGCGGGAAGCTTAACGGCACAGGTGCGGAATATTGCCGAAGTGACTACTGCTGTGGCAAATGGCGATCTTTCCAAAAAAATCACCGTTGATGTCAAAGGCGAAATTTTGGAGTTGAAAAACACCATCAACACAATGGTGGATCAACTTAGTTCCTTTGCTAGTGAAGTAACGCGGGTGGCGCGGGAAGTAGGAACTGAAGGAAAACTGGGTGTGCAAGCAGAAGTTAGAGGAGTGGCTGGCACTTGGAAAGATTTGACCGACAATGTAAACTCAATGGCCGGGAACCTCACCGATCAAGTGCGAAACATTGCTGAAGTTGCAACTGCGATCGCAAATGGTGACTTATCCAAGAAAATTACTGTTGCTGTCAAAGGTGAAATTCTCGAACTTAAAAATACCATCAATATTATGGTGGATCAACTCAACTCCTTTGCAAGTGAAGTCACAAGGGTGGCGCGGGAAGTGGGAAGTGAAGGTAAATTGGGTGTCCAAGCAGATGTGCGCGGCGTGGCTGGTACTTGGAAAGATTTAACCGACAGCGTGAATTTCATGGCGGGAAGCTTGACGGCACAGGTGCGAAATATTGCCGCCGTTACCACCGCCGTAGCGAATGGCGACTTATCTAAAAAAATCTCCGTTGATGTCAAAGGTGAAATTTTAGAGTTGAAAAATACTGTCAACACGATGGTAGATCAACTCAATTCCTTTGCAAGTGAAGTGACGCGAGTTGCTCGTGAGGTGGGAACTGAAGGTAAATTAGGCGTACAAGCAGAAGTCAAAGGTGTAGCCGGCACTTGGAAAGATTTAACTGACAGTGTAAACTTCATGGCGGGAAGCTTGACAGCGCAAGTGCGGAACATTGCCGAAGTTACCACAGCCGTAGCAAATGGCGATTTATCTAAAAAAATCACCGTCGATGTCAAAGGTGAAATTCAGGAACTTAAAAACACCATTAATACAATGGTGGATCAGCTAAATTCTTTTGCATCAGAAGTTACCAGGGTTGCCCGCGAGGTGGGAACGGAAGGTAAATTGGGCGTACAAGCTTACGTCAGAGGAGTTGCTGGAACCTGGAAAGATTTAACGGATAACGTGAACTCAATGGCGGGGAACCTCACCGGACAAGTTCGCAACATTGCCGAAGTTACGAAAGCAGTAGCAAATGGCGACCTTTCCAAGAAAATTACCGTCGATGCCAAAGGTGAAATTTTGGATTTGAAGAACACCACCAACACGATGGTAGATCAACTCAGTTCCTTTGCCAGTGAAGTGACGCGGGTGGCGCGGGAAGTAGGAACTGAAGGGAAATTGGGCGGACAAGCGCAAGTCCAAGGTGTCGCGGGTACTTGGAAAGATTTAACAGATAACGTTAACTCGATGGCGGGGAACTTAACAGCCCAAGTACGCGGGATTGCCAGAGTTGTAACCGCAGTTGCTAACGGTGACTTGAAACGGAAACTGATGCTAGATGCCAAAGGAGAAATTGAAACCTTGGCAGAGACAATTAACGAGATGATTGATACCCTAGCGACATTTGCCAATCAAGTAACCACAGTGGCGCGGGAAGTGGGAATTGAAGGGAAGTTAGGCGGACAAGCGAGAGTACCGGGGGCGGCTGGGACTTGGAAAGATTTAACAGATAATGTGAATGAACTTGCTGCTACACTAACAACTCAGTTAAGAGCGATCGCAGAAGTTGCTACAGCTGTAACTAAAGGTGATTTAACTCGTTCAATCGCCGTCGAAGCATTAGGCGAAGTAGCAATACTTAAAGATAACATCAACCAAATGATTGCCAACCTGCGGGAGACAACGCAGAAAAATACCGAACAAGACTGGTTGAAAACTAACCTAGCCAAGTTTACCCGAATGCTCCAAGGTCAGCGAGACTTGGAAACCGTATCTAAATTAATTCTCTCAGAACTAGCACCTTTAGTAGGAGCGCAACACGGCGTATTTTTCCTCATGGAGTCTGGGGACAATATGCCGTATTTGAAACTAATTAGTAGCTATGCTTACCGCGAACGCAGACATCTAGCTAACCGCTTCTACTTGGGTGAAGGTTTGGTGGGACAATGCGCCCTAGAAAAAGAGCGAATACTGCTGACGGAAGTACCAAACGATTATGTCAAAATTACCTCTGGTTTAGGAGAAGCCACGCCCCTCAATGCCGTGGTGTTACCTGTACTGTTTGAAGGACAGGTGACAGCAGTGATTGAATTAGCCTCCTTTCGCCGCTTTAGCGAAATTCATCTGACATTCTTCGACCAACTTACCGAAAGTATAGCGATCGTCCTCAACACGATCGCAGCATCGATGCGAACGGAAGAATTACTCAAGCAATCCCAATCTTTAGCCGAAGAACTACAAACCCAACAAAGCGAACTCCGAGAAACCAACCAGCGTTTAGAACAACAAGCCCAATCACTCAAAGCCTCCGAAGATTTACTCAAAGGACAGCAAGAGGAACTGCAACAAACCAACGCCGAATTAGAAGAAAAGGCAGAATTGTTAGCTCAACAAAAGAAAGAAGTCGAGCGCAAAAATCGTGAAATTGAACAATCAAGACTGTCTTTAGAAGATAAGGCGGAACAACTCGCCCTTTCTTCAAAATACAAATCAGAATTTCTCGCCAATATGTCCCATGAACTACGGACACCGCTAAATAGCTTGTTAATTTTGGCAAAATTGTTAACAGATAATATTGATCGCAACCTCACCGCCAAGCAAGTCGAATACAGCCAAACAATTTACTCAGCCGGTACTGACTTGTTGACGTTAATTAATGACATTCTGGATCTCGCCAAAATCGAATCTGGAACGATGTCCATTGACATGACTCAAATGCCATTAGGAGAGTTGGGTGATGTAATTGAGCGCAACTTCCGGCAAATTGCTCAGAGTAAAGGACTTGCTTTTGCAATTGAATTTGCTCCCGAATTGCCAAACACCATCTATTCAGATATAAAACGTATACAACAGGTGTTGAAAAATCTCCTTTCCAACGCTTTTAAATTTACAGAGCAAGGAGAGGTACGCTTACGGATTGCGGTAGCCAAGCTGGGCTGGAGCAACGATCATCAAACTTTAAATAGTGCCCAGATGGTAATTGCCTTCTCAGTCAGCGATACAGGCATTGGTATTCCCCCCGAAAAACAGAAAGTGATTTTTGAAGCATTCCAGCAAGCCGATGGCTCTACCAGTCGCAAATATGGCGGCACCGGATTAGGCTTATCAATCAGCCGTGAAATTGCTCGTCTCTTCGGCGGTGAAATTAAACTCATCAGTCAACCCGGTGAAGGTAGCACCTTTACATTCTATTTACCACAATTTAGTGCTGAGTCTAGATCGGCACTCCCCACTCCCCACTCCTCACTCCCCACTCCCTACTCCCCACTCCCCACTCCCCACTCCCCACTAATAAATGACGATCGCACTACTATAGAAAGAGGCGATCGCGTCTTACTAATTGTCGAAGATGACGTAAATTTTGCGCGTATCCTTCTAGAGATGGCGCAACAGCAAGGATTCAAAGTGATAGCTGCCCAAACCGGCAGTACAGGTTTGATGTTAGCCCAGCAATTCCTGCCTTCAGCCATCTTGCTAGATATCCGCTTGCCAGAAATGGATGGTTGGACGGTATTGGATCGTCTCAAACATGACCCAAATACCCGGCACATCCCTGTACACATCATGACCGTTGAGGAAGGAAAACAGCGCGGTTTGCAACTAGGTGCGATCGCATATCTGCAAAAGCCCTTAACCAGCGAGACAATATCCGAGGCGTTGAGCAAAATTAAAGGTTTCGTTGAGCGCCAGGTGAAAAATTTATTGGTAGTGGAAGACGACGACACTCAACGGCATAGTATTGTTGAGTTAATTGGCAACAGCGATGTTTCGACCATTGCCGTGGGAACTGGTGCAGCAGCATTAGAAGCCATCCGTTCACAGCATTTTGATTGCCTTGTCCTCGACTTAGGGCTACCCGACATGACTGGGTTTGAACTGATCGAGCAGATAAAACTTCTACCTCACGGCAAAACTTTGCCAATTATTGTCTACACAGGTAGAGAAATTAGCAAAACTCAAGAAACGGAACTCAGACGGATTGCAGAGACAATCATTATTAAAGATGTGCGATCGCCCGAACGTCTCCTTGATGAAACAGCATTATTTTTACATCGAGTCCAGGCAAATTTACCAGCACCCAAGCGCCAAATACTCGAACAACTGCATTCACAAGACTATTTACTCACAGGCAAAAAAGCGCTAATTGTAGACGACGATATGCGGAATATCTTCGCCCTTACCAGTATGCTAGAGCGTTATCAAATACAGGTTTTATATGCTGAAAATGGCAGACAGGGAATCGCGCAGTTACAAAATACACCAGATATTGATGTCATTTTGATGGACGTAATGATGCCCGAAATGGATGGTTACGAAACAACACGCTTAATCCGCCAAAACGATCAATTTAAATCTTTGCCGATTATTGCACTGACTGCTAAAGCCATGCAAGGCGATCGCGAGAAGTGTATAGAAGCAGGTGCATCAGATTACATCACCAAACCCGTAGATACCGAACAATTGCTGTCTCTATTGCGTGTTTGGCTATACCGTTAATTTGGTTCCCTTAGCAATCCCAAAACAAACCCTCAGCTACCAACCTTGTAAAATTTTTTATGCTCAGATCGCCGTCATCCTCCTCACTTCCTCCCCACAGAGGTTAAAACTGCTATCATTCATGTGCAACAAGCATTTCGGCAGGTATTGATATGATGTCCGTTTAATCAAACTTAATAAAAAATGTTCGTAGTAAGGACTTTAGTCCTGGCTTTGGGGACTAAAGTCCTCACTACAAACTGTTGATTATGAGTGATTTGACGGACATCATATGATTCAAGTTAGAGATTTTGTGAGAAGATGACCATCTAAAACCAGGCTAAGTTGCCCATTGGCAAGAATGCTAGTTCCTTGGATATAAGCTGCAACTGGGATTGCTTCCCCCAAAGGATGGATCGCAGCGGATTGCTTGCCAATGATGCAATCTACTTCTAAAGCACATCGTTTGTCTAAGTAACGAAATACTAATAAAGGCTTATCCTGCTTGAAAGCATTTAGTGTATCTGTGTTGTAAGTAGTAACTGAGGTAGGAAGCTGGTTAGGACAAATCAGCACATCAGTCAATAAGTGGATAGGGACGAGCATTTCTGTTGTTAAATGCTCACCATCGCAACTAAGGAAGCCACTGGTGCTAGAAGACTGCAAAAATAACATCCGTCCCGCTTGAGTTTGGATAATTTGTTCGGACTGCGATAGACAAATCTGCTCTACAGAATCGGCAATAAATGCATAAACTCTGGAGTTAGCTTGACAGACGATAAGTTGAGCAATTTTTTGATCGAGGGGAATTTGGAGCGAGAAAGCTGTACCATGTCCAGCTTTAGACTTCAATACTATTCTTCCCTGAATAGCTGTTAATTGCTTGCAAACTTCAGTTAATTCTACTCCTAACTCTAAGGCAGCGCGATCGCATAAAACAGATGAAACCTCTGGTTCAATTACCAGTTCTTGTAAGATATCCCCTGGTTTTGTCAGGGTGAGTCCTTGGGCTAAAGCTTGTTGATAAATTTGAGATAAGTTCAGTCCTGCGCCATCATCACAGCCATCAATAATTAGTTGATTTCCTTGCTGATAAACTTTAATTTCGATGATACCGTTGCTATTTTTACCAAGGTGTTGGCGTGTTTGGCAAGATTCAATACTTTGCTCTAGTAAATAGCAACTTATATGCAACAGGAGAGCATGGAGGCGATCGCTAAATGCCCGATCGACTTGGATATCGCTAATTTGTAAATGTAGTCTAGCAGACTTATCTTGTAGAGCTTGTAACTGAGACCAAAGCCGATGCAACGGTTCTAAGGCTACTTTTAAAGGAATAGTTGTAACTTTTTTGACTAAATTGGCAGAATGCTTAAGTAACTTTTCCTGCTGTATGAGTTCTTGTTTGAGTTGATGATGATTGTTATTGAGCGAATCAACAGTTGATGCCACCTGAGACGCTTCAGCCAAAACAGATTGCAGAGTACTGTATAATTGCTGAGAGCGAGAAGCAGCTAGAGGAGAAAGGGTATCTGAAATTGCTGCTAAACGTCCTGACCATTCCTGTAGATTATCCAGCAGGTGTTGTAATCGTTTAACTTGTCGGAGCAACCGCCCGATCGTATGTTGCTGTTGTTCTTCTTGACAGGCTTGCTGATTATATGTAGTTAATAATGTTGCAACTAGCACATTTAGTTGTTCGAGATGCTGAATATTGATCGGTGTGGCGGTTGGAATACTTGTTGCAACAATGGTAGAAATGGATTCTTGTAAAGAGAGTGGATGGCGATCGCGAACAGATTTAACTAGGGATGCTTCAGTAGGTAAGGAAAAATCCCCCAACCAAGCATGAAAATCTCCTTCGTCATACTCTTTCGGGTTTGCTAGTTCCCCTACATTGATGGGAAGCTGCTCGGTATCTACGTAAACAAGGCTGCCAGACTGGGGGCTAGTTTCACAAGAGGCAGGGGGCAGAGGGGCGGAGGAGCAGAGGGGCGGAGGGGCAGAGGGGCGGAGGGGAAAGAACTTGGTATTTGAACTCTCCTTTGCTCCCCTGCTCCCCTGCTCCCCTGCTCCCCTGCTCCCTACTCCCTGCTCCCCTGCTTTTTCACATTCTTGCGGTTGCTCTATCGATGTCTCAAGGTTTGTTTCTTGGGAATCGCCAAACTCTGCTTGTAGATGAGCAACAATGGCAGACATCCGCTCCAGAATTTCTACTTCGTCAATTTGCGAGGCTGTTAAAAATGCCATCAATAGCATCTGTAGACAATCTAATCCTTCCGACAACAGGGAGGCGATCGGGGCGTTGACAGTTGCCTGATACTGATGTAGAAGCTGAAAAATCTCTTCTAGTGCAGCCGCAACTATGGCAATGGCATCTAGCTCGGCTGCTATGGCAATCGAATGCAGAGAGCTAGCAGCTTCCATGAGAGCCAAAGCTGTAGCAGGGTTACTGTCTTTTGTATAGTTAGGCAACTCCTGCTCCAAGAACAGCAACAGATCGATCGCTTCTTCTAGAAAACGATCGTCGTTCTGCGGTTGGGGGACAAAATCGGTACTCATGAAAACAACTCTCGTTTCTATGGGGTTTGTGAGTGAATTTTGGATTTTGGATTTTGGATTTTAGATTTACCCACCAGCATCAATGCAGGGGCTTCAACTAAAAATTTTGGATTTTGGATTTATTCCACGAATAAATTCGCTTGCTTGAGACCAGTTTAGATTTTAAATTTTGAATCTTCAATCCAAAATCTAAAATCTAAAATTCGGTGACAATTCTATGGCTTCGATATTGTTTGGAGGCTACAAGCAGCGATATCGGCGATCGCTCTGAATTGCTCCTGGATTTGCGCGATTGACTCCAACCCCGCACTGATTTGGCGATCGCACGGTTCGATCGCAGAAGCAACGTCTGCTGCTGCCACCTGGAGTTCTTGGAACCATTCCTCTATATTTAGGGTGCTATCGCGGGCTTGACGGGCGAGAATTTCCACCTGTTCGGCAGCCGCTAGCAAACCTTGTTCCCGATCGCTAGCTTTTGTGGCTTCGATGGCTGTATTCAAGGACAAAACCTGAATTTTGGTACTCAAGCCTTCCACAAGGCGAATAAAGTCAGAAGCTTGCTCGCAAAATTCACCAAGATATTGCAGCTGTTTATTAGTAATAGCAACAGTATCTTGAATAGACATTAAATGCTCGCCGGCAAGCTCGGCGATTCTTGCTCCTGCTTGTACAGCTTGGCTCACCTGCTGAAATGGCACTAGTAACTCAGAGCGATCGCAGGATTCAGCCTTTTGCTGTTGAGCAGGTGGAGCTACTATTTCAGCCCAGCGCAAGTTAATTGTCAACATCATTCCTACTTGTTGTAGCAAACTGCGCTCTGCTTCCTGCCATTGTCGGGGTTGGAGGCAATGATGAATAACTAAAAAACCCCAAGGCTGTTGTTTGACAATTAAGGGCAAGCAGAGGCTAGCTTGCACCTGAAAGCGTTGCCAAAATTGCTGTTGGCGGGGAGTTAATTCTAATACTTCAGTTAGGTTGTTGAGGGAGTTTTGTCCGTCGCCAACATCGGGTTTATTAACAAACAAATTTATCGGTAGGGATTGGTTGAGCAGGGATGTCCAACCCGCTTGTATTGCTTCAGCGATCGCTCGACTACGATTATCTTCTTCAAAACGATAAATCAAAACGCGATCGGCGTTGAGAACATCTCGAAGGGCGGTGACTGTAACCTCCAAAAGTGCAGTTTGACTTTTTGTCTGCTGCATTTGGCGATCAATGGCCGCAAGTTGTTCTCGCTGGAGTTGAAAAGCTCCTCGAACATTTTCATCATTGTCACTGGGCGAATCCTTAGCCAAAGCTTGGACAAAAGCTTCGATTTGACTCACCTTCTGCTGCAATTGAGCGACCTTTGGCCCCTTAGCAGATTGAAAGACTGCTTTGATTACAGCCACATTAGCCAAAATTTCTTCTATCTGGATTTCATTTTCAACAGGCTGGGTTTCAGAATTAGGGTCTAAAGTTGCGATCGTCACAGAAAACTCCTTGCAGCATCAAGTTAAATCAGTGGGTTTGCCATTGCAATGTCTGGGCGATCGCTCTGGTGTCTAAAATCCAGCGATCGTCTGGCAGAATACCTTGAACAAAATTTAGCAGTTTGTTTGGGGAAAAGTCGGTTGGTGCCGATTGTGCTTGCTGTAAATCCTGCCACTCTACATCGTAGACATGAGCCACCAAAAACCCGATTACCTGATTTTGCAACTCGATAACCAGAACCATTGGCTTTTCTGGTCGTGACTGCCGCTTCAAAAGTGGCGCATAACCAAGCAAATGTTCCAAGTCAACCACCCGTAGCATCTGTCCTTGCCAATTATAGAAACCTAAAATCCAACTTGGTAAGGCCGGGGCTGGGGAAATTTCTTGGCTAGCGAGATCAATAATGTCCTGTAACGAGTGGAATGGTAGCAATCCACTTCCTCCATCGCCCAAGGAAAAACGGAGAAATCTTTGCCGTTGTTCGCCTGATGTCAGCCCAGGAGCCAAGGTTGAGGTTGTTCCGGGCAACCCCAACTTATCAGCCAATATCTGGCTCATACCAAAAAGAAGTACTTTCAGTGGTTCCTCGTTCGGTGCTACAGGCAAAACAGCCATGTGGCTAACACAGCTTAACTCCGCCACTTGCCGATAAGACCACGGCACCGGACGCACTGCTGACAAAGGAATATCAATTAAAGCAGGGGGCTTGTCCACAGGAATGCCACAAATTTCCCCAGTCCGGGTTTGAGTCAGAAGTAAGAAGCGCCCTGAAGTGTCAACCGCAGAGGGAACTTGATGCGGCTGTTGGGCTTGTATTTGCGAAATGAACTTTTGGCGCAAGTCCACAATTGTGATCGTTTGCGCTCCCAAATCAACCATCCCGATACCACTTTCAACTGTACTGCGAATCGGGGGACAAGCCATCACCTTGAGAACTGCACCAACTGGCAGGGCAAATAAATAGTCTGCGATCGCAAAAACAACGACTCGCAGGGAGTCGCGATCGGTTACAGCGCCAGATAATCGCTTAAACGGAAAGGGAGTGTTAAGCATAGCAAGGGTAAAGGGTAAAGGGTAAAGGGGAAAGGGGAAAGGGTAAAGGGGA
>NZ_KV757638.1:63840-91107 GCF_001712795.1 Nostoc sp. KVJ20
CCTTTACCCTTTCCCCTTTACCCATTAACCAGTTCGGCGATCGCGGCTAGAAAGCTCTGTTCGGAATAGGGTTTGGTCATGTAAGCTTTCGCCCCTAGAGCTAAAGCTAATTGGCGGTGCTTCTGTCCGCTACGGGTAGTCAGCATCACCACAGGAATCCCGGACAAACGCTCGTCTTGGCGACGGTGTTCTAAAAACTCAAATCCATTCATCTGTGGCATTTCAATGTCACAAATCACTAAATCAACATCACCGTGTTGCAGCATTTGCGCGATCGCCTCTCGACCATCGCCTGCTTGCAACACTTGATAATCGGCTTTTTGGAGCGTCTGCACCAAACTTTGCCTTTGTACAACTGAATCTTCCACGACTAACACTGTCAGTCGGTTAGGTTGAGCAACGGCTGTATTAACTTCCATCGGCTGTTGTTGCAGTTGCGTTATAGTTGTTTGCTGCGCCTCTAGAGCAAGAACAGGCTCAGGTGCGGGCAATATTGCAAGACTTGATGCCGGGGAAGTCGGCATCATATCTGTCTCCCAAGTTTGCCGAACTAACTCCAACGGGTCAACGATTAGGGTCAGACTACCATTGCCCAACACGCTGTAGCCTTGGATGTAACTAGGTAAAGTCAGGACTCTGCCGAGGGATTTAATTACTAATTCCTGCTCGACTAAAATCTGATCGACTTGCAAACACAGGTATTGATGCTCTGTTTCCAACAGCAGCAGAGGTTCGATGGTGTTCCGTTGTTTGACTGGAAAAGGACTTAGGTTTAAATTGTGGTCTTGGGTGAATAAAGGATATTTGTAATCCAACAAATTCGCAAGCGAGCGGATGGGAACTAGTTGCTGACTTTGCCCTTCTCCCCACTGCCAGAATTTTTGGCTGCCTTGCCCATGTAAAGATTGCTGGACTTGAATCTGCTCTGGCTGCGGTAATAAAACCTGGCTAACTCCTTCAGACAGCAAGCCATAAGTAATACCTTGAGATTGACAAACGAGCAAGCGTGCTGTTGTCAAGCTCAGGGGCAATTGCAGCATGAAGGTGGTTCCCTGCCCTAAAAGCGATCGCACCACAATCGAGCCTTGTAAAGCTTGCAATTGAGTGCGAACCACATCTAAGCCGATACCACGACCAGATAACTCACCAACCTGCTTGGCGGTAGAAAAGCCTGGTTCAAATAATAAATCTGCCAGTTGGTCTTCTGAGGCGTAGGCGGCTTGTTCGGAAGTCAGCAGGTGTTTTTCTATCGCTCGTTGACGAATGGCTTCCCAGTTAAAGCCTCGACCATCATCCCGTACCTCAATAGTAGTGCGGTTGCCTTGATGATAGGCTTTAATTGTAATCGTTCCGGTTTCTGGTTTACCCTGCTGGCGACGGGTTTCTACCGGTTCAATACCGTGATCGAAGGCATTGCGAATCATGTGCAGCAAGGGATCGTACAACTGCTCAGAAATGGCTTTATCCACCAGTACCTTAGTACCGCCAAGCTTGAGTTCAACAGGCTTATGATAAGTTGCTACCATCTGTTGCAGCAGCCGGGGTAATCGATTCAACACTGTTCCCAGTGGAACCATTCTGGCTTGCAGCAAATCTTCCTGCGCTCCTGAAAGCAGTTGCTTGCGCTTTCCGAGACTGAAGCGAGATTGCTGAACTAAGCCATTAACAGCCTCAATCCGTTCTCCTAATTGCACCATGTCTTCTGTAAGATTTTGCAGGAGAATGTGCAACTCGCTATAGTTATCCATTTCTAAGGCATCAAAATTGGATTGTGCCTCGGTAGGAGAGATAACTCGTGGAGATCCATGTATATGTCGCTGCTTGCGTTCGGGAAGCAGCAGATGTCGATCCGACCAAGTAAAAACTTTACTAAGTTGTTGTTGACAGTACAAAAACTGTAGTAGAGTGTCTTGAGCTGCTTTCTGGATGTGGTTAGATTGCAGGTTTTGTTGGTTTTCGCTGATTAGCAATTCCCCAATTGTATGGCTGAGGCGATCGAGTTGTTCTATCGCTACTCGGATACTGGGAAGTGATGCCGATGACTGAGCCTGGAGGCTTGGCGCTGGTGGTGGAGAGGCTGGCCGATCTGAGTCTGAGTATCGGCAAGATGTCTGTGGATCTCCGATCCAGATTGACTGTAAAATCCGCTCTATGGCAGAGGGGATTACTACCGAATCCTGAGAATGAGAAATAGGTTCCAGTACCTCCGGTGCTTTCGCTACGGAGTTATCAGTCCGCTTCGGGAAAAACGACCAAATTGATTCCGCTTCGCTGGCACTGAGGAGAGGGGATGGCTTATTCTCAGTTGTAGTAGTTTGTGTTGGTTGGGCAGCGATCGCAACTGGCTGTTCTTGCGGTTCTGGGACAAAAGTAATTAGCCCTGCCCATTCTCGCAATTGTGGAGATATCTCTCCCCCTTGAGTGCGATCGCCTGCAAGTACTGCTATTTGAGCTGCTTTAAAATTTTCTAAAGCTGCCTGAGCGATTTGCAATACTTTATCTGGATGTGCTTTGAGCGCGTTTAGGGTCGCTTGGGCAATTTCTTCCAATCCCGATAAGCCATAAGATGCTGCTAGTTCGACAAAAAATTCGGCTTGAGAGTTGAGTGTTGTTTGAATTTGTTGCGGATCTTGGCTTTGGATGTCAGTTTCCAGCTGTTGCAAATCCTGGAGTACACTCCCGGAAAAGATTGACTCTACCACATCAAAGCCAAGTTCTTCCGAACTGGGAAGCGGAGCCTCGCGGCCAAAAAAGTCGCCTAGTTTATGTTGAAGTTGGGCAAAGATTGAGGCAGTGCGATCGAGTATTTCTGCCTCATTGCAGGATAAGCCCATCAAGGCTGCACTCAATGGAGTTCGCAGGCACTCATAAGCATCTAGAAGCAAAGCACCCAATTCTGGATCGATTTCCAGTTCTGGAGCGTATAACGCTTGGAATACATCTTCCAAATGATGGGCAATTGTCTGAATAGTTTCTTGCCCAACACTGGCAGCACTCCCTTTGATAGTATGGGCGCTTCGCATCAAGGCATGAACTTTTTCTATTGTTTTTTCATCAAGTAGACCGATCAAATTCTGCTCAATGGTTTGCAACAACTCTGCCGCTTCCGCAAGAAAAGCCTGCTCTTGATTACTGGGATCGGGGTTCATAACACATTTTGCGAGATTAGTCAAACAAATTTGGATTTTAGATTTTGGATTTTAGATTTTGGATTTTGGATTGACCCCGACGACAAGGGGCAAGCAATTTTGGATTTTGGATTTTGGATTAAAAATTCTTCAATCTAAAATCTAAACATCGTAAATTGAAACAGGGCGGGGCATGTAGCTTGCTCCTGGGTTCGCGTAGCGTTCCGCAGGAAAGAAGTAGCGAAATAATCTAAAATCTAAAATCTAAAATCTAAAATTCTCAGTCAACTTTGAACTGGCTAACGCTGGTTTCCAGTTGTTGTGAAGTCATCCGTAGTTCCTCAAAAGACTCGGAAATGTGGATGGCACTTTCTGAAGTCTTGCGGGCGATCGCCGAAACATCCATCATCGCTTCTGTCAACATCTGAGATTGCTGACTTTGATGGGAAACTGCTTGGGTAATTCCTTGCACCAGTCCACCAATTTCGTTGGTAGCTACCACGATCGCACTCAGGGAATGACGAGTCTCATCGATCAAGTTCGAGCCTTGGACAACTTGGCTAATCCCTATTTCCATTGCTTCGGTAACTTCGTTGGTGCCAGCTTGAATTTCTTGCACGAGTCGCTCAATTTCTGTGGTGGCACTAGCCGACTGATAAGCCAGGGAACGAACTTCATCTGCAACCACCGCAAAGCCTTTGCCATACTCTCCAGCACGGGTAGCCTCGATCGCAGCATTCAGTGCCAGCAAATTGGTTTGAGTGGCAAAGTTTTCAATCAGACTAACTACTTTCGAGATTTTCTGAGAAGCTTCACCGAGGCGTTTAATCTTCTTCGCTGTTTCAGATACCGTTTCCCGAATCTCCAAAATCCCATCTACGGTTCTTTCCATCAGCGAATCACCAGCTTGGACGGTGTTATTAGCTCTTTGCACCGCCTGTCCGACTTTTTGGGCATCAGCAGCAACTATCTGAGTGGAAGTTACCATCATTTGTAATTGTTCCAGAGCGTGTTCGAGCCGTTCTGCCTGCTGTTGAGCTTGGTGAGATAGTTTTACTACTGAGGTAGTGTTATTGCTGGAATTTTCACTCACCCTGCTGGCAGCAATCTGCACTTGTCGCACTAAATCTCGCAAACTTTGGATCGTAGTATTGTAACCATCGGCGATCGTCCCAATTTCATCTTCAGATAGGGGCGCGCGAACGGTAAGATCGCCTCTGAAGGATGGTTCCAAAGCCATGAGAACGCGCATTGCTCCTTGTTGGAGTTTTTCGCGGGCGGTACGTTCGCGCTCTGCTGCTTCTGCTAGTTGCTGCTCTTGAATACGCACCTGTGTTAGGTAATCTGCAAGATTGAGGGCAATACCAATCTGGACGCTGGCTTGGTTGAGAACATCTTCCTCGGATTGCTCCCACTGGCGCGGTGCGCTATTTTGATAAACTCCCATTAACCCCCAGAGCCGATTTTCTTGAAAAATCGGAGAAATCATGTAGGCTTTAGTTCCCCACATCTCTAACAATTGGATGTGACATTCGTCATGACCGACACTATATATATTGTCAACCCGCAAACTTTCTTTGCGGACATAACGCCCTCCTTGGTTGTACTGGAGATAGGTATCTCTAACTTTGGCAAGGCTAGTTCCCACAAGCTTAGGCCAATCACCACTCACAGACTCAACTACAAATTCTCCAGACCAATCAGGCTCAAAACGGTAAACTCCAACTCGATCTACTTTCAGCAGTTGCCGAAGTTCGTGGGTGGCAAACTGGATAAATTCGAGAACATTACCACGACTTTGGGCCATCTCTGTTAACCGACTTGGCAGGCGATAAGAAAATCGGGCGTTTGCTACTTCCCGTTCTGCCAGTTTGATCAGTTCCTCATTCTTGGTTAAGGTTTGTTGTAAGTATTGCGATTGCTGGACGGCAACCCCAAACTGCGTGCCGATTTTCGCTACCAAGTTGACTTCATTCTCTTGCCATTGCCGCGGCCCGCTATTTTGGTAAGCTCCTAACAAACCCCAGAGCTTGTTTCCGGCAATAATCGGGGTGATGATATAGGCTCTAATCTGAAATTGCTCTAGAATTTTCAAGTGGCACTGGGCATGACCAGCAGTGTAAACGTCATTAATCACAAACGTCTCGTTGTTGCGATAGCGTCCACCTTGGGTTTGTTGGAGGTGTTCGTCTTCCCATACAGTCTTGATATCGGGGCCAACCAAAGCCACCCATTCACGACTGACGGATTCGGCAACAAACTCGCCACCCCAATCTGGATTGAAGCGATACACGGCTAAACGATCGCATTCCAAATGCGATCGCAATTCTGGTAAGGCATTGCGGAAAATCGTATCTAGCTCTTGAACTTGGCGGATTTTTTCTGCCAGCCGTGTCAATGCTCGTTCCCCTTCTGCGGTTCGCGCTAATTCTGCATTCTTCTTCTTGAGCTGTTCGATATACTTAACCTGTTGCAACCCTATACCCATTTGCACAGCTATTTTTCTCAACAGTTGCACATCCTTGGATTTCCACTGCCGAGGGCCAGTATTTTGGTATGCTCCTATAAAGCCCCAGAGTTTGCTTCCAGTAAAGATCGGGGCGATCGCGTAAGCTTTGGCCTGGATTTTTTCTAATATCTCTACGTAGCACTGAACGTGACCGGCAGTGGAGATATCATTGACAACAAAGGTTTCATGATTGCGATAGCGTCCGCCCTGAGTTTCTTGTAAGTGATCGTCCATCCAAATCGTTTTGATGTCGGAATCAGCTAAAGACAACCATTTATCTTTTACGGATTCGGCAACAAACTCCACACTCCAGTCGGGATGAAAGCGAAATACTGCTATGCGATCGCACTGTAATTGTTTGCGTAAACTTGGCAGCACATTCAGGAAAATTGTCTCTGCCTCTTGAGCTTGGCGAATTTTTTCCACCATCCCTGTCAGCACTTGTTCCTCTTCTGCTGCCCGCGCCAACTCTGCATTCTTCGTTTTCAGTTCTCCGACGTACTCAACTTGCTGCACGCTTAACCCCAATTGAATGCCCAATTTGCTTAGTAATCGCACCTCCTCGGAATTCCACTGGCGCGACCCGCTATTCTGATAGGCTCCTAATAAACCCCAAAGTTTGTTTCCAGCAAAAATAGGGGCGATGGTGTAAGCTTTAACCTGAAACTGCTCCAACAGGTCGATGTGGCACTGGGCATGACCAACAGTATAGATATCATTAACGACAAAAGTTTCATTGTTGCGATAGCGCCCGCCTTGGGTTTGCTGTAGGTGTTCGTCTTCCCATACTGTTTTGATATCGGGGCCAACCAGAGGCACCCAGTCACTTCCTACAGATTCAGCCATAAATTCACCACTCCAGTCAGAGTTGAAGCGATATATTGCTAGGCGATCGCATTTGAACAACTGCCGCAATTCTCCCAAGGTAGTACGGTAGATGGTTTCTAGCTGTTGGGACTGACGCATTCTATCCGCCATTCGCGCGATCGCGTTTTCTACTTCAGCTACTTGGGTCATTTCGATATTTTTTAACCGTAGCTGTTCGATATATTCAGCTTGCTGGAGGGCAATGCTCAACGGTTCGCCGATCTGCAATAAAGCACCGATTTCTTCTTCAGTCCATTTCCGCACATCAGAATTCTGATAGGCTGCTAACAAACCCCAAAGATTACCAGCGCGGAAGATGGGAACATTAATGTATGCTTTGGCTTGGAACTTCTCTAATGTTTCTAAATAACAAGGTGAAAAACCAGCAGCAGAAATATCGTTGACTTTGCGGAAGCGCGTTCCTTTGGTGTATACTCCACCCTGCGTTTCCTTCAGATAGGTATCGGCATCAGGTTTAATAGGGGAGGCATAATCCTTAATATTGCAACGCTCTGAAGATATCAGACCTGTTTTTAAAATGCCGTCTTGTTCCTGCATCTCCAACAGTGACGACCAACCAGCAGCCACAGATTCAGCGATAACTTCTCCACTCCAGTCTGGATAAATTTGATAAATGACAACGCGATCGCATTTTAAAAATCGCCGCAACTCTTGGGTGGTAGTGCGGAAAAGGGTGCGAAGATCCGTTGCTTGCCCAATCTTTTCAATGATGCCGAAAACTGTACGTTCTCGTTCAACAAGTTTGGCTGACTCTTCAGAGCGGTGATAAAGTTGTTGCTGATATTGCACCTGTTGAATCGCAATACTAGACAGAGTTGCAACCTGCACCATTAGGCGAACTTCACTATCTTTCCACTGACGAGGCTGAGAATTTTGATAGGCAGCGAGCAAGCCCCACAACTTTTCTCCCTGGAAGATGGCAACAATAATGTATGCTTTGGCTTGATAGGTTTCTAAAACTTTGATATAGCAGTCAGAAAAACCAGCACTGTAAATATCATTATTGACTCGATAAATCTGTCCGCGATGGAAATTTTTGCCTTGGCTATGCTGAATGTAGCTATCTGCACTGGGCGATCGCCCGGTTGTCCCAGCCAATCCCCCTTCGTCTGCAAGGTTCCTCACACTGCAATAGTTAACGTTATTGACAATTGCTGGGTTGTTTCGCTGTTCTTCTAATAGAGAAACCCACTCAGATCCAGCAGATTCAGCGACAAATTCCCCACTCCAATCTGGCTGGAAACGATAAATTGCGACGCGATCGCATTTTAGTGACTGTCTTACTTCTTGGGTGGTAACGCGAAAGATGGTATCCAAATCTTTGGACTGGAGAATTTTATTCGCTACACCCACCATGATTTGGTCTTTTTCCACTTCTTGTTGCAACGTAGCCTGAATCACGGCAACTTGCAGTTGCGCTTCTAATTCCTGCTCGATCAATTTTAATAACTTAATTTCAGCATTTTGCCACTGGCGAGTAGCAGTGCATTGCTGCACTACCAACAAACCCCAAACCTCATCTTTTATTAAGATTGGCAAACTCACACAAGCTCTTACCTGAAACCGCTCCATGAGTTGCTTTTGGTAAGGAGACAAGTTTGCAGTGTAGGTATCTGCGATCGCGACTAATTTTTCTTGTTGATAAACCTTGGCAGAACCCAACCCAAAAGTGACGGCGGGCAGTTTTTCCTTCAGCATTGGGGTAAAGCCATCCCTCATCGCCTCCGCAACAACTATCCCCTGCGTCGGATTCGTAAACTGATACAGCACGACGCGATCGGCTTGTAATGCGCTTTGTATCTCTATGACAGCAGTGGCGAGCAAAGTATCTAGATCGGAAAATTGGCGGATTTTGCTAGCGATCGCCTGTACTTGCTCAACCTCTAATCCATCTCCTCCGTCTTGATATGGCAACACACTTAGCAGTTCTTTTAACTTGCGGATTCTCTCTCGCAATGGCCCTGTTTCCACCCAATCAGCTTGATCCAGTTCAGTTCGCAATTCTTCTAGAGCGGAGGTGATTTGCTGTTTTGCTGGTACATCAACGGTATGCCCGTTATCAGTTTCCTTATAACCGTTGCTGGGATTTGACTGAGGTTGGCTGGATCTAAGATTGTGTTGCGCTACCATGATCTTTCTTGCTATGAAGGTTGTCGGAGTTAAGGAGTAGAATGCAGAGTAAACTTCTTGCAGAAGTCGGGAAAAGGGATAAGAAAGAGGGAAAAGGAATGAACAAGTCGCCCACGTTAGCGTAGAGGCCTGAAGTGCGGGGCGAGGTTTTTACCTTTCCCCCTTCCCCTTTCCCCCTTCCCCTTTCCCCTTTCCCCCAAGAGTGCAAAACTATTTTTGCAAGAGGTCTAGTGTTAAAGAGGCTGAAGGGCTTGAATCACAATCTGGGTGTCAAGTAACATCAAAGGGCTACCTTGAGAATCCACAAAGTAACCCTGTAAAAATGAGCCTAGTCGGCCAGGTAACATCGATGTCGAAATCTCTAACCGTTCTTGGGGATCGTGAACTTCAATGGTATTGACTTGCTCCACCAACAGCCCGACGGTTTGATTCTGGACTTGAACAAGCATCGCCATGCCAGAGTTACGCACACCTTCTCGCCGACACCAGTGTGTTGCTCCCAACAAAGCTGCTAAATCAAGAATCCAGATCGCTTCTCCCCGCCAATTCATTATGCCTAACAAGAATTCTGCTACCTGCGGTACTGGCAAAATCTCGGTCAGTGCAACTTGAATTACTCCCCGCAAATCAGCTAATGGAAGTAACCCATTTACCTTTCCATTCAACGGAAATCTTAAAAACCTCTGGTTGTTTCCTTGAGGAGAGTTTTCAAGTCGAAATTGGCTATTTATGGGTAACGAAGAAAAGCTATCATTGCCCTGTACCATTGCCCTAGTTTCCTTTAGCGAATAAATTTATTAACAGTCTGGAGCAAGGTATTTTCATCTACAGGTTTGACTAAATAGCCATCGGCACCACTCATATTGCCCCAAGTTCTATCAACATCTGTGTTTTTAGTTGAGCAAATCACTACCGGGATTCCTTTTGTTGTCGGATCGGCTTTCAACTTGCGGCAGAACTCAAATCCACTTTGTCCTGGCAAAATCAAATCTAGTAAGATCAAGTCAGGTTTTTGTTGTTTCAACCTGAGTTGAGCCTCTTCACCACTGCGAACTTCATAAACTGAATATCCTCCTTGCTCTAGGTAACGTGTCATCTTTTCGGATTCTGTGAGGCTATCTTCAACTAAAAGAACTTTTTTCATTTTTTCCTAACTATTTAATTTAGAATTTGACAAATTATTGCGACAAATGAATTAACACCAAGCCAGATATAGAAAGCAATTTACAATCCAAAATCTGTTTTGAAAATGGATGTAGGGGAGCTACTGGCATGACTGTCGCTTCAACCTAAACGCTTAAATACTTGTGAAGCACATTGAGTACTTTGTCTGCTTCTACAGGTTTACCCATAAAGTCAGTTGCCCCTACTAATTTTGCTCGCATCCGATCTACTATTCCATCTTTCCCCGTTAAGATGACAACCGGCACATTTTTGAGACTTGGAGTTTTACGGATTTGAGAACAAATTTCATAGCCATTCACTTTTGGCATCAAAAGATCCAAAAAAATGAAGTCTGGCTTGCTTTTAATTAGGTTTAAAACTGCCGTCAAGGAATCTTGAATGCCAACAAAGCGATAACCTTGATGGGTGAGAATTTCCTCCAAACTGCGACAGATCATCGGACTATCATCCACACAGGCAACTAAAGGTCTTGAGACATCAATAATTGCTTTACTAGCTGCTGGGGGGGCAACTTGTAAAATAGTCTTTTCTTCGACTTTGATTGTGGGTTGATTTTTGTTTCCGGCTGCTGGGGGAGCAACTTGTATAACAGTGTTCTCTTCTTTCTTCAGTGAAGAATTGAAATTATTAACTGCACTGGATGGGCTGACAATTTCTTTACTAGTCGCTGGGGGAGCAACTTTGTTGAAATTGGGTGCAACTTGTAAAACAGTGTCCTCTTCTGCCTTTAGTGAAGAATTGGAATTGTTAACTGCACTGGAGGGGTTGCCAGTTTCTTTACTAATCCCAACCTGCCTGAGTTTTGGGGTGGGTGAAAAAGCGATCGCCCCTGTTTTTACCAATGTCATCAATAACCGAGTTAAAGCTAAGACATCCCGACCGCTTTTTTGCCCTAGACCTCGTAAAGTTTTTGTGCCATCAACTAGAGCAATAATCTGTTTAGAGGATGCTTGTCCTTGAAGTAGCTCAATTTTTTGAATGATCGGAAATAAATTGGGCGAGTAGGTTGCCAGTCCTGCATCTCGCCATTCTTGCCAGGCTTGTGTAGCCTTTTTCAAGACTTCCTCAGTTGGTATTACAGCTAAAAGAACCCCAGGAACTTCACCAACAACGGTAGTATGTGACAACTGCCCTGCTGGATTGTCGCCATTTCTTTTGGCTTCAATGTACTGCATTATATCAAACAGAACTTCAGCTATTGAGCTTGTAATCAGGCTAACGAGTTGTTGTTGTTCGATTAATTTTTGTTCTCGCAACTTAACAAGAATGGAATACTCGCGATAATTTTCCTGGGGAGAGACAAGCTGCTCCAACTGTGTCACATCCAGATTAGAACAGTACCGCAACAAGTGTCGTCGCCATCGCTCATCGGCATTAGAACCGCCAGCCTGCCAAATTAATCGTCCTAAACGAAAATATAGCGTCCAAGTCGGCCCATCTCTTGCTTCAAGATTCAGCCTACCTGTAAATAATTTAGTTTGAAGTTGGTTGATCAATTGATTCACAATGGATCGCACCTCCTTATATATCTTGAGTTTTGCATTTACATTAGAATTCCTCAAACAATCCAGCTTACTAACTTCATCGTGCAATTGCCAATAGCATAGTTTAAAACCTTGATTGAGCTACACAAACTTGTTATATCCCTTTTTAATCTGGATATTTTTAAAGTTAAAAGCCGGAAACTTGAACAAAGATTTAAGCTCTTTTTCTAATTATTAATAGGTTAACTTTTTGCCATATTACATCTACTGCTACTGAGCAAATTGTTTGTCAATACAGACCGGAAAAAGATGGAAATGTTGAATAGTACAAAGCATAGACCAGCTTTAATGCTTATCGGTTGTGTACTCTGCTGCTTAAGGCGAGAGAGACAAGCGATCGCTAGGTAGTCTGCAAATACAAAAAATCAGCTTGAATGTAAGTTTGTCAAGAAATTGCTTGTTGCCGAATAAAGTATTGGCGATCGCGTTGTTCTAGTACCCCTTGCTTAATCAAGGAGCGCAGGACATCTATCGTTTGCACCCGGCTTAAGCCTATCACTTCTTCAATTTCTATCAGAGTAGCTCCTTCAGCTTGCTGAATGTATTGCTGCACTTTAGATTTAACAGTATCCGCATTCAAGGCAGGCACTTTCTTAGTCATCGTATTGGCGGAAGGACGAAAACCAGCGCCTTTAATTGCAGAACGAGAAATTGACCATTTTGGAACTGTTGCAACTAATTTCTCTTCTTTAGCAGGAGTCGGGGAAACTGCTTGTTCTTGACTGCAATCGCCCCAAACACTGTTATGTAAGATTTCCCGGAAATTTCGCAAGTTTTGGAATAATGCCTGAGCCTTTGCTGCCCGCTGTTGGCGGTATTCTTGCTGGCGTTGCGAGACATCTGTTTTTATTTGCAATATTTCCAATTGCCGCTCGATGATCTCTTGCTGAAATTGCTGCTGTTGTAACTTTCTGTTGTTGTCAAGCGTGGTAACAAAACTGCTCAATTCTTGATGAAGCACATCTGCTTGCAGCTGAAATTCTTGTTGAGTTAGCTGTTTCCACTGCTTAACTTGTTGACGGCGTTCAGCAGTTATTTGCAATCGCTGCAATCGCTCTTGTTCCCATAAATTCTTGAGAGCCATCAGATGATATCTCCTATTTTGTTAACTAGAAATATAGCAATCCAATTTGATTTCTGAATCACTCGTAGAGGTAAAGGAATGGAGACTGGTAAAAAGGAATAAAGATGTACTAAGTTTTGTTCAAAAATCAAATATGATTCCTATATTCAATAAACTGTTACGCATTTAATTTGTACATTGACCTGATGACTAATGACTGTTAACCGAAAACCCGTCAACAGTCATCAGTCAACGACCATCAAGAGTGTTTATATACTTTAGACGCGCATCAGCTTAGAAGCCATAAAGACTAGCTTTTTCTAATGTGGTGTTAAGCAGCAGATGGAACAGCAGCCTGAGATGTTAAACCAACTGCCTCGGCATATCTTAAGTAAGTTTCAACTGAAGCAATCACAATCCGAGCTTCTATTGATAGCAGTTCAATACCAACTAAAGAAACACGTACCCAAGCATCAATTACAATTCCTTTGTCCAAAATGCGGTCAATAACTTCAGCCAAACTTGAAGATGAGTTAACTTTTTCAACAGCCATTTTCTTTTACTCTCACAACTCTAATTATTGATTTCATCCTGCTCTGATTGAGCAGTAGGTAAAACTTACACAATGTGTTTTATTCTTCCTGGGTTTAGTGTTCCCAAAAATATAAGATAAATATAAGAAAATAAAAAAAATAAAGAAAAAATTATCTCATCTTTATTTTTCTGGGAAAGTTTTAAATATTATTTTTTATGAATTTATGTGAGAGTATTTTCTAGAAAATGATAGGGTGGCAGAGGTTCGCTCAGTGCCAATTGCCAGTGTGAGCATTGTACCTGCCAGAGTGAAAACTGCTGCGTACTGAGCGTTGAATCGTTACGCTGTGCCAAAAAGTGGATTTGCCGCACATCTGACTGTCGAGTTTCACAGATAACATTTGTATATTTTTTGAGAATTAACTGGCTCAAGAGTTCCCACTGTTGGCATTGTTGTGTTTGAAATGCTTGCTGTGTTTGGTAGCGTTGTTTTTTAGCCAATAAATAGGCTTTTCCCTTAGCATCAATAGTTTCAGAATCGTCAACCAAATCACAGGGTGTCATTTTTAAAGTGTACTCAACTTTTTCTGCTAGCTGAGTTAGGGCTTCTAGATATTGCTCTTGGTGCTTTTCTAGATGATTCAGCAGTTTTTCTTGCGAGGTAAAACCCCTCCCAAAGCGTAGGGGAAGAAGGGGAGTTTGTTGAAAAAGTTCTCGAATTACGCGATCGTGGTTTAATACAGCTTGAAGTAAACGCTCATCCGTTGCCTGTATTGCCTCCAGTGAGATTTCCGACTCTACGATCGCACCTAAACCAGAAGAGTAAACTAGTTCAATATTCCTTTCCATCCCTAAAGGTAGAACAAGTGGTGATGCGGTGGGGACTAGAATACCATAGGCGTATATTGACATAAGTAAAACGGCGTAAATATTTGTAGTTGGGATGAGGCAGGAGGCAGGAGGCACGAGGCAGGAGGCAGGAAGAAGAGGTAAGAATTTTTATGCTTAATTGTGCCAAAACTAAGTATTAATATTTACTATAAAAAACGTAGAAGTTCAGAGCGGAAGCTACTTAAGTAGAACGATGCAAATAAACAGAACTATGTAACTAAAAGTAAATTTAACTAAAACCCTCTTCTCTTGTCCCTCCTGCCCTCTGCCTCCTGCCTCCTGCCTTCTATTGAGATTGATGCTGATTGGCAAGCATTTGATATGTAACTTGGAAATCATCATTTGTAATCTGAATCAAGCTGGAGTCACTCAATCCCTGGGCGCGGTATCGACGAATTGCGCTTAAAGCAGCTTGATTGCTCAATAAAGCCAAGTCTGCACCATTCCAACCCTCGGTAACTGTCGCCCAAGTTTCTAAATCGACATCAACCAAGGGACGATCTAGATTGTGAACTCCTAAAATCGCTAATCGGCTGGCTCGATCTGGTAGATCGATTTTGATTTGTAAGTCCAATCTTCCAGCTCTGAGCAAGGCAGGATCGAGCGCTTCTGGACGATTGGTTGCTCCTACTAACAGTACTTTCGGGCATTCATGCAACCCATCTAATTCGGTGAGTAGTTGACCGACAACGCGATCGCTAACTCCAGAATCACCTGTGAATCTTCCCCGTGCTGGTGCTAGGGTATCAATTTCATCTATAAACACAACGCAAGGAGCTGCTTGCCGAGCTTTGCGAAAGAGTTCTCTGACTGCCTGTTCTGCGGCTCCTACCCATCGACTGAGTAATTCCGGGCCATTCACAGCAATAAAGTTGGCTCTAGCCTGGGAAGCGATCGCTTTTGCAAGTAATGTTTTTCCCGTTCCAGGCGGCCCCCACAACAGAATTCCACGGGGAGGCTTGGCTTTGGTTTGCTCGTATAGTTCGGGATAAAGGAGTGCGCCCTCTACAGATTCTTGAAGTTTTTGTTTAACATCATCCAAACCACCAATGTCATCCCAACTGACACTCGGTACTTCAATTGCTACATCCCTGAGAACTGAGGGTTTTATCTCCTTAATTGCTTCCAGAAAATCCTGCTGGATGATAGTCATGTTCTCAGGAACGGGACTGTTGAGTGAGGGGACTTGACGACGCAGGGCAATGTAGGCTGCTTTCTGACAAAGAGCTTTGATATCGGCACCGACAAAACCAACGGCTAAATCGGCGATCGCTCCTAAATCAACCGAAGTCTCCAAGGGCATGGCACTTGTTAAAATCGTGAGAATTTCCAATCGTCCATTGCGATCGGGAACCCGAAAATGAACTTCGCGATCAAAGCGCCCCGGACGACGAAGCGCCGGATCGAGATAATCGGGACGATTTGTTGCTGCTAATACAATTACGCCCTCGGTTTTGGCAAACCCATCCATTAACCCAAGCAACTGCGCCACTAGTCTTTTTTCAACTTCACCTTCCACTTGGCTGCGATCTGGGGCAAGGCTGTCAATTTCGTCAATAAATATCAAGCAGGGAGCAGAACGAGTTGCTTTCTCAAAAATACTTCGCAAACGAGCTTCTGCTTCCCCGTAATACTTGCTCATCACCTCTGGGCCATTGATGGCAATGTAGTTTAACTCTAACTCTTCTGCCAAAACACGGGCTGTTAAAGTTTTTCCCGTACCGGGCGGGCCAACTAGCAAAACCCCACGCGGAGGCTCTAAACCTAATTTGGCTAATAAATCTGGACGTTTAAGGGGAATTTCGACTAATTCTCTGATTTCCTTGAGAACATCACCCAAGCCGCCGATACCTTGCCAAGAAGCTTTTGAGTTCTTGTTAGCTGATGGGGTGGTGACATCATCAACATCATCCATTGGTGTAGCTGCATCGGTGGAATTGGATCTGACTCGGCTGGAACTCCTTGTTCTCGGAATATTGCCTTGCCGAGGAATACTACTGAGATTATGAGACCGAATTTGAATAGAAGTTTTTAACTCCCCTTTCTCTACTTTTTCTTCTAACGCTTTGGCAATTTCTAATAGGTGTTCAAATCCTTTAAATATGTCGTCCATTGATTTTACTTAGAGGTTGTTTGAAAAGTGTTTCACTATGATTTTGGGCACTTTTAGATCCCCCTTTAATTACCCCCCTTAATCCCCCCGATGTATTGGGGGGAAAACGGAAAATTTAGTTCCCTCCCCTTTACAAGGGGAGGGTTAGGGTGGGGTAATTCAATGACTGGTAGTGATTCCATAACTTGTGCGTACACCGTAGCTTTACAAGAGGGATTTAGGGGGATCTATAACGTTTTGCTATCGACAAGAGGACTTTTCAAACATCCTCTTAAATAAAAGACAGAGAAAAATTCAAAGTTTCAATAATTTTTCATTCTCAATTTTTATTGCTATTCACAGCGAGAGGAATTAATCAGTTGGAAATGGTTAATCGAAGACGAGCAAAGTTATACGGGGCAGTGAAATTGTTGTAGCGAATTCGCAAACGGTTTTCAAATTGGCGATCGAGTGCTTCAACGTATTCGCTAAATTGTGATTCTGCTTCCCAAGGAATTAGGTAGGCTGAATTGTAGATCATTGTGTCCATTTGGGGAGTATTTTCTACCACTTCGATCGCAATGGAGTTGAGTGTGCTTTTAAATACATCTATGATCCCTTGCTTGCGATCGCTCATTCCCTGTTCGATGGTTTGCCCTATTTGGATTACCCGCTCCATACTCAGGGGTTGACCCACTAGCTTATCCCTTTCGGTTTTGAGATTTGGATGTTCTGCCAATAGTCCCTGAATTTCTGCCTCGATATCCCAAAAAACTTTGACACTAACTTCTCGGCAACCCGATAACTTTGCAAGCAATTGCGTCAATTCTTCTTGATGAGGACGAATTAATTGCTGTGAAACCGTTTCCCAGCTTGAAACCAAAAGTCCAAATTGCACAGGCAGTAAATAGCGATCGCCTCCTTGCATGATCTCCTCAAGGACTTTCTCATGACTTAGCAGGTTACGACGGCTGGCCAAATAACGCTCTTGCTGTGCTTGGGAGTAGATGACTGCAAAATCATCCAAAATTTTAATTTGTACGGGTTGCCGATCTAAGCCCTCTAAATTTAAATTTTGTGGAGCAGGCAAGGTCAAAATTCCGTAAATGTAAAAGCCATAACTCATAAGAATGTCTTACCAAGAAGAATATAGATAAAAAAGTTACACCAAAATCGGATAGCAAGTATTGTTTGAAATTCTTATAACACCTTCCTAGTAAAGGCTTTTAATCCCTTCGGGTTCAGCAGTCGCTCATGGGGGAAACCCCCAAGACCGCGCTGCTTCACCAAAATCCAAAATCTAAAATCCAAAATTGGTATTACAAAGGTTTAGAAGTGAGTACTAATCTTAACTTGGCATGAACTAAGCTTAATTGAGCCAGTCCTAAGTCCAAGTCACCTTCAACCACAACACCCGTATTTAATAGGCGATCGAGAAGTTCTAAAATAGAAGGTTGACTAGAGGTTTCACCGGGGTAGTATCCTCCAGATTGGGGAAGTAAATTTCCCATTTCACCCAAGTTAATATTTAGATCGGCTGGGTCAACATCAAATATCTCGCAAAGCTTAACAACCTGTTGTTCAAGCTGTTGGAGGCTTTCGGCAGCTCGATCTAGTTCAGAGTCGCTGAGGTTGCCAGCATCCATTCGCCGAATCACCTGAGCTTCCATGAGTTGGCGTATCAGTTCAACAACCGTCAGTAATAACGGCGCCAAACCTGAATCGGAACCTTTTGATTTGCTAATCGCCTGCATTCTGATGATTAATAGGATTGAGTGCTTTGAGCGATTGCAGTTCTGTTTCTAGACTGGCAAGACGCTCTTGAAGTTGTTGATTAGTTGCTAATAAGGTGCGAGTTTGACTATTAAGATAGGGGTCGCTCTCCCACCAGTTAATTCCAATCTCTTTGGCTTTATCAACAGAAGAAATCAACAAACGAATCCGAATGTTGAGCAGTTCTGTGGAGCCTACGGAAATAGAAATATCTCCTGCGATAACAATGCCTTTATCCAAAACCCGTTCTAGAATATCTGCCAAGGTAGAACCTTGAGTTGATGTAGTGATAGCTCCCCGATTAGTATTAGTACTCATTTGTTTATTAAATGGCCAGAATCAAAAGCAACTGTTTGTGAGATGTTCGGCGACTCGGCATTGCCCTGCATTTGGACTAATACTCCCTGCTCTCTGAGAGACTTGAGTGCAGCGACAATTTGACTGCGATCGATCCCTAGTTCTACTGCCAATTCAGAGAAACGCCTTCCTGGAGAATTACACAGGTAGTTGTAGACTTCATGCTCGTAAGGTACTCGTTGTTCCAATACAATCTGATTTTGGCTGTCTGGTATTATCTCTGACGACTGAGTTTGAGTATTTATACTATGATGCAATTCACTTAAAACCTCCTCCAGTAGCCGAGTTGCTTCTATGAGAGGTTGATTCGTGCGCGAAAGCAGGATGTCGGCACAAATATCTTGGAAGCTAGGATCTCCAGGGTTGACGGAAATTTCGTGTTCGTGGCAGATTTTGGCAATCATCAGACAGGAACGCAATCCACCGCCCTGTCCAGAACCAGATCGACTCCAAAACGTCCGTACTAAGCGGACAATTACTTCTGCTTTCTCAGAATCTATACCTGTTTTATGAACTACAATTTCCTGCTGACTCAGTTCATCAGGTGTAGGCATATCGATGGTAATAACACGATCCATCAAAGCATCCTGAGTTGAATGAACTCCACAATACTCTTGAGGATTTGATGTTAAGATTGCCCGAAACTTAGGATGAACCCGGATATACTCGGCTCGCTGTTGATTTGTTGGCAATACCAACAACCTCTCCTCAAGTACGGAGAGTAAAACGTTATTTACCTCCGGGTGCGATCGATTGAATTCGTCGTAAACCAGCGTAAATCCTTCTTTACAAGCTAGGGTTAATCGTGCATCAACCCAATGTTGTCGGAGTTCATCCTCAACTTTGATAACGCTGTGGATGAAGTTATCAACAACCTTTTTACGGGTATAACCTAATTGATTACCAATCAAGTCAGAGGTTTTAAACTCATCATCTCCAAATAAGAGGATGATCGGCTGGTTGAGCAAATCAGCTAGATGCATTGCCAGAGTAGTTTTTCCGACTCCGGCTGCACCACGTAAATGTATTGAAAAACCTGACTGTAGATAGCGCAAAGCACGTTGAGCGATGCGTTGAATAGCAGGGGTATTGACAAATCGTTGGGGAGATGCATTTAATACTGTTGTCAAGCTCTAAGTACCTCGTCAGTAATAATTTTATGTAAAAGTAATTTTTTGCACATCGGGAATATAAAATACAGATGTCAATAAACCTGAACTGAACTCAAATCCAACACATTTTGGCATCAACATAAGACTAAGTAATGTTTTATATAATGTCATCAGCAAGATTACGGTCTTGTGAGACAGCTTTACAAATCTACACAAGTGTAAATTAATATGGTTCTGCGCTTCTTACTACTACCGATTACTGGCCCATTAATGGGGGTAACGTGGCTTGGGGAAAAAATTTTAGAACATGCGAGTACTGAAATTGATGATAAAGAGAATCTCAGCAAGCAACTTCTTGCACTCCAACTTGCTTTTGATATGGGAGAAATTCCTGAAGAAGAGTTTGAAATTCAGGAAGAAGCTCTTTTATTAGCGATTCTGGAAGCAGAACAGGAGGAACGCGATCAAACACAAGAGTATTGAAATTCTTTCCTAGCTTGTGTGATTTATTGCTTTAACTAACGTGCGTCTCCGTTGGAGACTCACGTTAATTTTAAAAATGTTGTTAGCTATTATACTTAAGTAAATTATGCTTCTACTATATTAAGTATTAATTTAATGGAAGCTTTACCCGATAATTGGGCAGATATTCAACCTGATACTGTATATCTTTCAATCAGTGGTCTGCTAGTTTCATTTGGCAGTGAACAAATAAAGCTGGGATTAAAATATGATCGGAAGGGGAAACATTTAAAAGCCATTGAGAAAGGGCTTGTACCTCCTCGCGGTAATGTTGGGTTGGTGGCTTCCCAAGAATCTGGCTACGATTTGAAATCTAAAGTCTTAGGTAAAGGTGGCGACCGCCGATTTCATGCAAAATTCATTGATGGTATATTGCACTTCCCTGGTTTGGTAACAGAACATTAAACCCACATAACTATGACAAGGCTCGAATTAAAAAATCATCAAGTTTGGCAGGATTTAACTGAAATATTACAAAGTTTAGATGCCAACGTACTTGTTAAAGAGCATCTTGAACAATGTAATTATCAAGTATGTGGCTACTGGGATGACCAAGATGAATACTATGAAAAAATTACTTTACCTAGTAATTTAGAGGCTGAATTAGTCAGCAGTTCTATTGGTGTTAGTCAGAGAGAACGCTTTTTAAAATTAAAGTTTTTACTCATGGTTTCTGCTGGTGATACCACACAAGCACCAAATAATAACACTCAAAAAATTGGCGAATTAGTTCTTGTTTACGATGAAAATTTGGAGTTTGTTGATGAAAATTGGCTTTTAGATATCGATTCTAGAATGCTTGTTAAATGATTGCTCGTAATGGATGCGATCGCATTTCCTCACTCCAGAGTAATGTTACTTTTATTTAAGTAGAT
Organism: Nostoc sp. KVJ20; assembly: GCF_001712795.1. GTDB lineage: Bacteria > Cyanobacteriota > Cyanobacteriia > Cyanobacteriales > Nostocaceae > Nostoc. The sequence continues at coordinate 84,444 of NZ_KV757638.1, forward strand.
ATTGTGTTGATAAACTTACTGTATTTTCAATATCATTTGTTGGGTTCTACTACCCTCTGGGTGTCTACGTTTTATGTAATCTATAGAAGATGGCGATCGTACTAAAAGAAAGCAAGGGTAAGAAACAACAAAATTTGTCCACTGTAAATGTACTAATGATAAAGGTAACAGACAGCTAATGCTGTGTATCTCTATTGCGAGGTCGGGGCTTTCAAGCACTACTCCCTTTCCAACTTTAATACGACGTTTTGATAATACCTAGCCGCCATTTCTTCTGCTTTTTCATAGACAACTAATGGGTCTTTTAGCATATCACCTGGTTCAAGCTCTAAATCGCTAGTTGAAAGTGAGACTCGCCCTTTTTCAACATCAATGCTGATAATGATTGCTCTAACCCACTCACCTACTTGAAAAACTTGCTCTGGATGGTCAACAGTTTGTTGAGAAATTGCAGTGATATGTATTAGCGCATAATATCCCCCAATATTAACGAAGACACCATGCGAGTTAATTTTATGGATAGTTCCATCTACAAGTTGACCAAGCTTTAGTGTTTTTAATCTTGCTTTTGCTGAAGCACTATGATTATAAGGTGTTCGTCTTTCTATGGAGTTTTCACGCAGTCCATATTTTTTGTTTAACTCAATTCTTCGCCTGGAATACCAACTTGCATCAAATTCACCTAAAGCAATATCAATTGGTAAATTTTTATATAAGCTGACAAGTGCGTAGGCTTCTGTGATTTGACTGTTAGCTGTTAAATCGGTAATCCATAACATTACATCATGTAGAATAACTAGCCATTGTTGTAAGGGCGTTAATTGGTTCCATACAGTTTCACGTCCGGTTTCACTAACCCTGCCACGTCCGCCCCAGTACATTGCTAAACGTGTTTGCCAATTTTGACCTTCTATATTAGATGGTTTGAGCAAAGCTCCCCAATTTATATTGCTCAAATCATCAATGTATGACCATTGTGATGGTTGATACTCATCTTGAAGAAATTTGATGACTCCATCATAAAATGCCTTAATCAATTTATCAGGCTCAATAGTAATTTTGAGGCGTGTTGTAGTGTCATGACTGCACATCCACGGGTCAATTTTCAATTCCACAACTGCATTACTCAAGGACTCAGCTATCAGCTCTACTCCATAACCTTCCTCATCGATGATCATTTTTGCGGGTAGTTGGCAGTCTCGAATTTGCCCCAGCCAGATGTACAGTTCTTGATAAGGATTAAATGTAGATGATGTCCAAATTTGGGTGCAAACATGAGCAGCTTCTATGCGGAGCAAAATCCATCCTCTGAGAATACGTTCGTTTGAGAATTGCGTAAGGGTCACTCTCATTTATTCAAAGCGATATACCGCGCTCGCTCACAAACAAAACCAATTTAGCATCACCGAAACCATACACAAGTTAGTCAGTATTATTTCCAACATTTGGTTTTCTGCTCCCCTAGCCATTACCGCGCAATCAAGGTGCGAAATATTGGCTAATTACGTCGTGAACTGCAAGAGGCAAACGAGGCATACGCGCGATCGCTTGAGCGTTAATCCGGGCTAAATGTTTTACACTAAAAGCTTTTACCCCAATGTCGGTTAACCTTTAAAACACAACATCCAATAACATGATCGCAATTTTCTCCCCCAACTACCCCAACCCCCCAGCCTGCTCTTGCTCGACCGCGCAAGGAAGTTGCGAAGAATAGGCAAGCTGAAATCTTAGTACTTAGTATTCCAATGTTAGGGTGTTGAATTTTGGTGTATTGTTTTCTAAGTCAGTATTTGCTTGCTGATGGGTCATGTTCTCTTCAGGAATTGTTTGACTATTTAAAATAGCAAGACGCTGCTGAATCTGATGTCGGCGTGCTTCGAGTTTCTCTAGTTCCTCCTCTAAACGCTCCTTCTCTAACATCATTTTGTAAGCATTTAAGTAAACTGTTGCTTGCGAACGTTGAGGAGGCATGGTGCTAAGTTTGGCTTGAATTTGTCCACGTTTTGGAGTGCGGTGCATAATAAATTTCTCTTTGGGTATGAAAGTATTTAGTTTAATTAGCTGTTAAAATAAACAGCCTGCTGCTGCTTGGATGCGTTCTAAAGGCTGAACTGAGCGAGGAAGCACTGGTAAGCGAACCATTGTTAAACCTGGAAAATCGCAATTAATGGTTGCTGTAGAAGTAAAGCGGTTTAGAACAAGGTAATTCTGGCTCACACCTATTTCTTGCAGAGATTTGAACAAGCGTTGTTGTTCGGCAAGTACACTAGTCTGGTTAAGCGTAACCCCAATGAACTCTGCTTGCTGTGGGTCTTTTAGCACTTTTTGGGCTTTGACTACGCGCTGTCGCAAAGTTCGTAAACGCCCCATAAATTCTGTACGACCAAGAACATTCTGATACTTAATCCAGAGTTTGAAAATCCAAGCTAGCCAGTCTGCTAGTGCATTTGGCATTTCTAGAAAACGTAGAAGATGACCTGTAGGAGCAGTGTCTAAAATAATCAAGTCTTCTTCTTGTTGCTCTAGCAATTCCATTACTGTTAACAGAGAAAGCATTTCATCAATCCCTGGTAAAGCTTGACCGACAATTTTGCGCCAAGCAGCAGGAGCATAAGCCATTTCAATAGTTTCGCTTGTTTGGGTTTCGCCACTCATCATTTCGGCCAGTTCCCATAGGTAATCAGCTCTGAATTGATCGACAATGCGATCGCTATCCACTTCCTGACCTCGAAGATTGGCAGTTATTTGATATGGTTCGTGTCCAAAACTCAGACCAAAGGCATCACCCAAGGAGTGAGCAGGATCGATGGAAACCATGCGAATTTTGCGATCGGGATGTTGTTGAGCCATAGCCCAACCAATTGCAGCTGCTACTGTGGTCTTGCCTACTCCACCTTTACCGCCAATTAGTAACAGGCGGCGACCTTGGGTGAGAAAATCTCCAAAGCTAGGAGGAATTGTTTCAGGCCATTGAACTGGGAGTAGATCGAAAAGAGATAGCGGTTCAAGCTGAGGAACATGGATTTGGTCGATCAGATGGCTGAGGGCTAGAATCCCTAAAGGCTCCTCATCTTGCTGTGGCACAATAAAAATCGGCTTTTCGTTAGCAAGATCCGTATACTGACTGATAAGCGGTTGTTGTTCTTGGTAACGATCGCGGTCAGTCGCACTGGCAAGGACTTGGTTGACAAACAACCCTCCGCAAGGAACCTGCATGGTTTGTAAGGCTTCTAGGAATCGTTTTGACTCCAACCAACTCATTGGTTCGGCGATCGCAACTAACAAACAAGCTGTATGCTTAGGATCTTGAAGCAGACGACGACCTTGCGATAGTTCAGCTTTCAGGGTGTGCAAAAAATCGTCAGCGCGATCGGGTGTGTAACTCCCAGCAAAGGTCTTGCTAATATACCGATGCTTTTCTTGAAACAGTTCCAGAGAGTCGAGGAAAGTATCTAAAAAGTCCATCAATCCAAACAAGTTGAGAGTATGACCGCTAGGAGCCATATCTACTACTACTCGATCTACCCGCTGCTCGTTGAAAAGCCGTTGGATCTCTAACAAGCCCATCAACTCGTCCAGTCCAGGCCAATTTAAATCCCAAACTGGAAGTAAGTCTTCTCCTTCAACAAAACTACCGCGCTCGACTAACAGTTCTAAAACCTGACCATAACGTTCTTTAAAGTCTTGTAGCAGAAGCTTTGCATCCAACGCCCTTACTAGTAGATTGGGTAATTCCGCTATGGGACGAGGAATGTCATCAACGCTAACTTGTAAGACATCTCCAAGAGAGTGAGCCGGATCGGTTGAGATTAAAAGAATTTGCTCATTGGCAAATTTCTGCGCCCAACGACATGCAAAGGTGCAGGAGATTGTCGTTTTTCCGACTCCACCTTTGCCGCTAAACATAGCAAGGTGTAGGTTATCAAAAAGTTCCATCCCGTTTGTCATTTCCGGCGTTTTAGGATAAACTTACTACATTTTTTTCAAAGTTACTTAAGTAATTTTGCTGAATAAACCTATTTAAAACCTTAATCTTTCACGGATAGGATTTACAAAACTTCTATACTATGGGCTACCGTGTACACATAAGTTGGAAATAATTGACAAATCCGGGTTTTACCCCACCCTAACCCTCCCCTTGTAAAGGGGAGGGAACTAGATTTTCCGGTTTCCCCCCAATACATCGGGGGGATTAAGGGGGGTAATTCGACTTGTGATCCTATAGGGCGGTGACAGGGAAAGCTTCACAAGAGAATGTGTAATTAATTTTGTTGAGTTACTTACAAAGATTAGCCGAGGAACTATAACTGAGGTAAAGATTTAGCCAGAGATGTCCAAAGGTAAGGAGATAAGATGGTTAACAGTTCTAAAGGCGATATAAATATTGGGTGTAATGTCCAATATATTTCTGAATACGACTTTTTTTCTGACAGTAATTTTGAGGACATTCATTATCGTCCACTCAAAATAGACTCTCCCTACTTAGGATTAAAAACTTTTGAAATTAAAGATAAAGACAAATTTTTTGGTCGAGAGAAGTGGATTGCTAATCTGGGCGATCGCTTAAACCAAGATAATTTTCTCTTGCTTTTAGGAGCATCAAAAACTGGGAAATCATCATTGATTCGAGCAGGCTTAATTCCTTATTTAGGCTCTCATAAAAATTCGTTAATTAATATAAGTTTTCACCCAGATGAAAATCCTTTTAAATCTCTTTGTCAGTGTCTTACTTATAGTTATGGCAAAAAAACGCAAATAGCGGATATTTCTAGAGAAATAAGAGAAAATACCCTAATTAAAATTGTCACATTCCTCAAACAAGATTATCAGTGCATTCTGATTTTTATTGACCAATTTGAAGAACTGTTTACGAAAACTCAAAAACCGGAACGCGATAAATTTGTTGCTAGTCTCTTTCAACTGTTCCAGCAGCAGGATAGCTCTGTCAAAATTGTTTTAACAATGCGGTCTGATTTTTTGGATAAATTTAGTGAGTATCCCCAACTTGCGAAGATTCACGATCGCTATAGTCGTATACTCACTAGAATGAGCGATGGAGAATTAAAGTTAGCGATCGCTGAACCTGCTGCTAGACATGGCGTCACCTTTGAACAAGGATTAGTTGAGCAAATTATTCATGATTTTCACCAACAAAATGATTATTTACCACTTTTGGCATACACCTTAGATGTGCTGTGGGAAAGAGAAGATATTGCAAACGGGGTTTTGAAGATAAAGACTTATCAAGAACTAAAAGAACAAACGTTTGGTTATTTAGACGAACAAGCTAATCAATTTATTAATCCTAGTATTGGATGGCACGATCGCCATTTAAGAGAAAAGGAACAAGAGATTCAAAAGTTACACCTTGCACTGACTGAATTAAAACTGCGCGAACAATCAGCCAGGGTTTTGAATTTACTTCCTGTCCAACCGCTAGAGGGTTTGGTGCTGGCAATTCAAACAATGGGTGAGAATCTAGAAAAATACCCAAACCAGCTTCTAGCTCCTGTTTTGGGAAGCTTAAAGGAAGCAATGAACACACCCACAGAGGCAAATAGCTTGCGCGGACACGAGCAAGAGGTTAATTGTCTAGCCTTTAGTCCTGATGGCAAGTTTATTGCCAGTGGCAGTAGCGATTCTACGGTGTGCTTGTGGAATATCATTGGTAATCCTACTGCTCAATTTTTGTTGGGGCACGAGCAAGAGGTTAATTGTCTAGCCTTTAACCCTGATGGCAAGTTTATTGTTAGTGGCAGTATTGACGGAATTTTGTGTTTATGGGATCTACAAGGTAATCTCATTAATCAACCGTGGCAGGGACATGAGGAAGGAGTTATTTCTGTCGCCTTTAGCCCAAATAGCGATTCTATTGTCAGTGTTGGTTTTGACGGAACAGTGTGTTTGTGGGATTTACAAGGTAACGCCATTACTCAACCTTGGCGCGGACATAAGGAAGGAGTTATTTCCGTCTCTTTTAGTACAAATAGCGATTCTATTGTCAGTGTTGGTTTTGACGGAACGGTGTGTTTGTGGGATTTACAAGGTAACACCATTACTCAACCCTGGCACAAACATGAGGCAAAAATTATTTGCGTCGCCTTTAGCCCCGATCGCAAGTTTATTGTCAGTGGTGGTAGTGATTCGACAGTGCGGTTGTGGGACATCCAAGGTAATCCCATCGGTCAACCTTGGCATGGACATGAAGGACATGTAAATTCTGTAGCGTTTAGCCCTGATGGCAAGTTTATTATTAGTGGTGGCTGCGATCGCACAATACGCTTATGGAATATCAATGGCAACCCCATCACTCAACCTTGGCGGGGACATGAAGGAGAGGTCAATTCCCTAGCCTTTAGCCCCGATGGCAAGCTGATTATTAGTGGTGGCGATCGCACTGTGCGTTTGTGGGAGCTAGATCAAATACTACAAGATCGGGTCATCGGGCGATCGCAGCGCAAATATGAGAATTGGGTCAATTCTGTCGCCTTTAGCCCTGATGGTCAGTGGATTATCAGTGCTAGCAATGATTTGACAATCCGTTTGTGGGATATTCACGGCAACCCCATTGGTCAACCTTGGCACGGACATGAAAAAGAAGTCAATTCTGTCGCCTTTAGCCCTGATGGTCAGTTGATTGTCAGTGCCAGCAATGATTCGACAG
>NZ_KV757639.1 GCF_001712795.1 Nostoc sp. KVJ20
ACCAGACTGAGAAATGCTATACTTGTTTAGATAACATCCAATACGGTTCGGTTAAAGGGGAAAGGGAAAAGGGGAAAGGTTTTGAATACATCCTTTACCCTTTTCCCCTTACCCTTTCCCCAGACCACAAGGAAAATGAAAAATGCTTATCCGAACTGTATTGATATACCTGTTTGTAATAGGATACTTAGCAACCAATACGTTTTAGTTAAGGACTCCTGGTAAAATATTTTTGTTTTTTGAGACGCGATAAATCGCCGTCTCTACAAACGACTAAAAAGCGGTCATCTGGAGAAAAAAGAAAGTGAAAAGGCCCAGACATTCGTCTGTTTAGAAGTTCGCAGATTTGTGTCATCTCTGGATAGGCATACAAGGACACGCCATCTGGATACTTGTAAGAGAAGAATTTCGTCTCATTGTGCGAGAAGCCATAAATTCTCTTAGGAAAACGGTAAATTTGTTGACCTGTAGCTAAATTCCAAAAAATAGCATGGTCTTTTTGGCAAGCAGCAACAGTTCTACCACCATCTAGGAGAAATACTTCTCTAACTACAACCCCTTTATCCATTTCAAAGGTACGAATCACCTTAGAAGAAGTAATTTCCCTGACAGTTACTTGCCCTTGTCAATTGCCACTAACTTGGTAGCCACCTGCTTGCATAGGTTTACTTCATCAGACATAATTGCCTCGCTCTGCTGTAATATCAATTTTGCTCCCGGTGACGGTGGTTTGCAGCTTGTAATAACAGAGATTCTGCAAAAGCGATCGCATCGCTTGCAGATTTACCACCAGCTAACTGCGCTAATTCTTCCCGGCGAGTGGTTAAATTATCTAAAGTAGTAACTCTGACAACAGTACGCTGTTCAGCATTTCCATTGTTGGCTTTTTTACCCTTACTTGGATTAATAGTTTGCTTATCTACGCGGAAATGCCGATCAGCCATTGCCGCAACTAAAGGCTGGTGGGTAACACATAACACTTGGTTGCGTTGACTTAGCTGGTGTAATTTTTCCGCGATCGCTTGGGCTACCCTTCCCGAAACCCCGACATCAATTTCATCAAAAACCATCGTTCCAGCCACGTCAACCTGAGAAAAACAAGCTTTCAGCGCCAGTAAAAAGCGGCTCATTTCCCCGCCAGAGGCAACTTCCGTTAAAGGTTGCAGTGGTTCTCCAGGGTTGGAACTAAATGTAAAGGTAATTTTATCTGCTCCCATCGCAGTTGGGAAAGCTGGTAATATTTCAACCAGAAACTTCACCTTTTCCATCGCTAGGGGCTTGAGTTCAGCTATCAAACGTGATTCTAAATTAGCAGCCGCCTTACTCCGCAGTTGAGTTAACTGATTAGTTGCTTGGGTGAGTTTTTCAAAACACGCCTTTTCTTGCTGTTCCAAGTTTTCAATAGATTGTTCGCTGTCGTTAAGTTGGGCCAATTCCCCTTGGATACGTTGGTAATAAGCGATCGCTTCTGTAAGTGTCGGCCCATACTTGCGGCAAATTTGCTTTAATTCCTGAATCCGTTCTTCCACCTCTTCCAACCGCTGCGGATCGGCTTCCAAACCATCCCCATAAGCATTAATTTGCCTTCCCACTTCCATTACCGCAGCTTGGGCGTCCCGCACCAATTCCAACAAATGTTGTAGTTGGGTATCGTATTCCACCATGTCATTTAATATCGCCTCACTGTCTCCCAATAAATCACCTGCGGCGGGAGTTTCATGATCGTTTTGATACAAAGCCTGATAAACTTTGTAACTCATCTGTTGCAAATCGACAACATGATTTAGGCGTTCCCGTTCTTGTCCCAATTGTTCCAATTCATTTGGTTCACTGAGATTGGCTGCTCCCAATTCCTGCACTTGATAAGTCAGCAAGTCGAGTTGTTGCAACCTTTCCCGTTCTGATGTCCGGCGTTTTTCTAGTGCTAAATGTGCCTGTTGGTAAGTACTAAAGCTCGTGGCAACTTTATGACGTTGCTGCATTAGAGAGTCGCCGCCATATAAATCCAACCAGTCCCGGACTTGGGCAGATTGTCCTACTTGTACCGTTTGACCTTGAGCAGTAATTTCCACCAAGCGATCGCGCATTCCTCCCATAATCTGGCGATTTACCAACACACCATTCACCCGCGATCGACTGCGGATATTACTAGCGGTGGCTGTGATTTCTCGGCTTATGACTACAGAATTTTCATCAAGTAAATCTATTTCTTGTTCGGTCAACCAAGCTGCTAGAGGGGCGTTTGAGGTGAAAGTCGCTTCCACCATCGCCCGACTTGTTCCTGTACGAATGACTCGACTAGAAACTTTACCTCCTAAAGCGGCATCAATGGCATCCAAGATAATCGATTTTCCAGCGCCGGTTTCACCTGTCAACACATTTAGTCCCGCGCCAAATTCCAATTCCAGTTGGTCAATTAGGGCAAAGTTTTCGATTCGCAGACAGAGCAACATCAAGCCAAATTCTCCATGAGGGCAGATGCGAGATACTTCTAACTTACAAGACAATAAGCATGAGCTTTCAGCAACTAGCAATACCTACTACTATTGAACTAGTATGCCCGTTTAAGTGTAGCAGACCTATTAGCACTATGAGCAGGGAGAAATGAGGAAGAAATAACGAATGCCCAATGCCCCATTTCCAATTCCCAATTTCTAAACATATTGTTACAATACTTAATGTGATCGTTCTGAACTGGTAGCCTTCTTCATGATTGTTAAGACACTTCCCCCTAGTTCCCAACTGATTCAGGAGGACAGTAGCAACGGCACAAATCGCCGAGGCGAACTGGACGTTATTGATATAGTGCCAGAAGATAATGGTACACAAGGCTTGGTTGTGCGTAGGCGTAGCCCATCGCAGACATCAGCATCCCTGTTAGCTGCCCAAAAGCTCAGGACAACTGCTCAACCAGAGACGCTTTACGATCCCGTAGGCATAGCCGCGCATTACCAAAATAGAAAACTGCAAGTTGTACGGCGGATTTTCGCCGTGTTGGGGCCGACCCTATCTTTTGCTTTTGGGTTGTGGTCGGATAGTAAACGGGGAATTGTCGTCAAAAATGATCGCCGCCGAGCCACTCAGTTACGAGAATTACTGACGCAACTGGGGCCTGCTTACATCAAAATTGGACAAGCTTTGTCCACCAGACCGGATCTAGTTCCTCCCGTATACCTAGAAGAATTAACTAGGCTACAAGACCAATTACCACCTTTTCCCAACGAAATTGCCTACCAGTTTATCAAAGAAGAATTAGGCGCACCTCCAGAAGAGGTTTACGCCGAACTCTCAGCCCAGCCAATTGCTGCGGCTTCCTTGGGGCAAGTTTATAAAGGTAAGCTAAAAACTGGTGAAGAAGTCGCTGTTAAAGTTCAACGCCCTGACTTAAGAGAGGGGATCACCATTGACTTGTATATCTTGCGTAACCTCGCTGCTTGGGTGCAGAAAAAGGTCAAACGGGTAAGAAGTGACCTAGTTGGGATTCTTGATGAATTAGGCGATCGCATCTTTGAAGAGATGGACTACATCCATGAGGGCGAGAATGCCGAACGATTTTTCGAGCTATATGGTCACATAAAAGACATATACGTACCGGAAATTTACTGGGAATATACCAATCGTCGCGTCTTGACGATGGAGTGGATTAACGGCACTAAATTAACCCAGACAGAAGAAATTAGCGCCCAAGGTATAGATGCTCGTTATCTAATTGAAGTGGGTGTGCAGTGTTCCCTGCGCCAGCTGCTAGAACATGGATTTTTCCATGCAGATCCCCACCCTGGTAATTTGTTAGCGACAACTGATGGTAAATTAGCTTATCTCGACTTTGGAATGATGAGCGAGATCAAGCCACCACAGCGTTATGGTTTGATTGAAGCGATCGTCCATGTCGTCAACCGCGACTTTGAAGGATTAGCAAAGGACTACGTTAAGTTAGATTTCTTATCACCAGAAACCGATTTAACACCAATTATCCCAGCTTTTGCAAGAGTCTTTGCTGATGCCGAAGGAGCCAGTGTTGCCGATCTTAATATTAAAAGCATCACCGATGAACTATCTGCTTTGATGTATGAATATCCTTTCCGCGTACCGCCTTACTACGCTCTAATTATTCGCTCACTCGTGACACTGGAAGGTATTGCAATATTTATAGATCCGAACTTTAAAGTCCTCAGTGAAGCTTATCCCTACGTTTCTAAACGCCTGTTAACCGACTCAGCACCGCAATTAAGAGCATCATTGCAAGATTTGCTATTTAAAGATGGGCGATTTCGCTGGAATCGCTTAGAGAACTTGTTAAAAAATGCCCGCAATAGTCAAGACTACGACTTTAATTTAGTGCTGAATCAGGGAATAGAATTTTTGTCATCTGAACGCGGTGCTTTTATTCGTGACAAACTAGTAGATGAATCTATCAACGGACTTGATGCTTTAGGTAAAAATGTTTTGCATAACTTTACCTCCCTGTTGCGGGAACGGGTAGGATTGACAGCAGTTAATGAAACTCCAGCGGCCACAGTTGAGCAACAACAAACGTTGCAGCATATCAAACGTATATTGGGCATTCTTCAAGAAACAAGAGGCTTTGACCCAGTGCAACTAGCGTCCCAAATTGCCCAGTTATTGGTAAATTCAGATGTACAACGTTTGGGTCAACAAATTGCTAGTCGCTTCACGCAAAAAGCAATAGCCAGGTTAATTCGGCAATTATTGATAACGTAGTAAAAGTTATGAGTTAAAAACTTTCTTTAACTCATAAATTAATCATTTTAGCAGTTGTATAACCCAATTCTTCCAGCTTTTCTAAAACCTTAGTTGCACTTTCAACAATGCTTTCTTGGTTAGTTTTGCATTCGACTTCAGGACTGAGTGGTATTTCATAAGGATCATCAATACCAGTAAAGTGCTTAATTTCCCCGGATCTAGCTTTTTTATATAACCCTTTCACATCTCGCTGTTCACAAACTTCTAATGATGCATTGACGTACACTTCAATGAAAGATGGAATACTTTGGCGCACTTCTTCCCGAATTTTGCGGTAAGGAGAAATGGCTGAAATCAATACAATTACATTATTTCTGGCCAGAAGGCTAGCCACAAAGCCAATGCGCCGAATATTCTCTTCTCGATCCTCTTTACTGAAACCCAACCCTTTGCATAAGTTTTGACGTATCGCGTCGCCATCCAAAACTTCAACTCTATATCCCTGTATCCGCAGTTCCTTCTCTACGAATTGACAGATAGTAGTTTTACCTGCACCACTTAAGCCAGTGAACCATATTGTCATACCATATTCTTTTTGTCTCATCCTACCTCCGCTGTAGACTTCAAATGGCACACCCAAAAAAGCTTTTTTGGATAATGTCAGGTCAAATAATAATTTTATTTTTAAAATCTTTTTTTAGCAGGAATTTCGGGCGTCGCTTGGCGACTAGTATCAGTCTTGCTACTTTTACTTCTACTAATTTCGAGCAAAGGAATCGCACTTACACGTATATCGCTTCAATATTTAATACAGCGACTAGCGATGTCTACGATGAGCTATGCCTACGCACTTGCTCAAGCCTAACAACGGGCTTTATGGCTATAAAAAACAAAAACTGCTAACCTAGGCTTCAAATTCTTGAAGTTTTGACCAAGCTTTATATTCAGTATATATACAGGTTTATTTTAAAGAAATAGTCTTTATTATGACAATAGTCTATTAAATAAGACTTAGCATTAGGACATTATAAAAAACTAAGTTCAAAATGTTTACAAAGTTAAATACAGTGCAGTTTTATAGCTGCGCGAACTTTCATCAGGGGGCGATTCCTTTGGATTGCTTTCCTAGTAAAAGTTTGTTTTTTGACAATGATGGCACACTTAGTGGTCTATCTCATTAATTTTACAGGGTTAGTTTGCCACGGATGGCATACTTCCCAGGCGACCTCAACATTCACGACCTGGAATTTGGCAGAGAAGGACTATGGATTGTCAACACCCACTTTTTCTGCCTTGATTCTAGACTTCAGCTTTGTACCACGCTGGCATCCCAAATTTATTTCCCAATTAGTATCAGAAGATCGGTGCCACCTGAATGGGTTAGCGATGGTTTTGAATTAGGAACGAAAAGACATCCGCCAAGCATTTACTGCAGCAGAGTTGAACTACTGGTTGCGATCGAGTGCGGTGATTCCTAATGACTAAGGAATCTGTCTAATCACAGCGTAATTGTTGAAATCAAATTTTTAGTTTTTTCAGAGGTTTTTCATGGCTGAATTCAAAGTCAATACTGAGAACGCTAGTAATCAAAATAACTCCACAGTGGCAATTGATGCAGATGGGGATTTTGTTATCTCCTGGCAAAGCTTTGGTCAGGACGGGTCTGGCTATGGAATATATGCTCAACGCTACAACAGTTTTGGGGTAGCTCAAGGGAGCGAATTTAAAGTCAATAACACCACCGACAACGACCAAAAGAACCCCATAGTAGCGATGGATGCAGACGGGGACTTTGTCATTTCCTGGCAAAGCCTGAATCAAGACGGTTCTGGCAATGGAATATATGCCCAACGCTACAACAGTGCTGGGGTGGCTCAAGGGAGCGAATTTAAAGTCAATACTGAGAACGCTGATCAGCAAAGTAACCCCACATTAGCGATGGATTCAGATGGGGACTTTGTTATCTCCTGGCAAAGCCTGAATCAAGACGGTTCTGGCTATGGGATATATGCCCAACGCTACAACAGTGCTGGGGTGGCTCAAGGGAGCGAATTTAAAGTTAATACTGAGAACGCTGATCAGCAAAAGAACCCCGTAGTAGCGATGGATGCAGATGGGGACTTTGTCATTTCCTGGCAAAGTTATCAGGATGGGTCTTACTATGGGATATATGCTCAACGCTACAACAGTGCTGGGGTAGCTCAAGGGGTCGAATTTCAAGTTAATAACACCACCAACAACGAGCAATCGAACCCCACAGTAGCGATGGATTCAGATGGGGACTTTGTTATTTCCTGGCAAAGCCTTAATCAAGACGGGTCTAGCTATGGGATATATGCCCGACGCTACAACAGTGCCGGGGTAGCTCAAGGGGTCGAATTCCAAGTCAATAACATCACCAACAACGATCAAAAAAACCCAGTAGTAGCAATGGATACAACTGGGGACTTTGTTATTTCCTGGTCTAGCTATGGTCAGGACACATCTTATGATGGGATATATGCTCGACGCTACAATAGTGCCGGGGTAGCTCAAGGGGTCGAATTCCAAGTCAATACCTTCACCCCCAACTATCAATCTAACCCCACAATAGCGATCGCTCAAGATGATAACTTTGTCATTTCCTGGCAAAGCACTAATCAAGATGGGTCTGGCGATGGCATATATGCCCAACTATACAAAAACAGTGGGGTTCCCCCGACTATCACTTCTGGTTCTGCCTCTGCCTTGGCATACATTGAGAACGCCATTACAGCCATTGACTCAGGCATCACTGTCAGCGATGCAGACTCCCCCAACCTTTCCAGTGCCACTGTCAGCATTACCAGTGGTTTTGTCTCTGCTCAAGACACCCTCGCTTTTACCAACCAAAATGGAATTACGGGCAGCTACAACAACAGCACAGGGGTTTTAACCTTAACTGGCAGTGCCACTGTTGCTAATTATCAAACCGCACTGCGTTCTATTACTTATACCAACACTAGTGATAATCCCGCTACTACACCTCGTACCGTTAGCTTTCTAGTTAATGATGGGACTGCTGATAGCACCGCAGTTACCCGTAATATTAACATTACGGCGGTGAATGATGTACCCATTGCTACTGCCACCAACTCTGCCCTGGCATATACTGAGAACGCCACTATAGTCATTGACTCAGGCATCACCCTCAGCGATTTAGACTCTGCTAACCTGTCCAGTGCTACCGTTAGTATTACCAGCGGTTTTGTCCTTGCTCAAGACACCCTTGCCTTTACCAACCAAAATGGAATTACAGGCAACTACAACAGCAGCACAGGGGTTTTAACCTTAACTGGCAGTGCCACTGTTGCCAATTATCAAACCGCACTGCGTTCTATTACTTATAACAACAGCAGTGATAACCCCAATACTACACCTCGTACCATCAGCTTTTTAGTTAATGATGGGACTGCTAATAGCACCACTGTTACCCGCAATATTAATATTACGGCAGTGAATAGTGCGCCCGTTGCTACTGCTACCAACTCCGCCCTGGCATATACTGAGAACGCCACTACAGTCATCGACTCAGGCATCACTGTCAGCGATGCAGACTCCCCCAACCTTTCCAGTGCCACTGTCAGTATTACCAGTGGTTTTGTCTCTACTCAAGACACCCTCGCCTTCACCAACCAAAATGGAATTACAGGCAACTACAACAGCAGCACAGGCGTTTTAACTTTAACTGGCAGTGCCACTGTTGCTAATTATCAAACTGCACTACGTTCTATTACTTATATCAACAGCAGTGATAACCCCGCTACTACACCTCGTACCGTCAGCTTTCTAGTGAATGATGAGACTGCTAATAGCACCACCGTTACCCGCAATATTAATATTACAGCGGTGAATGATGATCCCGTCGCTGTTAACGATAGCATCACCACAAACAAAAATACACCCATTATCATTAGCGCTACTACTTTGTTGAGCAATGATATGGATGCAGATGTCATTGATGTATTGAATATTATTAGCTTCACTCAACCTAGCCACGGAAGCTTACTTAACAACAACAACGGTACTTACACTTATACGTCCGTCGAAAACTATTATGGCTCCGACAGCTTCACTTACACCATAAGTGATGGGCAAGGAGGCAGTAGCACTGCTACCGTCAACTTGACCATTAATGAAGTCACGCCTCCCATTAATGGCACTTCAGGTGCAGATAACCTGACTGGTACAGGGATCATGGATATCATCTCAGGGTTGCAGGGCAATGACACCCTCAACGGACTAGGTGATAACGACACTCTCGATGGCGGCGATGGAAATGATTTCTTAGATGGTGGTACAGGAGATGACAGTCTCATTGGTGGTAAAGGCAATGATACTTATATTGTGGACAGCATCGGGGACACTATTATTGAAGCCGCCAGTGCAGGCACAGATTTAGTTAAATCTTCAGTGAGTTGGGTGTTGGGAAATAACCTGGAGAACTTGACCCTGACTGGAACCGACGCAATCAATGGTACTGGCAACAGCCTTAAGAACATTCTTATAGGAAATACTGCTGCTAACAACTTGAGCGGAGGAGATGGTAACGACAGTCTTTTTGGTGATTCAGGTAATGACACCTTGTTGGGCGGTGCAGGCAATGACACCTTGAATGGAGGTTTGGGATCTGACACTCTTGATGGTGGCGCAGGCAACGACATTTACACTGTAGACAACATAAACGATGTTATTGTTGAAGGCTTAAATGCAGGCACAGATTTAGTCAATTCTTCAGTGAGTTGGGTGTTGGGAAATAACCTGGAAAAATTGACCCTGACTGGAAGCTCGGCAATCAATGGTACTGGTAACAACCTTAACAACATCCTCATAGGAAATACTGGCGCTAACAACTTGAGCGGAGGAGATGGTAACGACAGCCTCTTTGGTAGCTCAGGCAATGATACCTTGTTGGGCGGTGCAGGTAATGACACCTTGGATGGAGGTGCAGGGATTGACAGTCTTGATGGTGGAGCAGGCAATGACATTTACACTGTAGATAATGTGAACGATGTTATTATCGAAGGTTTAAATGCAGGCATAGATTTAGTCAAGTCTTCGGTGAGTTGGGTGTTAGTAGATAATCTAGAGAACTTGACACTGACTGGAAGCTCGGCAATCAACGGTACTGGTAACAGTCTTAATAATATCCTCATAGGAAATACTGGCGCTAACAACTTGAGTGGAGGAGATGGTAACGACAGCCTGATTGGTGGTACAGGTAATGACACCTTGTTGGGTGGTTCCGGCAATGACACCTTGGATGGAGGTGCGGGGATTGACAGTCTTGTTGGTGGAGATGGTGATGACATTTACACTGTAGACAGCCTCAGCGATATTGTTGTCGAAGGCTTAAATGCAGGTATAGATTTAGTCAAGTCTGCTGTGAGTTGGGTGTTGGGAAATAACCTGGAGCATTTAACCCTGACTGGTAGTAAGGTAATCAATGGTACTGGTAACAGCCTTGATAATATTCTTACGGGAAATGGTGGCGCTAACATCTTAAGCGGAGAAGGTGGCAATGATAGCCTCTTTGGTGGCTCAGGCAATGACACTTTGTTGAGCGGTGCAGGTGATGACATCTTAGATGGAGGTGTAGGGATTGACAGTCTTGTTGGTGGAGCTGGCAATGACATCTACACTGTAGACAACCTCAGCGATATTATTGTCGAAGGCTTAAATGCTGGCACAGATTTAGTCAATTCTTCGGTGAGTTGGGTGTTGGGAGATAATTTGGAAAACTTGACCTTGACTGGAACCAAGGTCATCAATGGTACTGGTAACGGCCTTAATAATATCCTTACGGGAAATAGTGGCGCTAACATCTTGAGCGGAGAAAGTGGCAACGATCGCCTCTTTGGTAACTCAGGCAATGATATTTTGGATGGAGGTGCAGGTGACGATGAACTCATCGGTGGAATTGGTCGAGATACGCTAACTGGTGGAACTGGGGCAGATAGCTTATATCTGACTGATACCCGCACTGGTGGCTATGATACTATTACTGATTTTAATGTTGGAGATGATACAATATTCATTTCCAAGGCAGAATTCGGACTCAGCCAATCTCAGAATACTGTACTTGATTCCGGCTTGTTCCGACTTGGTACTATTGCTACAACCGCAAGCGATCGCTTTATCTACAATCAAACTACGGGGAATATATTCTTTGACGTAGATGGGACTGGTAAGACTGCACAAGTTCAAATCGCCCAGTTCTCCAATCAGGCAATGCTTACTAATGCAAATATTACTGTGATTGCCTAACTTTGCTCAGACAATTAACCTAGAATCAACCTAATGTAGAGACGCGAAATTTCGCGTCTCTACACGCTTGTGGGTACTGTGGCTTTATAGGCTAATACGCTTGGGTTAAGGGCTACTGGCAACAATTTTGAGTTTTTGAGACGCGATAAATCGCCGTCTCTACAAGTGTTTTTGCTCATTCTGAACTCTATTGCTTTATAGGTAACACAACTGCAAACTTTTAACTTTCCTCTTGGGTATAACCATTTTTCTCGCGTTTGAGGCTTTCTTCTAAGGCTTGAATTTGTTCACGTCTGGCTTCTAATTCCAAGGAACGCCTTGCTAAGTCTTGGTTTTGCAACGTCAAGGATTGTCGCCAATGTTCTGCTCGCTCGGCTTCGTGCTGCAAAAATTCTGGGGTAATGCCGATGGTGAGGTAGCTTTGTACCAGATGGAGTACCCAGTTGGTGGCGTCTTCTATTCTTTCAATATCGCCTGTAGGGGAAAGTTCCACTAAAACAAGCAAGTTCTCACTCATGATCTTTCCCTTTCCCAACAGAATGAAAGCCTCTTCGGGAATTATCGCCCACAAGTTATCAGCTTCTTGACGCGCCAATAAGCGTAACTGGTGCTGGTCTAAAAAATCGTTTTTACGCACCTGGGCTAGATATAGCATGAGGGTCGCTTCGCTCCACAATTCAAAATTAAAAATTCAAAATTAATAAAAAATTAATAAAAAATTAATAAAAAATAAGTGCCAGATATTGATATTTTGATTTTGTTCATTCGTAATGGGTAATTGGGAATTATTTTACATTCCATTACCCATTACAGTTATCCTAAGCCACGTTGGCGATCGCTACGACAATCCCTTCAAACGCTCGCGCAAAATTTCTGCTTGCTTCTGTGCTTCTGCTAAAGCTTCCCGCGCTCCCTGTACTACGTCGGCTCTAGCTCTATCTACGAAACTAGGATTGTTTAATCTGGTACTCAGGGATTGAACTTCTGCTTCAGCTTTACTCAAGCTTTTTTCTAGCTTGGCACGCACAACTTCAATATCTACCACACCGCTGAGAGGAATTAGCACTTGTATTGTACCAATTACACCTGCGATCGCATTTTCCGATTCTTGTGGTTGTTCTAATTCTCTCTGTGGGAAAAAGCGTCTCCATAACCTAAGTCTCGCTTGAGCAGTCAGTAAATTTTGGCTCACAAACCAAGCTGTGTAACCAAAACCAACTAGTTCAAAGAAAGTTCCGACAATGGGAATGTCATCAATGGCATACCCAACAGCTAAACCCAATCTACCAAAGACAATGGCCACAATAATTAAGCCAATTATCTTCAAACCCCTTTGAGGTTTTTTCGCAGCAACAGTTTGGTTTTCTTGCTTGTCAGTAATAATTAAAGTCTCAACCTTAGCCAAATCTTTAATATAAGACTGTCCAGCAGTAAGAATTTCCCGCTCCTTCTGGCTTTCAGTTTGCAAATTCGCTGTTACTTTAACCCCTGGTTTAATATCCGCTTCAGCCCGCAAATTCCGAATTGTGCGGATAGTAGCAATCAGCAATTCAAATTGTTCTTCTAAACCTAAGTCAATCAGGTTTGCATCTATCTGGGGATATAGTTGCAATGGTAAGGTTTGTGGTGAATCTGGTGGTTGTTGGGTGAGAGTTTGCCAAATTTCTTCGGTAATATGAGGCATGAAGGGATGAAGCAATTTCATAATCCCTTCCAGCACATAACCAAGGGTTTGCTGTGCTACCTGCCGCGATGCGGGATCGGCATCTGCTTGCAATCTGGATTTCACCAATTCAATATACTGATCGCAGAAATCACCCCAAATAAACTCGTAGAGTCCTTTTGCTGCTTCCCCTAAACCGTAATTATCGATGTAATTCGTGGTTTGTTTAACAACTTGATGATACCGCGAGATAATCCAGCGATCGCTCAATTCGGTAGCGACTGGGTTCCCCAATTGTTGCGGTGTTTTTCCATCTAAATTCATCATCGTAAATCGGGCTGCATTCCACAACTTGTTTGCAAAGTTGCGGGACGCTTCCACCGATGCTGATTCATCCTTTTTGCGATCGTATTCCAGCCGGATATCTTGACCCGCACCAGCCACTTCCCTAATTAGGGTATACCGCAAGGCATCAGTACCATATTTGTCAATTAATAACAATGGGTCAATACCATTACCTTTGGTCTTTGACATCTTCTGACCTTTTTCATCCAGCACCAAGCCGTGGATGTAAACGGTTTGGAAAGGCATTTGCTCAGTAAAATGCCCAGCCATCATTGTCATTCTAGCTACCCAGAAAAAGATGATGTCAAAGCCTGTTACCAAAGTTGTAGTCGGGTAGTAAGTTGCTAAATCCTGAGTTTGTTCCGGCCAGCCCAAAGTCGAAAACGGCCAGAGTCCCGAAGAAAACCAAGTATCTAGCACATCTGGGTCTTGTTCTAACTTGACATTTTCGCCAAATTGTGATTTAGCTTTCTCCCAAGCTTCAGTTTCCGATTTCGCTACTACAAAGGGCGTGTTATCGGTAATTTGCCCATCCGTTTCACTGACAGCGTACCAAGCAGGAATTTGGTGTCCCCACCATAATTGGCGAGAGATACACCAATCTTTGAGTTTTACTAGCCAATCACGATAAACCTTAGTCCAGCGTTGGGGGACAAACTCTGGGGAAGTTTGCTGGTCGAGGAATTCGAGAGTGTTGTCAGCGAGGGGACGAATTTTGACAAACCACTGAGTTGAGAGGAGGGGTTCAATAGGTACTTTACCGCGATCGCTGTAGGGAACGGTATGCTTATAATCTTCTATCTTCACCAGAAAGCCATCTGCCTCTAGACGAGAAACCACATTCTTTCTAGCAACAAAGCGGTCTTGTCCTTGAAACTCCCCGGCATTGGCGTTGAGAGTGCCATCTTTATTCATAATGTTGATAAAGGGCAAATTATGACGCTTACCCATGTCAAAATCGTTCGGGTCATGGGCGGGAGTCACTTTCACGCAGCCTGTGCCGAAAGTAGGATCAACGAATTCATCGCCAATGATGGGAATTTCTCGTTGTAAAATGGGCAGAGTTAGAGTTTTGCCGATGAGGTGTTTATAGCGATCGTCATTGGGATTAACTGCTACTGCCGTATCACCTAGCATAGTTTCTGGTCTAGTTGTCGCCACCTCTACAAAGCCGGAACCATCGGTGAGAGGATAGCGGAAGTGCCAGAGATTGCCATTAACCTCTTGATTTTCTACTTCTACATCAGACACAGCCGACTGAGAAGCTGGACACCAGTTAACTAAATATTCACCACGATAAATTAAGCCTTCCTCGTAAAGACGAGTAAATGCCTCGACAACAGCTTTAGATAAACCCTCATCCAGGGTAAACCTTTCCCGTGACCAGTCCACCGAGACACCCAAGCGTCGTAGCTGATTAAGAATCGTTCCCTCAGACTCCGCTTTCCATTGCCAAGCGCGTTCTAGGAACTTTTCACGCCCCAACTCGTAGCGAGTTTTACCCTCTGTCTTGAGTTGCTTTTCCAGCATACTATGCACAGCAATGCTGGCGTGGTCAGTTCCGGGTAGCCACAGGGTATTGCGCCCCTGCATCCGGTGGTAGCGCACAAGAGTATCAATCAACGCACTTTCAAATGCGTGTCCCATGTGCAAACTGCCGGTGACATTCGGCGGTGGAATGACGATACAGTAAGGTTCGCCGCCTTTATTAGGGTCAGCTTTATAAACTTGGTTGTCTTCCCAGAATTTTTGCCACTTGGCTTCAGTGGAAAAAGGGTCGTAGAGACTGGGAAGATTGGGAATGGTTGCGGTCATGCGGGGCAAACTAACTATGGAAGGACTCTATTGGCACTCCCTGACCTGAAGGTGCAGGGATTCTTGATTCAACGAGTCCACTTGGGTTAGACCCCTTGCGGTATCTAATCCAGAGGTGGTTCTCTCCTCAAGCGTTAACTTTCCGAGTGCCCCTCGGTAGTTGGATGATTCCAAAATTTGTTTGATTTAAACTCTGATCGCCTAGTCCCCATGAAGATTTTACCTATTCCTGGGTTGTTCTAGAACTATGGAATAGAACCCCATATCTTCAATTGTCAAGGTACAGATTGCCGTTAGGCACTTAGGTTTTTATACAGGTTGATTACCGTTCCTGTTAAGCCCAATCTTACCAGAACGTGACTGAGGCGTAAACACCTCAAACCGTTTTCATCACGCAGTCTGAAGTACGGAATACGGCGCTGTGCGCCTGTTCCTCAAGGGTTGGAGAGGGTTTGATGGAAACGTAGATATCAAGGGTATCGTCTTCTCTGCAAGAGGCTGCACATTGGCGAAATGTCTCCCAGAGAAGACGCTATCTGTAAGTATTGCCATGTTTTTGGGAAACCTAAATACTGAGGTCTCAAAGATTAAGCCCTATGGTCAGCATTCCCGGATATCACGTTAGCGAAGAACTCTACAATGGTTCTCGAACCTTAGTTTATCGTGCTAATCGAGAAACTGATCAAAAATCTGTGGTGATTAAGCTGATGAAAACTGCTTATCCCAGCTTCAGCGAATTGGTACAGTTTCGCAATCAGTTCACCATCGCCAAAAATTTGAATATACCTGGAATCATCCAAACCTATAGTCTGGAACCCTATCAAAATGGCTATGCGTTAGTGATGGAAGACTTTGGGGGAATTTCTCTTAAAGAATGGGGAGTAGGGAGTAGGGAATGGGGAGTGGGGGTAAGGGTAGAATCTCTGATGGAATTTTTACGAATTGCGATCGCACTGTGTAATGCATTAGATATTCTAATTCGTCATCGGATCATTCACAAAGATATTAAACCCGCCAATGTTTTAATTAATCCAGAAACTAAAGAAGTTAAGTTAATTGACTTTAGTATTGCATCTCTGCTGCCACGGGAAACTCAAATTCTTATGAGTCCTAATGTGCTAGAAGGGACACTCGGTTATGTATCTCCAGAGCAAACTGGAAGGATGAATCGGGGGATTGACTACCGGACTGATTTTTATTCTTTGGGTGTAACTTTTTACGAATTACTATCAGGGCAATTACCATTTCAATCGCAAGACCCGATGGAATTGGTACATTGTCACATTGCAAAACTTCCACCCCTTTTAGGGGACAGGGGAGAGGGGACAGGGAATAGGGAAGAGATTCCTCAAGTTCTCTGTGACATTGTGATGAAACTGATGGCTAAAAATGCCGAAGACCGATATCAGAGTGCATTTGGGCTGAAATATGATTTAGAAAATTGTTTGGCTCAACTCAAGGAGACGGGGAAAATTGCAAGTTTCCCAATTGCTCAACGTGATGTGTGCGATCGCTTTATTATCCCAGAAAAACTCTATGGTCGTGAGCATGAAGTTGAAACTCTGCTAAAAGCCTTTGACCGTGTTACCAACAACCAAACTGAACTAATGCTGGTGGCTGGTTTTTCTGGTATTGGTAAAACTGCAATTGTTAATGAGGTTCACAAACCCATTGTCCGGCAAAGAGGCTACTTCATTAAAGGCAAATTTGACCAATTTAATCGTAATATCCCCTTCTTTGCTTTTGTCCAGGCGTTTCGAGACTTAATGAGGCAATTGCTGAGTGAAAGTGATGCCCATTTGTCAACTTGGAAAAATAAGATTTTACAAGCACTGGGTGAAAATGGGCAAGTCATTCTTGAGGTAATTCCAGAACTAGAACAAATTATTGGTCAACAACCATCTGCAACGCAACTGTCATCAAGTGCAGCACAGAATCGGTTTAATTTGTTATTACAAAGGTTTGTTAAAGTATTCACTACCAAAGAACATCCCCTAGTCATTTTTTTAGATGATATGCAGTGGGCAGATTCAGCATCAATGAAGTTAATCCAGTTACTAATGAATGAGTCCAAGGAAGGATATTTGTTATTAATTGGAGCTTATCGAGATAATGAAGTGTCTGCTGCTCATCCATTAATGTTGACATTAGATGAGATTGCTAAAGCTAATGCTACTATTAACAAAGTTACATTAGCTCCTCTGAGTGAAGCAAGTTTAAATAAACTGGTTGCTGATACCCTAAAATGTTCACTACAAAACACACAATCTTTAACACAGCTGGTATATCAAAAAACCAAGGGCAATCCATTTTTTAGTACACAGTTTTTCAAAGCTTTGCATGAAGACCAGCTAATTAAATTTGATTTAGAGACCGGAAGTTGGCAATGTAATCTTGCCCAGTTAAAGGCGTTAGCTCTGACAGACGATGTGGTTGATTTTATGGTATTACAGTTGCGAAAATTGCCAGCATCAACACAGAATATTTTGAAACTAGCAGCTTGTATTGGTAATCAATTTGACTTAGCAACATTGGCGATTGTTTCTGAAAATTCCGAGACTGAAACCGCAACATCCCTCTGGAAAGCACTACAAGAGGGATTAATTCTGCCACAAAGTGAAGTTTACAAATTTTATGTCGGGCGAGAAACACAGGATTTAGTACAAAGTTCGCTAACTGTAAACTATAAATTTTTACACGATCGCGTTCAACAAGCAGCTTATGCATTAATTCCAGAGGATAAAAAACAATCCATCCATCTGCAAATTGGTCAACTGCTATTAAGCAAAATACCTATTAAAAAGCAGGAAGAGAGAATTTTTGAGATTGTTAATCAGTTGAATATTGGTGTAAAGCTAATCACTAGACAGTCTGACAGAGATAAATTAGCACAGTTAAATTTGCTAGCTGGTCAAAAAGCCAAACTATCCACGGCTTATACTAATACGATCGAATATATTAATTGTGGTATTCAGCTATTGAGAACAGATAGCTGGCAACAACAGTATTCACTCACATTAGCATTATATGAAGAAGCTGCTTCAGCAGCCTATCTCATGGGTCAATTTGACCAGGTAGAAGAGTTTGTTAAGCAAGTGCAACACCATGCTAAAGCTTTACTAGATCGGGTTAAATCGATTGAGATTCAAATCCAATCTTATTTAGCTCAGAGTCGTTTTGATGATTCAATTCGGACTGCGATCGCACTGCTAAATCTCTTAGGCGTAAAACTATCTCATCAAGCGAATCAAACGCAAAATTTATTAAGTTTAGCTAAAACCAAATTAAGATTTTTAGGTAAATCTCCTTTAAGTTTAATTGATTTAGCTGACATGACGGGGGACAAACAACTGGCAGCAATCCGAATTCTAGCTAGTACGAATTCAACGGCTTATATTGCTCGTCCAGATTTATTGCCACAAATAATTTTGAGCGAAGTCAATTTATCGATGCAGTACGGCAATGCAGCTGCATCTGCATTTGGCTATGCCTGGTATGGATTAATTGAGTGTGGCATTCTGGGAAATATTGAGACAGGTTATGAATTTGGTCAATTAGCATTGCAAGTCCTCGAAAAATTTCATAGTAAAGAATTAAAAGCTAGAACCTTCTTCATTGTTCAAACATTTATTAATCACTGGCATCAACCCCTTAAAGACACAATCGCACCGTTAACTGAAGCCTATCAAGTAGGTTTAGAAACAGGAGATATTGAATATGCAGCTTGGGCTAGCTATAGCTGTAGTTTTCATGGATACTTGATGGGGCAGGAATTGGCTGAGTTAGAAAAACAGATGGGTGACTATGCTGAAGTCTACAGCCATTTTAAACAAGAAAAACCTCAGACATATATTAATTCATTTCGTCAAGCCATCTTGAATTTGTTGGGACAGTCTACTAATCCTAATTACTTATCAGGTGATGTTTATGATGCACAAACTATTCGCCCTTTACAACAGCAAGCAGGCGATCGCACTGGATTGAGTTTTAGCTATGCCAATGAACTCATACTTTGCTACCTGTTTGAAAATTATACCGGAGCATCTGAAGCCGCAATTCATGCAATGACCTATTTAGATGGGGTAACATCGGCGGCAATTGTACCAATAGTTTATTTTTATGAGGCGCTAACCCAATTAATTCTCTATCCAACAGCAACAACTGCCCAGCAAAAACAGATTCTTAAAAAAGTAACTTCCCATCAGAAAAAGCTGAAAAAATGGGCGCATCATGCCCCAATGAATCATCAACACAAATTTTACTTAGTTGAAGCAGAACGGCATCGGATTTTGCAGCAAAAAAACAAAGCAATGGAACTGTACGATCGCGCCATAACTCTAGCTAAAGAAAACGGATATATCCAAGAAGAAGGCTTGAGCAATGAGTTGGCTGCCAAGTTATACCTCGACTGGGGCAAAGAAAAAATCGCCCAAACTTATATGCAAGAAGCTTATTACTGCTACGCTCGTTGGGGTGCTAAAGCCAAAACCGAAGACTTAGAAAAACGCTATCCCCAACTCCTGGTTCCCATCTTACAAGAGCAGCTTAATCCCTTGCAACTGAGATCAACCATCGATACATCATCATTTCCACATCAAACCATCCACACAAATCTTTCTAGTAGCAGTATTTCTGAAGCCCTCGATTTGGCTACCATTCTTAAAGCCTCACAAGCTCTCTCCAGTGAAATTAAATTAGAGCAATTACTCACTATTTTCTTGCAAGTGATAATGGAAAATGCTGGGGCACAAAAAGCTGCCCTACTTGTACTCCAACAGGAGAACTTAACAGTTGAAGCCGTAGCCACCATCAATGAAGGAGTCACTCTACTATCTGTACCATTATCAATCAGCGAAGGCATTCCGATTACACTAGTAAACTTTGTCAAACACAGCTTAAAAACCGTTGTGCTGGATGATGCAACAGCAAAAACTGATTTTATCGCCGATCCATATTTCATTCAGCAACAACCTAAGAGTGTGTTGTGTACGCCGATATTAAACCAGGGTAAAATCATTGGGCTGGTGTATCTAGAAAATCCGCTGACAATTGGTGTATTTACGAGCGATCGCACTGAAGTCATCCAACTGCTATGCTCCCAAGCCGCCATATCTCTAGAAAATGCCCGTCTTTATCAAGAATCTCAGAATTATGCCGATCAACTAAAGCGATCGCTGCAAGAACTTGAGCATACCCAACTACAAATGGTGCAAAACGAAAAAATGGCAACCTTGGGCAATTTAGTTGCAGGGGTGGCACATGAAATTAATAATCCCATAGGATTTCTCGAAGGTAGTCTCAATAATGCCGAAGAGTATACTCAAGACTTACTTGCCCATATTCAATTGCTTAAACAACATCATCCCACTCCAGCGATCGCAGTCATTGAGCATGGCGAAAAAATTGACCTAGAATTTCTGATTGAAGACTTACCAAAGCTAGTAAGTTCGATGAAGGTGGCTTCGGAACGGATTAAAGACATTAGTACCAGTCTTCGCACCTTTTCCAGAGCCGATACAGCCGAAAAAGTTGCTTGTAATCTCCATGAAGGGATTGAGAGTACCCTGTTGATTTTGAAGTATCGCCTCAAAGCTAACGAAAAACGTCCAGCGATCGAAGTCATCACCGAATATGGAAAATTACCACCTGTTAAGTGCTTTTTGGGACAACTAAATCAAGTGTTTATGAACATCCTCGCTAATGGCATTGATGCCTTAGATACATCCATTAGCGGGCTTTCTTTTGCTCAAGCCCAAGCAAATCATCAGCAAATACTGATTCACACCGAAGTATCCAGTGACGAGCGCACGGTAACAATTTACATCAAAGATAACGGTCAAGGGATGTCAGAGGAGGTTAGAGCCAGGATCTTCGACCACCTGTTTACAACTAAAGAGGTTGGGAAAGGAACAGGATTAGGATTAGCGATCGCTCGTCAAATCGTTGAGGAAACCCATAACGGGCGGTTGAGTTGCAATTCTGTGCTTGGCGAAGGAACAGAATTTGTCATAGAGATTCCAGTGTCTTAATAGCTACTAGTACCGCAAGGCGTAATTCGTAATTCGTAATTCGTAATTAATTGTTTGCAAAGGTTTCAGACATTTAAAATGGGTGGCTGATTTACGCCAAACTGTACTAGTGCGATTTCAAAAAATACAGAGATAAAAACGAGGGGAAAAGGGGAAAGGAATAAACAATTCACCCACAAAGGGCGAGGTTTTTATCTTTTCCCCTTACCCTTTTCCCAGCCCAGATAACAGATGAAGAGTGCTTATCCGAACCGTATTGAGAGCTACCTTATTCACAATACAGGTCGATGCATTAGCTTTTCTAATCGTGTGCGCCTGATTTTGCCTCCTTTACATTACTTTAGAGACAGTCTCTAAAAACTTAGCTTAATTCTTCTAGTAGAGGAGAGAGCTAATTAAAAATGCGTATACTGCAATTACCAAGCAATAGTTTGATAAGCCCCTAGTTAAAGACCGACTAGGAGCTTTTTTTATTGATTATCTATCTCAATTGGATCATATTGAAAAAACTTAGTAGTAATTAAACTATTCCTTATGGATATTAATAATTAATTCTGATGGTAGATTGAGTCAGAGATGAAGATAGTTAATATGTATTTGTCGGTCAAAAACGTTTACCAAAATTAACAACAATGAATATTCTTGCTTGGATTGTTTTAGGTCTAATTGCTGGTGCGATCGCAAAAGCTATATATCCTGGTCATCAAGGCGGTGGAATTCTAGGAACAATTGTGTTAGGAATCATCGGTGCTTTTGTTGGCGGTAGTTTAGGTGTATTCTTCAGTACGGGAACCTTAGCTTTAGCAGCTCCTAGTCTTAGCATTCCAGGCATTGCGGTAGCAGTTCTTGGTGCGATTGTCGCAGTTTTCTTGTGGAATTTACTAACCAACCGCAGTGCTGTATAAAAGTAAAATTGCGGTAAATCAATGAGAAAGATTTCGCAAATTCATTTAACTATTTTTAACTGTGAATTAAATTAAAAAAATAGCGTCTCCGTAATTACAGGTAGGCGTTATTTTTTTGATTGTAATAAAATAATCAAAATTAGCGCTAGCTAATAGGCTATTACAGTTCAGATAAGACCAAAACACTTGTAGAGACGGCGATTTATCGCGTCTTCAATACCCACTAATAGGCTATGTTACAGCTTAGAGAGTGTTTAAAAGTCAGTAAAGCCTTCATTTTCAGCACAGATATTGCTAAAAATTCGACAGGTAGGAAGATTAGCGATCGCTAAGTATAAATGTTATTTTAAGAGTGTTAATTAGCTCTAAGAATTCCTATGCCAGCTTTTCTTTCAATATAATCTGCTAAGTTGATAAAATCTTCACGCGGGTAGCACCTTCCACCAACCAGATCAAAAGCTAATCTACTGGCAGGATTTTCTGGATTTTCGAGTATATGTATACCCCAGTAGTAAAGTAGGTCACTAGTGCGAATACAAACTTCTTCTGGATCTATACAATGAAATTTATTATCTATTTTGCTAATTTCCTTATAAGCATTAGAATAGACTTCTTTTAAAAGTCTTAAACGCTTAATGCCAGGATCTTTAAAGTTGTTAACTAGTACAAATAAATGAGCTTCATGATTTATTTTACGTATATCTGTCACAGTTGATTGAATAACTTTACCATGCTTGCTTATTCCCAGTGGATTAAAGGTTGTTGGAATAATACAATAATCTAATCGCTTAACTAGCTCTCCTGGATTACGCTCTAATGCTGGTGAGCAATCGCAAATTACTATTTGACAGTCACGGGCAGCATCTTCATTCCAATCATTTCCATTAAACACTTGAATAGTTGTTCCTACACCTTTAGGATTGGGAACAAAAACACCATCACCTACTAATTTTTGCAGATTTTGTTCTGGATCTAAATCCACAAGCGCCACATTAAATCCTTGCAGCGCTAATGCTCCCGCTAAATGTCCTGCTACAGTTGTTTTCCCTACTCCACCTTTACAGGTAAAAATCCCAAAATAAACTTTTTTTGGTGTAATTTCTTCGGTAGTTTCAGGATTACTTCTGCCACCAATGACAGAATCACCATCAATCCCAACAAGCTTATTTTCATGGGCAATCCCACAACGAATTCTAGTATCTTTACCCCAGGTTCTCATTAATGCCAATGCTGGGCCGCCAAATCCTTTTGTGGTTATAAACCAACCAAAATTAAATTTTTTGCCTTCGTCAGAATCTAAAAAGTCAGCAAACTTTAAAAGCTGCGGCGCTGTTACGTTACCTTTTAGCCATTTAACCTGAACAACACCAACTAGATTTCCTTTTTTGACCACTAGATCATAGCCAGGTTGATTGGTCTTTGCAGTTTCAACAGTCCAATCTGCTTTATGGATCAGTTTTGCTACGTGCTGCTCAAAGTGGGTAAAATCCTGGATGAATTGTGGTTCTAATGGTGATGGCATAAACAGCTTTAAGTATTTTGGATCAATGCGGTAGTATGTAATACAGTATACTAAATTAACAGCAAAGTTACGTCTGAGTTTAATAAGTATAAATACTATAAAATCTACAGGTTTCATAAAATTTTCAATAAGTTGGACTGGTCGCTGCACACAAACCGACGATGTTTAGTTAAGCTGTAAGCGCTATGATTAAAGTTTATTGAACGTCTTATGCACTGGTTGTTATCTGGGCCGTTGAGTATAGAAGAATTGACGGTTAACATTGCAGGGTTGCCTGCATCGTTACAAGGTAAGAAGTTGGTGCAGTTGTCAGATTTTCACTACGATGGTTTGCGGCTGTCGGAAGATATGTTAGAAAAAGCGATCGCAGTTACTAACGAAGCTGAACCAGATTTGATTCTATTAACTGGTGACTACGTAACTGACGATCCGACGCCGATTCACCAACTGGTACTTCGACTCAAACATCTGCAAAGTCGCAGTGGTATCTATGCTGTTCTTGGCAATCATGATATACATTACAAACACGCAAAAACAGAGGTTACACAGGCGTTAACTAGCATTGGAATTCACGTCCTTTGGAATGAAATTGCCTATCCACTAGGAAAAGAATTGCCACTCGTTGGACTTGCGGATAGTTGGTCACAGGAATTTCACCCCGCACCAGTTATGAACCAGCTAAACCCCGACACACCCTGCATCGTTTTATCGCACAACCCCGATACTGCGGAGATATTACAAGCATGGCGAGTCGATTTACAATTATCCGGTCATACTCACGGTGGTCAAATCGTGATTCCCGGAATTGGCCCTGTGGCGTTGTTTTACGAGAAACTTGTAGAAAAAATACCCAAAAAAGTGCGACGTCGATTCCCATTTTTGGAAGTAAATGTTTCTGTAGTCAGCCATTGGGAATGGGCACAGGGTTTTCATCAGCTAGGAAAAAATCAGTTATATGTCAATCGTGGTTTGGGAACTTACCTCCCAGGACGCTTATTTTGCCGCCCAGAAGTTACTATAATCACCCTACAAGGTGAGTAAGCTAATTCAAAATTCAATATAAAAGAATGCAATTACAGCAGGTATTCTGGCTAATGAGTACCTGGCATACATAAATGAAATCAATGAATTAATTGTATCTACAGTAGATGACATAAATTATTGCATTTTATCAAGTTACATTTTGATTTTTGGTAAGCTGTAAGCGCTGGTATGAGGAGTCTCGGTTGCCTTATGCATTGGTTGTTTACGGGACATTTAAGAGTAGATAAAATAACGGTTAAGATTGCACAACTTCCTGCATCTTTACAAGGTACAACGCTAGTGCAGTTGTCAGATTTTCACTACGATGGTTTGCGGCTATCGGAAGATATGCTTGAAGAAGCGATCGCAGTTACTAACGAAGCTGAACCAGATTTAATTCTATTAACTGGTGATTACGTAACTGACGACCCCATGCCAATTCACCAACTGGTGCTTCGATTAAAACATTTGCAGAGTCGCTGTGGTATTTACGCCGTACTCGGCAACCACGATATCTATTACAGCCACTCCAAAGCAGAAGTTACACAGGCTTTAACTAGCATTGGGGTGCATGTGCTTTGGAATGAAATCGCCTATCCACTAGGAAAAGAATTACCACTTGTGGGACTAGCTGATTATTGGTCACGGGAATTTTACCCCGCACCAATCATGAATCAACTGGATTCTGTTATACCCCGTATTGTTTTATCCCATAACCCAGATACAGCCAAGATATTGCAACAATGGCGCGTAGATTTGCAACTATCTGGTCATACTCACGGTGGTCACATCGTAATTCCGGGCATTGGCCCCCTAGTACTTTATTACAAAAAGCTACTCAAACAAATTCCTAAAAAATTGCGGCGTTGGGTAACATTTTTTCTGGGAGACTGCTCGAAAGTAGTGCGATATTGGGAGTGGGCGCAAGGATTTCACAAGATAGAAGAAAATCAACTATATGTCAATCGTGGTTTAGGAACTTATAAACCAGGACGTTTATTTTGTCCGCCAGAAGTAACTGTAATTACCTTAATTAGTCATTAACAATTCTGAATTTTTTAATGAACTCAAAGCAGAAACCGCCAGAAGCTACGATGGATAGGTATCAGCAGCTTGGGGCGGTTTCTTGAAGATTGGAGAATTCAGAAATAACTAACTCAACTAAGGTGGACAGCATTCGCGATCGCTCTACTCAGAATTGCACATCCTTACATTTCAACTAGGTAGGCATTTTCTGGCTGTGCGTTCTAAAACCTCCAAAACAACTCATTGAACTCAAGGCAAAAACACATTCAATGGATGCCACAACCATAAAGAGCGATCGCAAGAACATTAGAGCAGGAGGCACAGGCTCTAACTTGAAAGTTTTTGTTTAACTTTTAACCTGTTTGTACCTTGCTCTTAATCTAGCATCGTGTTTGTTTAGCTACAAGACACGTTTACTAAACTTTAACAGCATTAATTTATCGCAATAATTCAAAAATATTGCTTAAAAACTGCCCACTTGTTGCGTATTGGCGTGAATACCAACATTATCAAGTGGGCTGAAAGTTCAGAAGCCGTTATTGAGCAGAACCGCCTCCGCCTGTAGTAGCATCACCTGCGGTAGAAGAACCGCTATTAGATGCAGGTGGAGTAGTTTTAGAGGTATCACTTGTCGTGTCTGGAGCGACATTCTTGGGAGAAGTATCGCTCTGCGAAGTCGGAGTGTTATTAGATGGACTCGTGGTCTGGCTCTGTGTCGCATTGGGAGTTGGCTGAGTTACAGAAGGTGCTTTTTCTGCCGCAGGCTGCTGGGGTGGAATGGTAATGTTAATATCCGGTTGGCGAGGTGCAGATGGAGGTGTAGCCTGCTGTTGTGGAACAGGAATAGGAACAGGTACTTCTCTAATTGTTTCGATTATCGTCGTTTGTGGTTGAGGAGATGCACTGGGGGTTGCACTACTATTACTCGGTACAGGAACCACGACTGGTACAGTCTTGTCAACGGCTGCGTTATTCTGCTGGTTGAAGTACCAAACTCCACCTATAACCAAACCAAGCAGGGAAGTAATGATAATACCCAACACTAAACCACCACTAACATTGTTTTCATCACGCTGGGCTAAATCTGCCTGCTGATTGCTACGCTCAGTATTTCTACCTTGTACGTAACCGTTACTGAAAGAGTTTGGATTAACTGTGCTGTTCTTTACGGTTTCAGTGGTTTGCGTCAAGTCAGTGTGAGTATTACCATTAGCATCAGTGTAAGATTCTTGCTTAAATTCACTGTTTTGGCTTTCGCGTTCATTGGGAATAGGCATAGCTATTGATTTCACTCCTCGATATCATGTTGACAAACTAAAGTTTTGTAAAAACAAGAGGTTTTACTCAATTGAAAAATATATGTTGCTGATAAATGTTGGGTTTTATTTGCTACGCGACTGTTGGTGATTCTCAGGATAACCTCTGAGATCAGCAAGTGGCTCTATCTGTAGGAAGTTAATACTTAATCAAGAGAAAGAGTGTCCCAAAGATGGATGTTATTAAGGTGTCACCTGATGGGTAAAACCTTATCTCCAACGCCGATTTAGCCTCAGTAAACTTTTTATCCTCTGACAAAATCTTTCTACCAGAGGTCTAGGCTTTGATACATATCTAGGTGAGCGCGATCTACGTGTACTCCCCGGATTTCTTAACTCTTGTTCTATTTGAGCAGCTTTATTTAAATCTGAAGCGGCTCTATATTCGTATCCCAATTGTGAGCAAACTAGTCCACGATATTTATACGCGTCAACGTAGTGAGGATTGAGACGAATTGCGTGGGTAAAATCTGCGATCGCATCCTCATATCTTCCTTCTGTAGCATTCTCTACTCCTAAAGTATAGAAAGTTTCTGCATCCCAACGATTGACAGATATTTTTGTGGGATTTTTAGGCGAAGATGAAGATGGATTTTCAGGAATGGGAGGCTCAGATGGACTTTCAGATTTGAGCTTATTGTAAGCTGCGTTGATTGATTTGATTTTTTCCTCAGCTTCCTGTTTTTGCTTTTGATCAACAAAGCGATCGGGATGCCAAATTTTCACCAGTTTACGGTAAGTTCGCTTCACCTGTGCTTGAGATGCACCGGGTTCCAGCCCCAGAATTTCATAAGCATGATTGATATCGAGGTCATCGCGCATACTGAAAAAATCGGCAACTATATAGATATATGTTAACTATTCCCCTAAATCTCCTTCAATCAACCCAAACGCCTCATTCTGGTTATCACTGGGATGGAAGTAGTCGCCGCTTCTTTGAAGGCTGGTATTACCGCGTCACGTTACCGGAAATTGGACAAACATTCGCCTTTATGTACTCCATTGAAGACCCCATCGGCGATAAACCCCACAGCGGTGGTGCAGCTCAAATACTAGGGCCAGATGATGAGTATCTATGCCGTACTTTTCCTGATGTCAACAAATTTTGGGGTAGTCGGGATGTCCTGGGTTTAGGTCATTGGGGTAAAACCAATTTGCAAGTTTCTCCCCTATACCTCCTTCCAGCAGAGTTTAAGCATCATGTACAAGAAGGCTATCAAGCTACAGCCACCTTGAACCAGGGAATAATTTGCGATCGCGCTACCAATAATTATTGCCGTTGGGAGTATGAAATTCAACCAATATACGGTTGGGGAAATCAAAACAGCATTCAGCAATCAACCGCAGGCTGGCTGTCGTTCTTGCAGATTTTTGAACCCGGATGGCAAATTTTGATGGCTCATGGTTTAGCCAGTGGAAAGATTGACTGGAATGGCAAAATCTACGAATTCACCAACGCCCCAGCCTACAGCGAGAAAAATTGGGGTGGTGCTTTTCCTCAAAAATGGTTTTGGATAAATTGTAATTTCTTTGAAGGCGAACCCGACTTAGCATTAACTGCTGGCGGTGGGCGGCGGGGCGTGCTGTGGTGGATGGAATCTGTAGCGATGATTGGACTGCACTATCAAGGCAAGTTTTATGAATTCGTTCCCTGGAATTCAAAAGTAGAGTGGGAAATTCAGCCTTGGGGTAGATGGCAAATGAAAGCTAGTAACTCTCATTACGAAATTGAATTGACAGGAACCACCAATCTATCTGGTACACCTCTACGTGCGCCCACAGCAGAAGGTTTAAGATACTGTTGCCGAGATACTATGCAAGGAAAGCTAAATTTAGAGTTACGAGAACTGAATGGAAGAAAATCTCAAATAATTCTCAAAGCAGAAAGTCTTCTTTGTGGTTTAGAAGTAGGCGGCGGCTCTTGGGATAATTGTTGGCAGTCTGACTAAAACTACTGCTATAATTATATATGCTTCGCAGTTGGGGTTGTAGCTCAGTTGGATAGAGCGGACGCCTCCTAAGCGTCAGGTCGTGCGTTCAAGTCGCACCAGTCCCGTTTATTCAGGCAATTAACATATAACAATTCATCGGAGCACAGCCTTGCTTGTGCACCTGCTATTAGTCTCTATTCTATGCAATCGAGAAGAACTAGATAAAGTGGTTACAACCCTTTGATGAATCGTCCGATACAGGTTAGGATAATCCATCAATTAGAGGTAAAACTTTAAGCACGCTTAATCGCGCTGCGACGAAAAAATCGACCAAATTTATTATATTTGGGCAGATTTTTTGGAAGTTTGCTAATCTACTATCAATTGTTTTTTCTTCTAGACAGAGAAAATTTTGGACTGAGTAAATTAAGTTATTGAGCCTTGAATAAGCTACTCTTTACAGGTAAATCTTTTCGTTTTATGGCTTTTGTCCTACCGCTATTCGTGTGGTGGGGATACAAAGAAGTACAAAACCAATTTGTACAGCCGCAAGCAGTTATAGTGTTGGGTGGTTCAACGAGACGTTTAGAGAGAGAGAAGTTTACAGCAAAGTTTGTTAGTGAGCATCCAAATATACCGATTTGGATTACTGGCGGTAGTCCACCTACATTCACCCAACGAGTGTTTACCAAAGCTGGTATTGATCCCAAACGTTTACACTTGGATTATGAAGCAGTAGATACAGTTACTAATTTTACTACGTTGGTGGATGATTTGCAAGCTCGTGGCATCAAGAGCGTTTACTTAATTACTTCAGACTTCCACATGCGTCGGGCTTGTGTCATCGGCGAAATTATTTTGGGTAGTCGGGGTATTTATTTAAAACCAGTGCCAGTTCCTTCAGAAAACCCCCCTGAATCTATCGAAAAATCTATTCGTGATGGAGCTAGAGCGATAATTTGGTTAGCAACTGGTTACACTGGTGTCGATGCTGCGAAAAAGAAACGGTAAATAAATTTGGGATTTTGGAAATGAAAATTTTCAAATTCAAAAACTTTATCGAGATGAAATAAGACAAACTATTCCAAGTTGGTGGCATTTATGGGAATTTGCATGATCTTGACCTAAGTCAATACAGGCAAATTAAGAGAACTAATGCCAATAATCTTGACATCAACTCAGTAAGAACAGACACATCAAAGTATAATTTTTGAAAAACTAGCGCAACACTAACCTTCAAACAACACAGCAGCCTGGACTGTTCGGAGTAGTCTAGTATAGTTCGGGGAAAAAAACGCCCCAAGTTCTCCCACAATTTGATACCCTAGCTTAAACAGATTTGAGAAAATTTAAAGCGTGGAAATTCAACTTGGGCGGGGAAAAACAGCTCGCAGAGCTTACGGAATAGATGAAATTGCTCTAGCCCCCGGTAACAGAACACTAGACCCTAGTTTGGCGGATACTAAGTGGCGTATTGGCAATATTGAGCGAGAAATCCCGATAATTGCCAGTGCAATGGATGGCGTAGTAGATGTTCGTATGGCTGTACGTTTGTCACAGTTAGGAGCATTAGGTGTCCTCAATTTAGAGGGGATTCAAACTCGCTATGCTGACCCAGAGCCAATATTAGATCGGATTGCCTCTGTGGGGAAAGATGATTTTGTTGCCTTAATGCAAGAACTCTATGCCGAACCAATAAAGCCGGAATTAATTGAACAACGTATTCAGGAAATTAAACAACAAGGTGGGATTGCGGCGGTAAGTGCAACTCCAGCCGGTGCAAGTAAATACGGTGAGGCGGTGGCAAAAGCTGGGGCAGATTTATTTTTTGTGCAGGCTACGGTAGTTTCTACTGCACATCTGTCACCAGAGTCTTTGGTACCACTTGATTTAGCAGAATTTTGCCGTTCCATGCCTATCCCAGTGGTGTTGGGAAATTGTGTGACTTATGAAGTCACTTTGAATTTGTTGAAAGCTGGAGCAGCTGGAGTACTGGTGGGAATTGGGCCTGGTGCCGCTTGTACGTCCCGTGGCGTATTGGGTGTGGGTGTGCCACAAGCGACTGCGATCGCAGATTGTGCAGCAGCACGAGATGATTACTACAAGGAAACCGGCAACTATATCCCCATTATTGCTGATGGCGGTTTAATCACCGGTGGCGACATTTGCAAATGCATCGCCTGCGGTGCCGATGGTGTGATGATTGGTTCCCCCTTTGCCAGAGCCGAAGAAGCCCCAGGAAGAGGTTATCATTGGGGTATGGCGACTCCCAGTCCAGTCTTACCCCGTGGCACCCGGATTCGCGTTGCCACAACCGGTAG
Source organism: Nostoc sp. KVJ20 (assembly GCF_001712795.1). Taxonomy (GTDB): domain Bacteria; phylum Cyanobacteriota; class Cyanobacteriia; order Cyanobacteriales; family Nostocaceae; genus Nostoc. The sequence goes on from NZ_KV757639.1 coordinate 30,886, forward strand.
CTTAGAGCAAATACTCATTGGCCCAGCCGGACTAGATGATGGCACTCACAATCTTTTAGGAGCCTTAAAGACGAGTATGGGCACTTTGGGAGCTAAAAATATTAAAGAAATGCAACAAGTGGAAGTTGTGATTGCGCCTTCCCTATTAACTGAGGGTAAAGTTTACCAAAAAGCTCAACAATTAGGTATGGGGAAATAAAGGGAATAGAGAGTAGGGAGTAGGGAATAGGGAATAGGAGATGGGGAGAAATAGCCCCATACCCAATGCCCACTCCCCACCTTTGCAGGGTAGGTATTTAAGAAAGGTTATAGATAGTTCACTACTATACTGGTTGTTAAGTTTTTGGGTGGAGGATGAAAAGCGTTTAGCACAACCCGCTGATTTACAATTTGAAGTTGCGGATAGTGGCTGATACTCCATACACTCTTGGTAGCCAGTGTGTTTAAAGAGAATTTTTTTAGGAAATTATAACATTGGCAATTTGGATGCTATATTAGTAAGTCTAGTAGTGTGTGTACATAATTAATAGTATTTTTGGAATTGACTGTGGCGAATACAAAGTCTGCTCTCAAGCGTGCCGAAATCGCAGAACGTAACCGACTGCGTAATAAAGCTTACAAATCAGCAGTCAAGACGCTGATGAAGAAATACTTTAATGCTGTAGCTGCCTGTACAGCTAATCCTACCCCAGAATTAAAACAAGAAGCACAGGCTCGCTTATCCGAAGCTTACGGCAAAATCGATAAAGCAATCAAACGGGGTGTCCTTCACCCCAATAATGGGGCAAGGAAAAAGTCAAGATTGGCTCACAAATTAAAACCCCTCATACAAACAGCTGAGTAGTCATTGGTCATTTGTCCTTTGTCATTAGTCACAAAACAAAAACAGAAGTCTGAGCGCCGACTGTCAACGATAGCGTAGCTTTACCGAGTCCCCTTACCCTTAATGGGAAGCAAGCTATTTGCAGCGTTCCGTCGGTATCGTCTGCCTCCATGCCCAACAGGGTACAAAACTCCGGAAACAAATGACGAAGGACAAACAACAAAGGACAAAAGATGCAACTGATAGACACACACGTACATCTCAACTTTGATAGTTTCCAGCCGGATTTAGCAACAGTGCGATCGCGGTGGCAAGAAGCAGGTGTAGTGCGTTTAGTACATTCCTGTGTTCACCCAGAGGAGTTTTCCAGTATTCAATCCATAGCCCAAGAGTTTCCCGAAATCAGCTTTGCTGTTGGATTACATCCTTTAGATGCTGATAAGTGGAATAGCGAGACAGCCGAGAAAATCAAAACTTTAGCTAGTTCTGACTCGAATGTAGTGGCCATTGGAGAAATGGGGCTGGATTTTTACAAAGCTGATAACTACGAGCAACAGTACATGGTGTTCGAGTCACAGTTGGCGATCGCATCTGAACTCAACTTACCAGTGATTATTCACTGCCGCGATGCTGCTGTGGCAACCAGAGAAGTGTTGCAAAAATGGCGAAAACTCAAAGGAGAAAGAGTGCGGGGTGTCATGCATTGTTGGGGAGGAACACCAGAAGAAACTCAGTGGTTTCTGGATTTGGGCTTTTACATCAGCTTTAGCGGAACGGTAACGTTCAAAAACGCCAAAGCGATCCAATCCTCAGCTGTGATGGTGAATAGCGATCGCCTACTGATTGAAACAGACTGTCCTTTCCTATCCCCAGTTCCGAAACGGGGTGAGAGACGCAACGAACCTGCTTACGTGCTTTATGTAGCCGAGCAAGTAGCTAAACTGCGTCAGGAAACGGTAGAGGCGATCGCCCATCAAACCACCCAAAATGCCTGTGAATTATTTGGTTTGTCAATATCAGGTGTGCCCTAGTATATTTTGTTAAGTTGTGCTAAAAAAATATAACTCTAGGGGGACAAAAATATGCTAATATTATTCCCTCAAAAACATTTTGCTTGCGCCATAATGATAAAGGAAGGAACCTAAAACTTTTCGTCTGAATTTTCCGTGCTGTTATGGCTTGGCCATCCTCCCAATCTCTACAAGCGGATGCTCTCCACACATGACTAACCGTGCCAATCCAAATTGAGCTAGACTTTTGCACAACATCGGCTTGGTGTGTATTGAACCTATTGAAAATCGTTAAACAAAATTGCCTTGTGAGTACAATTCAGCAAAATAAAGTGATTCTGATTCAAAACCGACAAGGTACGGATCATCCCCTCAGTCTTAGGATATCTAGGATATCACTGAGAGTATAAACAGCGGGGTGGACTGAAGACACACCGGATGGAGCTGCGTCAGCAAATTAACGCGCTTTTTGGAGGGGAAGTGAGGAAAGTAGATCAAACTCAGGAATATCTCAGCATATTCTTTTTGAAATGGGGATTGGGGATGAGGTGTGGGGTGCAGAGTGGAAAGACTTTCAGCAACTTCTTTCCTGCTCCTCTGCTCCCACATTTCCTATTTAAGAGCGATTACTCCATTGTCAAAATGCTCATTCCAGCCAGCTTTAATCGCTGCGTTTGTCCACACCTGTAAACAACAAGTGTGTAATAAAAAGTTCCCAAACAGCTAAGGACACTGGCTAGCAGTGGGAAGCGTTAAAGAGCAGTGTCCAAGGGAAAAGTTAACCAGGTTGACAAAGGTAGAGGCATGACTAAAGAAACATATATGGAACCCGCCTTTCTATTGCCCGACTTGATTGAAATCCAGCGGTCAAGCTTTCGCTGGTTTTTGGAAGAAGGGCTGATAGAAGAACTTAACTCCTTTAGTCCTATTACAGATTATACGGGCAAATTAGAACTGCACTTTTTAGGTCATAACTACAAACTCAAAGAACCAAAGTACAGCGTTGAAGAAGCCAAACGGCGGGATAGCACCTATGCCGTCCAAATGTATGTTCCCACACGGTTGATTAATAAGGAAACCGGGGAAATCAAAGAGCAAGAGGTATTCATTGGTGATTTGCCCTTGATGACCGATCGCGGGACGTTTATTATTAACGGAGCCGAGCGGGTAATTGTCAATCAAATAGTGCGATCGCCAGGGGTTTATTACAAATCAGAAATCGACAAAAACGGGCGACGTACTTATTCAGCTAGCTTAATTCCTAACCGGGGAGCATGGCTGAAATTTGAAACAGACCGTAACGATTTAGTTTGGGTACGCATCGACAAAACCCGCAAACTATCAGCGCAGGTACTTCTAAAAGCTTTAGGGTTATCAGACAACGAAATATTCGATGCCTTACGCCACCCCGAATATTTCCAAAAAACCATCGAAAAAGAAGGGCAGTTTTCTGAAGAAGAAGCCCTGATGGAGTTATATCGGAAACTGCGTCCTGGTGAACCACCCACAGTATTAGGTGGACAACAACTTCTAGATTCTCGTTTCTTTGACCCAAAACGTTATGACCTTGGTCGCGTCGGACGGTACAAGCTCAACAAGAAATTGCGCCTTTCTGTTCCCGACACGATGCGCGTGTTGACTGCTGGCGATATCTTGGCAGCCGTAGATTACCTGATCAATCTAGAATATGACATCGGTAATATCGATGACATTGACCACTTAGGCAACCGTCGGGTGAGAAGCGTCGGGGAATTGCTGCAAAACCAAGTGCGGGTCGGTTTAAACCGCTTAGAGAGAATCATTCGGGAACGGATGACTGTATCCGATGCTGAAGTCCTAACTCCTGCTTCCTTGGTGAACCCTAAACCATTGGTAGCAGCAATTAAAGAATTCTTTGGTTCCAGCCAATTAAGTCAGTTCATGGATCAAACCAATCCTCTCGCAGAACTGACCCACAAACGCCGTCTGAGCGCCCTTGGTCCTGGTGGTTTAACTCGTGAACGCGCCGGTTTTGCGGTGCGGGATATTCACCCTAGTCACTATGGACGTATTTGCCCCATTGAGACACCAGAAGGCCCCAACGCCGGATTGATTGGCTCCTTAGCAACCCATGCGCGGGTTAACCTGTACGGCTTCCTAGAAACACCATTTAGACCTGTAGAAAATGGGCGAGTCAGATTTGATCTGCCTCCAGCCTACATGACAGCCGATGAAGAAGACGATCTGCGGGTTGCTCCGGGAGATATTCCTGTAGATGAAACCGGGCACATTATTGGGCCATTAGTGCCAGTCCGTTATCGTCAAGAATTTTCTACCACAACACCAGAGCAGGTGGACTACGTAGCAGTATCTCCTGTACAGATTGTATCGGTAGCAACCAGCATGATTCCCTTCTTGGAGCATGATGACGCTAACCGAGCGCTGATGGGATCGAACATGCAACGGCAAGCAGTACCCCTGCTCAAACCAGAGCGACCGCTGGTGGGTACTGGTTTGGAAGCGCAAGGAGCAAGAGACTCTGGGATGGTAATTGTATCGCGTACTGATGGCGATGTCACTTATGTGGATGCCACAGAAATTCGCGTCCGCCCCAAACCTAACACCTCCGAGATTAGATATACCCTTTCCAAGTACCAACGCTCAAACCAAGACACCTGTTTAAATCAGAAACCTCTCGTCCGCATTGGTGAGCGAGTTGTTGCTGGTCAGGTATTGGCTGATGGTTCCTCCACCGAAGGCGGTGAATTGGCACTGGGACAAAATATCGTGGTTGCCTATATGCCTTGGGAAGGCTACAACTACGAAGATGCGATTTTAATCTCTGAAAGACTGGTACAAGATGATGTCTACACCTCAATTCACATTGAAAAATATGAAATTGAAGCTAGACAGACCAAACTGGGGCCAGAAGAAATCACCAGAGAAATTCCCAACGTCGGGGAAGATGCCTTACGTCAGTTGGATGAACAGGGAATCATTCGCATTGGGGCATGGGTAGAAGCTGGAGATATCTTAGTAGGAAAAGTCACACCAAAAGGTGAATCTGACCAACCGCCAGAAGAAAAATTGTTGCGGGCCATTTTCGGTGAAAAAGCACGGGATGTGCGGGACAATTCCCTGCGAGTACCAAACGGTGAAAAAGGTCGCGTAGTTGATGTGCGCTTGTTTACTCGTGAACAAGGCGATGAACTGCCACCAGGAGCCAATATGGTAGTCCGGGTGTATGTTGCTCAAAAACGCAAAATCCAAGTTGGCGACAAAATGGCAGGACGCCACGGTAATAAAGGGATTATTTCTCGGATATTACCGGCGGAAGATATGCCTTATTTGCCCGATGGTTCACCAGTGGACATTGTACTTAACCCCTTGGGCGTACCCAGTCGGATGAACGTCGGACAAGTATTTGAGTGCCTGTTGGGTTGGGCTGGTCAAACCTTGGGAGTCCGATTTAAGATTACTCCCTTTGATGAAATGTACGGTGAAGAGACATCCCGCCGAATCGTGCATGGCAAATTGCAAGAAGCACGGGACGAAACAGGGAAAGACTGGGTATATAACCCAGATAACCCAGGCAAAATCATGGTGTATGACGGTCGGACAGGTGAACCCTTTGACCGAGCAATTACCATCGGTGTGGCTTACATGCTGAAACTGGTGCATTTGGTAGATGATAAGATCCACGCCCGTTCCACAGGCCCATACTCACTGGTGACTCAGCAACCCTTGGGTGGTAAAGCACAACAAGGTGGTCAGCGGTTTGGAGAAATGGAAGTGTGGGCATTGGAAGCCTTTGGTGCGGCTTACACCTTACAGGAATTGCTCACAGTTAAATCTGACGATATGCAAGGACGGAATGAAGCGTTAAATGCGATCGTTAAAGGTAAGGCAATTCCTCGTCCTGGAACTCCAGAATCCTTTAAAGTGCTAATGCGCGAGTTGCAATCATTGGGGTTAGATATTGCTGTACACAAGGTAGAAACCCAAACGGACGGCAGTTCCCTAGATGTGGAAGTCGATTTGATGGCAGACCAATCAGCCCGTCGCACACCTCCTCGACCAACTTACGAATCTCTTTCCCGCGAATCGCTGGAAGACGACGAATAATTCGTAATTGATAATTCGTAATTCGTAATTGAAGAATTAATTACGAATTACGAATTAAAAATTGTTAATTACGAATTAGAAATTGTTAATTACGAATTACGAATTACGAATTACGAATTAAGTATGAGACCTGCCCAAACTAATCAGTTTGACTACGTAAAAATCGGCTTGGCTTCCCCTGAACGCATTCGCCAGTGGGGCGAGAGAACATTGCCCAATGGTCAAGTAGTCGGTGAAGTTACCAAGCCAGAAACAATTAACTACCGAACTCTCAAGCCAGAGATGGATGGCTTGTTTTGTGAGCGCATCTTTGGCCCAGCGAAAGATTGGGAATGTCATTGTGGCAAGTATAAGAGAGTTCGTCACAGAGGTATTGTTTGTGAGCGCTGTGGTGTAGAAGTCACCGAGTCACGGGTGCGTCGTCACCGCATGGGCTATATTAAACTCGCCGCACCAGTAGCTCACGTTTGGTATCTCAAGGGTATTCCTAGCTATATTTCCATCCTGTTGGATATGCCCTTGCGGGATGTCGAGCAGATTGTCTATTTCAACTCTTATGTTGTCCTGAGTCCAGGTAATGCCGAAACTTTAACTTACAAACAACTACTGAGTGAAGACCAGTGGTTGGAAATAGAAGACCAAATTTATAGCGAAGATTCTGTGCTGCAAGGCGTAGAGGTAGGTATTGGGGCTGAAGCGCTGTTGCGTTTGCTTGCCGATATCAATTTGGAACAAGAAGCCGAAAGCCTACGCGAAGAAATTGGCAACGCCAAGGGACAAAAGAGAGCCAAGCTAATTAAGCGACTACGGGTGATTGACAACTTCATCGCTACTGGTTCTAAACCAGAGTGGATGGTAATGGCAGTTATTCCCGTAATTCCGCCCGACTTGCGGCCAATGGTGCAACTAGATGGCGGACGGTTTGCTACTAGCGATTTGAATGATTTGTATCGGCGGGTAATTAACCGGAACAATCGTTTGGCACGCTTGCAAGAAATTTTGGCACCAGAGATTATTGTGCGGAACGAAAAGCGGATGCTGCAAGAAGCAGTGGACGCTTTGATTGACAATGGTCGTCGGGGACGCACTGTGGTAGGGGCAAATAACCGACCCCTGAAATCTTTGTCCGACATTATTGAGGGTAAGCAAGGACGTTTCCGACAAAACTTGTTAGGTAAACGAGTTGACTACTCTGGACGTTCGGTAATTGTGGTCGGGCCAAAGCTGAAAATTCACCAGTGCGGTTTGCCTAGAGAAATGGCGATTGAACTATTTCAACCATTTGTGATTAACCGCCTGATTCGTAGCGGTATGGTGAATAACATCAAAGCTGCAAAAAAGCTGATATCCCGCAATGATCCCAGTGTTTGGGATGTGTTGGAAGAGGTGATTGAAGGACACCCTGTAATGCTAAACCGGGCACCAACTTTGCACCGTTTGGGTATTCAGTCTTTTGAACCAATTTTGGTAGAAGGTAGAGCGATTCAATTGCATCCTCTAGTTTGTCCGGCGTTTAACGCCGACTTTGACGGCGACCAAATGGCGGTACACGTCCCTCTATCGTTAGAAAGTCAGGCTGAAGCGCGGTTGTTGATGTTGGCTTCTAACAATATTTTGTCACCAGCCACAGGTAAACCCATCATCACGCCCAGTCAAGATATGGTGTTGGGAGCCTATTATTTAACAGCAGAAAATCCTGGTGCAACTAAAGGGGCAGGAAATTACTATTCCTCGTTGGAGGACGTAATTATGGCTTTCCAGCAAGATCAAATTGACTTGCACACCTATATTTACGTAAGGTTTGACGGTGAAATAGAATCAGACCAACCCGATACAGAACCGGTGAAAGTGACGGAAAACGAGGATGGTACTCGCACATTACTCTATAAGTTCCGTCGAGTCAGACAAGACGCTAAAGGCAATGTACTTTCACAGTATATATACACAACTCCTGGACGCGTTATTTACAACAATGCCATTCAGGAAGCGCTAGCAAGTTAGAGAATAGGGCATGGGGCATAGTGCATAGGGAACAATTACCAATGCCCAATGCCCAATGCCCAATGCCCAATGCCCAATGCCCAATGACTCAGGACTAATGATTAATGACTAACGAAAAAATGATTTTTCGCAATCGCGTAGTTAACAAAAGTCAACTGCAAAAATTAATTTCTTGGGCCTTTACGAATTATGGTACAGCGCGAACCGCAGTGATGGCGGACAAATTGAAAGATTTGGGATTTCGCTACGCTACCAAAGCCGGGGTTTCCATCAGTGTAGATGACTTGATGATACCACCAACTAAGCGATTGCTCTTAGAAGCAGCCGAGGAAGAAATTCGCGCTACTGAAACCCGTTATCAACGGGGAGAAATCACTGAAGTAGAACGCTTCCAAAAGGTAATCGATACTTGGAACGGTACTAGTGAAGCCTTGAAAGATGAAGTCGTCGTTCACTTCAAGAAGACTAATCCCCTGAACTCCGTATATATGATGGCATTTTCCGGGGCACGGGGTAACATCTCTCAAGTGCGGCAATTGGTGGGGATGCGGGGACTGATGGCAGATCCTCAAGGGGAAATTATCGATTTGCCGATCAAAACCAACTTCCGTGAAGGACTGACTGTAACGGAATATATTATTTCGTCTTACGGTGCCAGAAAAGGATTGGTGGATACTGCCTTGCGGACGGCTGACTCCGGTTATCTGACTCGCCGTTTGGTGGACGTATCCCAGGATGTGATTATTCGGGAATTTGACTGCGGCACCACTAGAGGTCTTAGCATTCGACCAATGACAGAAGGTGCCAAAACCCTGATTCCTCTGGCGACCCGCTTGATGGGACGAGTAATTGGCGAAGATGTGGTGCATCCGGTCACAAAAGAAGTGATTGCCGCCCGCAATTCCCCAATTTCTGAGGATTTGGCGAAGAAAATTGAAGAATCTGGGGTGGGAGAAGTTGTGGTGCGATCGCCACTAACTTGTGAAGCCGCACGTTCTGTCTGTCAACACTGCTACGGCTGGAGTTTGGCACACGCCAAGATGGTAGATTTGGGCGAAGCTGTGGGGATTATTGCCGCCCAAAGTATCGGCGAACCTGGTACTCAATTAACCATGCGGACATTCCACACAGGTGGGGTGTTCACTGGAGAAGTGGCGCAACAAGTTCGTTCTAAAATTGATGGGACTGTCAAACTTCCCCGCAAATTGAAGACCAGAACGTATCGTACCCGCCACGGGGAAGATGCACTCTATGTTGAAGCTAATGGCATCATGCTTTTGGAACCAACAAAAGTAGGTGATGTTACCCCAGATAACCAAGAGGTTCATCTTACCCAAGGTTCAACATTATATGTATTTGATGGAAATAAGGTAAAACAAGGTCAGTTATTGGCAGAGGTTGCCCTTGGTGGACGCACAACTCGGACTAATACAGAAAAAGCCGTTAAAGATGTTGCCTCCGACTTAGCTGGGGAAGTCCAATTTGCCGAAGTAGTTCCAGAACAAAAAACTGACCGTCAAGGTAATACCACAACCACAGCCGCACGCGGTGGCTTGATTTGGATTTTGTCTGGAGAAGTTTACAACTTGCCGCCTGGTGCAGAATTGGTGGTGAAAAATGGTGATGCGATCGCTTCTAATGGAGTTTTAGCAGAAACTAAATTAACTAGTTTGCACGGCGGTGTGGTGCGCTTGCCCGAAGCTACTCCAGGTAAGAGTACCAGAGAAATTGAGATTATCACCGCTTCTGTAGTCCTAGACCAGGCAACGGTGACAGTCCAAAGTTCCCAAGGTCGCAATAACTACTTAGTCTCCACTGGCAACAACCAAGTATTTAACCTCCGAGCTACACCGGGCACAAAAGTGCAAAATGGTCAAGTAGTAGCTGAGTTAATTGATGACCGCTATCGCACAACCACTGGTGGATTCCTGAAATTCGCGGGTGTTGAAGTCCAGAAAAAAGGTAAAGCCAAGCTGGGTTATGAAGTTGTGCAGGGTGGTACTCTGTTGTGGATTCCCGAAGAAAGCCACGAAGTTAATAAAGATATCTCCTTGCTGTTGGTGGAAGATGGTCAGTTTGTAGAAGCTGGCACTGAGGTAGTAAAAGATATCTTCTGTCAAAACAGCGGTGTGGTAGAAGTCACCCAGAAAAACGACATCCTGCGGGAAGTGGTGGTGAAGCCAGGGGAACTGCTGATGGTGGACGATCCAGAATCAGTTATCGGGCGAGATAACACCTTCATCCAACCAGGTGAGGAATTCCAAGGCAATGTTGCTACAGAATTGCGTTATATCCAGTATGTAGAAACACCAGAAGGGCCCGCCCTGTTGAGTCGTCCAGTAGTTGAATTTGCCGTACCGGATAATCCAGATGTGCCATCAACCACATCGGTAAGTCAAGAAACCGGGCGATCGATTCAGTTGCGAGCTGTGCAAAGACTACCTTACAAAGATTCAGAACGCGTCAAATCTGTTGAAGGTGTGGAACTGCTGCGAACCCAGCTTGTGCTGGAAATTGAGCAAGAAGGGGAACAAGACCACAATGCCTCACCTTTAGCAGCAGATATTGAATTGGTACAGGATACTGAAGACCCAGAAGTTCAACGTTTACAACTGGTAATTTTGGAATCCTTGGTAATTCGTCGAGACATTACCGCCGATGCTACTCAAGGTAGCACCCAGACAACACTTGAGGTACATGATGGGTTAACCATTGCCCCCGGTTCTGTGGTCGCACGTACCCAAATTTTGTGTAAAGAAGGTGGAGAAGTGCGGGGCGTTAAAAAAGGAACCGAAAACGTGCGTCGCTGTTTGGTGTTGCGCGACGCTGACAGGCTTCCCATTAATACTAGTACTCAGCCCAAGGTGAAAGTGGGTGACTTGCTAGTAGAAGGTACAGAAGTTGCTCCTGGAGTTTTTGCCCCAGAATCAGGGCAAGTAGTGGATATCAAGAGTGCCGCTGCTGCATCTGGTGGAGAGTCAGCTTTGAGTACTAAAAACTACGTTATTACTACCCGCATCGGTCGCCCTTATCGAGTCAGCCCTGGTGCTGTGTTGCAGATAGAAGACGGCGATTTAGTGCAACGGGGTGATAACTTGGTGTTGCTGGTGTTTGAACGCGCCAAAACCGGAGATATCATTCAAGGTTTGCCCCGGATTGAGGAACTACTTGAAGCTCGGAAACCGAAAGAAGCGTGCATTCTATGCCGACGGGGAGGAGAAGTTAAGGTAGTTTACGGCGATGGTGATGAAGCGATCGCCATCAAGGTCGTAGAATCAAATGGCGTGGTCACAGATTATCCTCTGGGCCCAGGACAAAATTTGATTGTCCCCGATGGATCTTATGTTTTGGCCGGACAACCCTTAACTGATGGCCCATCCAATCCCCACGAAATTTTGGAAATCTTCTTTAGCCTGGGTTCCGAAGACGGAATCTATGCTTGTGCCAGCATTGCCTTGCAGAAGGTACAGACATTCTTGGTGAATGAAGTGCAAATGGTGTATCAGTCTCAAGGGATTGATATTTCCGATAAACACATTGAAGTGATTGTTCGCCAGATGACCAACAAAGTGCGGATTGATGATGGTGGTGACACCACTATGCTTCCCGGCGAATTGGTGGAACTGCGCCAAGTTGAGCAGGTGAACGAAGCGATGGCAATTACAGGCGGTGCTAGGGCACAGTATACCCCAGTATTGTTGGGGATCACCAAAGCATCCTTGAACACCGACAGCTTTATTTCCGCCGCATCCTTCCAAGAGACAACACGGGTACTTACTGAAGCCGCCATCGAAGGCAAATCTGACTGGTTGCGCGGATTAAAGGAAAACGTGATTATCGGGCGATTGATTCCGGCTGGTACTGGTTACAATACCTATGAAGAACCAGGAGCGATCGATGATTATGCTGCTGAGATTAGCAGTAGTGTCTTAGATGAAGTTGATGATCCCTTGGATATGGTCTTAGATGACCGCACAGCTCGCACCTATAATTTAGATTCTCCGACTCTTGGGGAATCGGGTTTTGGCAGCAGACGTGCAGAAAGGTCAGTTCTAGATGACGAAGATGAATTAATCGCCGATGAAGTAGCAGACGACGACGATTACGAGGAAGAAGAGGAAGACGACGAAGATGATTTCGACGATGAATAGAGACTTGAAATTTCGTGTCTCTATTAAAAGGTAAAAGGTAATATCAAGTTTAGTACGTGGTTTATGACTGTCTTAACAGTAATAAACCACGTTTCATTAGGAGTCTGCTCGATTACTCGTAAAAAAACTATCTCATACCATTTCACAAAAATCTTGATACATATAGATTTTTTGTAGGGGTNNACGCGAAACCGCACGTCCGCCAGAGAATGAATTCTCTGGCGGGTTATGAAGCCCGCAGCGAAGCTATTTCTAGCTTAAGTTGACACCAATGAGCAGTGCTAAACCCCTACCCACGTATTTGTATCATTATTAAAGTGAAATGGTATCACTCCTTGACAAGGCCAGCAATCAATACTATTAAACTTATCTAAAGCTTGTAACTATTTAATAACACGAACTTTCAAAAAGCCAGTAATTCCATGCACAATCGCGAAAGGTTGGTTGATTTAAGACGCACTCATTTCCAGAAACGCTTACCTCTAAATCAGCAAGTTATTAACTTAGCAGGAAATATAGATACCCATGCTTTCTTAAGAAACCCAGCCTCTCACAACATTTTTCTTTATCTGACCGACTACGTAAAAGTTTTTTCTGAGTATTGGTTTAAGACAAGCTCAAATAAAATACGCGTTCTGGATTGGGGGTGTGGTAAAGGGCATATTTCTTTTCTAATGCGTGAAATGGATGTCCAAATAACCAGTTGTGATGTGCGCGGTACTGGTACTGGTGACTCAGCTTTTGGTCAGACTACACCCATTATAGAGAAAGCATCCCTAACGGTTGTTCCCCTAGAACATCCTTATTTACTTCCCTTCAGCGATGCAAGCTTTGATGTCATCTTAAGTTTTGGAGTCCTTGAACACGTTCCCAATGATCTTGCTTCTCTCGGTGAGATTCATCGAGTGTTAAAACCAGAAGGTCTTTTCTTTTGTTTTTTCCTTCCCTACTACTTTTCTTGGACTCAGCGTTTAGCTCATTTGTGGGGAGACTTTTATCACGACCGCTTGTATTCCAAAAAGATGGTGAAAGACCTCCTCAAGCAAACCAACTTTGAACTGCTTGACCTTTGGCATCGGCAACTTCTACCTAAAAATAGTGTTTCATACGCCAACTACCACGTTTTTGAATCTGTAGACCAATGGCTGAGTGAAAACACGCCCTTTAAATATATTGGAACTAACATTGAATTTGTTGCTTTTAAAAGTTAGGCTGCTTGTTTCGTGAGCATGAATCTAGCTATTGCTAGATACTGTAATTCTCTCAAACGCTATAATCTACATCTGTTGCACTGAGAGATTAACTTGTGGATGTCATATTAGAACGATCGCACCAATTAAAACAAGCCTTAGTTGATTTTGTCCTTGATGCTGAAGGCGAACTGGCACAAGCACTAGAAACTTATGCAGCAGCACAGTTGCGCCGTGGAAGTGGGGATAATACACAGCAGGACTTAACCATCGATAGCTTTCTGACAGCCGGGAAAGTCGGTGATAAGTCACCATTAGAGTTGTTTATCGAAAGCCATCCAGATTTAGAAGAAAGCGATCGCAGCCTGATTAACAGTTGGCATCATAGTTTTATTGGCTTATTTGCCATAACGAATATTCTACCTGATGGCTTTGAATTGACGAACTGGTTGACAGATAAACGCTATATCGTCAAGCCAAACAATACTCAAACATTACAGGCAATATCTCGGTTGAAAGTTGGAGAAATCTTGCTCACTCGCATTTCTCCCGTTACTGATAGCTACTGGATGTTATCTGGCCCCTACACAATAATGGGTAAATTAGGTAAACCAAAACTTGCTGTAGCAATTGGTAATTTCAAAGAAAACTATAAAAGTAATCTTTACAGCGATGCTCCAGACTTGCTAGAAGAAGCTTGGCAGTCAGTAGAAAAATATCATCAGCAGTTTGTGGACTTTTTTGGTACTGATGAAATCACACTATCTGGATACCATTTGAATAAAAAAATAGCGGAATTTCAAGAAGTAATTACTGAAAAAACCTTTGCAGCCGCAGGAATTGATACTTCTAAATCTCTGGCGGAAGTGGCAGAAGCAGCTGGCATTGGCGATGAGGAAATAAAAGCCGCAGCACAAGAGTTCGGCGCTGATTCCAACGTCGTCTCTGAGATGTTTAACAGCAAAAGCAGCAAGAGCAAAATGGTGATGCCAAAGGTTGATTTGCCTGCTGAACTCAAGAAAGCAGAACAGGTAACGGCTCTTTCTCATCCCCGTTGGGGACAAATGTTTTTACCAACATATAGTAAGGTACAAGCAATCTTATCGGCAGACGACTGGCAAAGTGTTCAAGGGGCGGAAAAACTAGTTCGCTACTACTTAGAAGATAAAAGTATTAATGCCTTTATTTGGCATCGATTAGCACAACAGTATCCAACTCAATTAGAAAATGTGTTGCAAACATTTTTGCAACGTCCAGAATTCAGGCTTGAAAGTGACTTGGATACACTTTTGCAAGAATTCCACAAACCTCTTGAGCCAGAGTTGCCAGACATTGCCAGTGTACCCATACATTTACATAACTTATTTCAGGAAGCTTTAGGAGAAGTTAATAAATCTAAGCCCAAGGGTAAGGGGCAACAAAAGCCAGCAAAGGGTTTTCAACGAGAATAACAAATATATCCAACATCTCACTCTACCCACTTAGGGTTATATGGTTTCCAAGGTAGAGCCTTTTGTTGGAGCGTACAGCTAGCTGTACGCTCCAAGAGCCTATTGGGTAAAATCAGTCTCAAAAATGAGATGAAAACGGGATAGTTAGATTTAAACATCGGTAGATAGCAAATGAGCAATCTCACCTACGATTTCTTCTGGACTCTCAAGCTTGACTAGAAATCGATCAAAACCAGCATTTAAAGCTTTATAGCTTGAGACTTCCCGTGTATAAGAAGTGATAGCGATCGCAGGTAACTGTCTTAGGGATGGGCAAGAATGCACTCGAATTTGCTCAATTAACCAATTTCCATCATGATCGGGTAACTTCACATTGCACAGCAGAATATCGGGATGAAGCGATTCGACCAAAACAAGGGCTTCTTCTGCATCGGTTAAAGCCATCACCTCTGCACCTGCTGCTTCCAAAATGAAGGTAAGTAAATCTGCAATATCTGGCTCATCTTCTACCAGTAAAATCGTGGTTCCAATAAGGTGCTGGAGCGAATTTAACTCAGTTTCTTGGTTAATTTTTTGATCGGTTGTCATGCCGTCCCTTTATTGCCTGCTATGGTCTGCTATTTATATTGCAACCCATAGAGCGGAATAAGTATTCATCCTAAATACACAAACTTGGGGTGAAAAGCACTTCTATGTAGTTAAATTTCTTAATATTTTGTCTATTTGGTGATGGCGTTTTTGTAGTACTCACGAACTTGACTAATATTTTTTGGTAATAGGTAATTGGAGAAAAGCTATTACCCATTACCCATGACTCATTATCGAGGTTCAGCCTGAGTTGACACTGTTAATACTTGCGGTGGTGTAGCATCCGGCGGATAGAGAAAGTCTACTTCTACCAAAGAGCGATCGCCTGGTTTCATCTTTAATAAAACTAACAGTTCCCCTGGTTGACCTCTCTTTTGCACTAAATGTACAAACTGAGTTTGTGGCTGATTTTGGTCATTTCTATAACGTACCCGCACTGTCCCTCGGAAGAATACTTGACGAGCTGGTGCACTAAAAAAGCGTAACCCTGGTTTGACTAACTGATCCTCCTTCAGTGGTGTTTGTATGGATACACTCACAGTTTGAGGACTTTGAGTATTGTTGTATAGCGGCAACTTGAGATTATATTGAATTCCATAGTTGCCATGAGCGCGATATGCGGTGTCAGGATAGCGCACCAGCATAGGCGCACTTTGAATTTGACCAGTTCCTAAGGTTCCGCCATGTAGGCTACTCAGAGCGTAAGAAAACGCTTGACCAGCCTGGGGAATAGTTAAGTATCTGGCTTTAGGATTATCTACTAACAAGGCTCTCCATCGTGAACCAGCAGATACTCCAGCAACACGCCCATAAATTCTTGGCTTACCCGTTTCTTCTAAGGGAGTGGGGATTTTATCGCGTGGCCCGGACACATCACTATTATTGAGTAAATTTTGCCACTCTTCTAAAGTAGGCGATCGCTCACTGCCATCAGGATTCTCCCGTGCAAACATGGCTAGACTAGCTGCATAGACAGTGCCATTACTTTGCAGTCGCATGAACGTAGACCGACCATTTAAGGGTGGTGTCAATCCCTGCACAGGAATTGGTAAATTTAGTAACATCTGACTTTGCCCAGATGGAATCTCAATTTGGGCAGGGAAAATCTCTTGTCGTTTTCCCCTAAGTACATCAGACATAACGCGATCGCCCGGCCCGGCAAAAATTTTACCTAAAAGATTTTGGCTAAAGGATGGTAATTGAATAAATGGTGCATCCGGTTGACTCAAATAACTCGCCGCTTGCCAAATATTTACCTTCACCGGTTCCGAACTAGGGTTATGCAAAATTATCCCTAGATAAAGAGAACGCAAATTCTCTGCTGGTTCAGCTTTAGCAACATGGTGAGCAAAAATATCAAATCGTCCTCGAAAGGCAAAATTCAGATGTGCCGTTGGTACTTTTTTGCCATCTGCTGGAAAAGTCGAGAGTAAAATTCCTTCTTTCAAAACCAATTCTGGACTATTGCTATTAAAGGTTGGCACTGTATCCAATTGACCTGTTAAAGGACGTACTTCTTGTGGTTGCACGACTTCTTCAGGTGGTGGCGTAGCAGGAGTTGATTGGGCAATTGGAAAAATTGGGAAAATTAGTAACAATGGCAACATATACTTAGATATTTCTTTCACCATACAGACATTAACAACTTGATGAAAGTGCCAGATTGTTAACAATTAATACGAAATCGGCAAGAATCCCCATCAAATTTTCTGGATTGAGAATTGGAACGTGAACAAATATACAACGTGCCGTGAGTTGATTTTGGCTTAAGTAGTCCAACACTGAATAGTAAAGACCCTCGCAAACAAATTTCCCACAGTCGTGGCTAATGTCAATTGCTACTGCTCCCGCCACTAATTTTTCTAAATCAACTTCTGTCTGCAAAACAATTTCTTTCCAGCTAGCAACTGCTTCCACACTTAATTTTGTACGGCTTGCTGCCTGGCCACAACAGATGATGTAATCAGGTTGGATTGCATTGATTTTTTCCATTACCTGAGTGCTGGCAAGTTGCACATCTACGGGTAACTGGCGTAAAAAAGTTAAGTCATGCTGTATCAGATCCAGTTTGGTAACTTCAAGTAATAAATCATCAGAAGAATTTGACAGTTGATCCTTTAGCCAAATATCAAAAGAAGTTAATAGAATTCTTTTCTTCATAACAAATATTATTTAGAATAGAAAAACCCTCCATAATAAATTTACAAGGAGCAGGTAAATGCCAGTAATTGCGGTCGTAGATTACGAGATGGGAAATTTGCACTCAGTCTGCAAAGGCTTGGAAAAAGCTGGGGCAACTCCTAAAGTTACTTATTCTTCAAAGGAACTAGAGCAAGCAGATGCTATAGTCCTACCGGGAGTGGGAGCATTTGATCCAGCAGTGCAACACCTGCGATCGCGTGGTTTAGAACAACCCATTAAAGATGCGATCGCATCTGGAAAACCTTTTTTGGGAATTTGTTTAGGATTGCAAATTCTCTTTGAATCAAGTGCCGAAGGTACTCAACCAGGACTGGGAATTATCAAAGGAAAAGTACGGCGGTTTCGCCCTGAACCAGACATCACTATTCCTCACATGGGTTGGAATCAATTGGAAGTGACTCAACCAAAAAGTATTTTGTGGGAGCATTTACCATCAGATCCTTGGGTGTATTTTGTCCATTCCTACTATGTTGACCCAATAGACCCGCTAATCCGTGCAGCAACCATCACTCACGGTACTCAAACCATCACAGCTGCGATCGCCCATGAAAACCTGATGGCAGTCCAATTTCACCCCGAAAAATCCTCTAATATCGGATTGCAAATCCTGTCTAATTTCGTTGCTCAAGTCCGCGAAAAAATTCCTGCCTAATATTCTTTTTGTCATTTGTTCTTTGTCCTTTGTCTAAAACTAATGACCAATGACCAATGACTAATGACCAATGACTAATAACCAATGAGCCTGAGAATTTACGGTAATCGGCAGCTAAAAACTTTACCAGGGAAAGAAACTAGACCCACTAGTGCGCGGGTAAGAGAGGCAGTCTTCAATATTTGGCAAGGAGAAATTGCAGGTTGTCGCTGGCTAGATTTGTGCGCCGGTAGTGGTTCAATGGGCGCAGAGGCTTTGTGTAGAGGAGCCAGCTTAGTAGTGGGAATTGAACAATCGAGCCGAGCCTGTGCCACCATCCAACAAAATTGGCAGCAGGTAGCTAATGCCGACCAGGAATTTCGGGTATCACGGGGAGATATTACCCAGCAGTTAAAGACTTTATCAGGCAAGCAATTTGACAGAATCTACTTTGATCCACCTTATGCCAGTGGATTGTACCAGCCAGTATTAGAAGCGATCGCTCACCATCAACTTTTAGCTCCTAGCGGCGAAATCGCAGTTGAACACGCCTCACAAGGTTGGACACCGCCAGAGATTCCCCTTTGGGAAATTTGCCGCCAGAAAGTTTACGGCAACACATCACTTACTTTCTACAAAATTGTGGAATGAGAGCAGAGGGAGAATATCAGAGAGCAAGGGGAGATGAGGCAGTAGAGGAAGCAAGTAAACAATAGACTTCTTGCAGAAGTGGTTAAAGGGGAAGGTGGGGCCCTTTCAAGGGTAGGGGTTTA
>NZ_KV757640.1 GCF_001712795.1 Nostoc sp. KVJ20
AGCTACAGCACTCACCAGTTACACCTGGCAAGTTAAGTATGCTAATAACCTAACTAGTGAACCACGACCCCGCATTGAAACCTTTGCTAATACTTCACTGGTGAATCGGAATGGAGTAAAACCATCAGGAGCAGTTGTTGGCCCAGATGACCAAGGGCTATGGTGGCCTACCTTACCGCCACGACCAAGTGTTGATGAAGTTGAACAACGTAAAAGACCTCAAGAAGAGGTAGGTAAACCTGAATTGATCAAAGATATAAAGTACTTTCCTGACCTATGGAGTGGGTAATACTCAGAACACGCTACCTACTAACTATGAAGTTTATCGACAAGTGGTAAAAACCTACCCCCAAAGAACTCCTTTGGAATTGACTTTGGGTGTGAATGATAATTCAGTAGAAAAAGCTGAACCTGTAAGCAAGTAGTAACCCACTCGTTACGTAGTCAGCAAGAAGTTAAAGATCAAAACTGAATTGCTTTTCAACAAAAAATTGATAGTAAAGTATAAATCAAAGAGTCAACAACGATCTAATTTAATTTCTGCTGCGTTGATAAAAAAGATTTCAAAAATTCCTGATGGGGGCTATATGGGGGCTATACATACCCCAACAATAGCTCAAGACTTTGGTGATATTTTGACCCCTATATAGGATATATATAGGTGCTATATGGGGTACATTTGACTGGCTAATATTTTATACCCCACTTAGCCCCCAAGGGGTTATGATAAACTCTTGAGTCTGGATCAAAAAGGGGTAGTTATTTTATTTTTCTCTCCCCCACTCCCCAAAATTATCTGAACAGATAGCTTTTACAAATCAAAGTGTATTACCTTTGTCTTTATGTCAAACATTCACACGTTGCAAAAAATTTTTCCTGCGGGTTTCGATAACGGTTACGGAAGCCTAAAACTTTTAGTCGATGGCTTTGAAGTAGTTCGTGTCCCCAGCTATATAACTAATGCCGAGATGGAAGATGTACCCGGACGAGTAGTTTTTAACGGTACTGCTTATACAGTTGGAGAGTCTGCTTACCGTACAGGAAATTATTTTGACCGAAACACAGACAGTAATGAAAATAAAGTCAACAACGCATTATTGACTTTATTGGGTGCATTGGCGCATCTACCACACCGTAAAGCTTGGCACTTAAAATTAGTCGTCAGTTTACATGATGTTGCTCTGGCATCAGAACTACAGAAAGTACTCAATGGAGAATATCAGCCAATACTTGCTGGCAAGCAATCAGAAGTAAAAGTAGAAGTGCTGAAAGTTGTGCTAGAGGGGATGGGTGCATTGTTTGGGCATCCATTACCCAAAAAGCTAACTATTTTAGACTTTGGCAATGGTACGACCCTGTATTCTCGTTACAACCGGGGTCAGCGAGAAGTTCACACTGCTTACCCTATAGGTGTAGAAGTTCTCATCGATGATATCTCCCAAAAGATGAAACATTTAAATGGCGGAAAAATCGGAGATCCATCCAAAATCCGATTTTGTTTGGAAATGGGGCATACCCGATACAGCCGTGACATCGATATCAAAGATATATACAGTGCTTCTTTAAAAGATTGGTATGAAAAATACTTGAAGAAAGTGGTGAATCTGACACTTGATGCCAAGCACCAGGGGGATGAAATCTGGGCGATTGGTGGAGGCTGTCTGTTACCAGGATTTAAAAAGCTGTTGGAGAAAAACGGCTTCAAAATCCTGGACAATCCGGTAGAAGCCAATGTCTTTGGGCTTTTAGAGATGGCAAAGACCATTTCTGCCAAGAATTCAGCATCTACATCTATTAAGTGATCGCAATGGCAGACAAACTTGACTTAACCCCAGAAAAAGTTCGGATCAAAGATAGCTACCGTGAGCGGATATTTGCCGAATCACAGCAACTAGGTAAAAGTTACCTGGAGACGCTCTACTTTATCATTGATTGCTATTTTGCTTTCAGGAAGGGTGCATTTCCCACACAACAAGCGGCTTTCACCCCGATTAATACAGAAGATAACAAAGTCTCTTCAAGGAGTCCAACTCCATTTATAGAGGAGGAAGAAGAAGATTCTGATGGAGAAACATTCAGCCTTAATTTTGATTTGTAACCCCTAGCTCAATAAAGTCTGACACGATTAACTTTTTATCTTTTCTTTAATTCTAGGTTTTTACTATCGCTCTTCCATCACTCTCATCAAACAATAATCGAAGCAGAAAACTGAAACTATCACCCAATCAAGGTTTGAGGCTTTATTTTCTCATAGAAATTCAAAAATCTAGCTAAAAACTGAAAACCGAAGTCTCGTAAGCCTTGCAGCGATTACTTTTCCCAAGACTGATGGAAGAGCGCTATAAGAATCCTATTTGATTTTTGAAAAAGAGTACGAGATAATACGGCTGAGTGAACAAGTGTAAAAGCAGACTATGATAAACGAGGAGAGACGTTTTTGTGTCTTGATTGAGAAATCCGGGAGAAATTGTTTCTAAAAGACCACCTACGACTTTAGAGTTTTGAAATAACTATCTATCTGAAGGCGAGGTATGACAACAAGCTTTAGTCGGCGTGAATTTATCTTGTTTGGTTCAGCAGCGTTTGCTACTAGCTTAGTGGTGCAAGCTTGCAGTAATAAGCCGACGACACCAACAGCGACAACAACGGGTGGTACTGAAGGGTTTAAAATAGCGATCGCTCTTCCTGGAATGATTACTGACAAAGGCTGGAATCAATCTGGTTATGAAGGAATTAATCTAGCAAAACAAAAGCTAGGTACAGAAACCGCCTATGTAGAAAAAGTAGCACAAGCAGATCAAACAGAAGTATTAACAGATTTTGCTCGTAAAGGCTACAATGTCATCTTCGCACATGGCGGACAATTTGATGCTGCAATTGAACAAGTCGCCTCACAGTTCCCCAATACATTTTTTGTGGGTGTGAATGGTAATCTTAAGGCTGAGAATATTGCTTCTTTACGAATAGATCACCTACAAGCTAGTTATTTGTGTGGCATTATTGGTGCTTCTGTCACTAAATCTAATAAATTATCTTATATTGCTGGAGAGAAGTTCCCCGCTACCGAGGGAGAACTCCGGGGATTTGAATTAGGAGCAAAGTCTGTTAAACCAAATATCCAAATTACCTCTACTTTTACAGGTGATTGGAATGATGTTGCCAAAGCCAAGGAAGCAACGCTCGCATTAATTTCTTCTGGTACTGATGTCATCTATCAATGGTTAGATAATGCCTCAGCCGCAGTCTTACAAACAGCAGGTGAGAAAGGAGTATATGCTTTTGGCAACACCAAGGATCAATTAGATGTTGCACCAAAAGCTGTTTTAACCAGCGCTGTAAAACGCTTAGATTTAGCCATCGCTTACATAGCAGAATTAGCTAAACAAAAACAAATCAAAGGACAAATATATACAATTGGGTTAGAAAGAACAGATATCTTATTTTTAGGAAAATTCGGAGGAATTATACCAGAAGTCGTAAAGCAAAAGGTATTGAATGCAAAGCAAGATATTGTTAATAAAAAAATCGTTTTTGAAGACTGTAAAGAAGCTGGGAAAGATACGCGCTGCGTAAAAAAAATAACAACATAGTACCGCAGCGCGGAAGCCAAAAAGCTTACAGGGCAGACTTTTTGGCGATTTGGAATGGGCGGTTTATTACGCTGTACTGTAATAGGTTTAGTAAACTAGATTAAAAAACTTTTCTAGTGAGGACTTTAGTCCAGATTTTGAGGACTAAAGTCCTCACTACGAACTATCATTTTAGTCAATATGAACTATTTACGCTTAAACAATATTACCAAACGCTTTGGGTCTTTTATTGCTAACGACAATATCAACCTCTCTGTTGCATCTGGAACCATTCATGCAATACTAGGCGAAAATGGTGCAGGTAAGAGTACTTTAATGAATATTATTAGTGGACTCTATCAACCTGATGCTGGGGAGATTTATCTTCAAGAACAATCAATAAAAATTACTTCACCAAATGAGGCAATTAAATTAGGGATTGGCATGATTTACCAACACTTCATGCTTGTACCGAAATTGACTGTCACAGAAAATATCATCTTAGGGATGGAGAAAACTTGGCGGCTAAATTTACAAGATAAACAGCAACAAATTGCCGCATTATCCCAAGCTTATGGATTAGAAATTGACCCCACTGCCAAAGTGGAAAATTTATCTATTGGGGCACAACAACGGGTAGAAATTCTCAAAGTTCTCTACCGGAGAGCAAAGTTGTTGATTCTTGATGAACCTACAGCAGTTTTGACACCACCAGAAGTAGAATCATTAATTGCTATCTTGCGACAATTGGCAGCCGCAGGTAACACAATCATTTTTATCAGTCATAAATTAGAAGAGGTAATGAATCTCTGTGATTCAGTAACAGTTTTGCGCCAGGGAAAGGTAGTAGCAACAATATTAACTTCAGCAGCGACACCTCAGCAGTTAGCAACATTAATGGTAGGACGTGAGGTAAGTTTACAGTTAAATAAAAGTCCTACATTACCAGGAGAAATCATTCTATCGGTGCAAAATTTACAAGTTGCTGATGAAAGAAATATTCCGGCTGTAAATAATGTATCTTTTGAACTGCGGGCGGGAGAAATTTTAGGAATTGCTGGTGTCGCTGGGAATGGACAGCGAGAATTAGCTGATGCCATTGCTTTTGTGCGGACTATTAAGCAGGGTAAAATTGAGTTTACGCCCAAGCATTCCTCAGTGGGCTACATTCCAGAAGATAGGCAGACAATGGGATTGGTGTTGCAATTTAGCATCGCCCAAAATTTGATTTTAAAAGCTTTTAAATATCTGCCATTTTGTCGCCGTTTTTTGTTACAACCAGAAGCGATCGCAAATCGTGCCCAAGCTGCAATGCAAGAGTTTGACATTCGGGCGAATGGGATTGATATCAAGGTAAGTCAGCTTTCGGGAGGAAATCAACAAAAGGTGGTGTTAGCGCGAGAACTGGCGCAAACACCAGCTTTAATTATCGCTATGCAACCCACAAGAGGGTTAGATGTAGGGGCGACAGTAGCCGTCCAGTCTCGAATCTTAACAGAACGCGATTGCGGTGCAGCAATTTTGTATATTTCTACTGAGTTAGAAGAAGTGATGGCAATGAGCGATCGCATTGCCGTAATCTACAGAGGTGAGTTTTTGGCTATTTTGGATGCAGCCACGGCGAAGGTTGAAGAAATTGGTTTTTTGATGGCTGGTGGGGGGTTAATCAATGATCGCAACTAATCGTATGAAATTCCTGTTACCAATCCTATCACCCCTAATTGCGATCACATCCGCCCTTATCATCGGTGCTATCCTCATGCTAATTGCTGGGGCAAATCCCATCACCGCATACAGCATTTTATTTCAAGAATCTATCTCTACCTACTTTGGATTTGGTAACACACTCACCAAAATGACACCGCTATTGTTCGCTAGTTTGGGCGTGTTAGTAGCATTGCGGGCTGGGCAATTTAATATCGGTGGAGAAGGACAAATTTATCTGGGTGCATTGGGAAGTACTTTAATTGGGTTATATGTGCAAGGATTACCTGCGGTGATTCATATCCCCTTAGCACTTTTGGCAGGATTTTTCTTTGGTGCAGTTTGGGGTTGGATTCCTGGTTATCTCAAAGCCATCCGCGGAGTGAATGAGGTAATTACTACATTATTGCTCAACTATATCGCGGTGAATTTAATTAGCTACCTCGTACAAAACCCATTAATGGCCACAGGTGCGCCTAGTCCTTATTCGCCATTAATTGCTAAAACATCGCGTTTGCCGATTATCTTACCGCAAAGCCTTGCCCATGCTGGAATTTTATTCGGTTTAATTGCCGCAGGTATTTTATGGGTATTGTTAGTGCGATCGCCTCTAGGTTATCAAATTACAGCAGTGGGATTTAACCCGATTGCTGCCCGTTATGCCCATATATCTGTTGAACGTACCATTATGCTGGTGATGGCTTTTTCAGGTGGTTTAGCTGGGTTGGCTGGGAGTTGTGAGGTGATGGGGTTGAAATATCGGCTATTTGAACAAGTTTCACCAGGTTACGGATTTGATGCCATTGCGATCGCTTTTTTAAGTCGTGGTAGTGTTATCGGTGTAGTTTTGACTTCTTTGTTTTTTGCAGCGCTTCGCAGTGGTGCAAATGTGATGCAGCGTAGTGCAGGTGTGTCGGTTACAGTAGTTTACGCGATTCAGGGGTTTATGGTGTTATTTATTGCTATCAGTCTCGCAGTCGAAAGAGAAATAAGAGTAAAAACGCAGAGGGACGAGAAGGTTTAACGCAGAGGAACACAAAGAAAACTCTGCGATACTTTATGCTTCCCTCGTGCCTTCCTCTGCGTTTAAAAATAACTCCATGAATAATCTCAACTTCTTCTCCGATTACTTAATAGCTACCTTACGCCTAGCCGTCCCCTTAGCATTTGCAGCCCTTGGAGGATTGTACTCGGAACGATCGGGTGTATTAAACATCGCCTTAGAAGGAATGTTGCTTACAGGTGCTTTTACTACTGCTACTGCCACTTTCTACACAGGTAATCCCTGGCTTGGTATCCTCGCTTCCTTAATTGCAGGTGGATTAGTCGGACTACTCCATGCTGTTTTGTGTGTAACTTTGTGTGTCGATCAATTGGTATCTGGGCTAGCAATTAATCTCGTCGCAGCTGGATTAACATCGTTTTTAGCCCGGTTAGTGTTTAGTGGCAGTAGTACGCAGCAGTTATCTGGAATTGGGGCAATTACTATTCCTGGTTTAGCCAATATTCCCCTAATCGGGCCGCTACTATTTCAGTCAGATTTTTTAGTATATTTATTATTTATCTTAGTCATTTTAACTACATACATTTTATTTAAAACTAGCTTTGGATTGACATTGCGGGCAGTGGGAGAATCTCCGAAAGCTGCTGACACGGCAGGAATTTCTGTAGCATTTGTTCGTTATATCGCTGTGGTGATTAGTGGCTGTCTTGCGAGTTTAGGAGGTGCTTATTTAACTCTCGTACAAGTAAGATTTTTTGCGGAGGGGATGAGTGCTGGTAAAGGATTTATTGCGATCGCAGCATTAATTTTTGGCAGATGGCATCCTATAGGTACTGCTTTAGCTTGTTTGCTATTTGGGGCTACAGAAGCTTTACAACTGCGAATTCAGGCATTAGGGGCAAATATCCCTTACCAATTTTTAGTCATCCTACCTTATGCGATCGCTTTATTGGCATTAGTCGGTAAGTTGGGCAAATCTACACCCCCTACAGCTTTAGGTACTCCCTACTTTGCAGAAAATCGCCACTCAGACTAAAAAAACGTTCCTTCGACGAACTCAAAAACAGCACTAAAGTTGTTCATGGCTATCACGTAACTCAAGTAACACATCATCCAAAATTGCACTACGACCCAGAACACGGTCAACGTTACTGGTAAGCTCTCTCATTTCTTGACTGAGTACATCCAGTTGTGCTTGCGTGTTTGCTTGTCTTTCAGCTACACCCAAGATTATTTGCTCAATACGGTCTAGTCGGTTAGGGAAAGGTGCGTCGGTCATTTTCAAGAGTGTTTAACTTCTATAATTTTACTTCGTATAACCGGGTTTAAGATTTGTAGCGCTCGAACTCAAGTGGTAAGGGTCTACTATCAATAATTCATTCATTTGCCCGTAAACCAAGTTTGGCACGAAATTCTTTGTCGTATTTTGTGGGAAGAATTCAGTTCTTCTGAATTCAGAATGACTGAATAGTTAAAGAATCAGGAGAACATTTGATGAATAAATATATCAATCATTCTAGATTCCTGATAAATTCTGGCTCCTGACTCCTGGGTGCTGAATTCTTACAATCTATCTTTGTAAGTCTATTTGTTGTGTTTGAGATTTAGCTAATATTTTATCAATTTGAGTATTAGCATCCTCAAAAGTTTGCAATATCTGTGGAGTTAGTTTATTAGTCTGCACCTGACCAGATTGCAAGTTGAAAATTACCTCTCCATTTTTCTGCGAAATAGTTAAATTCCTCTGCTGGGTATTGAAAGCCAAGTCATAAATTTTTCCAAGAAATTGAGTGCCATTCTCATTAGACTTACCCCAGATCATGCCAATTCTCTGAGCAATTTGAGTCAGCCGACTGATGACTTCAAGCTCAGATGTATCTTTATTTATTACTGTCAACGCTTCGGCTGATAATTGCTCACCAGCTTTAAACCCATTTGCCACTTCCACAATGCGCTTTTTGTAATTTTCCGACTTCCCTAACTTATCTGCGGCATTGTACCAATTTCTCAAGTCATCAATAGTAACTGATTGAGGTTGGACTTCTTGGTTGGGTACGGCTCTGTTTTGTGTTTCAGGAAACGGGACTATAAAACCCTCCACATAATCTCCTAAAGGCTCTAAGTGCAGCCCCCACACCTGCTGTTTACCCGTGAATAGTTCTGGTAATGCCTTGGGTGAGTGCTTTTCCATATCAGCCCACTGCTGTTGATAAACAGGGTCAGCAATCATAGAGGGTGTGATTTGATACTGTTTCCCGACTCGAAAGGCGACTTGTTTATCAATGCCTGTAGCTAGAGCTATATCACCCTGTTTAAATCCATACTGTTTGTATGGCTGATAAGCTCTAGTGGTATGAGTCCGACCATATCCTCTCATCGCATCAATGCAAGTATCCACGGATAAAAGATTGGTGTCACCATGCATCATTAATGGGTAGTTCATCGGAATCGGTTTGCCTTTGATGACAGGAGGGGCGACATTTTGAACCTCTTGGTTTGGGTGGAATTGAGCGCTTTGTTGAGGTGGGGACAATGCTGATTGAGATGGAGGTTTCAAAAACTGTGGTCGTGTGGCGAGGGAATTAACTCTTTGTTGATAGTCACTATCCGTTTCAATAATTGCCCCGAATTTCTTGGTCATGTTCTCCAAAGTTTTGGCAGGGATGGAGCTATCAACCAAGTTAAATACCGCTAGACCTTTTTTAGTTTCTCTGATAACATCTTCCATTGGTACTTGCTGCCATTCAACTTTTTGAGCAGTTAACCATTTAGTCACAGTCTCAGCTTTATGGTTGTCAACAGCCAAGCCCATGACTCCAAGTTTTTTGTTTGATTGGGTAGAAAATAAGAAAGTAGGACGCTCTTTAATATGATGTAGAATTTTCGCACTACTCTCAATCATATACAGTTGCTGAGGGTTAACTGATTGAGTCCCAAAAGCCTGAAATTCCTTCGTCCATTTCTGCGGATATTCAACGGTATTAGGGTCAATTTGAGCGCAAATAACAGAGAAATTACTTTCAAGGATCGCGGTCGCGGATGTAAGTTGTCCGGTTTTGAGTAGTCCAAGCTGTCTGAGCGCGTCTTTGTCTTTTTTGAAGTGCAACACTCCCAGGGGTTCACCATTCAAAAATACAGCATCTCTAGTTTTAGAAGCTGAGGTTTCGATAGTCAGTTTTCGGTAATCTTGATCATTAAATGTCTGACCAGAAAAATCATAAAAGTTAATTTTATTAATTTTGAGGAGATTCCCATTGGGAGATTCACCCAGCACAAAAGCTTGATCTCCAGTTTCAGAGATAGAAGTAAGTTTTAATTTGAGGGGATTACCATTTTTTAGGTAATCAACTTGTTTCAACTGTTGGACAGAATCACTGTCTAACTCACCCAGAGTTTTGCCATCAAGTTTGATTTTCACTGTTTTGTCAGTCACCGGCACAGTACCAAACTCTAAATTTACGGGTTGGTCGTTAAAAACAAGTCCTGCATAAGAGAAGTTCTTGAGTTCGCGGATAGTAATTTCAATCGGCTCGTTTCCTGGCAGTCCAATAGTTGCTTTGGCAGTGGCAGGTTCTACCCCAACCATACTTGCTTGTGCTTTCGTACCAATGGGAAGCTGTGCGGTTCTGGTTCCTAACATGGCGAATTCCTTGTATTCGCCGTCACTATCCTGGACAAATAACAATCTGGAAACATGGCGCTCATGCCCAACTGGGTGGTGAGAGGCTCTGATTTCTATCGGGTGTTTTTCGGTGGGATTCCAGTCTCGACCCAAAAATTGATTCGCTTCATTCAAAAGTGTGACTAACTTCGGTTCAGTAAATTGCAATTTATCTAAGCAAGAAATAATCTCAGTTGGGAAAGCAGTGAAAGCAAAATTAGAGACTTTTTTATCAATGTTTGATGACTCAGTACTCTCTTTTCTTGCAACTTCAAGATCATCCTGGCGTGATGCACAGATGTCCCAAGTGGCGGCGGCAGATGCAAGTTTTTCTGACTCTGGGATAGAGGCGTAAAATACAAGAGCCATCTCTTGCGCTAGGGCAAAGAGTAGTTTAATTTGACTTCTAGTAAGTTCTGGTTTAAATTCTATTACTTTAGCTCCCTGCGTAGTCATCCCCGGTTTGAGGTTGTGGTCACTTACCGACTGTTGGCTAACTGTTCCCAGTTTATGGTATACGGGTTTCTTATCCTCCCCAATCTCATCATCTATCTGTGCAACTGCTAATAATTTATGGGGGCGTTCACTGTTTGTGAATTTAATCTCATCTAGGCGAATATTAAGTGTCTGCGCTTTCCAGATTAGGGGATGCCCGTAGCGGGTGAGGTTGGTAATTTCGAGTTGCGTTCCTGAATCTGTTTGAACAATTGCGCTAGGGCCAGACTCTGTTTCTCGCCGCCTTGAGGCACGAACCGCAGCGTTGAATTTCCGATCAAACTCGTACTTGGCGGCAACTGCTGCAAATTTTTGCTGTGGTGTAAATTCTACTCTTTTGAATAAGTCTTTAAACTGGACGATAGGACGCGATTCTAACTGTGATTCTTGGAAATATTTATTGGTTTGGCTAATTAATAATTCTACTGGTGAGTAACCTTTTGGTGTTATCCCTGTACTTAAATAAACTGTTTTTAATTTCTTATCTTTAATATAATTAACATCACGATACAAGTAGCGGCTGTTTTCCCGGATTTTATCCATCTCAGGTTTTTTAGCACTTTTGAATAAATCAACCGCTATTTGGTTTTGATAACACCCCTCACCGATCATTTCTCGGTACATCAGGCGGTTAACATCCATTGCCTGCTGAATAATCTCTGGAGTTCTTTGACCCAAAGCAAGTTCAACAAACCCTTGCATATAAGATTTATATTCTTCTCGGATTAACTTTGGCTCTTTCTGGTGTTCTTGCTCAAATAGGACTTTATAATGACTAGAAACTTGGTCTAAATAAGTTGATTGTTGTTCTAAGGTACCGTAAGTTTTAAGTACCTCAATTTCCGATTCTAATGCCTCCAGTGCTGTCACTTGATTGTTGATTATACCTACGCTGATGCTATCGCTGGTGGAATTTAACCCTGATGGTTCTCTCAGACCTGAATATGTAGAATATGCTCGTCAAATTGGCATCAGTGAAAGTGCCCTAGCACAGCTTGAGTGGCGTAAAAAAATGGAGGTTGATGATTACAATGAAATGTCTGCCGCTCACGTAGAACAAGGCATCAACTTTGGTGAATGGTTGATGGAAGGGAGGATTGGAAACAGTAGAACATACGTTCAACGTCGGCAGCAGATGGAGCAAGACCTGCGTAACTTTGAGCCGGAAGACAGTTTGCCTTTCGACAAGGACACCTCTTATTAAAGTAAGTGAGTTACGCTGTAAAGAAAGTTTTTATCCATCAAATGCAGTGATTTGACCTGAATATGTGAAAAAAAAGCGATCGTCTCACCTTGGGCATGAAAGTAAATATTCATAAACTGCCTTTTTACTCCGTTAACTTGAAAGATTTTAGAGATTGTTGATGGAGTACCATAGTCAGTAATCGCAGTGCAGTAAATAAAAAGGAGTCAGGAGTCAGAATTCAGGAGTCAGAATACTCCACCCATGAAGGGATGAAGTTTTAATTCAGGAAGAATATTTTAATTTTTTCGCTTGACTTCGGGCGTTAGCGTAGCGGGACGAAGTACGGTTTTACCCAATATTTATGAACCACTCGTACAGAATTCATGCTGAATTCTGACTCCTGACTTCTGAATTCTTCTTATAAATATACCGCCCTGTCATTGTGTTTATCTATGATGTTTTTTACTGTGTGGTGGGGTGTTTTTTGATAATTCTTTGCCAAGAGATAATTCCGACGAAGAATTATTAGATATTGGTGAAGTAGCTATTTTATATATGGCAAAACAGCAAGAAATAGCGACTATTGAGATTAAAGTAGCCTGACCAATTATTTGCCAGCAGTTGAAAGTCAGTTGAGGCTGAACTCGCTTAAAGAAAACAGACTCCAACTTCTGGTGAGTCGTACAATTTTTCAAGTACTCCAAAACTTGCAGACATTGAGAGATATCTTCGCCTTTATGTACTTTTTGGCACAGCAGAATTTCTAAGCGTTCAATGCGACGTTC
>NZ_KV757641.1 GCF_001712795.1 Nostoc sp. KVJ20
TCTCTATTCATGCAACAACGCCTGTCAGAAGCACTAACCTGGGTTAAGGGTCGATGTCAATGAGCAGAACACGATGACCCAATTGTACTTTTGTGGTAGTCCAGGTCTTGGGTAAGCGTGGTTTTAACAACACTTCCCGCCTGATTAAAAATTACGATGATTCGGCATCCGCACGCATTGTATTCTAACTGAGCAACATGGTTTCCTTCCAGTACCTCTAGCGTAACTTTGCAGCAGCCCTTCAGCGAACGCGATTTCCTTAGCCTTCTGTAGCAGTAGTTTAGATAAACCTCTACTACAGTAGGGTAAAGCAACAATGACATCGTGAATATTAAGTAATGGCTTGCACGCAAAGGTAGAAAATTCTTCTAATTAGACAACAAGCACTGCGGATTCGGCATTGACGTAAGATGAGATAATTATGCAGTCAACAGGATAATGTAATAAAGTGAGATTGCCATGAATACTTACCCAAGGTTTTTAACTGCTATAGCCAGTATATTTCTCAGTCTAATAGCCATAGAAGTTAAATCGGTATATGCAGGCACATTTACTTTTACAAAAATTGCCGAAGCTGACAACAAAAACTTTTTTGATGTTGGAGGTGGCCCTATAAATGATAATAGCACGGTAGCTTTTGGTGCCATCACACCTTCAGGTGCAGGTATCTTCACTGGCAACGGTGGAGCAATTAGCCCGGTTGTCGGCCCCGATCCACGATACGCTATTAACGGTGTAGCAATTAACAACAGTGGTACGGTAGCCTTCGCAAATATTGCTAGTGAACCTCAAGAAGGTCTTTTTATAAGTAACGGTGAGACAGTTATAACTGTTGCTACACCAAGCGATGGTTTGTTTACTACAAATTTATCAGCCAATGCATTTAATAACAATAATACATTAGTTTTCACGCTTTTTAATGGCTTCGACAGCCCTGTAATTGTTACTGGTAGTGGTGGTTCTTTAACCACTGTTGTAGACACTAGTGGGCAATTTAGGTTTTTCGACCAACCTCCTGCAATTAACGACAATAATGTAGTGGCTTTTACAGCTTCGTTAAAAGATGGAGGGCAAGGCGTGTTCACCATTCAAAATGGGTTAATTACTACTATCGCTGATGATACTAGTCTTTTCTCTGGTGGATTTTTTGAGACTTCTATTAATAACAGAAACGATGTTATATTTGAGGGTCGTTTAGACAATGGGGAAGACGGAATCTTTATAGGCAACGGTGAAAAAATTACCACTGTTGCCAATACCAGTAGCTCTTTTAGTAGCTTTTCTAGACCCCAAATTAATGACAATAATCAAGTAGCTTTCAATGCAACTTTAGAGAATGGGGCAGCAAATGCTTTTGCTGATGGCATCTTTACAGGTTCAGACCCGATTGCAGATAAGGTAATTGGCATAGGTGACTCTCTTTTGGACGGTACTGTAACCAATCTTTTTTTTAATGGGGGTCTCAATAATTTAGGTCAAATTTCATTCTTTGCTACGATTACAGATAGTAATAATATTTCGAGAAATGTTGTTTTCCGTGCCGATCCAGTCTCGACATCAGTTCCTGAATCGACTTCTATATTGGGTTTACTAGCTCTAGGCACTTTAGGTACAGGTCTAGCCCTTAAAAGCAATCTCAAACAACAAATAACAACAAAATAAACAGCTTTTGGCTCTCCAAAAACTAAAAGCACTCGTCCGTTGCAAAGCTCCACGAAAACCCAGTAGACCACGTAAGCAGCCCACTTAACATCCACTCTTCTGAACAATTGGGATCGAAGAATAAGCTTTTAAGTCCACAAGAATTAGTAAGTTTTGTGCTTAATAAGCGGGTATTCATTTCAAGCACCGTCAAATTTAACTGCTGTGATTCAGATTATTGGATGAAATTTGTAGCCACTTGACAAAAGTGGCTACTTTTACGATTTGACCGAGAAGATTACAGATTGAAGATCGCAGATTGCTTTATTGTTTGTTTTTGGTACAAGCCCAGCATATTGTGGGCGGAATAAATCTAAAATCGTCAATCTCAAATCCTCAAGCTGCATCCCTTGTGGGTGCAGTCAATCTCAAATCTACAATCGGCAATCTACAATTGTTTGCTTATCCTACTTCCAACCCCAAACAAATCTTTGTAAACTTCATGATCCCGAAAAAGCTCCATAATCAAACTTCGAGTAAAAGCACAACAAATCATATTCCCTCGCGCCTCATACAAACCAAAAGCTTTAAATAAATCTTTTTTAGCGCCCTCAATATTGCCCAGATGGAATCTGACTGTCCCTCGTCCACAGTATGCTTCTGCACAATCAGCATCTAGAGATAATACTTTTTCTAAATCAAAGAGGGATTTTTCTAATTCCCCAGATAAAAAACAAATATTCGCCCTATTTATATAAGCTGATAAACAGTTTGGGTCAAGTGAAATTACTTGATTGTAATCTAAGATAGCTGCTGGATTATCACCAGTTAGATTTTTATACGTATCAGCCCGATTTAAATAAGCTTGGACTAAATTTGGATTCAGGGCGATGGCTTTAGTGTAATCTTCAATCACCTTGGGGAATTCTGATTTATGACAGATTTTTGATCGAGCTAGTCCCCGATTATTATAAGCTTCAGCAAAGTTAGGATTCATTGCTAATGCGTTATCAAAAAGTTGAATCGCACCTTCATATTTTTCGATTTGAAACTGAATCATTCCTATAGTATTGTGAACTTCCGCAAAATTAGGATAGAAATAAAGTGCATTTCTGAAGCACTCCATTACTCCAGATAAGTTTCCTGATTTGAGATGTTCCAATCCTTTTTCATACCACAGTTGCCCTTGTTCTACATCAATCTCTTCCATTAATTTCACCACATATTTTCTATTGTGATTTATAATTGCTGAAATATTCATCAACTCGGATCTTTGACCGACTAAGTTAATTTATCTGTGTATTTCTAGTCCTTGACTTTTATTTTGCGCTAAAATTTTATCTATCTGACTATTCGCATCCTCAAAAGTTTGCAATATCTGTGGAGTTAGTTTATTAGTCTGCACCTGACCCGATTGCAAGTTTAAAATTACCTCTCCATTTTTCTGCGAAATAGTTAAATCCCTCTGCTGGGTATTGAAAGCCAAGTCATAAATTTTTCCTTAAACTTGAGTACCATTTTCATCAGACTTACCCCAGACCATGCCAATCCTTTGAGCAATTTGAATGAGCCGACTGATGGCTTCAAGTTCAAATTTATCTTTATTCATTACTGTCAATGCTTCGGCTGATAATTGCTCACCAGCTTTAAACCCATAAGCCACTTCTACAATGCGTTTTTTGTAATTTTCCGACTTCCCTAACTTATCTGCGGCATTATACCAATTTCTCAAGTCATCAATAGTAACTGATTGAGTTTGGACTGTTGCTTCAAGTGCGGCTCTATTTTGTGGTTCAGGAAACGGGACTATAAAACCCTCCACATAATCCCCCAAGGGTTCAAGATGTAGTCCCCAGACCTGCTGTTTTTCGGTAAACAGTTCTGGTAATGCTTTGGGTGAGTGCTTTTCCATATCAGCCCACTGCTGTTGATAAACGGGGTCAGCAATCATAGAGGGTGTGATTTGATACTGCTTACCGACTCGAAAGGCGACTTGCTTATCAATGCCTGTCGCCAGAGCAATATCCCCTTCCTTAAACCCATACTGTTTGTATGGTTGATAAGCTCTGGTGGTATGAGTTCTGCCATATCCGCGCATGGCATCAATGCAAGTATTTACAGGTAGTGGGTTCGGCTCACCATGCATCATTAAAGGGTAGTTCATCGGAATCGGTTTGCCTTTGATGACAAAAGAGGCGACGGCGAGATTTTGAACCTCTTGGTTTGGGTGGAATTGAGCGCTTTGTTGAGGCGGAGATTGTGCTGATTGAGATGGAGGTTTCAAAAACTGCGGTCGTGTGGCGAGGGAATTAACCCTTTGTTGATACTCACTATCCGTTTCAATCACAGCCCCAAATTTCTTGGCCATGCTCTCTAAAGTTTTGGCAGGGATGGAGCTATCAACCAAGTTAAATACGGCTAGACCTTTCTTAGTTTCCCTTATAACATCTTCTGTTGGGGCAAGCGAGAATTTAACATTTTGAGCAGTTAACCATTTTGTCACAGTATCAGCTTTCTGGTTGTCAACAGCCAAGCCCATGACTCCAAGTTTTTTGTTTGATTCTGTCGAAAATAAGAAAGTAGGGCGCTCTTTAATCTGATGTAGAATATTCGCACTACTCTCAATCATCTCTTGTTGTTGAGGATTAACTGATTGAGTCCCAAAAGCCTGAAATTCCTTCGTCCACCTCTGGGGATATTCAACGGTATTAGGGTCTATTTGAGCGCAAATAACAGAAAAATTACTTTCAACGATTGCAGGCGCGAGTGTAAGTTTTCCGGTTTTGAGCAATCCAAGTTGTCTGAGCGCGTCTTTATCTTTTTTGAAGTGCAATACTCCCAGGGGTTCACCATTGAAAAATACAGCATCTCTAGTTTTAGAAGCTGAGGTTTCAATAGTCAGTTTTCGATAATCTTGATCATTGAATGTCTGACCAGAAAAATCATAAAAGTTAATTTTATTAATTTTGAGGAGATTCCCATTGGGAGACTCACCCAGCACAAAAGCTTGATCTCCAGTTTCAGAAATTGACTTGAGCTTTAATTTTAGAGGATTACCACTTTTCAGGTAATCAATTTGTTTTAACTGTTGGACAGAATCACTGTCTAACTCACCCAAAGTCAAAGCATCAATTTTAATTTTTACTGTTTTGTCAGTCACTGGCACAGTGCCAAATTCTAAGTTGACCGATTCGGTGTTAAAAACAAGTCCTGCATAAGAGAAGTTCTTGAGTTCACGGATAGTAATTTCAACCGGCTCGTTTCCTGGTAGTCCAATAGTTGCTTTGGCAGTCGCGGGTTCCACGCCAACGAAACTAGCTTGTCCCTTTGTGCCAATAGGTAACATTCCAGTCCTGGTTTCGAGCATGGCGAATTCCTTATATTCGCCGTCAGTATCGCAGACAAACAACAGCCTGGAAACGTGGCGTTCATGTCCTGGTGGATGGTGAGAAGCTCTGATTTCTATCGGGTGCTTTTCGTCTGGGTTCCACTTTCTACCCAAAAATTGATTTGCCTCATTCAAAAGTGTGACTAACTTCGGTTCGGTAAATTGCAGTTGCTCCAGGCGGGAGATAATTTCATTGGGGAAAGCAGCGAAAGCAAAATTAGAGACTTTTTTAGCGATCGCTTGTGGGTTTGCGTTTTCTTTTCTTGCAACTTCAAGTTCATCTTGGCGGGATGCACAGATGTTCCAAGCGGCGGCGGATAGAGCAAGTTTTTCTGACTCTGGGATCTTCGCATAAAATGCGAGAGCCGCCTCTTGTGCCTTGTCGAAAAGTAATTTAGTTTGGCTTCTAGTAAGTTCTGGTTTTAGTTCTAGGAGTTTAGCTCCCTGCATGGTCATCCCCGATTTGAGGTTGTGGTCAGTCACCGATTGTTGGCTAACTGTCCCCAGGTTGCGGTAGGCGGGTTTTCCATTTTCCCCAACCTCGCCATCTATCTGTGCAACTGCTAATAATTTATGTGGGCGTTCACTGTTTGTGAATTTAATCTCATCTAGGCGAATGTTCAACGTCTGGGCTTTCCAGATTAAGGGATGCCCCTCACGGGTGAGATTGGTAATTTCGAGTTGCGTTCCTGAATCCGTTTGAACAATTGCGCTAGGGCCAGACTCTGTTTCTCGCCGCCTTGAGGCACGAACCGCAGCGTTGAACTTCAGATCAAACTCGTACTTGGCGGCGATCGCTGCAAATTTTTGCTGTGGTGTAAATTCTACTCCTTGGAACAAGTCTTTAAACTGGACGATGGGGCGCGATTCTAATTCTGATTGTTGGAAATATTTGTTAGTTTGATTAATTAATAATTCTACAGGGGAGTAACCAGTGGGAGTAATGCCAGAGTTTAAATAAGCTGAACGCGACTTTTTATCTTTAATATAATTAACATCACGATACAAGTAGCGGCTGTTTTCCCGGATTTTATCCATTTCAGGTTTTTTAGCACTTTTGAATAAATCAACCGCTATTTGGTTTTGATAACATCCCTCACCAATCATTTCTCGGTACATCAGCTGATTAGCATCCATCGCCTGCTGAATAATCTCTCTTGTTCTGTTAGGATTCTCTGCTAGAGCTACAACAGATTGCATGAAAGGCTTGTACTCTGCTCTAATTGGTTTGGGCTTCTCGCCATGTTCCTGTTCAAATAAACTTTGATAGCGCTTAGATACTTGGTCTAAATAAGTTGATTGCTGTTCTAAGGTACCATAAGTTTTAAGTACCTCAATTTCCGATTCTAATGCCTCCAGTGCTGTCACTTGATTGTTGATTATGCCCACGCTGATGCTATCACTCATGTGGATAGCTATTTCTTCAAATGGCGGCTGGGTTCCATTTTCCAAATAAAATGATTGTTTTTTAAGTTTGACTGTCGGAATATAAGCATTCTGGGGTTGGTTTCTGTACTCGGCTTCGGCCGTGAAGTTAGGGTATTTACTAGCCAGCGCCACACCAATACAGTCACCGTCAAAATCTCGCGCTTGCCGTTCTGATTCGGTTTCAATTGGCGCAACTTCATTGGCTTTAAGCCTTGCGAAAATGCGTTTATGATCTTCATCATTGACTACTATAATGCCTTTAAGATTTACCCCATCTGGGGCTAATCTATCATCAACAAGTTTATTAGTGGATACACATAAACCATTAGAGTTGAGGAATGGAGAACGAAAATTAAGAACCTTTTCACCATCATCCATCCAAGGAACACAGATTTCACCATTTTTCAGTTCTTTAGATGGGATAATCATTCCTCGGTCAAATATTAAAGTTCTCCCAAATGCTATATCTCTCCACTCGCTTTGGACAAACCTACTCAGTTCTTGTTTAATTTTTTCAGTTTCTAAAAGCTGATTATGTCCCCCAACTAAATCAGCCTTTATGAGCTTATACATCAACAAATCATCTTTCGGTGATTCATTATTTTCATCGATTATCTCATATTCTCCATCAGCATCATTCGATGTCACTAGTTCTAATTGTTTAGCTAATGAGCCATCACCAGCTTGCTCAGTAATTTGCTTTGATAAAGATGCTTTCTGTGATTCAGTCAAAGCCTTACGCTTTTCGTATTTTTCACAGTAAAGTTGTGCAACAATCCTTGGGTCATCCTGATTTTCGGCTAGCTTTTGAGCCTGTGCCTCTAGCTCCTCAGCGAAATCTTTGATCCCTTGAGGAAATGATGCCAACAGTTGTGATATGGCTGTCTGACCTCGCTCTGACTGCGATTTTTCACCTAACCAGATTTTTTGCTGATATAATCCTGGTTTAATTTGGGGTTTACTAACACCATTAGGGTTATCCTTGTCTGTACCTTTAAAACTGGATATGGGAATGATTAAGTCAATTTTGGATTTAATCTTGGTGTCTAAATATTCTACTTTATCTAACTTATATGGTCGTAAAGTCCCTTTGCCAAAACGATATTGGTTATCTTCTCCATCAGTTTCTGTCCAACCAAAGCGATGCTGAATAACATGATAATCTTTATTTTGTTGTTGCTCTGTTTGGGTCAAACGGTCATAAAGTTGAGTTGATATCTGTCCATAACAATCGCCCACTAACTTGAAAGCATCCTCATCTTTAATAAATCCTCCATTCTCTCCTGTAATATCATTCACAATTAAAATATTTAATTTTTCATTAATGGAATTTTTACAACCACCTAGAAAAATTGACCCATAAGCACCTCTATCTTTTCTATCGGGACATAATTTATCAATTACTTCTAAACATTCTGGAGAGCCATAAAGAAGTCTGGTTTTAGAAGATAATAAAAGAATATGTCCTTCTGGATGATTTTGTAAATCCTCTGGTTTACTATATTCATCGATATGTCCGAAAGAAAACTCTTTGCCTGGAAAATATGATTCCAATAGGGTATTATCTATGTTTTCAGTTAAAATTGAATCAGGATTATTCTTGTCTCCGTCATCATGAATCCATTGGTTTATTCTCGTGTCAAAGTGTTTAAATTGAAGAGTCATAAGACTTTGAGTTAGTTAAATGTTTACCAATCTTGTGAGGGATTAATCATGTCAAGAATAAAACGCTGGATAAATATGAACCGTAAAGAATTCAATTCAGATGGAACATTAAAAGATGAAGTAAGGCAACAAAAAATATCTACCGGCTCAAACCCAGCAGCAGTCGATGACTATGCTCGTAGATTGAAAGAAGAATATGACGAGTGGAAGCACTTGGACGAAACCGACCCAGAACCTTGGCCTGTCTACACGGCATACGACTTTTTCACCCCAACAGAGAAAACACAGTTTAACCCTGACGGTTCTCTTAAACAGGAATACTTTGAATCTGAGCTTAAAAAAGGTATAAGCCTTGGATGGTTAGAGGAAATGGAACGGCGTAAGAAAATTGATGTCGATAACTACAATCGAGTATCAGCCAAACACGCTGAAATGGGCATCAATTTCGGTCAACAGGAAATGCAAGAAAGGATTGGCGCTAGCAGAACATACGTTCAACGTCGGCAGCAGATGGAGCAAGACCTGCGTAACTTTGAGGATGTTGACAGTCTACCTTTCGACAAGGACACAGCATATTAACCTCACCCTAAGCAGAGCGAGTGGTAATATAAGCTGAAAGCATTATAAAACAGCGCTTTCAGCTTTTTAGTGACATCCTTTTAATCAGCTTGAACAGCAGGCAGGTTAGCAGCAGCCGATGGTTTGGCAGAGCGAAACGCCCCGTTAAAAAAGGCAATCATTCCTAAAATGGCAAAGGGTGTAATGATTAATATGTGCAGTGAATTGAATGCCGAGTGTTCTCTGACTACTTCAGCCCACATATACTTTCAGTTGGTCTTCCGTTGTCTGCTGGGCGAAAAAGCGAATTGTTTGCTTAATTGGCTTGCCGTTCTATAGTTGGAGGGATTACCCCAGACGAGCGCAAAACTGACTTGTTGGAAGCGGCGGCAAGGAACGCAAACATTCCTAGAATGGCAAAGGACGTAATAATCACTTGCTGTACGGATGCAAAGACCGACTTTTCTTTCTCCTTTTGGACAGCAATGCGATTGAGCTTCTGTTGATATATGGAGAAGTACAGATAATTCAAAACTTGTTCGCATAAGGCAGGGTCTTCTCCTTTTTGGACTTTTTGGCACAGGAGAATTTCTAGATGCTCCCGGCGGCGATCGCTTGTAGATAAATCGCGCTCATCCCACAGTTTTACTTGGGTTGCATCTAAAGGTCTATCAATACCTAATAAAGTCATAAATATGTCCTCACTTGATTTAGGAGTTAGTTGAGGGAACAGGTGCAATTGATAAGTCAATTACACCCTAGTAGTTCGCCAAGGAAACTTGGCTCTTTTAAGGGGAAGGGGGAAGGGGGAAAGGGTTTAAATCCCTTAACCTTTCCCCTTTTCCCTTTACCCAGCCCTCACAAGCGCATTTTGGGGTTGGCAGACTACTAGTGTGCTTTTTGAAAAATGGAACTCGTATCTAACTTAAGAAGTTTAAATATGCTTTCAAAAAAGAACTAGCAACTTGAGTACTGAAAAAATCAAAGCTCAGGTTGCTAGTAAAGTTTGAGAATATATGCTATATTTCCCAGTCCAAATCTTCAGTTGGAGATGGAGATAAAACCTGTGCATTGGGTGGTGCTTGGGGTGTATCTGGCTGCAACGGGTTCGTCCCATCCTGAAAAATAACAGTCGCCAGAGTCCGCCCATAGCCGTCAATGTCACTACTCAAGAAATACTCCAAAACCTGCGGTGTAGCACCATCAATTGCTGCTTGTGCCAATAAGCTTTTTATAAATTGGGGAGATGCTTCACTATCAGCTAGTACCTTCAAGGTTTGCTCGGCATCTTGGATGGTCATTTTGGAGATATCTCTAACTCCAACTTCGTCCCAGACATCCCCGAAATACTGTCTATATTGCTGATTGAAGTCTTGCTCTTGGGCAAATCGTGATAATTCTTGTATCTGCAAATGTGTTGTTTCAGCCATGTCAAAATACACCAACTCTTCTGGAATCATCTAGAAACTTTTACTGCTAACCCTTCAAAAACAGAATCATGAATAATATCCAGATCATCCCGCCAATCAAATAAATTAAATTCCAATTATTTCGGGATACATCATTATATAATACCCTCTCATATCCATCTAAAATACTTTGAATTAGCAGATTAGCTTTTAACAAATCATTATTCAGTGACGAGGTTCTTTTTATTTTTCCCAAACCCGGAAAATCACACTTAGTAAAAACATTTTTGTTATAGCAGTTACATTGAGCTATCAAGAGGGCGGGGAGTTTTTTTCTTCGGCTTTCTCCTTTCTGCCAACAAAAATCATCAGCCACATCTGCACCCATTCTTGAAAGTGATACTAAATTTTCAAATGAGTATTTTGATAGCATTAATTCGCTAACCGCTTTAGCATTAGGGTTAGTATTTAAGTTTTCTGTTGGTTGTATCCCCCCACCGAAGACGATTTGGAATACTAACACGATGAGTATCATTAAGGGAGCAACGCTAGGATTGGGAGCGATCGCACTGACAATCAAACCCAATACCATGCTGCCAAACGACGCTAAAAACAGGGTAAAGTACATTGCTCCTGTATTAGTATCAGCACCAGGAATCTCAACGGCTGCTAACATCAGGTATAGTAATACTGCCGATTGGTACATAGCTAGTACAAATGCTACGACCAACTTAGATATAAGATAGGGGGACAGTCCCAAGCCAACACTTCTTTCTCTTTTGTAAATTGGTCTTTCTTTAGCTATTTCCGGCATTGTGGCCAGCGAACCCGACATAATCGCCATCACCACTACAACGAACAGCGTGGAAATGGCTTGCCCTGCATTCCCTGTTTTGGTACTGAACAAGTCGGGTTTCCACAACACAAAATTGAGTGAACCCAGAATCGGCGCTCCCAGCAGCATCAATGCCAAGCTCAATTTATTCTTGAGCAGAATCGACAGATTGCGTTGGCACAATACCACAAGCTGCTGTCTCAAATTGGGTTTAACTGGCGCGGGTGCTTGGTTCTGTTGTGGTAATGAGAGCAAGCGCTCGCTAATAAATTTCTTATAATAACCTGAAGACTTGAAGCGTTCTTCCCATTGCTGCGGTGAGAGTTGATGCTCTACTTTATGATAGATTGCATCAAAATCTTGTACTTGGAAATAGTCTAATGCCAACTTGGGCGGCCCTACGTATGCCAGTCGTCCACCTTTAGCCAGGAAAACTACTTGATCTGCGATCGCTACATTCTTAGTAGCATGGGTAATCAAGACTACGGTACTACCTGCATCAGATAAAGAACGCAGCATCGACATGATTTGTAATTCTGTTCCTGGGTCTAGCCCGGATGTCGCCTCATCTAGAAAAAACCTAGCGTGGCAAAACTAGCTAGAGCAAAAACTTAAACCTAGTAAATTCGTTATTATTGAAAATTTTGGTTTACCTATTTACGCCTATTTCAATCATTAAAAATCTACTCTAGCAAGTTTTACCGCTCTAGGATGTTCTGAATACGCATGATATTAAATTAGCCAGAAATTTATACCAGTTTCTTAATCCATTCGATATCCTTTTGGGAGATAGAGCATTTTGTGCTTATATCGCAGATCAGAGCGAAGATTATTAATCGACCAATTCCTTTGCCCCTCAATCTGACAACTGGTATCCAACGCCCAGTCCTTCTCTGCTCAAGTTATTTTTTGTAGGTAAGTGCATATACATATACCAATACTTTGCGTCGTCAAACTTACTCTAAGTGGTAATGCTTAGTCCTCAATGCAGGTTCCAGCGAGAGTTGCACCTGTAAAATCAGCTCGTTTAATTGGGTTTGTATGAGCTTGGTTTATGAATCTGCGTTTTGTAAGTTGGCTTCACTAAGGTCTGTAGTAATGAAGCTGGCATCGGCTAAGTTAACTCCTTCTGGATTCACACCTTGTAGGTCTTGACAATTAAAATTCTTATGATGTCTATGTTTATGT
This sequence comes from Nostoc sp. KVJ20, assembly GCF_001712795.1. GTDB lineage: Bacteria > Cyanobacteriota > Cyanobacteriia > Cyanobacteriales > Nostocaceae > Nostoc. The sequence continues at coordinate 12,113 of NZ_KV757641.1, forward strand.
ACAACTACAGCAATAGTTATACATAAACATGGACATCATAAGTTTTGTTTCTTGAAAAAGTTTATGTAAAAAAATCAATAATATCTGACTTTTTTGACCTTTTACTATTGTCAAACTTTATACTTAGCAGTTAGAGTCTTTAGAAGACTAGTTATAGCGAATAAATCTGCGTCACCCCTCGTCCTACCTGTAAATAAGACTACTTAAAAGATGAATAAAGCACGGTTATCAGCAAGAAACTCAATTGTAGAGTATTCTTCAATCTCTTCAATCCTTGACTCCAAAGAGTTAACTGCTTTAGAACAAGCTCTACTTGTAGCACAAAGGAATTTACAGAGTTTTGCTAGCGAGCCTGATTTTGGTCAAAAGATGGCGATCGCTTTTGGCGAGGAGGCTAACGTTGACTCATTGAGAACGGCATGGTCAGCAAATGATTTCAGTGATTTTCCTGAGATAGAAATTTGCCATGTAGCAGATATCAATGGGGCTAATGGAGCTTTTGCGGCGGCTACGAATAAAATTTATCTATCACAGGAATTTATCATAAATCATCAAGGAGATGTAGGTAGAATTGTCAATGTTCTGCTTGAAGAATTTGGTCACTTTGTAGACTCGCAACTTAATGAGATAGATACTCCCGGAGATGAAGGAGGCTTATTCTCTGCCTTTGTTCAAAAGCAAGCAATAAGTTTTGCAGAGTTAGCTAGCTTTAATAGCGAGGATGATACAACAGTGGTTGTCATTCATGGTCAATCCATCATAATAGAGCAATCAACTACATATATAGGCACGAATCTAGATGAGGTGATTACAGGGCTAGATAAATTGCTGTTGAAGCTACAAGAAGGGGTCAATAACCAGGTTTTTGGGGCGTATTTACCTTTAGTAGGGACCCAATTACAAAGTAATAGTGAGACACAATTTTTGTATGTCCTTCGTAGCTTCATTCAATCTAGTTTGCAGAAAGCTGGTTCATTATCAGCTATTTCAATTCAGCAAGCTTTGACCAATGCTTTGGGAGCCTCTGAAGCAAATGTTTTATTGCAAAATATAACTTTTAATGAAACAGCGGATAATCTTGAGTTTGATGTGTGGTTAGGACGGGCAAGTAATACCAATATCTTTAATGTGGATCTGGATACTAAATTAGGGCTACCAGGGTTAGGTTTAACACTGAATGGCTCATCTCAATCAAGGTTGGGTTATAAGTTTAATCTTAAATTCGGAGTCAATAAAACCAGTGGCTTTTATTTTAGAACAGATACCTTAAACGAACTTTCAGCGGAATTAGACACAACACTTCCAAGCTTAGATACTACAGCTAAACTTGGACTTTTAAATTTCAGTGCTAAAGATTCAGGGTCAAAATTTAGTGGTCAATTTACTATTGATCTGCGGGATAACGATGGTAAGCTACACCTATCAGAAATACCATCAGTTAATTTTAATAATTTTATTGAGACTCAATTTTCTGGTTCTGCAAATATTAATTTAGATTTGAAAACAGCATTTTCTCAAACGACTGTACTCCCTTCATTCAGTTCCGATTTCAATTTAAATTGGAACTTCAATGGACAGAAAATTGTTCCTGGTAGTGTTCAGAATTTTGGTTCTACTCCGACAATAGCCTTTAACAACGTCAAATTGGATTTGGGTCTGTTCCTAACAAGTTATATAAATCCTATTTTGGACAAAATCAAAACTATTACTGAACCGATCCTACCTGTTCTAGATTTTCTCACTAAAGAATATGATCTTGGTTTTACTAAATTTAGTGTTTTAGACATTGCTAGAAGCCTTGGGCAAATTGATAGCTCAGATCAAGACTTTATTGAGTCCATTGCAGAATTGGGACGTTTGATTAACAACGTTCCCTCTAGCAGTCTTTCTATTAATCTAGGTAGTTTTAATTTCGGTACTCAGGATATTAGGACACCTGAATTTAGTACAACTAGCATTATTCCTCAAGTCAGTAGTACTTCTAATTTAGATACTGAACTAAGTAATGATTCTCAAGCAAAAAGTTTCATTGATCGCTTGAGAAATATGCCTGGGGGTGGATTATCTATACCGATACTGACTGATTCTAGTGCAGCCTTTGGACTTCTCTTAGGTAAAAATGTTGATCTATTTACTTATAAATTGCCTCGGTTAGATTTCAGCTTAAATTATGAGCAATTTTTTCCTATATGGGCTGTACCTCCGGTTGGGATTAGGCTTAATGGTGAGATTGGTGCTTTTATTGATTTAGGCTTTGGTTATGATACCCAAGGCCTGCAAGATTATGAGTTATCTAGGGATCAAAGTGATATATTTAATGGCTTTTTTGTCAGCGATCCCACTACCCCAGAAGTAGGATTCACGATGGGATTGGAAGCATCTGCTGAGTTAAATGCAGTGATTGCGAGAGCTGGGGCAGGAGGAGGGATTTATGGGAAGTTTGATTTTGACTTAAATGATCCTAATGATGATAATAAGGTTCGCTTTAGTGAATTTAAAACTCTGCTCAATAATCCTAAAGATTTATTTGAGGCTAAGGGAGAAGTCACGGCTGGGATCTTCGCCTATGTTTCTGGTGGTATCTGGCCTTTGGAATATACAAAAAGATTCGATCTCGGTGAGATTACACTAGCTGAATTTAATTGGGGTAAGAAAGTACCAGATGGGTTGCAATTAGCAACTTTGAGTAATGGAACATTGATGTTGAATGTTGGTTCAAGGGCATCGGAGCGAAAGGTTGAGAACCTTACAGATATCGCAGAAGCATTTACTGTTAAACACAAAGACGGAATTGCTGGGAATGAGAATCTACAGGTTTCTGGATTACAGTTCACTCAGGACTATAACAACATCCAGAGGATTAGTGCTAATAGTGGTGAGAACAACGACAGAATTATTCTAGCAGAGGGTATTCTTAGCCCTGCGATCCTCTCTGGGGGAAATGGCAATGACATCATTTATGGAGGATCAGGTAATGACTCCATCAGTGGTAATAATGACAAAGATAACCTCCAGGGGCGTGCAGGCGATGACACCTTGAGAGGTGGCAGTGGGAATGATTATATTTTGGGTAATCTTGGTCGAGATAGCTTGTATGGTGATTCTGAAGATGACATCCTTGATGGGGGCGAAGATGATGATCGCTTATTTGGCGGTGCTGGAATAGACATTCTGTTTGGAGGAACTGGAAACGATTCTCTTGATGGTGAGGCAGGTAACGATA
>NZ_KV757642.1:0-29151 GCF_001712795.1 Nostoc sp. KVJ20
GTAAATCCAAGTTAGTTTCTTCACACACACACTCGTTTTTTGGGGGGACTGCACTTAGTGTGAATTCCTTAGATGGGATTACCTTAATGGGAATACCTTTGTGGGTCAAATTTGACCCCACCCCCCATGCAGAATTGACCCCCCCACTGGGTGCAATTTTGACCCCACCCCCCGTGCAATTTTGACTGGGGTTAATTTTGACTGGGGTTTCTTTTGTTGTCTTGATTTGTGAACGAAGTAATTGAATTTGGTCAGGAGAAACCCACAAAGAAGGTGAAGTGGGAGTATAAATGTTGGTCGTTCCAATACGTTCTTGTATTTCAATCATTCCGGCGGCTAGTAAAAGCTTGATAGCATTTTTGGCAGTTTTGAGAGCGATGTAACAATGTTTAGCCATCTTCGGAATAGACTCAAAACAACCGCTTACACCCGATCTTCTTTGGATATGCGCGTACAGCCGGAATTCTGATGATTCAAGTGGATAATCATCAAAAAAACCGGGAATAAAGACTTCAAAAGCTGTCCGATTATTAAGCTGATTTTCTGCTAAAGTCATAATGATATACCTAATAAAAATTGCCTTCCCTCGAAAGTCTCTTAACAATCGAGGGTTTTGTTTCTAATCACAAGTGAAGTTGGGAAATTCCCGAATTTGTATCTGTTGAGGAAATTCTGCAAGTTCGCCGCCTTTGGCGTGTTTTGTTTTAAAAGGTTGCTGATTCAAATAAACATTCGCCCCCAACTGCTTCACAAATACGGGTGTTTTGGCTGACTGGCATTGTTGGACAATTGAATTAATCCATTCGATGTGGCATGGTCTGGAATTTGGGCCAGATTCACCACCAATAATTACTAACTGAACATCATTCAAGTATTGAGTGATATCGCCCAAATCTTCTAGCAACGGTTCAACTGACCAGAAGCGGATTAAAGCCGGAATTTGAGCAAGAAATTGACTACGTTCTTCTAAAGTGCGGCGATTCTCAATTGAAGTTCCTGACCAAATATTTAAAGGTAACTTGTCTAGTCCATGACAAGAAAGCCATTCATCCATAGATGACAGCATAATTTCTGGGCGTTTAGTGAGAATCTGAAATATTTGGTTGGGAGCAACGAACATTCCGTCCAGCATTTCGTGTTGCCAAAAACGCGGAACCCACTCACCAAAAACATCTGTCATTGAAGAAACGAAATGCTTCTTAGGTTTCCTTTGGAATCCCCATTTCCGAATAGCTTCTGTATCTAACACTAGCTCTGGTGGTTCACCAGAGTAGGGTTGCTTGTTTCCGCCAAAGAAAGAGTTTTTATTTAATTTCTCTGCATAACAGTTTGCACAACCCTCGCTTTTCTTATGACACCACCAACCGCCTTCTTTAGCACGGATGATATTTTCTGTTTGGTCAGTCCATTCTATATTTGTTGACATAATTACCCCTTATATAATGCTATTTTCATGCACTCAAAGAAACATTCGTTTCACTATCAAACTTCTGGGCTTCATCCCCCCAACAATCCCAACCATCACGAGAAGAACGAGCGAACATTTCTAACTTCGTCATTTCTGGGCAGAGCTTATCTACTAGTTCAAAAAATTCATCTGGTTTACGGGAATGCTCACGCCGCCGTGCATGGATTAGTGATGATTCATTAGTGAGGGAACGTCCAGCAAACGCCCTGACATTACCTCGTACAGCTAAAGCACAATGTTCAGTTGCGTTACGTAGCCAATGACCAGTACCCAGATGGGTTGTACCGCTCTTAGTAACTTTTTCCCAGGTAAGAATAGTTTTCAAGCTAAAACCCCATGTTTCTAAGCAGTGTGCGGCTTCAATCATGTGATTGTTGGTGAACCAAAGCCAAAGAACTGACCCTGTGTGATCGCTTAAGCCTGGAACAGGTAATGACAGTATTTCTTCTATGTGCATTGGCTTGTAGTTAATGCGGTTTCGGTGAGTCTTATCCTGATTTCTCAGCCGATAGAACCAGGGAGGGTCAATCACGATGCACTGGTATTGACCTTCTAATGTTGTTAGTCTCATGTTTAACTCCTGTTATTTTCAAACTTTTTCTGGAAATTCAATGTGGCTTAAAGTCTGAAGTTCAACAGCTAATCCACTTAAGAAATTTTGGAGTTCGACTGTTGCCAATTCTTTGGATATCTCTTTTTCTGACGTATAAATAAGTTGCTTGTGATGCCCAAAGTAAACTTCTGTACGAGTTAGGTTTTGCTCTGTATCAGTTAACAAAGTCAAAGTAAATCTTCCAAGTTGGCAAAAGTAATAGGGACGCTTTGAACTCCAAGGCTTTCCAGGTTGCCAAGTGATTTGGAGTTTTTTACCAATGTGAACACTGATAGATTCAAAATCAACGTGGAAAATATTCAGTAAAGGAAGCATTTCACCACTGTTGTAATGGTCTACAACGTGCTGTCTAATGCCTAATTCTGCTAAACCTTCAGGAATATCAATGTGAGCTTCAGATGAGATTTTCTCAACTACTGTGACTATGCCTTTCATATCTCCTGCCTCAAACCCCAAATTCAAAAACTTTAATTCCATCAACATTAACGGGATTAAGGTTAATTAATCCGCCGCCAGCGTAATTACAAGGAATCTTGCGCTTATCCTTATCATCGAAAGCTTCTTTACAAACTGGCATCCATCGTCCTACACAAGAAAATCCTGCGGCAGAAGATGGAGCGCCAGCTTTTTTGTAATCTTGGATAGAAGCAATGTGACCGCAACATGGACACTTAAACTTCCATTGCATCTTGTCTTGTCCAAATAGTGTTTCTCCAAGAGTTAGCCACTGTTCTTTATTCATATTTAATCCTCCTCATCTTCTAATTCTTCGTCTTTATGGAAACTTACCCCAAATAATTCATGAATAAAAGCTCCTACTTTTTTCCAATCAACTTGGGCTTCAGCTACTTCCGGCATAGGATATTTTTTAGTGATTCTTTTAAAACTAGAAAAATCTTCCCAAGTCCACTCGCCTAACTTATCTGATTCAGTCTCAGTTAGGTAATTTAGGCTAATAATATAATCTTGTACTCTTTCTTTGATTTGTTCTCTGTCGCCAAATTTCCAAAACTCACCAAACCAAGTAATTACTTTTTTTGTGCTGTCTGTTTCTGAAGAGTCTTCCTCCACCTCCTCATCTGAACATTCATCTTCGATGGATTCAAATTCTTCGACTGCGAAAATAGCCATAGCCACACACGCTCTTTCTGCTGGATGTGTAGCTGATTGCATTCGATATGATTCGGGGACTACATAGCCTTGGATCGCGTAGAATTTCTTAGCTAGTTTTTCAATCAATACATCTTTCTGGAAGTAGCCGAGTTCCATATCTTTTCCCCTCAAGGTAAAATTTACCTTTGTTGTAAAAGTCTTAATTCTTGATTACTTGGCGATCGCTCTGCTTGAGCAATGACCAATGACCAATGACCAATGACCGATGACCAATGACCATTAAGCAGTAACTACAGCTTTCTTACTAGCGAAAGCCCCCGCCTGCCTTAGCGCTGCACCAGGACTCGGATGAGCAAAGAACTCTTCTATAGCTTTGGTTAACCCAGCCGCAACAGCCGGATCGTGACAAGCGTAGACATAAATGGGCTGTTGAACGCCATTGACTAATCGCGTTTCTTGGCGATCGCCCAAGTGTGGGTAAAACGTGCGAACCCATGTCCCAAGATGACCACGGTAGTGAGGGCCGCTCAGGGGGACTTTTTTTGCAAGTTCGCTCTCTGCAAAGTTGACCACGCCGAGCCAGCGTTCTTCTGAAGGGGTTAGTAATTTTCTGTTGTGTTCTGCCAGAAGATTCCCGGCATAGTCTTTGAATTGTTGTTCCATGTACGGGTTGAGTCTGCCACCAGTTAACTCAGCTAAAGTTTTCATTGCCAGGACAAGAGTATGCAATCGCTGTTCAACTGGGGGGAAAGCTGGTATAGGGGGTTGTTCTTGTGGTTGAGTGGCGGGTTTTGTCCAGCCCAATAAATCTTGAATCCAGGCGCGAACACCAATGCTTTCAAAAGCTTCACAGGCTAATTTTGCTTGGAGGCTGCATCTTTTCCCCGCTTCATAGCCGTAATAATGAAGTATGGTTGCTACAGCTACGTCAGGGATACCGGACTGCGACCATCCTAAAATGTCAACGCCTTCAAAGCCTTTACGGACAAGCTTTTCAACCATTTTAGAGCGAGAATTGTCAACGGCTGTTTTGAGACTTCTGAATAATCCAGCAGCATCAACCCCAGCTAATCTTGCTGTTGCACGAAGGCTGGCCTTACCTTGTCCATTAAAGTCAATAGTGATTTCTTGCTTTATCTGTTCGATAATTTGACCTATTTCGATTTGTGACATAACTTTAGTTGGGTGATAATTTTTCGTTGTTGATTAGAGAAAATTAGACATTCACGCGCACTAAACTTTTTTCACCGACCAATGAGAAGCGATTAAATATTGTCGGTGTTTCAGTCAATGTTGGCGATAGTAATTCAACAAGGTAAAACCAAAACTTATCTACAAGTACAACCCCCAGAATCAGCCGTTGTTTTGTGTCATCCCCATAAGAACACAGGATTACTTTCTGCCCCAAAACGAAAGCAGGTTTTTGCACAGTGAGGGTTTCTAACTGCCCAGTCCCAATGATTTGATGTTCTGTAGCGTGGACAATTTCATCACCACAGATGACTGTATAAAGCCAACACTCATATTTCCATTGCACACCAGAACAATAGCCGAATGTTCTTGTGGTTTTCAGGTAAACTCTTTCTAATAAATTGACATCAACCGTTGGAATTGTTTTGCCCCAAGGTGGGGAAATATACCAACTATTTTTCAGGGTATTAACGTAGTCAATCATGCTTTCTCCTCGTTGATTTTAATTTCAATAAGGTCAACAACCTAAAAATCCTTGGCAATCTCCAACAAAAAGCCGCGCCCCGTGTTCTGTACTTGCACCAGTTCTTTGTCCAGCAGTGTTTGAATTACTGAATCGGAGAATTGACACTGGAGAGAGTGCAAAGGCACACAACCGCCACAAAGCCGAATCGAACGTAGCAAATGATTGGCTCTACGGTCAAAACTGTTTGTAGAATTAGCCATTGTTTGCACCCTTAGTTAATACGGTTAACTGTCGGTTGAGAATGCTTATCTGCTGTTGATAAAAGTCAATTTCTGCGGTAATTTGCTGAAATAATTCTTCTGGTGTGAGCGGTTGGATTTGATCCTCTTTCAAGTACGATATTTCATCAGAATTCTTGTTAGGCATTAGCACATAGCGCCAACCATCATCAAATTGTTCAGCCAACTCTGTACCAGATGGGTAGTAATAAAGTCCCAGGATGATGCCCTGTTGTGTACGCTGTTCCAAGTTAAAGCGAGGGTAGGGCCAGTGTTGAGGGATCGAGATTGTGGGTTGCATAGATGAATAGGTGAATGAAGGGAAAATGAGAGAAGAATTCAGAAGTCAGAATTTCGGGAAGAGGTGGGAAAAAGAGGAGAAAGGAAGGCAGATTTTATTAACTTCTGTACCCTGCTCTTTGTTTCTTTACTGACTCCTGACTCCTGACTCCTGGATTCTGACTACTGAATTACGCTGTGACTAACTCTGTTCTCTCCAGCAGTCGTTGCAATTTATCGCCAGTTAGCTGCTCTAACGGTTGCTCTAAAAAGTATTCATCAAAAACGGATTTACTATCAGTAGACACGTCCACCATCGATAGCGATTGCACTACATCCATTGCAGAATCACAGGCTATGCGCTGGGTTTCGTCTGTGGCGCGTGTAAACCACCAGCTGCCGTCAGTACAGCCAACCTCGCCCAGCTTCACGTCGTTGTGGTAAATACCATCATCGAGAATTTCAAACCCGTACTTCTTGCATTCGTCGAAAATCTGCGCTATGACTTCGTTACCAGTGGTCGCAGTTTCTTCAACCTCAGTTTGTGTGGGTACTGGTTCGTTGAGTGTTCCATCTTGGTGATGCCATTCAATGAAGCGGTTGCATCTTGCCCAGGTGTTAGCTCGGAATTTTTCAGTGACGTTTACCATCACTACCCAAGGCTGGGTTAAATTATCGTCATGGCTGATGCTGGCTACCAGTTTGTCATCAGCGTAATATTCGTGATGGTCAAACGAGATTTCGACTATTGTGAGGGGTTCGGGAGCTATGGCTTGGGCTTGGTCAGTGATGTAGTTGTCGAGTTCGGCTTGAGCTAGGGCTTGTTCGTCGGGGGCAGCAGGGGCGAATTTCTGAATCTTGCTTGCCTGATAGTTAACAATCGCGCTAATCCAAGAATCCTTACAGCGTTTGTCGCTTACTTCGACTGTGCAGGCGATTTCACTGTAGATTTGCTTGAGCCGCGCAATGGATTTTAGTTGCAGCTGTTGTTGGCTGTAGATTTGGTATGTCATGATTGTTAAAGTTCCTAAAAAACAGAAAGCGCTTCAGATTGGTCGTCGGGGCGCTTTCTTTATCCCTAAATCATAACTTGTCACGTTATAGGTTGTCAACTAGTCACGTTAAGGGTTATGATTTCAGCATTAAGTTTCACGTGATGGTTTAATAAGGAAGGATTATGATTTCATCTCTAATGAAGGTTACGAAAACGATATCAATTGATGTTCCCGGACTAGGTGCAAAAATCAAGGAGGTTAGAGAAACCGATTCGCGCTCACTTAAGGCAATCTGTGAAGCTGTCGGGATGTCTCAGATGAATTGGTATCGAATTGAAGAGGAAAAGCAATCCCTCCCTTTAGAAACACTCCGCAAAATTGAAGAAGTTTTGGGGGTTGACTTTGGTGTGAAGCTTGAAGGAGAAGGTAATGTTTAATCTTGCTAATCCTCTTGTCTTGTCTTCAATTTTTATAAAGAAGTGATCACAGCTAATTACTACACTCCAAATCTGTTTGTGATTGACTTTGAGCAAATATTTTTGAACTAAAAGGGTGGAATGATGCCTAAACCACCTTCTAGACGCAACAAAGCCACCTCTGCCACATCTACCGATTCAACTTCAGCAGCTAACTCTGTAAACGAGGATATCTCCCAGCAAGAAGATCCAGGTTCAGCAACAATTACGGTTACTGCTGTTGAAGTTCCAGAGTTAACTGAGCAGGAACAGCGCGATCGCCTGCATCTAGAGCGCCGTGTGGAAAGAGCGTTTTTTGAGGCAGGGAAAGCGCTGACAGAATTGAGGGACAGACGGCTTTATCGCTCCACGCATAAAACATTTGAGGAATACTGCCGCGATCGCTTTGGGCATAGTCGGCAACAATCAAATTATTTGATCGCCGCAGCTGGTGTTTACGAAAATTTGACAACCATTGGTTGTCAAAATGTGGCAAATGAGAATTTGACAACCAATGGATCACAAATTCTGCCCACGAGTGAGCGCCAAGTCCGATCGATGACAAAACTGGAACCCCAGGAACAGCAGGAAGTGTGGCTAAGAGCAGTAGAACTTGCTGGTGGTAAAGTACCAACTGGTAGAATCGTCAAAGATGTGGTGCAGCGTATCATGGAAAGAACGAAAGTACCAAACACATACCAAATTGGCGAAATCTGCCAAATTCTTGCTAAGGACAATCCCGAACTGAGAGGCAAAGGTGGCTGTTGGGGTATCGTTAATCATGTGGGCGAATTCAGCTGCGCCGTCAGAACTTGGGATGGTGAGTACACGGTTGGTTTGCAGCACCTTAAATCTTACAATTATCTACCTGCCGAGTGTGAGCAGATGCGGGTGATTTGCGATCGCATCAGTCAAGTGTATTCTGATTCGCTTGAGGAGACAGTCAAAAGCCTGTTGCAGTTATTGGGGAAGGTAAATCGGCCTTATCTTACTGCTGTGGAAGAGAAATTATTGACGCTTCTGGAGTCTGAATATGGCAGAGAGATAACACCCTAAACAATTTTGGCAAATTGGCATCCAATGTCTTTGGATTGCAGTTTCAATGGAGTTAGCAACACAACGGGAAAGTGAAGAAGTTGTACGAGGGAAAAGATAAAACTTCCTGCTTCTTGACATCCAGCTATGCCAGTTGTTTTGTTGAGTGCTGTAGAACCCCTCTACATGATTCATACAGCGCTCAACAGAGTTCAGTTCCCACTCTACAACTGGCTAGAAATGAATAAAACTCAATAGAATTTCAGAAGATGTCTCGCCCTTCTTTGCTTCGCCAATATTAGACCTGAATCCTTACTTTTTTGGAATAGTTGACTTGACTGATTCACGCTCGTGTAATCTATTAAACCAGTCTCTCAAATAAGGATACTGAAGAAGCCAGTCTTCATTTAAGCGAAAGCTGTAGTAACCGAGGGAACATAACGCTGCCACATCTGCTGCTGTCCATGTTTCACCCTCTAACAAATATTTAGTTGAACGCAGTTGTCCATCAAAGATTGGTAAAAGGCGATTAATTAATGTTTCATATTTTTTTCGATAATAAGCAGGAGCTAGATCACCCATAAAATCTAGTACCCATAAACTGATAATATTGTCGCCTAAAGTATCTGCTAGTTGTTCCCATTTACGGCACTCAAGGCGTATGTGAGGAGGGCTTGGGTAAAAGCTAGGCTGTGGATAAGTTTCGTCTAGATACTCAGCAATTAATGTAGAGTCCCAAATTACCGTGCCATCTTGATCTACAAACACAGGGACTTGACCAATAGGAGAAATTTCAAGGAATTCAGGGGGTTTATTGGTTAAATTAATTTCAAGGAATTCACAATCTAAATTTTTCTCTATTAACAATATTCGGATTTTCCGAGAAAAGTTTGATTGCTGATGATAGTATAACGTTCTATTCATAAATTTATTTTTACTCAAAAAGTGGGTCTAATAATAAACTGTATTCAAAAATAGTACCCCATGATTGCGAGGAAGGAAGCAATCTCATGGACTCTCACTAAAACCGTTTTATCTTAATCTCTTAGGCACGGTAAACCATTGAATTACAACACCTAAAGTCTTGCAATTATCTACTTGCCGAATGTCAGTAGATGCAATCTTTAGTCGCGTTAGTGGACTGGTAATTGAAGATTAGGAGTAAGAGCAATGAAAACTAATGCTGCTCGACTATTGGACAAACTAGGTATTCCCTACCAAATCCTTAGCTATGAGGTAGATCCTGATGATTTGGCTGCTGAAAGTACAGCATACAAAGTTGGTCTTCCCCCAGAGCAAGTTTTTAAAACTCTAGTAGTCAGAGGGGATACAACAGGTATCTGTTTTGCTGTTGTGCCGGGAAATGCTCAGTTGGACTTGAAAGCTTTGGCGCGGATTTCAGGAAACCGCAAAGTTGAGACAGTTGCCCTGAAGGAAGTCCAGCCACTAACAGGATACATCCGTGGGGGTGTGACAGCTTTAGCTAGCAAAAAATACTATCCCGTTTACCTTGATGAAACAGCAACCCTATTTGAGCAGATCACTGTTTCTGGTGGAATGCGGGGAATGCTGCTTCTGCTATCGCCAGATGATTATTTACGTGCCGTCAGTGGCACTTTGGGAGCAATTGTACAGTAAACCAGTTCTCACCAAGCATACTTAAGTACAAGTTGCGTTTATTACATAGAGATATTGAAGTTACAGTAAATAAATAACAGTATATTAGCGGGTTACAACCCAGTACTAGGCTAACTAGGATATAGCAAATTACACATTATTTGCTACTCAAGTAGTGGGTTTTGAGCTAATGACGATCAAAAAGCCTTTGGTAATCGAACAACCAAAACTGGGACAGCTTATCCATGAACTTCGCACTGTAACGGGCTTAACCCAAGAACAGTTTGCAACACATTTGGGTGTTACTTATTCCACAGTTAATCGTTGGGAAAATAAACGCTCTAAGTTATCACCGATGGCTATGCAGAGGATTGAAAAACTTCTGCAAGAGATGGGTGAACAAGGGCAGAAACTGTTAGCGAAGTATCAGTCAAATTAGTTCTGAGGAAAAAGTAGACTACCTCATTTCTTGAGAGCAGTACTTAATCAAATTTGATATAGCGATTGGACTTTTTTAAAAAGCAATTGCAGTTTTACCGTGCTGTTTTGAACTTAGTAAGGAAAACAAATGACTTTCACCAAAGAGCAGTTACAGGCTGTAATAACAGGTACAGATTTAAATCATCGTGTAGAGGCGCTGCGGCAGCTGTTAGGATATCCGGTGAAAGAGCATGATCCTCAAGGTTCTCGTTTTTGGTACTTACGCCCTGGTGTTGATGAATTAGAAGCTGAGGAAACTTGCCCAATTGCTGTTGGCTTCTATGAGGAACTATCAGGAGTTACAGACCAGGAAATTAAAAAATTTTTGACCTCTAAAGAACAGCAACAAGAAATTTACGGGCATTACACAAACCGAGTTGCTGAACAGCAACCTGTAATGTATTTACTTCTACCTACTAAAGAAGCTACAGGTAGAGTGCCGTTAGTGCTGCCAAGTGAAGGTGGACTACGCCAACGGCAAATTCAGACTTTTGATTGGAATGAACCGCAACTAATAGCACGGTTAAACCGTTTAAAACAAGGGGAACTGCCGATTGCTGTTAAGGGGCTAAGTTCGGTTCCTTTGGTGGAGTGGGTTTTCTATGAACCGATTAAGACGGCGAAGGAACTAGCACAGTCGTTGGCTGAAGCTGCCCGTCGAATTGAGCAAGTGATTCCCCAAGTCTATGAGAGAGAAAAAGCTGATGGGTATTTACACCATCTGCTAAAGAGTTTTCAACGGGAAATACTACCCAAACTAAAACTGACTTCAGAGAATGAGAAGGATTACAGTTTTGCAGATATCTACGCCCAAACTATTGCTTATGCACTTTTTACAGCAAAGGTATTCAGCCATGTAAAAGATAAGCGGGAGGGACGTGAGAAGGAAACGCATTTTGACCGTGAATCTGCATGGCAACAATTACCAGAAACTAACCCGTTTCTTCGTAAGCTGTTTCAGGATGTATCAGAGCGTCAACCAGAAGAATTGGGGGATGAGCTAATTGGTGCGATCGCAGAGATTTTTTGTATCCTTCGCGCTGCCAAGATGGATGCGATTCTGTCAGATTTTCAGATGAAGATGAACCGAGAAGATATTGTTATCCGGTTCTATGAGGATTTTTTGACCGCCTACAAGCCACAGATGCGAGAACGTCGGGGTGTTTATTATACACCGGAGCCTGTAGTTTCTTACATGGTGCGATCTGTAGATATTTTAGTGAAGGAGAAGTTTAATAAGCCATTAGGTTTGGCAGATCCAGAAGTGATGATTCTTGACCCTGCTTGTGGTACTGGCACGTTTTTATTATGGATTTGTCAACTCATATATCAACGTTTTCAGGAGTCACCAGAGGCACTGACAGAAGGGTTAACTGATAAGTCTTGGTCTAGCTATGTCAAGGAGAGGTTATTACCAAGGATTTTTGGTTTTGAGTTGTTAATGGCTCCTTATGCGATTGCACATCTTAAGATAGGACTGTTTTTACAAGAGACGGGGTATCAGTTTGATGTTGATATGCGGTTAGGTATTTATTTAAGCAATGCGCTTGAACAAACAGCACCAGATAAACCAAAAGTTCCTTTTGAAGAATTTATTGCACAAGAAGGTGAAGCTGCTTTAGAAATTAAACATAAAAAACCAATAATGCTCATTATGGGAAATCCTCCATATTCACCCTCTAATTTCGAGGGTACATGGATTATGAACTTAATGCAGGATTATAAAGAGGGACTGAGTGAGAAAAAGTCTGACTTGAATCGTGAAGAGTGGAAGTTTTTAAGATTTGCTCAAGAAAAGATTCAAAATACAGGAAGAGGAATAATATCGTTTGTTATTAACAATACGTTTCTTGATGCAATAACTCACCGATCTTTAAGGAGTAGCCTTTTACAATCATTCAATGAAATTAATATTATTAATTTACATGGAAGTATAAAGAAAAAAGAGAAGTCGCCTGATGGCTCTAAAGATGAAAACGTATTTGATATTCAGCAAGGAGTTGGAATTTGTTTCTTTACCAAGGAGCATCAAAGTAAAAGTTTCACAGGTATCAAGCATTCTGATTTGTGGGGATACAGAGAATCTAAATATAACTATTTATTTAGGGAGACGATACAAAGTACTAACTGGATGAATCTAAATCCTCAACCAAAACATTTTTTCTTTGTCCCAAAAGATTTTAATTTACAAAATGAATATTTTGCTTATGAGGGACTAAAAAACATTTTTGTTTCTTGTGGTTCTGGTGTTAAAACAGAGAGAGATAAGGTTTCAATTCACTGGGGTACAGCCGAGATCAAAGAGGCTGTTGAAGATTTTAGATACTTGGATGAAGCAAGTCTAAGAGAAAAATATCAGCTACAGGATGATAGCCGAGATTGGAAAATTGTAAATGCTAAAGCTGATGTCCTAACCAACAGAGATGATTTAGTTCAGCCGATTCTATATAGACTATTTGATATTCGGCAAACTTGGTACAGCGGGAAAACAAGAGGTTTCATTGGAACACCTGGTTATCCAACTATGCGACATTTACTAGGGAATAACTTGGGAATGATAGCAAAGCGTCAAGCAAGAGAAAATTTAGATTACACATGGTTTTTCTGCTGTGACGGTTTAGTTATAGATGGCTCATTTGCAATTGATAACAAAGGGAGAGAGAGTATTTTCCCTCTTTACCTATATCCCGACAGTCGCTATGGACAACAATCAATTCTGATAGAACAACGCCGCCCTAACTTGTCTCAAGGTCTTCTTAACATCATTACAGGCAAGCTAGGCTATACACCTACACCAGAGGCTATTTTTTATTACATCTACGCCATTTTCCACTCACCCACCTACCGCACCCGCTATGCTGAATTCCTCAAAATCGACTTCCCCCGTGTTCCCCTAACCAGCAATAATCAACTCTTCACTCAACTAGCAGAATATGGTGAAGAATTAGTAGCACTCCACTTAATGAAATCCCCCAAACTAAATAACCCAATTACCAAATTTGTTGAAAATAATGGTGATTGTATAGTCGATGTAGGACACCCAAAATATACCAATGGTGCTGTCATCATCAACAAAAAAGAAGACAAATTTACAGGCGTACCAGAAGAAGTTTGGAACTTTTATGTAGGAGGTTATCAAGTCTGCCAGAAATGGCTCAAAGACCGTAAAGGACGTACTCTCACTTCTGATAATATCCAACATTACCAGCGTATTGTTGTAGCCCTCCAAGAAACCATTGAACTAATGGCAAACATTGACGCAGTAATTCCAGCTTGGCCTATTCAGTGAGTTATTAACTATGCTTGAGAACTTTATCCAAGACCTAATTCGCAAACAACGCCCCTACTACCTATTCCAAGGTAATCCCATCAAAGGCATTGACAATCAATACTGGCTCGTCTTTAAGCACCGCGATGCTGACAAGCTGTTAAAAACAGTTGTGAAGTTTTTAGGTATTGGTGGTAAACAAGCGACTTACAAAATACTACGAATTGATCCAAAAAGCGCTAGGGTGTTTGAGTACATGCCTATCAAAGATGGAAATGTACCTAGTACCTCTCTGTTACGAATTAGTAATTTAAATGTTATTGAAAAATTCCTTCATAAAGAAAGTGTAACCAAAGAAAAATCTTTACTTGCTGGCAGCTTTTTAGAAATCAAAGGTCGTCTTCGTAGATTCAATTTGCCTGATCAGCTAGATAAATACAATGTCTTCATCGGCTCTGCCCTAGAACGCACCCAAATTTATCGCCGTTCTACTGCTTACTTTGATAGCGGTGTGCTGAAACTATATGAAGAACCTCTTGCTTCAATTGTGCAAACTGAGGGTCAAATTCGCCTATTGATGGACTGGCAGGGTTTTACCAAGCAAGCGGATGTCCAAGAACTGGAGAAACTACAAGACCCTAACTACCGCGCCCAATTTGCTCATTGTACCCTGACTGAATTTCTTAAGGGTTTAGAAGATAGTGCCTTTAGTGGTACAGAAATTTTGGCAGAGTTAGTTCGTCTGAATTTTTTGCAAATTAAACTTGTGAAAATGGAGTCAGGACGGGGTATCTATCACAAAAAAACTGGCATCCTGAGCGACCAGTTAGAAAACCACATTCTGCATGAAGGCTCAGATAATTTCACCCGTGCAGCACATTCTAAAAATGCTGAGAGTGTAACTTTTCTTTATTCTTGGGATTCTCGTTTAGATGCAGAAGCCATATTTGAAAGTATTGGTCAATTTGATGCTGAGTGGCAGCGAGATGATATCACCTTTGACTTAACCCAAGAGTTTTTACAGCAGGTACTAGCCGAACGCGATCGCCGTGCCCAGTTAAAAGAACCAGTTATTGAATCTATCAATCCTGATGAGTTTGCCCCTGGGGAAACCACCCAAGTTGAAATCACAGGTCAAAATTTAGACAAAATAGAAAGCATTGAGGTTGTAGATGATCAATTGGTGAAAATCACCATTGACAGCCAAGATTCGGAACGGATTATTGGTCAAGTTGAGGTAGACCCAGAACATCCGCCGACAAAGTTAACCGAATTCAAAGTTACAACCACCGAGGGCACTTATCACAACTCACCCGAAAATCCTCCAGCCGTCAGCCAATCCCTAGAAATTCCAGATTTCAGTGAAATTGAAGGGTTTAAACAAGCTGTAGAAATAATTTTGGCAGGAAATCACGGCACACCAAATGATTTTCTTTATTGGTTGGCACAGCAGCGCCCCCGTCAGTTCCGGGTTGAACGTAGTGATTTATTAGATGAACTGTTAAATCAAGGTATCTTGTTTGAGCATCAAAAATCTGGAGCGCAACATTGCCTAAGAGTCATGCAGGATTTTGGTGTTGCTGTCTGCGCTGATGCTGTAGGATTGGGGAAAACTCGACTAGCGGCTACTGTCTCGTGGTTGTATCGTCAGCAGAACGGTCAAGCTAAGATTGGGATCATTGCTGCTAAGAAACTCTACCCCAACTGGGAGCGAGAAATGGCAGAATTGGGCTTTAAATCTAACGATTACGAGCTTTACAATAAAAACCTGATGAGCCGCAAAGGTAGTAATTTTCTTGCAGACTTCAATCGCTACGGTGGCCCTGACCTAGTTATCATCGATGAAGCCCACGAAGGCATTCGCAATTATAAAAACCGCATTCATAAAACCTGTGCATCAATTCAAGAAAGCGATCGCAAGTCTGCTCGGCAACGTTACTTTCTACTGTTGACTGCTACACCTTGGAACAATCGCCGGGAAGATATTTATAACATTCTCTCGCCCTTTATCAGTCGTCCTCAAGGATTCAATGATTTAAAGTTCCCCGCAGAAGTCGCTCAATGGTTTCAAAATCGAGAAATTGGGGTAGAAAATTTTACAGATAATACTGAACTATTTCGCCGTACCTACCGCGAACTGTTTCTTCAGCGCACCCGCCAAATGCTGCGAGAAGCCACCCCAGATTTAAATTTGTATGCTAAACGGATAGCAGAATGGCTACCTGTGCATTTTGAAATTAGTACAGAACAAGCACTGGAGCAGATTTTCACTCAATTTGAAACCAGTCTTTTTATTCCCTTTGCTGATCCAATTCGTTATTTAACAGGTAGCGTCGAACAGCGAAGTCTATTAGGCAACCAACGCCGATTCTTTCTACAACGGGCTGAATCGAGTATGTATGCCTTGAATCGGACTATCAAAAACTTTGGCGATCGCATTCGGCAGATGCAACAACGCCTAGAATCAGTTTCTCCTGATGCTGATGGGCTGAAAGAATTTTTGCTAATTCACTACAATTTTGAATCAGACAAGAAGGATAAACCAGAAAGTTTCTTAGATGATTACAACCCTGAAGGCTGGGATGAGGATTATGAAGACGGGGAAGAAGACGAGGACGAAAACGAGGCAGAACAACAACAAAAGCGTCAGCAGTTAAGGCGGTCTATTGATATTGCCACAGATAACTTACGAGATAATCCTAACAATGCCCAAAAAGTTTATGAGCGAATGTTGGCTGATTGTGAAGGTGATTTGCATCAGCTAGAACAGATTCAAAACCTGTTAATAGATGAATTTCTAGTTGACCACAAACGTAAGCAAGTTACTCAAAAAGTAGCAGAACTGGTAAGTCAAGGTCATAAAGTGCTGCTAATTTCAACTTTCAGTGACACCGTAATTGATTACTACTGTTACATGACTCGTGACAGTGCGATCGCATCTAAAGGTATTGGGATGCTGATTGGTTCTACAAAGCTGTATTACACAAATAATTCAGACAAACCTCAAAAAGTAAGTCCTGGTCAGGCATTGCAACCAAAACGTAGCCCAGTTACTTTAAATCGCCAAGAAATATTTAGACTGTTTGCCCCAGACGCTACTTGTAAAAATCCTACAGAACGCCCAAAGCCAGAGGAAGAAATCGCCGTACTAATTGGGTCAGAAACTTTATCAGTGGGTCAAAATCTACAAGATGCTGATTATCTGATTAATATTGACCTGCCTTGGAATCCTATGATTTTGGAGCAGCGCATTGGACGGATTGACCGCCCCAAGCAACATAAAGCTAAGAACATTTATGTTTATTATGCCAACAGTGAAAGCCAACTGTTACGGCAAGCTTCTCGCCTATCAAATCTGAATAAAAAACTTGTAGGAGACTTAGCCCAAAATGATGGAGACATCGCTAGTATTGAACCTAACCCCAACATCCCTACCATTTCTAGTGTCAACACATTGGGGGCTTCTATTTATGGTGATACCCTATTTGATGATGAAATTCTGCCAGGATACATCGACTTTGTTCAGAGCTTAGTCAAAGCTAGAAAGATAGAGCAGGGTAATTTACAAGAAGATGCCTATAAAAAACAGGAAACTAGCCGCGACCTTTATACCCAAAATGAGATTCTGCATAGTGAAGAACTAAGCAAGTTAC
Source organism: Nostoc sp. KVJ20 (assembly GCF_001712795.1). Taxonomy (GTDB): domain Bacteria; phylum Cyanobacteriota; class Cyanobacteriia; order Cyanobacteriales; family Nostocaceae; genus Nostoc. The sequence goes on from NZ_KV757642.1 coordinate 16,912, forward strand.
TAAAAGAATTGGGTGAAGATTACCAAGCCAATCCAATTGCTGTAGGTCGCCGCACTGGTGAAAAAAATGAAGCTACTGGATTAGTGGCGTTGACAGTGCAATATTTTGGCCCAAATGGAGAACCAATTTTAGAGAAACAGCAGACTTTGTTCTGGAATGACCAAACCGGAGAAAACGATGGTTATGGTATGGCGATCGCTACTGCCTTCAAAACTCCAATAGCGGGAAATGTTTTCTCTTCAAAATATTTACTATCATGCGCTCAATCTTTATATAACAAACTGGTGGGCTTAAAACAGCAGCAGGTTGCTGAATTAGAACAGCCAGAAACCTTAGAAAACATTAGCGTTACCTCTGAGCGCATTACTAAAATTCAACGTCGGGTGAGTATGCTTGATCACTTTCCAGCAGGTTTAGATCGAGCAGCTGTTAAGAGTACGTTAAAAAAATTAAATACTTGGAAGGAGATGAAGGCTGTACAAAAACTTTTAAAAGAGTATACCGATGGGAATAAAGCAATTTTGGATGATGAAAACTTTGTGATTCAGTTAGTGCAAGATACAGACAAACTCAACCTAATTGTATTTGAAGGAATTAAACCTACCAGTATACAAGTTTCTTTAGCTGCTCTTTTATTAAGGGCATAAGCAATTGCAGTAGACATACTCTCTTGTTTTTACTACTTATTAACTAAAAATTATCATATTAATTATTAAATTATGACACAATTGTATAACCAAAAACAGCAACGACAACAGCAAATTCAAGCTTTTATTAAAGGAATTGGTATAAGTGAATTTCAGGCAACAGAAGCGCTAGAAATAGCTTTAAGACACCCATCATTTATCTATGAATCAAATGTAGATAGGCAGACAAAAGATTTACAAGAGAAAGCTTACAGACGGCTAGCTCATTTAGGAGATGCAATTCTTAGTACTATTGTTACTGACTATTTATATGAAAGATTTCCTGAATCTACAAAAGGTGAACTGACTGAGGATAAACAATCACTTGTAGATAAAGCTCAATTGTCAAAATTTGCTATTAAGTTAAATTTACCAGAGTTCTGCTTATTAGGAAAAAGTCTAAAAGGAAAACCTTTAAATGAGCAAGAGAGACTTTTTGCAGAAATGTTTGAGGCTGTGTTTGGTGCAATTTATTTAGGATTTAAGCGTGATTTTTCTCAAGCTAGCTCTTGGCTAATTAAGCGCTTTTTAGCAGATGCTTTAGACGAGCTTCTCAATCATGAAGAAGACGATGAGGAGAATTTTGAGGATATCAGTCTTGATACCAGAGATTGCTTAGACATGATTGGCTTAGAAAATTTTCCTGACTATGGATGGGCCCCTGGTGACGATGATGATTAAGCGATCGTCCCCCACCCAATTCTTAGAGGAAAAGTTAGCGATCGCACTCCGAAGCAAGAAAATCTAGTGTGTACAGTAAATAATGATGATTTAGTATGACTGCAACAAACCTTTTAGACCAGGCAAAACAGGGTGATACTCAAGCAATTGTTAGCCTGATGAATAAAGCCCTAGAACCCAAAGGCATAACAGTTCAGGTAAGTATCAAAAATGATAGCCTCACCATAACGGCTGAAGCTAAGGAAGTTCCAGAACAATCATTTTTTGTTGATTATGTTCAAAAATCAATAGCTAAGTTAAATTTAGCCCGAATCAAATTTTTATATATTCGTGGGCAGGTAAATGGTAGTAAGTTTCCTGCTTGGCGACAAACTATTAACTTAAAAGAGCATGAGGTATTAGCAACACCGATTATTAACGCACAAATTTCTTCTGTCAATTCAAAAGATAAAACAAACCAGTTTAATATATTCAACATTTTAGTTCAATTTAGAGAAGTAATTAATACTGTATTTTTAGGGGGAATACTAGGGATACTGGTTTTTAATTTGTGGTGGCAACGACAACCCAAAAATTTGCAATATGAATATAAAATTGAAAGCTTTGACGATATTGTTTTTGATATAGGCATAAATAAATTGGGCGATGAAGGGTGGGAATTGGTTTTTGCGCGTAGAGCCTTGACTGGAGAGGAGTATTCGCGCAAAGGAATCTATGAGTGCATTTTTAGAAGAGCCAAACTTAAAGAATCAAATCAACAGTAATCATAATCATGGATGAAATTGTTGCAAAATTAGCAGGAGTTGGATTACCAGCCATTGTACTTCTCATCGCAATGGCATCAACTGGGTTAGCTGGTGCTGCTGCAATTACTGCGGCATTAGCCATGTTAGGGCCAGGCGGAATGGTGGGCGGTATTGTATTACTGGGAATAATAGGTTTAGCATCAGATGCACTAACCAAATATGGATTGACAGCACTACTCCAGGGAATTTACGAAGAGAGAAGGAGAAGAGGTGAATCATTACAAAACCTATGTAGGGAAATTGATGGTTTACCCATTACTAATGAACTCAAATTAGTTATAAGGAACCATATTGGTTGCTCTCGTTAATCGGGGTAAATTAGCATCTGTTCAGAAACTTAAGGGTATTGATATTACAAGGAAAGTGCAATGTCTAAGCATAACAAAAACTTTCATACGGTCAAAGAAAATGGAATTATTATTTTACATTCCAACCATTTAGGTGATGTTGTAGAGGTTAGCATCAACAAAGAAGAGCGCCGATTTTACGGTATTAGAGAAGATGGTTCCTTGATAGAACATGAGGGTGATTGTGGAAATGATTTTGCTCAACCCGTAATGCTTTATAAAATATACTATTGCTTTGGAAATGACACTTGGGGAGTAGGATATCGAATTAAAGATACGAAAGACAAAAAGTGGATGGATGGTTTTAAAACAGCTAGAGAAGCTTGGTTATATAGAGAAGCATTAATTGCCGATGGTATAGCTAAAAGATAAATAAGAATCACGTACCAAAAGCGATCGCCCACCCACCAAATTCTTAAAGGAAAACTACCAAACAATGACCTACTGGCTGTTTCAAGGCAACCCCAAATATTACCGCATCATAGACGGCATCCGTGACTTTGAGCAGATGCCCTGGCTGACAACTCGCTACGCCAAAGACATTGCTCCTGGTGATGGGGTACTGATTTGGAAATCTGGAGATAAAGCAGGGATTTATGCGATCGCCGAAATTATCGAATCCTCTAAGAATATCGAAAACCCTACTGATATCGGCTATTGGATTGACACTAGTCGCGCCATGAATACAACCTACTCCAAAATCCGCTTTACCAGCAAGTTGTTAGACAAGCCACTGCTACGCGAAGACCTCAAGCTTGACTCTGTGCTAAAGACCTTGATGGTGATTCGTCAGCCAAACGCTACAAACTACAAGGTTACACAACAGGAATGGCAACGTGTACATGAATTAAGAGGATAGCGATCGCTCATTCGTAAGGAAAAACTAACAGTAGAGGTGATCGCCCTCCAGATGATTAAGTAAACATTGCAACAAACTAGATAATTATTTATATGAGTGAACCTATTTCATTAACGGTACTTTTCGGAGCTTCTAAAGGATTTATTGACATTTCCATAAGGCTAGCTAAAGCTTTAAAGCTAATAGAATCTATTGAAAGTAAACTTGACCTTTTGACGCAGGTAGAATTTAATGCTGCTTGGAAAACACTTTTTCATGCGTGTAATTCTAGCTCTTCTGATGAACAAAAGTCCCTTCTGATTAACAATGCTAGGATCGGTTTTACTAAAGCTACTTGTCTTGAAAAGGGTGAGCGGCTTTTTTATACTTACTTAGGATTAGCAATTTGTGATTATTTACTTGATGATATGAATAATGTTAAAACAGCTTTAATAGAGGCTACAAAAATTAGTATATATAAAGACATTTATCAACAAGAAAGAGATTTATCTCTTGGCTTTAATAAGTATGGCATTAATTCCATTATAAATAGTTATAATCCTGCAAATATGTTAAATCTCATAAAAGGTATATTTGCATATCCATTGCTTCTAGCACATAAAACAGAAATTAAAAAATATAATAAATCCAAAAGTGATTTGATTACCCATATTTTAAAAAAAATAAATGCTGAACAACAAATGATTATTATGGTAACAAAAGCTAATCAGCCAAGCGTTGTATTTACAACTTTAGAATCAAAATCATTGGAGTTGATAAATTTACAGAAACAATGTCTAGAAATAATAGCTAATATTTGATTTTCAATATTTATAGATCACTTCGCTCGTCATAGGTATAGCTCCCTCCTATTTGTAAGGGAAAACGGTAGTGGTAAATATGTAGTGACAATAAATTTAGGCGCAACAGCAAGAATTCTAATAATGAATAACCAATAGCCAAATCCCCTCACGGGGACTGAAACATTAATTAGTTTGTTTGACTAGTTGGTAGCGTTTGAGTTTCCACCACCAAAAACCTTGATTCCAGCTATTTGATTAACAAATAAACTCTTAAACCCTTGCCCCATCTAAAGATAAAAAATAGGCTTGATTTTTCTCTTAGCAAAGTGATGGAAGAGCGTTATTAAGCAACTTCGGTTGTCCAAGGAAATCGGCTCAAGTTGGGGCGTTGGGCTTCAAAAAAAATGAACTCGTTTTCATTCCAGTCGAGATGAAGGGTAAGACGAATTTTGTCAGGGTCTACTCTTTCAACGCTTTTATCGTGCCAACAGTTAGCGCCTGTTAGCTGCCTGTCGAAAGACTCTGTAGAAATCTCTGCTATGGCTGCGCTTGATGCCGCATTTTCAACTGCTGTGACTGAAACGGAAGTTTTTTGCTCTTCCTGATCAACTAAAAACAATCTGTATGCAGGCTGTATCTGCACAAGGCTGACAAAATATTTGATGATTTCTGGTACAGCTTGTTGAAGAGTGAGGCGATCTTCATCCAGCATGATTAACTGATCCTCTAATGTCGGGTATGAAAATAGGCGATCGCGCACAGCAATATTGGTTTGTCTAACTCCTGAAATATTTAAGCTTTTTTGTAAGCATCGGATACTGTTTATAATCCTGTGCTGAAGATAAACTTCAATGCCAAAGCTTGAATAAAATTCTTCACCTATATTTTCAGAGGGTTGGCCTTGTTGTCGCACTTTGGTAAAGTTATACCAAACTTGAGGATTAGACATAATCCGGTAAATCATTAGCTCATCTTCAGCACTACCCTCCAGTCCGGCTATCGCCAAGTAAACTTGCTTGTTTAGTAATGAAGGGTAGGTGAATTTGTGACAGTTAGGGGCTTTTATGTGAACACAGTCCCAAAGCAGGGAGGATAACCCTTCAGTAGTGAACAGATGAGGGTTATCTTGGAGGAGTAATTGAAAAACTGGTACTGGATTATACATGTATTTAGTTTTATGGCGATATGATGGAGCTAGCACATTGTTTAATCGCCAGCGTTTGTAGTTGTGTCTAGTTAAATATACTTAAACTAATAGTTTGACAGATACATAATTTTTTGGTTGGTTTAAATCTAATTTATATCGGTTTTAGATAGCTTCAAATTCTTTATTTAGTGATAAATCTCACGAATGCCACTACAAGGCTACTCTTGCCTAACTTTTGAAAATTCTCTAAGTTAGACGTGGCTATCCTTCGCAGAAGGGCTAGTGAAGGCGATCGCGCTCTTGGCGGGGAGCGATCGCTTTTAATTACGGGAATTGGGTACGTGAGTTACTAACTCCATCAAGCTGATTTCTGTGTCTGCCAATTTATTAAGGGCATTACAGAGATTGTCCAGTGCTTCACCATCTAGGCGTGGCATAGTTTCTGCTTTTCTTAGATTTGTCACTGAGTTGGGATGCACACCCAATTCGGCCGCTAGCTCTTTTGATTTTATTTTGTACCTAGCCATAACTTCTCGTAACTTCCAAATGATCAAAGCTTGATTCATAAAAACAACACCTTAACTTTACTTCTTCCGCCAGCATATCACATAATTATCAAAGCCATGTATTGATTTAAAACAGTTAAATAGTGATAAATCACAGTTAGACATTGACAAAACACAGTATCGCTTTTATATTGATAAGCATAAGGGTAAGGAAAGCGAACCGCCAGCACCCAGGACGCGAAAGGGTTCACAAGCCAAGCCAAGCCAAGCCAAGCCAAGCCAAGCCAAGCTAACATTCCAAGTCGAAACATAGTCTAGAGACATGATCACCGGGGTATAGCACAAGCTCTATTGAGTGGGTAAAGAAGCCTGGAGAAGCAATCAACGGACACACAGCCATTTTGAGCAAGCCTTTTATTAAAAGCAGAAGCAATCGCCTGAGTGTAGTGGCTGGCAAATAATACTATTGAAGCCGTCGGTCGCGTGACGCACTATGTCTTTTGCTTAGTAGCTCTAAGTACTGGTTAGCAGCAAGAAAAATGAGGCTTCGCCAATTCTAGATTGAGAGTGTTGTGCTGAAAGCACAACAAACTGACCAATAAAAATAGGACGATCGCTCCGTCTGGAAAACTAGCGATCGCCCTTATGCCCTCACTTATTAAATAAGAGGCAATTTATAATGATGACACAAAGTTTAGCCCCTGCGCCAACAAAAGATCCGTTAACCACGCGCGATCGCCAAATCATTGCAACTATCGTCAATCAGTCGGACTACTCAAAAGAGTGCAAGCCCGAAGATGTAGTGACTATCTGGATAAACTCGGATGATATTGTGTGGGTAAAAATGACCCACGGTTATGCTCGATACCACAAAAAATCTTTCAAACGCGCTGTTGCAGAGGTAAAAGCGAGTCTTTCTGCTCCAGTAGAGCGCAATCACAAGGAAGAAAAGGAATTAAAACAAGTTTCTGAGAAAATTGGCTTGTTAGGTGATTGTGACTGGCTATCGTCAAGCGTCCAATACCATTCTGATAAAGTAATCGGTCACGCTGGTTGTTATATCTCTCACAAGGCTCGAATATTAACCCCACCGGCTGAATGGGATTTTACACTGCCGAAGTGGAATATGCCTGCTGCCATCTGTCCAGACTGTGGTGGTCATGGGTGCGGTAACTGTGGGTATCGCGGGACTCGTGCAGAAGACTTGTGCGAACCAGTGGACGGCTACCGACTGACTTATGTAGGGCGCACTGACCTCCAGACGGCTCACAATGTATATCTAGATGGTGAGTTTTTGGGCATACTCTTCAAGGTCAGAAACGCTGAGGAAGTCTGGGAAAACGACCCCAAGACATACTACTGGCGCTGTGGCGATGGAGTGCAGCATTGGAGCGTGAAAGAGGCTGTAGAAGCACTGCGTAGAGGGACGACTCCGATTGAAGTGCCGCAAGTTCGTCAGGAGTTAGTAGCGGCGTAAGTGAAATGGTGGAAGAGAATTCTCTTCCACCACTATTTTAAAATCAGTGCCATTCGCCACTCAGAATTAGAGCTTCGCTTATTTTTTGCGAAAACTAATATTAAAGAAAGGCAAGCAGCTATTATGACAGCTTTTGACTTTGATTCTGCTGAACACAAGCTATACGAAAAGACCCCAGCAGCCAAAAGCATTCCTTCACCCGCAGGCATTTGGATTGCTTACGAAAATCAACAATTAGCAGGATGGTACGAAAATAAAGAACTAGAAGGTGGGAAAGAGTATAAAGTTCTTACTAATAAGTTGGACGAAAACGATGAAAAGATAGGCATTCCTGGCGCTCTTTATAGACAACCACGAATACTTGTGATTGGGCGATCGCCTCTGCTATATGGAAACGATAGAAAGGTGATTGGAGTTTGGCGTAGCAGTGATGGTTTGGACAAGAACGCCTACAAATTCGGTAGGCGGTATATGGTGATTTTCGTCGATGCCCAAAATCAACCTCTTCATATCGCACCAGTACAAATAACTGCTTGGGGAGTGTTTCAAGTTTCGTTTGATCAACAACTAATGGCATTCCGTGAAACCTGCGAACAAGCTTATGCAAGTTTTCAAGGCAAACATCACCAACCAAAGAATTTACTTTGGCATTCAATGTGGGTATTTTGTCCCACATTGAAAACAGAGAAACGTGAGAAAGGAGGGCAAACTTCCAATGCCTGTGTATGTAGCGGATACGAAAAACCAACTGCGCTCAACTGGGAAAGTTATTGTATTGGCAAGAAACCAATAGCTCAAGAAATTGCCCTTGTGCATAATTCCATCTGCGATTGGTGGAAAAAAGGATTGCCTAACAATAACTTACCAAAGCATACGTCTCATGCACTTGATCGCAATCAATTGATGATGGAGTCGCAACGATTAATTGAAGCTTTAGGTTGGAAAGAGGAAAAGGGCAAACAGTTTCTCATGGACAACTATGGGAAAAAAGGAAGGCAGTCCCTAACTAACGAAGAATTTGCTAACTTCGTCAACAAATTGCAGTCTATGCAAGCAAATTATGACGATGAAGTTGGTTACTGGGAGGATATGCCTTCTTAATAACTAAATACTTCTTGAGGTGATTGTAGCAATTGCATTCGCCTTTATGCTTTCCTATTTATCTTCAATTAGGGAAGCATATTTTATAAGTTCTCAAGTCTTGTTTACAGCTAATGAAGAAGGGGAAAGTGGAAGGGGTAAAGGTAAAACCTTACTATTCTACAGACGGTTTAATTCATGAATCCATTTAACCTTTCCCCCCCCCTCTTTTTGCTGTGTACTCACTACTACCAATAGCAACAAATGACTACAACAATCGTTCCACCTAGCCTCGAAAACTTACAACAGTTTTCTGACTTGTTCGACATCGAGAAACTATTGCAATCTGAAGGTTTTTTACCGTGGCTTTTAGCAAATGGCTGGAAGTACGACGACGAATCTTGTTTGATTGCAAATATCGTTGATGAGTCTACAAGTCTAGATGAAGTTTGGGACTCTGAAGAGTTTGATTTTAATGCTCTGCCTGATGAATCAAAGGAAAAACTCAATCAGATTTTTGAGCATTTCTATCTGTAATCGAATGGCACTCTCAATCAATAATTAATGCAAAGGCAACGAATATGCAACCAACAATCACACTTCCACGTGGCTACGGAATTCCAAAGTTTAATGTTGGGCAACGTACTCAACAAGGCAAAATTATTGGTATTGAAGTATTACCACATGATAGTTTGCTAGCCGAAAATTGCGGTCATGGCTACCGCTATCTAGTCATGGTTTCTCGGATGAGAGAAGAAATTAAATATCTGGAATCAGATCAGATTACGCCGCTCTCACCGTCAGAAGTAGAAGCTGAGATTCTAGAAGAAGTTGATTACTATTTAACTCAGCTTGTATTACTGCAATCCGAGTTGAAAGCTGACCTCAATATCCAGACTCCATTCGGTCAAATTAACCAACCGATTTCAACAACTAAACGTACCTCTGGAAGCGGTTCTAGATTGTCTAAACCGAAGCCACAAGAAGTTGCTGCCTGACGAAATAAGAATCAGATTATGCGTGAAAAACTCTACAGTCAGACTGATTAAATCTAACTGTAGAGAAAAATCGATTCCACAACAAATTATGGCACACTTCACTGCTAATAAGATGGAATTAAATTTGATTAAAGTCTACGACTCAACGCTTTTAAGCTCCTCAAAAGTTTACCAAATCAACGGTACGCTTTCCCGATACTTGGGTGATGAAGGTACTATCCAACATCCACAGTATCTATTTCTACCTCTGCCAAATCAAAGAAAAAAAGTCAGCTTTCGGCTAAACCGAAATAAACTCATGACTCGCTGTTATGAAGTCGAAGGTATGGTTTATGAAAAGCCTGTGGTACAGGATAATTCGCAGCAACTTCAACTATTTTAAACCATGTCCATACATAAACCACCAGTCATTAAAAGACATATTCGCCTGCAAAAAAGCTCTACAAAAGTAATCTATAGAGCTACTACAGACATTCGCTCTCTTGAGAAATCATCACAAAGAAAGCTTCGCTTAATCGAAAGTGAAAAATAATGATTGAGGTCAATAATCATGGTACAAGCAATTGACAACCCTATTGCTGCAAATTTCCTGACTGATGCAGTAGTCGAGCGCCACAATTTCTCACAGTTAAATAAAACCCGTATTCGCTTCCGTATCCAGTTAAAGAAAAGTACAAAGTCTGCCGCTCCCAAATGGGCTGATGTACTAAAAGCTGAAGTTTCTGAAATTGAATCAGACCTTGTGAAAGTTACAAATTCCGAAGTCGGTTTGCGAGGTATTAAGGTATTTAAAAAGCTTGATGAGGCTGCTGCCCAATTGAGGCAAGAGATTGCTTCAGTTCAAGAGTGGATGTCTGCTGATACTGGTGATTGGGTTTGTCCAATTGATTTAGCTCCACTTGTTTGGAATCAATTAATCAACATCAGAGATAATATCGCCCCTGGACTGCGTAATCAGCTAAAAGTTGATTATGAATCAGGACTCGAAGATTATCAAGAGCGCATTGATCAGTTCCTCTCACTTAACACTTGGGAATTAGCACAGGATAAGCAAGAATCAGTTAAAGCCAACTTGTTAAGAGCATTTCCGACTCTGACCGATCTTGAAGACTATTTGCAAGTCGTTATTGGTCGCCCGGTGATTATCCCGGCATTGTCCGAACAACTGAACCAGCAGCAAGCCGAATGTCTAGACCAGATTACCAAGTTCATTCAGCAGTATGACCAAAATCTGGAGCAAAGGCTACGGGAATCTGCTCTAGCTGGCGGTGAACAACTCGCCGCACAGTTGCTTGAAGAGTTGGCTGATTGGGAACCAGGGAGGAAACCCATACAGTTTAAAAGGAAAATGGAGCGTCATCTGATGAAGGTTCAAGTGCTACTAGCAAACGCTTCACCGGAGGCTGGCAGTAGCTTGGAGGCGATGATGGCGCACTTGGACTCTATCGTTAACGATCCAGCGATCGAGTCGAAGAATCTTGGTTCAGATACGCGCAGTCAATTACAGCAAAAAATGCAAGAGATCCGCACCAAGTTGCTAGATGAACAACGCAATCTACAATCACTTGCGACTGACGACGTGGGCTTGTCGAAAGCTACGGTGATGTCGTTCAAGTTCAGGTAAAAAACAGTCTTGGGCGGGTGCATTCGCTCAAGACTAACTAATGAATTGGAAATGTGGTGTTCACCTCTGAGGTGTTCACCTCAAAAAGGATATCTCACTCCTACTATTTTTCAAACCAATTTGAAAGCCTTGGAGCTAAAAATGTCACACTTCTCAACCGTTAAAACCAAGCTTGTTAACCGTAAATGTCTGGTACAAGCTTTACAAGATTTGAAACTGAATCCGCAAGTTCACGAAACAGCACAGCCACTAAAAGGATACTACGGTGATTCTCAAGGAAAAAGCGCTGAAATCATTGTGTCTGGTCGCACCATAAAAGCCCGTGCAGATATGGGATTTAAGTGGAATGGGTCGGAATACGAAATGATCCAGGATGAGTACGAAGTAATTAGCCGGTTAGGAGGAATGTTCTACGCCTGTCAGCTAATGCCTGCTTACGGACGGCGGATGGTTTTGGCGAAGGCTGCCGAGTTACAAGAGCAGTTTGGGGAATGTGCGATCGCTGAATCAACCAACGGCACTGTGCAAACCCTACGCCTAACTTTTGCCGGACATCAGGAAGTTCAACAGTACGTGAGGAGATAAATATGGAACGTTCAATACTGATTCATTTCGACAATGCTACAGGTGAAGTTCGAGTGGAAGCAAAGGGGTTCGAGGGGCTAAGTTGTCTTGGAGCTACACAACCATTTGAAGAAGCACTTGGAGTTGTGGAGGGCGATCGCATTTTCAAAGAAGAATCAGCACCACAGCTTCGCACTACGAACAGTAGTCAAACACGCCTACGTCAGTAATCAACACGGGGGAATCAACAAGTTCCCCCCTCAAAAACAATCATGAACGAATTAGCTAAAGAATACCCATTTGTTCACGTTTATGCCCAGCAAAAACTAAGACAACCCGTGATCATCAAAGCTAGTACAGAGGGTTTGTGCGTGCTTTTGAATGCAATAGTAACAGCGATTGCCTACCAAGAGAACAACGGTACAGCAGAAGTTTTTGACGGCGATGCCGAAGCCTATGAGGTGATCGTAAAAGTCGTAAACACACACGACGAATTATCTCCAGTTCCTTATCAAATTGAAAAACAATGAACCTCTCAAATCTTCTCTCCACACTAGATTCACAAATTCCCATTGCTGCGGTTGATGTTCTGTCGCCCGATGAAGCGACGATTATTCAGTGGTTGACTACAGAGACATCTAACAAGCTATCAAGTCCAGTTTTCTTCTGGAATCTGGGAGTAT
>NZ_KV757642.1:29175-62788 GCF_001712795.1 Nostoc sp. KVJ20
GCATTGTCTTGTTGGGTCAGAACATACAATTACACGAATCCCTAGTCAGATTGATTCCTTATTGTGAAGTCCCTTTACCGAGTATTGACCAAATACTTGAGCATATCACTTCTTATTTACATGACCTACAACAGTCTGCTAGAGAGCAAGAATTAACCTTTACTGTTACGCTTGAAAATGCTGAATTTGAAACTCTTTCTCGTGCAGCGCTGGGTTTAACTTTAGAAGAAATTAGCGACTTCCTTCGGTTAACAGTCAAAGAAAACTTAACTAATGATGGTGTCGTTGTTGACGCTGATTTCATCCCTAAAGCCGTCGAGTACAAAACTCGGCTACTCTCTCAAATGGGCATTGAGTTGGGTAAACCTGCGATAATCCCATTCGGCGGTTTGGATCTACTGCGCGAATGGCTGACTCGGCGGCGGCGGCTATTCACACAAGAGGCACGAAGTCTTAGCTTACCCCAGCCAAAAGGTGTGCTACTGGCAGGGCCTCCAGGTACTGGGAAATCTCACTGTGCCAAAAACATTGCAACTATACTGAATTTACCACTCCTACAACTCGACATTGCATCCCTTTTAGGTTCACTTGTTGGCGAGTCTGAGGGCAATGTCCGCCGCGCACTTAAAACGGCCCAAGCTATTGCCCCATGCGTGTTATGGGTGGACGAAATAGAAAAAGCCCTCTCCGGTAGTGGCGATACAAGTGGAGTCAGTCAAAGGATTCTAGGCAATATCCTCACGTTTATGTCGGAATCAACCAGTGGCGTGTTTGTCGTGGCAACTTGCAATGACCCTTCTGCACTGCCAACTGAGTTAAAGAGGAAGGGAAGATTTGATGAAAACTTTTTCGTCGATTTGCCGACAGAGCCGGAGCGTGTACAGATTCTAGGAATTCATCTACAACGCTTTGGCATTCATCTGGAATCGGAGTACCTCGAAGCGATCGCTGCCAACACCGCGAAATTTTCAGGGGCAGAACTGGAAACCCTTGCTTCAGAAGCTGCTCTGCTGGCATTCGATGAGGATAGACCGCAGCAGGTAACACTTGCTGATCTCGAAGCTTGTCGTCAAACCATTACCCCGCTTGCGATTCAGGACGCTGCGGCAGTCGAGCGGATGCAGTCCTGGGCATCAACCGCACGACGGGCTAGTAGTCTTGTAGTTGCAGTGAAAACTCAGTCTTTGCGTGCTGCTAAGTTTCGGAATATGAACTGATGAGAAAGCGATTGTCTCCTGATTCTATGGGGGCAATCACTCTTTTTTTTTAGTAATTGAAAGCAACCAATTAACATAGTTAATAAGGCGAATAAACATGACGACAGACTTAGTTACTTATTACGGGCAGACTCCAACTATTGACCAACTGGTTGATAAATATGGTGTGTATTTAGAGAAGTTGGACAGAGAAACTAAGCTTATGCTCCGAATGGCATTAGTAACTTACATTTTTACGTTAGAAAAAGACAGTTCTACTAAGCATACTGTTGCTGAGGCACTTGAGGATGCATTGTCTAATCTGGGCTTATTAGTTTCATATCCATTGTATAAAAACTTGTTTGAGGATGTCTGCTCTGTTTTAAATGGACTAACAACTCTGGAAGCGGAAACATTACTTGAAGCACTACAACATCAAATTCGATGGGGCAATGCCCAGAAGTTAGCGAGTTGACTGGGTTAAAAACATGGAAATCTATTTAGTCTTTGTTGATGCTATCCGAAACAGCAATAAATTCTGGGCGGCCATTGTCGAAGATGGGAATTTGACAGTCCAGTGGGGGCGAGTTGGTTATCAAGCGCAAACCAAAGTTCACACATTAGGCAATCATCAGAGGGCGGTTAGTAAATTTAACAATCTGGTAGCCGAGAAAAAAGGTAAAGGCTACCGCGAAAGTCAGCCAGAAATAGATACCTGTGATGTTTACGAAATTGAGAAAGCTATTGGATTGCTTAATGCAATACGATCTTATGTGATTCATCGGAATTTTGATCAGCATTACATTCAACTCCTTAATCAATACTTAAAAATCGTACCCACGCCGTTGGGGATGCAAATTAATCCCTACACAATATACCGAACTCATGCTGATGTGGATCATCAGCGAGAATTACTCAATTCTTTGTTAACGACACCTGCACCAATTGCTGTTGCGGTGGCTGGTGGTCATACTCCAGAAGCAACAGCAGAACCCAAGGTAGTCAGTCTTAAAACTATCAGTAAAAACTTCTGGCGACATTTGTAAACGAATTACCACAAAGCTTATTTAATAGTAGTTTTGTGGTAGTTTTTTATCGTTGAAAATTAAAATAATGAGTGAATATGGCGAAAATAATTGTTAGTTCTTGGGAATCAGATGGGTATGGACATCATTCTTATATTGATGAGCAAATACATCCTCAATACCTAAAAATAAGAGAAATATGCGAACGGTTAGGAATTGATATTCCAGAAATGGACACTCAAATTACGTCACTTAGCACAAGGACAGAGATTATTGCCGATGAATCTGTACTGGATTATGTGGAGCCAATTTACCATAGCGATGCAGATGGATTTTCGCCGGATTACTTAGATCGATCCGACTACATCAATGCAGAGTAAATAAAAAGATTCCCCAGTGTCTATTTTACTGGGGAATATTTGAAGAAGAATTCAGATATTCACCAATTCAGGAGCGGAGCCGGAGACTCCGTTGCTCCCCTCAGAACAAGAAAGCGGGGTTAATTGAACTGAATTGAAAAGAAAAATTATATCTTCTCATAACACCAATAGGAAAAATATCATGCCGAGAAAATCCACTCATTCCACCTCTACTGACCATTCCTGCTTGTGCCTACAGTATCTTCGTCGTTGTGGTGGTAGCGCACGATTATGCAGCATTAACTTTAGTCTTAATATGATTCAAATGTTGGTCAATCAAAGAAAAGTAAAGATTAAGAATACTGGTACAGGGTTTTTTATTGAATTGGAGGAATCAGGATGAAAGTACAAGTCGAGCAGCTAACTGCTAACGAATTTTTATGGGCGAAAGAGTGGATAAAAGAGTGTTTGCCTTGGCGCGATTTATCCTGCCCCGAAGAAGTTGAAGAACTCACAGAACAAGAAATAATTTCAGGCATCAAAATCCACTATAGCGGAGGGATAAAACAGTTCAAGTCGGCTGTAGAGGATCATATTTTTCCTAGTAATTCATGAGAATAAGTGAAACCAATGGCTAATCACAAACAAATTGCTCGTTCAAGTATGCAAGAGCCAAAAGTCCGATTAGTTAAAAGTCATCGTCCAAGAAGACGATTCAACTCTAAAGTATTCATTGATCGCACCATAGAAACAACTGCAATTATCTCTCTACTCTTGACTGGCTTTTCAGGGGTTGGAGCAATGGCTTGCTGGGGGCTGGAGATTATTGAGATAAATGCTAATCCAAACATCATCATCTCTGGTTGGGAGCAGCAAAAAAATATTTGCCTGGGTGCAATGCTGGTCAGTTTTTCCGCCTTCTTAGGCAGTTCTCTAATCGGAGCAAGTTTTAGTATTCAACGAGATAGATTTTAGGGAAAGAAACGGGCAATGAAAGAGTACAAAACCAAACATGGCGGCTACAAAATTGAGACTGCCGAGTTATCAGATGGTGCTGTGGATGTTCATGTTGGGAAGCTGGGCTTTTTGAAAACAACTTGGGCATCACCTTCAACTCAAACTTTTGACAATCATACACAAGCTGTTCGCCATGCCAAAAATGCTATTGATAGCGGCAAAATTAATTCAGTTTTTCAACGTTAGAACACACCAATGGAAATTAAGCTAACTACTTCAGAAATTCAAGCCATATTGCAAGGCTGTCAATATACACTGCGGCTTATTAGCAGTAGTCAAGATTATCGCAATATCGAATCCTCCGAATACTTTTCTACATTGAATGACGTGGTTTTAAACGATGCTTTCAATATTTTGGGGGAAGTCTTGAATGCAATCGATGATATGAAGCAGATGACTCAACAGTAAACAGAAAGAATCTAAATTTAGAAGGGTAAGAAAATGACGTTAACTCTGAATAATCGCTCTCGAAACAAAGAATCGTCCCTGACGCAAGCATTACGGCAGATACAACAGTTGAATTCTAAGATTCAGGAATTAGAGCAGCAGCATCAAGATTATGTGCAGAAGCAACAGAATTTGATTCCAGCGATCGCTGAAATTTGTATTTCTCCAATACAGGAAATACAGGCGCTGCGGATTCTGATCTGTCGGGGAGAAGCAGCTTGTCGGCAGTACTTGCGCTCGGTGCTAGTCAAACAGGGTCAGGCTTCAAAAATGACCACAGGACAAATGGAAAAACCCGCTTTAACTAAAAGAGCCAAAAACCAGGGTTTTCTGCAAAGTTCAAAAAAATGAATTTTCTTTCTCATAGAGGCGCGGAATCAGTCAGGGCAAGGGATTGAGCAGACCATGAGACAGTTATTTTCACGGCATTACTAGGGTTTCGAGCCTCATCGAAATCATCCGCGTGTCCCAAAGCCTTGATGCTACCGTGTTTGAGGTCGAGCAGAGTCTCATGGTCTGCTTGCTTTTTAGCGAAGGCACAAAAAAAAGGGGGGTGCAGAGGAGCAGAGGAGCAGAGGAGCAGAGGAGCAGAGGAGCAGGGGAGCAGGGGAGCAGGGGAGCAGGGGAGAAAGAAGAAGTTTTAGGTATACGAATCGCACTTTAGAAATTCCCCTCTGCACCCCTGCCCCTCTGCAATCCTTACGCTGCTTACCCTTCAGCTTAATAAGCGTGCCATCCCCCTTTAGACTAAATCCCGTCAACTTATTCGGCTGTACTTTGTGCTTCAGGAATCAAACCCAACTGGTAACGGGCAAGAGTTCCTTGAAGGTGAAGCGCAAATCCTTTTTCCCAAAAGACGCGATGCATTTCTGACTCATTCCAGCCCTCCATTGCTTGAACTCGCTTTGCGGCTTCATACAACGGTTCTGGAATAGAAACTCCAGTCTGAACCATTTTTGGTGTAGTTTTCTTAGGCATTTTCTCCTCGACAATAACGCTTACCTAACTTTACCCCTATAGTTCTATGTTTTTGCCGAGAACTTTTTCAGAATAATACCTCATCTATAGGGTTATAGATAAGGTATTTATGCTAATCTAGAATTGCAAAGATGTTACGGCTGTTTCTATGGCAGGAACAATTCTGAGGAACGAATATGAAAAAATTGTTGGTCAAGTTAGTGATTACACTTGGCCAAGAATTCTTCGTCGATTAGAAATATCTGATACCACCAGTGCCAAAGCTGGGGTAATTCTGCTGGTAAGAGCTTATGCTCAACTAAAGCTTTTAAATCCCAATCGCACCATTCGATTATCAGATGTTCAACGCTACGAATTTATTTGTTCAAACTTGCCACAATTGTCATGCAACGGCGCTCAACTCTTTGAAGCATTACAAAGGCTAGAACCGCGACCATCTAAACCAACAATTTATCGGTGGGGTCAAGAAATTGGAGTGCCATTTTCTGTGGACAAGATGTATACAGAAATTGAAATTCAGCAATGGGTAAAGAAAATTGCTTCTCAAACTAAATTTAAGTTTCGTCAACCTAAATCAATAGGAGTCGCTTCATGAAAGATTTGCAAGAACTTCTCATCGCTAATGGAATCGAAATGAGTTCTGAAGAACTACGCTTGTACTTACAAAAGAAAGACGTAGATCCCGATGCGATTACTGAGGCAGAAATTATTGCCATCTCTGACGAACTTGTGGCACTCAAAAAAGCTAGTAATTTAATTGTTTCTAGCAATGGTAAAACAGCTAAAACTACCAAACGTACTGCCAAAACCAATAAAGCTCAACAGAGCATGAGTGATTATAAAACTTCACTTGCCAATCAAGCCAAGCAGTCGTTAGCAGAGATACAATCTTTTAATTCTGCAATTACCCAAGGGACACGCGAGTTTGCTCACAAGGAGGCAGTTGAAACAATCGAGACTTTAGCTAATGTGTCTAACGAGTATTTAGCAGAAGTAGCACAGTTCGCCAAAGAATTCCAGGGAGAACCAGAAGCCTTTTTTCGGTTCGGTCAAGAGATTACATCGCTCTATCTCTCTGCTAGCAATGCAGATGCGACCGAATAAATTCATCTTGGTAGCAGCAGTACTAAATCTGCTGCTATTAACCCTCGTTTTGGGCGTGGCAATATATGGAGCAACAAGACCAAACCCATCGCAAAGCATTAAATATTCACCTGAAGAAGGACGGGGAATTGAATCTGTCAGGGCTGACACTAAAAAACCTGACAACAGAAGAATTCCTGGTAGTCCAGCAAATTATTGATGAGTCGAGAGTGCGATCGCAGTCCAATAGACAGATTGAGGAATTGATGCAACGGGGAATGATGGCTCAAACTGCGATCGCAGCAATAACAGTTTTGATGTTTTCATTCATGGGCATATATGGCATAACCCGATATATCGGCTCACAAGTTCAACAAGTTCAGCAAACTTATACCAATTTTAAGTAGTAGGGGGGAGAAAGCAATGTTAGGAAAATGGCTTCCTGGTTTGTTTGGTAGTAAAGGTGATGGAGTAGTATCAACGGATTTAAGAGTTGGGGATGCTACCCAAATTGAAGGAAATCTCCCTTCATCAATCCGCGAACGCTACACATTGCCAGCTTACACTACAGCAAAGCAGGTTCTTGATGAAGCAGAAGTGGCTGGCACTCTAAAAGCACAGAAGTGGTTGCACACTAAATTTTCCCGGCATAGGCTCAAGCAGTTGCAATCCTTGGCAGAGATGTATAAAAACCAATTGGCATATTCTCAAGAAGCCATGAAGGTTGAGGAAGATTTACAGCGAACCAGAGGGTTACATGGGGAGGCGGTAATTCGTCATGCCTTTGGTTCGCAGGAACAACAACGCCAGTTGGGGGGATATGAGAAAGCATTTGATGAAGTGGGAGATTCATTCCGATTTTAGGTTATGCAAAGTATTAAGCTCTCTCATGTAGGATATGCAGTATGTGGGGTTGGCTTTTCTATGTTTATGGGTTATTTATCCGTTGCCAGCCCCGTTAGTCGATACATTCTTTGGTTTATTGGCATAATCTCCATCTGCTGCATAGTTCTGGGGTTATTCAACTTTGGCGGTTTAGTCATTAAAGGTTTTGGCTTCAACCGTAAAACTTTCACCATTGGGTTAATGCCTGGAGTGATATTCCTGTTTGTCTTCTTGACTTTAGTTGCAGCCGGTGTTGCGTTGGGGGTGAGGTAATGGGATTTGAATTACAACGTCTAACTGCCAGTAGCGTCATTCATGCAGAACGGAGTATTTTATGTTCTTTAGGAGCGAGTGCAGTGTTATGTCTGTCTGCTCCTTTTTTCTTAAACACTGATCGAATAACAACCGGAATCTTACTCGGCGCTGGGACGGTCAGTGCTGGGTTGTTTGGGGTATCCGCCCAAATCAGTGAAAGTAAGGAAAAAGTTTACCAGTCTTTGCTAGAAGCTGACTTGAAATCACTTAAACAGCATTTACAAGGTGAGGCTGTTTATGATTATGTTACGACTGCGATCGCAGCCAAACGCCGAGTTGCTGATTATGTGAATCGGCTACCAATGCAAGAGCGCCCCCGATGGATAGCAGAATATCAGTTGCAAGGGTTGGTTACACTCCCAGAACCACCAGCACAACAATCACCTTCACCGACTGGTATTCCCAATCCCGATATTGCTGATATTGATGAAGAATTTGTGCAGTCCGTGATTAATCCGGGTGCGATGAAAGTTCTCCAAGCGATCGCAGCTAATTATCCTGAGTACATCAGAATTGATGGTGCTTGGATTGATGAACTGTGTGATGCTGCATCTAATCAAAATATGACCCTTCGCAGCAATCACCATTTTTACCTTTCTGGTGGAACACAATCTGGCAAATCAACTTTAGCAGGAGTGATTATCAACAAAATTGCTGCAAAATCTCAAACACCAGCAATTGTCATCGGCAGCGATCCAAAGGATGATGTCACCAGATGGTTGTGCAAGTTCAGCCGTAAGTTTGACGGCATGAAAGAACTAAAAAACTGGATTACCTTTGCCACAGACCAAATTGACAAGCAGAAAGCCAGAGTATCAATTGTTGGTGGTGAATGTCACGGTGTTCCTGAATTATTTCTTGCTCAAGATGAGGTGGACTCTGTATTTGGAGGAGGCAAGGGACTTCCGGGAATGGTTGATGCTGATACTGCCAAAGATTTGCAGGGTTTTTGGAACTATGTCATCAAATTCACTGCTGGGTTAAAGGGTCATGGTTTATTTATGGGCCAGTCCCCGCTCTCTGGGGAAACCGGATTTAGCCGCCCATCTCTGAAAAACGTTTGCTTTATTGCTGTAGGGCAGACATCGAGTTATATCCTTGACCATCCACAAGACTTTGTAAACGTTAAAAAGGAGATTTTGGAAGTCTTACGACAGGCTTGCGAAATGTTAGATAAAGCCGGAGTTCGATATGCCTTAGTGATTCCCACTCGGTCTAATCCCTTTGTTGCTCTAATCCCGGAATTTGATATCAAAGGTCTGGAACAAAAACAGGATTCCAAACCGAATAGTGACACTGTTGATAGTTCTAAAAATAATCAACAATCCTCACAGCAGCAGGTTGACTGGTACGAAGAAATTAGAAAATGGGCAACAGAATTAGGGAGAAGACCACATTTTCAGGAAATCAAACAAAAGTGGCACGAATTAACGGGGCAAGAGTTAAACGAAAAAGGGGTGACTCTATTACTAGAAAATCTCGGCTACCCAGACAACTAAATTGGAATGCTCGATATGGTAATCCCAAAGAGTATAGGAAACAAGTAGCAATCGCTCACAGAAAAACTCACAATTATTGTGTCGTTTGCTTGACTAAGAAAAGTGAAGAAATCCATCACGCTTACTACGGCAACGACATCATTGGTCAATCTACATTTCCTACGTGCTACCGTTGTCATAATGAGATTTGTCATAGTCCAATCAACTGGATAAAAAGCCGTAGTAATCCTGTTTGGGGGAATCGCAATACTGACGAATTTATTACGAGATTGAGGCTGGGATATCAGCTACTTTATGGAGGAATCAAACATTTTTAATTAGTTGAACAGTGTCGTTAATTTTCCTAAAAATTAAGTTTTAAGCTAATCGGAGAAGAATTCTCATGTATAACAGCGAATATGATGATTTAAGTTTTGAAGAGCAATTACATCTGACTGAATCCCTTATCAGACGGCGACACAATCAGCAGATGTTCTTGCGCCGAAATGCCCAACTGTTGCAGAAGGAGTTAAGCTTTGAGGCTGAATTGTTAGAAGAAAATCCAGAGTTAGCCCAGACGATTCATTCTCTTAATATGCGAGAGATTCGGAGTAATCAGCAAGGGCTACAAAATGTTTTAGGTTCAGAAGAATCACCTTCAAAAGAGCAAAGTGTTTGGAGTAAGTTTTTTCCAGGGTTAGGAGGATGAATGAAAATTTTTGATATCAGAGATCGCCTTAATTCATTAGTTAACCAAACAACTCAAGTCGGCATTGGGTTTGCTATTCCTGTGAGTCGTAATTTTTAGGCGATCGCTTAATAATTACTTGTCTTTGCGGCGGGACACATTCTGAAAGGAATTACCAATAACTTCTCGGAATTCAACAACGAAGTCAATCATTTTTGATGGAATAATCTTGGCTAGAAACTGACCACTTTAACGGGCGTATCGCTTGATTATAACAACCAAGTTCACTGTCCGGCGGCAAACGACTTCCGAATTCAAAAAAATGCTTCGGCGCAACGCCTTGTTATCCCTCGTTTCTAATCTACGTTTCGTTTTTGAAAAAGTTTTCGGGCCACAGAAATTCAGGCAGGTGCATCCGAATCAATTCGGATGCCCAATCGTATCCACGTGCCTCGAGTTCCCTTACGAAGTGCGGCCACGGCGGTATGTTGCTTCGGTAGACGCTGGACGAAGAAGTAGACATTCCGCCGCCTTGGGAAGTAGAGAGTCCGCCGTACTGTGACGTTGAGAGTCCGCCGTCTTGCGAGGTCGACAAACCACCGTATTGAGACGTTGAAAGTCCACCGTACTGTGACGTTGAGAGTCCACCATATTGAGACGTAGAGAGTCCGCCATATTGCGATGTGGAAAGTCCCCCATACTGCAATGTAGATGCGCCGCCGTATTGGGATGTAGACATTCCGCCGTCTTGTGATGTTGAAAGCCCTCCGCCTTGGCTTGTGCTGAGGTTGCGGGGCCAAGTCCGCATGTTTGGTATTTCTGGTCTGCCCATCAATGATCCTCCTTTGGTTCGATTACGCAACGACTGTTTCTTTCAGGGATAACTAACTATGTATTAGACGGAAACTTTCTGCCTAATCTGATCATAGGGTCTATAGGCTGAAATTTGACTTTCAGTCTATAGACCTTATGCGGGATATTATACGGAAACTTTCCGCCGAAGATCCCATTTTTGGGTGATTAGACGGAAACTTTCTGCCTAATCATCTAAATCGATGTACTAGACAGAAACACTCATGCATTATTCAACTATATAAATTTACTCTTGGGATTTGGTTGCGATCGCATCAACAATCCATCTATCCATCTCCTAAAGGCGATCGCCAGTACTGTAAGTCGTGATTATTAGGCGATCGCCTCAATTATCTAACTGCTAAAGGTTTTGCTATATGCGATCTAAAGTTAAGTGGAGGTACTGTATTGCGATCGCAATATATTACTCGTCTAGTTGTGGCGGGTATCATTTACACCCAGTTAAAGGAAGTAAACCTCAAGTATCTAAAGGTCAGCGAAGAAAAATATCAAGAGCTATTGCAGGCGAAGGCAATACTTGAGAGTCAGCAATAAAAACTACTTTTATCAAGAAAGGCAGATAACGCTGCGCTATCTGCCTTCTGCCTTCTTCGAGGTGATCATAACTCAAATCTTTTTACGCAGTTTTGCCCCAACTACAACAGAAATGGTTGATAAACTAATCTCAGTTGCACTCGACTTAATAAATCCTCAACATTTAAGAAACTGGTTTGCTAGTTGCTGTTACTGTACCTCATAGCAGCCGTAAATGCTCTATCCCTCTTCTGTCACTTTCCGAAAACATTTGCCATTTCTGAATTCTAGAGCTTTTGTATAGCCTGCGATGTCTACGACGGGCTACGCCTACGCACGATTATTTTCTAATAACAAATACAAGACCGATTTTTTTCTAATAGTATAGCTTGTATTCATTGCCTCATAAGGCTTCTAGCAATCGCCCTCCCGGAGAGTGACAGAAGAGGGCTATTGTGCAGTTTCCCAGTTTGGAGCAAATAATCTCTATTGCCAAGCCATTGAAAAAGACAATTTTGTGTTCGTTATCTTGTCCATCGCTTAAAGTGACAAGTTTTGTTCTGCTCATTTTTTCCATCTCAGAGACAGTATTCTCAAAGAAATACAATTTATGTCCACAGTCGCAATAAAATGATGATGATGGAAATACTTCTATTGCCATTTTAAAAGCCAAGATAAACACACCAAATACTACCATGCTCTATAGAAGAGAATGGATACCTGGGTCATGTTATTATCTGGCTTGCTGATTTAACCAAGCTTCTAAATCCGTTACTACAGAAAAATCTAATAACGCTTCTCCTAGAATAGACAATTGCTCAATAGATAATCCTCGAACTCCTTCAATCAACGATGCATCAATTTCACCAAGACGACGATTTAGTTGACGTATAATTAAATCCTGTTGTCCTTCTTGTTTGGCTTTTTCACGGTCTTGCTGATAAAGTGGTTCTAATCGCATAATTAACTCCCTATCATCCAATTCTAAATTTTGATTGATTCTTAAATTCTGGCGCAGATTATAAACTAATTCTAGCGTTGCTTGCCTGTATGGGTGATTCAATGGTAAGTTTGATAATTCCACAATTGCCTGTGACTGCACACTCCCCCTGCCAAGAATTCTCAACCACAAGGTTTCCGGTGTTTGTGGTAGTTGATGTATGGCTACAATTGCTGTCCGTAGCGCATCACCTAAAAAGTATACTCCTGGCAACCACCCCGATTTCTGATTAACATTAAAGCTTGATAGTAATGCTGGAGATGCAGTTGGAGTTAGAACCCATAGTTTCGGAATATCTGACTCTTGGAGTTTGGTTTTATTCGCTTTAGCGTCTCGTCGCAGGAGAGCTTTTACTTCTAGTAATTTTTGAATACAATCACAAATTTCATCACCAGAAGCGGCATTCCGAAATGGTTCTAATATTGCCGGAAATTCGGCAAATCTTCCAAGTAGCCCTAGCACTTCTAAATTAGAAGTTTGCTGTAATGATGGAGTAAATAGCACATCAATTTCTTTGATCTCTCCTGATATTTTTGATGATGGCTTTACTTCCCCATAAGGTTTTAATAGTTCTTCTAGATAATCTTTGGCAAATTCGTCGTGTACAAATCGAGTCATTCAATTAGGTTATTAAAAATTAATTGGAAGTGATTAATAATATTGTGATTTTACCCCCTGCATGACCAAATTTTGAACCATAACGTGACCAAAAGTTAACGTAATTTCAAGCTTTTGAGCCAATCAATAACTTAACTTTATGAATCAAATTATGTCCGCGTGTTTTAAATGTGAACCATAATACGACCAAAAGTTTTATTTTGAGACTTGGTAAAAAATGCCGAGCAAGACACACTAATTTAGTCGAAAATTTTAAACTTTCGGTCAAAATATGATTCAAAATGTCCACAATATGGTTCAAAAATATGTTTCACCAAAAATTGAGTGATAAAGCGATGCCTGCGGCGGGCTGCACCTACGCCTGAAATCTGAATTTTTATTTCTCTCTCATCGCGGTACGGTACAAATGAACTATTTGACCATGTTCCTTGCTGTAATTAAGTTTTGAGTTTTTTGAACTCCATTTATAGCTTTGAACTATATGTTGTCCTAGTACAGAGTGAAGTATTTCGTGACCGTTTGGCTAAATTATCGTTCAAATCACAAATATTTTATCTGTATTTACAACCCATTTTAATCACACCTCAAATTTAAGCCGAATTCAGTCTGTTTCATGCTGTTTCGCAATCAGCCGTCAGTTTGCGCTCATCTCCAAGCTGATCATGGAAATTTTGGAGCAAACAATTCCTCAAAGACAGGGTAGAACAAATCCCAGAGTAGTCAAAAAACCTCGTTCTAAGTTTCCAGCGAGAATTCCCATCCACACAGGAGCGGGTACTAAACGTCAACCACTGACTTTTTTTATTCTCAATACTGCTTAATTCTTAACCGAGAAGTATTGCGGCGCTATCATTGGGGGCAAGAAAAGAGCGAATTAATTAATTCAAAATTACTGAGCTATTCTTCAATTTTGAATTTTGAATTTTGAATTGTTTCGGTCATTGTTGTGTTCAAGGGATTTACTAATTTTGTCTATCTTTGCTCAACGTTCAGCATTCATCCACCGTTTTCTCAAACTGGCATCTGTAAATGTTCTTTCAAATCTAATGGTTCCGTTGGCAGGACTAATAGATGTAATGTTTTAGGGCATTTAACGGAGATTCGTCATTTAGCAGGTGTGGCAATAGCAACAATTTTATTCAATTATATTTATTGGACATTCGGTTTCTTACGCATGGGTACAACTGGAATGGTTGCACAGGCTATAGGGCGTAAAGATAACCAATCGGCAATATTGATTGGTTTACAGCATGGAATTTTAGCACTGATATTAGGACTCGCCATCCTGATATTTCAACAACCTTTACAAATATTAGGGTTTGCAATTCTAAGTGCTACACCGGAAGTTAAAACTTCTGGTGTTGATTTCTATAATGCTTTAATATGGGGTGCCCCAGCAACATTGATTAACTTTGTCTTGATTGGTTGGTTTCTTGGACAAACCCAAAGTAGTAAAGTACAGAATAAATCTATCTTCAGGGGAAATGTATATTTTCAATTATCTATTTTGCCCCTGAGTGATGCTTACAGTTCAAGAAGGCTACGTACCTTTACTCCAAGACTAAAGAAAGATCGGCTATCTTTTAAATGTTGCCAAACGCTTCCGGGAGCCTTACTTTCATTAAGCGTCGGAGAGAACTAAAATACTTATTAGTATAAATATACTATCAAACTAATAAGATGACAGAACAAGGCAGCATTTACAACCATAATGGTCAACCATCAACAGCTAGCATTCAATCACGTCAAATGGCCGAAAAGTTCGCCAATGGCATTGCTGAATTTAATTGGAAAGTTGATTACTTCAAATTTTGTGAGCTTTTAGAATTAGAACCAGGGGAGTATGCAGATGAGCAATACCGATATTTTCAGCAGTTAGCAGAATCGCTGACGAGATTTAACGCTGAGTCTTTAGCCAAAATGATTGATGCTGGGGTGGAAAAGTAAGCTTTTGAGTTCATTACGAAGTTAAAGGTGGGGACTGAAATCAACTTTCTTGCTTGATTTTGAGTCACCACCACTGACTACCAATCTTTGGCAAAAAATCACCCAGCTATATCCTTCCCACTCTTATAGTTCATCGCTCTGGGTTTCCTCTTGCCTATAGGGACTACTTTCGATTGCTTGGGAGGTTGAGGCGGACGGCATGTTTCACAGTAGAGCGGTCGCACACCAAAGGTTTCTCGTTGTGTGGGTTGTTCACACTGCTTACACACGAAGTTGAAAACGCGAGTATGAATTTCCCGCTTGTGCGCTCTGACGGTGTACTCTCGGACTTCAATAGTTTTGCTGGGCATCGGCTCTGTAATCGTTGTTCTATTTATAAGGATAGTTTCTAGATAGCAATATATTCATGCATCATCTGATTGAAACAGGGATAATTGCCCAGGTGAAATATTGCCTCGCCCAAATCGGTGATAGTAGAGATGGCAGCTACTGCAAAGACAGCCTAAGTTTTCTTTTCGGTTATCAGATGGGTCGAAGTTGTAATGATGAACCTGAAGGTTATGAACCCGACGTTGGGATAAAGTTAGCTCTGATGGTTTCTCGCTTCCTGGCGCAAGCAGAGGCGATCGCACTTAGTACAGCGCCAATCGGAGGCATCTTTTACAGATGTGGCGATTTGTTTCCAATCTTTGGAGTAGCGGGTTTTGCTCATACTCTCCTATTCGACAACTTCAGCGCGAGTTAATTCTAATTAATTAAGATACTCCTTAATGCCACTTTGTTCACGACGGAGAATTGCTAAAGCTTTATGCTCAAGCTGACGGATTCGTTCTCGGCTCAAGTTTAAGCGTAAGCCGACTTCAGTCAAACTCAGTTGATGATCATTCTCTAGCCCAAAACGCAGAATTAGTATTTCGCGTTGTATAGGGGGTAGGGATGCCAGCAGATTATTTAAATCGAGGTGCAACAGTTCCTTAGTGAGCCGTTCGTCTGAGGACATGCTCTCATCAGGTAAGATATCCAATAGCTCAGTGTCTTGGTTGTCTCCCACACGCAAATCCAGAGAAACTGGCTGTTTCGAGACACTGAAATATTCTCGAACCTGGTTAGGCTTTAAATTTAATTCTTCGGCAATTTCGGTGACAGTAGCATAGCGACCGAGTTTTTGAAAGCTTTCTCGCTGTACTTTCTTGATTTTATTAAGTATTTCGGTTAGATGAATTGGCAATCGAATAGTACGAGATTTTTCTCCAATTGCGCGTGTGATTTCCTGACGAATCCACCAGTAAGCATAAGTCGATAGTTTATAACCTCGGTTAGGGTCGAACTTCTCTACCCCTTTTTGCAAACCGAGTGTACCTTCTTGAATTAAATCGAGAAATTCTAAATTGCGGTTCTGGTATTTCTTGGCAACAGAAACTACCAACCGCAGGTTAGCTGTCACCATTTTCTGTTTCGCTTTTCGGCCTTGTTGAATGACTGATTGTAGTTCAGCTACATTTTGCCCAAGCGAGGTAGCTAATTCCAAGTCAGTTGGTTGTCGGTTAAGTTGGAGTGCGATCGCTTCTCGTTGCTGTTCAACCGCCATCATCTGCTGCACAAGCCTAGCGTTTGTAATCTCCTGCTCAGGAGTTAGCAGAGGGTAGCGTCCGATTTCTTTAAGGTAGGAACGAACTAAGTCCGTAGTTGGATTGGGCATTATTAATAAATGATGAATGGAGTTCCGGTAAAGAGGATACAAGCTTTCGATTAAATATTCAGATATTCAAATATGTAAATATGAGTCTATATTGAATATTCAAATATTCAAATATGCAAATACAGATACGCTAAATATTCAAATATTCAGCTATTAGATTTATAGATCGGAGTCTTGATATTAGTTTGCAGTCTAGGCATCAGCGTGCCAAACGGTGATGCCTCTTAGAAAAACTTAAAAATTTTTGTTATCTAATCCGATACTCAACTATTTAAGGTCAACTTCCCATATTTCTAAATTGCTTGAGAGCTTCGCCCGCTCCGACTACATTAGAAAGCTTAAAAAAGGTCTGAAATAACTCCTCAGCAAATTCAGAACGGTCAAGATTATCTCCAGCTTCACTTAGGTCTAGCAGTTCTCTATCTAACCTCTTACTAGTTTTTATAGGGAGGTGGAATATTGCTTGCATATAATCTGGGTTATTTCGCTTTGATACTTTACCTCGTTTGTTTGCTTTAGTTTTCATTTCGCCTTCTACTGGTACTGGGATGTCTTTCGATACAGAAGAAGTTGAATCTATTCCTACTATGGCACTTTCATTGTTAACAGAGGAAGGCTCTATAATTGGACTCTCCTCGTATCGATTTGATGAAATAACTATCTCTGCCTCCATTTCCTGACAAAGATTATCGCTTTTATTAACTTCCTGGTTTCGTTCAGCAATAGTATCTAAATTTGTCTCTTTGCTAGAAAACTCTTCTTCAGTAGAAATTTTCTTCTGCTCATAATCCTCAACTTGTAACTCTGCATTTAACGGTGCAGCATTTTTAAGTCTTAGGATTTCGCTGAATCTAGAAGCTCGGCCAGTGGGTTGAGTTTCGCTAGTTCCATCCAGTCCCGCCATGCTATTTTTCCTCCTTTAACTTTATAAATAGGCTGTCCAAGTGCAGCAGCATCTTTGTAAGCTTTCAGTAGTCTAATTCCCCGATCTAGTACGGGAAACCCATTTTCTTTTAGTGCATGAAATGCATCTAACCCATCTTTTTGGGGAGGGGGGGGAATCATAGTTAACAAAACACGGTAATTAACTCGGTTTGGCAAGCTCTGGGTCATTAAAGCTAAAGCGTCCATAGAGAGTGAATCTGGTGTACTTGGCAGAATTAATAAATCGCATCCATCTGCAAGTTCTTGCAGTTCAGATTCAAGAGGACGTGCTGGAGTGTCGATAATTACAAAGTCGAATCTACTTTGACCCATCAATTTAGGAGCAGCATTCTCACTGCACACCTTGAAAGGTAATTTTCCTAACCTAGCCCATGTGGTAGCAGATCGGTTGGGGTCTGAATCAATTAATAAAGTTTCCCCTAGCGGGGAAAACAAGCAGGCTAGGCAGATTGAGGTAGTTGTTTTCCCTACCCCTCCTTTGTAGGAGGAGAGGGTGATGATTTTCATATTAGTTTGACTATTTGAATATTCAAATATTTAACAACGGAATAGTGGAATAGTCAATAAAGAAACAAGGGGGTAGATAAATTACGCAGAAGCCTGCCATAAGAGGGCAAACTGCTTCATCGAAGACAACTCTTGACTTGGTAAAGCTCCTGCGGACGCTTTATTTCCATTGCAGTGGCAATGACTATAAATATTTTTGTCTATCTACTTATGTGTACATTTTTATTCAAATATTCAAATATTCAACTATTATAAGTATTTAAATATTCAGCTATGTAAATATTCAAGTATTTAAGGGCAGATATAGCTTTTGTGACATGGAAGACAACAACGTAAAGTTGGCAACTTATTCAAATAGCTGGCTATTTAGCTATTTGAATACTCGTCTATAAAAATGAATATTTAAATATTCAAATAGCTAGACAATCAAAAGCAACGTTTTTGCTACATCATATAAAAACTTCAAAAATCGCTTTGGGGGCTGTAAGGGGGCTATATGTACCCCACCAATAAATGAGAACTCTCTTCATAAAATGACCCCCGCATGGGGTACACATGGGTGCTTCTTGGGGTACATTTGACTGTTTCACATTTTATACCCCACTTAGCCCCCAAAGGCTGATGATAAACTTGTTGACGCTTGAGAAAGAATGGGCAGAGGAGCAAAGGAGCAAGAGGGCTTTAAAAATTTATCAAGTCTTAAGACCTATATATACCCGTAGCAATAGCGTCATGAGTTCTGTTGCCGCAGCATGAATAAAAGCTGCAATTGTTGTGTAATCTCTTTGAGCAAGCGTAAATCTTTTTGAGTAACCGCTTTTTGATATTCAGCAAAGAGTGCTTCGTATTGCTGATCCAAAATCAAGTTGGCTGACTCAGAAGAATTTTTTGCTTGCTGCTGTCTATTTTTTTCAAGCCATAGGTCGGACATTTTCTTAAAATCTTCGTAGCTAAAATTTTCTTCACTCATAGTCAAAAAGTTCATTCATCCTCTTCATCCTCCTCCTCATAATCTGCATAGTCTTTTCCATGTTCTTCGTACCAAAGGCGTTCTTCTTCAATAGCCGCTTCCCTTTGTATCCTTTTCCGCTCTGCAATCTCCGCTTCTAGGATTTCTTGCTCTAACTTTGCCTTCTCAAACTTTTCTCGCTTCAGCCTTTCTCGCTCTTGCGTTTCTTGGTCTACCCTCTCCTTCTCAATTCTGATTAATCGCTGCTCGATTCGCCAACAGTAGAAATCCAAAGCCTTGCCCGTCGCGGCTCCGGTAACTGCACCACCGACTAAAAAGATCAGTCCAGTTTTCCAGCCTTGAATAGGGCCACCACTCAACTCCAAACTTTTTTGATTCAGCCACACCAGCACAGAGAAGACAAAAATTCCAACTACTGTGTTGATGAGCGCAAAAATTCTGGGTGTGATCTCAGTCTGTCGCAGTACCAGCCACTGTCCCAGCCAAAGTATTGCACCAAAAATCACCGCAGCGATCGCACTCATGACAACATGATCTGGATATCTGAACGGATCTAGTGTCATGTTAATGATCAATGGCGTAAATATCAGCGCACAGAGCAAGAAGCCAATGAATAAGCCAGCAACACTTATCAGGCTCCAGTAACGACCCAGATAACCAAGGCGGAATTCCAATATCCACTCTTGTACTGGGAGCATTGTGACGTAAAATGCCATTGCCGCACTGACGTAATCGAGCATTGAACTAAGTTGACTGTATATTTAGCGTGTTTGGCATCACCGTGCCAAAACGGACAAGGCAAGATATTAACAATCTAAGACGAATTGAAGCGATTATTACTGAAAGGTTTTCTTACTCCCCGCGATCGCGCCTAGAAAGGGATTCGTCTTTTCAGTGGTTATCAGGTATCAGAAGTACTAGCACTCTAGACAACTGATATTAAATCTGGTGCTATCACAATTAGCAAGTCTACCACCAAAGGTAAGCATAAAATAAATCCGGCGTTTAGGCATAGTCATGCTACCCATGTTATAGATGAAGGTGTTCCAGCGCATTTGGCTCAGGCTACTTTGGGGCATACAAGTTTGGATACCACGAGTAAATATCTGCACGTTAGCTCTAATAGAAGTTCTGGAGAGGCTTTAGTTAAGCGATGGTCTGAGCCATTTTAATTAGCGATCGCTT
The DNA here is from genome assembly GCF_001712795.1 of Nostoc sp. KVJ20. Taxonomy (GTDB): domain Bacteria; phylum Cyanobacteriota; class Cyanobacteriia; order Cyanobacteriales; family Nostocaceae; genus Nostoc. Next base: position 48,904 of record NZ_KV757642.1, read on the forward strand.
TTTGGGGCAGTGCGGGACGCAATCGCCCAAACCGATTATCTATGTATGACAAAGCCCAAGTTTGATATCAAAACTTAGTGAAACCAAAAATACTAAGTATTTTCTGTATGCTACATTGTTTTAAACTGCATTAATAAAAACAAGTATGATTTGAGTCTGTTTAGCTGTACAAAAAACATACAGGGCAATCCTAGTCAATAATTTTTAAGAAAAAATGTATTTTTAATCACTATAAGCACATTAATTGCTTCAGTGCTTATGGCATCATTTAGCTATGTAATCAATATTGTAGTATTAGATTTTACATTTTATACAAAATTATCTGAGTTAAAGACTTGTATCGTAAATCTGATTAACACTAGAGAGTATATTTAATGGAAGAAAGACAAAAAATCACTAAGTTTAACGGAATATCAAAGTGGTTATCTAACTCAGTTAGTGAATCGGAAGATAAGCGGTACACACATCGTCTGCTCAGAGAAGATAAAAGCCAACGAGATATAATTATCAATGAATTAATATTAATTGTTCAAAAAGCCCATGAAGATGCTCGATATCGTCTTCATAAATTAGCAGGAAATTCTCTCACTCCATTTGGGGATTTTTCAGACAACGATCCAAGCTATGGCTATCCTGATCGTCTTAATATTATATCCCTTCAGGGTTATTTTGGAGAGATATTTTCAGGAATCATTGCTGAAAATTTTGCTCCTTTTGGGCGGCATGATTGGGAAGTTCCTACTTTTCTTTTTCGATTTCATCTAGTTGAGTTTCAGCATTTAGAATTTCTAAATCAAACTGAAGAGATTGCAAAAAAGCGACCTGGACGTACAGGCGATGATTGTCTTGCTTTTCTACGTAACAGCGAAGGAGTAATTATTGCTTCTCTAGTTTGTGAAGCTAAATGCACAACTAATCATTACACAAAAATGATAGCTGAAGCACATAAAAAGGCAAGTGAACCACATATAAAGCCTGTTGATATCCCACAATTAATTGAGATTTTGGGTGATTACGATGATCCTTTTTCATCTGAATGGGTTGATTCTCTAAGAGTTTTATGGCTAGAAAAAAAAGTTGATAAAAATTATGAACGCTGCGATTTAATTAGTTATATTTGTGGTGAACATCCTGTCAGAAATCCCACATGGATATCTCCCGAAAAACCACACGAACAATATACAGCAGGAAGAAGACTCGAAGCAGTTGAAATTCATCTTCATGAAGTTGAGAATCTGGTTACAAGTGTCTATAGTCAGCCAGTAATTGCAACACATTCAGTAAATATTTCTACTCAGACAGTTCAACAACCAGATGATTCAGAGTTTGCTTTTGCAACCTCTGATGTCATAGTAGAGGGTGAAGTTCTGCAAAATGAGATGACTCAACCAAGTAACGAAGTCATTGCTTTAGCGAAAGAACTACAAAACAGTCTGGCAGGTAGCAGACTAACACCAGCAATTGCAAAACTTTATAGCCAACATACCAGACTTCGCGCAGGAGGAAAGGGATTAACTGGGTGGCGAGAAGATGAAGCAGGTGAAAGATTAAATGATGCTATGCGCCTTATTGAGGCTGCATTTATCCAGCGACAAACTGGAGATACTAACTGGCGTAATGGAATGCTACGGGCTGGTGAGTTATTTGAATGGCTATCTCATCCCCAACTAAACCCGGATATTTTACCAATTCGTTTACTTGCAGCAGCTGTGTATGAACTTGCTGGTTATCCTGCTAGGGCTGCGGGTTTACTCAATGAAGATATAAGTGAGGGAATAGAGTCAGAAATTCTACGTTCTTTGCTAAAAGCTGATTTCCCCAGTTTATTGCAACAACTGACAGAATATTGGGCAACTGCAACATCATCAAATTTCCAAACAGAAACAAGTCTTCTTTGGGATGAGACTGATACAGCTGCTGACAGATTTAACAAGTTGATTGTTAAAGAAACTGCTAGTTCTTTAGGAATTTTATGTGCCAAAATGCGCTGGGGAAATGAACCAAGATTAGAAAAAGCTATTGAAAAGCTTTCTGCTATTGCTAAGGTGCTTCTTCATGGACATGACACTTATTCTTGGCTTTTAGGTAAGTTATGTGCTGAAGTTGCTTATGTATATATAGAAACTTCTCTACGATATCATTTAGAAGCACTTTCTCAGATGATTACCCCAAGTGGTAAAACTTTCTTGGAACGTTATTTACGTCAAAGTTATCAAAAGTGTAAAACTTTAGCATGGCGTTCTCAAATTTGTGGAATTGAACGACTAGCAACAGCAGAATCATTTGCTCTTTGTACCCCTACGGGTTCAGGAAAAACAACAATAGCTGAAATCGCTATTCTGCAAAGTTTGTTCTTTGAAACAACAAATTATAACGAATTAAGTAACTCGGCCCCTTTAGTAATTTACTTAGTGCCAAGCAGAGCGCTTGCTACAGAAGTTGAATCAAATTTGTCTCGTGTTTTAAAGCGCTCTACTAATAACAATGTCATAGTTACAGGTTTATATGGAGGTACTGACTGGGGCCCAACAGATGTATGGCTGACATCAGAACAGCCAACAGTTTTAATTTGCACTTATGAAAAAGCAGAAGCTTTGATGAAATTTTTAGGGTCTCTATTTATCCGTAGAGTATCGCTTATTGTACTTGATGAAGCCCATGCAGTTCAATTTGATGGTAATAAAGATTCTTTGCAAAAAGCTGAGAATAGATCCTTACGCTTAGAGTCATTAAGTGCAAGACTGTTTACTTATATAGAACAAAATAATAGCCGAATTATTGCACTATCCGCTGTTGCATCAGAAACAGAAGGTGCTTTAGCAAGCTGGATAGAAAATTCAACTAACGCTAGTCCAGCAAAGACAAATTACAGAAGTACGCGTCAACTAATAGGTCGTCTTGAATGCCTGCCAGGAAAAGGATTTGAAATACGCTATGACTTACTTGATGGTAGAAGATTAGAATTTCAAGAAGGTGGTCAAGCTGACACACCTTTTATTCCAAATCCTTTTCCGACATATCCTCCTGTGCCAAAAGGTAAAAAAGAAGGAGTTGAAAAGAGGTTACGCCCTTATCTTTTCTGGGCAGCTATGCACTTAGCTGCACCAGATGAAAAAGGACAAAGACGTGCTGTTCTTATTTCAGTCACACAGCACCCTGGCGGTTATGCTGAAGACTTTCTGAATTTTTTGAAAATCTGGTCGCAAATAGAAATACCTTCATTTTTTCAAGAACCTATAGAGCCAGAAAAACTTAAGATTTGGCAAAAGTGTTTACGTTCATGTGAAGATTATTTCGGTATTAAATCTCGTGAGTATAAGCTGTTAGAGAAAGGAATTATAGTACATCATGGAAAAATGCCAGGGTTGATGGCTCGATTACTTATCGATGTCATAGATGAAAAAATTGTACATTTAGTTTTAGCAACGTCAACTCTTTCCGAAGGGGTTAATCTTCCTTTTGAAACAGTATTAATTCCAAGTTTAAGGCGTGGTACGGGAGAACTAAATATTCGTGAATTTGGTAATTTAGTTGGTCGATCTGGAAGACCTGGATTTGGCACAGAAGGACGTAGTTTAGTATTACTTAGTAATGCATCGACAGATTGGAGTGACAAAGAAGCACGTAAAAGATACTTATCTTTGATAGGAGAATTAGAGAATCAAACACAGGCAATTAACCCAAATGCAAATCCTCTAAGTCCTATAGCAGAATTACTGCTACGTTTGGAAGAACAATGGCAGCTAATTTCTAGTTCTAATAGACAGGAGAATTTTTTAACCTGGCTGGAAAAAACTGCACCGCTTGACTCTGGCAATAATCTTTCTGATGCACAATTATCAGCTATTGAAACTTTAGATTCGCTGGATAGTATTTTACTGTCTGCAATTGTTGAAATTGAACAGCTAGCAGCTAATGATTTAAGTCCTAATGAATTGGAGGAGCAACTGCAAAAAATTTGGCAACGAAGCTTTGCTCATTACGCTAGCCGCGAACAAGAAAGATTAGAAAATTTATTTATCAGGCGAGGTAGGGCACTAAAAACAGAAATATATAAAGATTTGTCACAGCGTCGGCGCTTGTATCGCACTAGTTTACCACCACGTGATGGAAATCAGCTTTTAACTCTCTATTCTAGACTTAAAGAACAATTAGCAGTCGGTGGAGATTATGCTATTTGGACAGTAGAAGAACGCTTTAATTATATTCAAAATATAGTTAGTATTTTGACCAGTTTATCGAAGTTCAAACTGATTAACCCATCAGGAAAGGTTACTTGGAATGAAATATTACGCTGGTGGCTTGACCCTACTAAAGCAATTAAAAAACCGAAACCGACTCAAATTTCAAATTGGCATTCATATATTAGTCAAAATTTTGGATATAGATTCAACTGGGGCTTAGGAAGTGTTATTGCACTAGCAATAGATGAAGCTTTTGGCGGTGAGTTAGTTGAATCATCCCTTGAAAACTGGTCACAAACTGGGCTACCTTGGATTGTTTTCTGGATGAAAGAACTTATTGTATGGGGAACTTTAGATCCAGTAGCCGCATACTTGCTTGCTAAAGTAGAAGATGTAACAACTCGTAAACAAGCTGAAGAATTAGCGCAAACTTACTATGACTACATTAGCGAAAGAGAAACAGAAGCCAATGAATATCTTAATGCAATCAATATCAAAAATTGGGTAGAGCAATCATTTTCTAATGTTGAACGACATTTACCAACTCCTAAACCTCCTAATCGAATTAACGTCAATCTGCTTAGAGATTTCAGTAAGGCTCCAAGTAAAAATTGGAGAGTAGTACCAGTAGAAATTGGGGATGATATTCAATGGTTTGATTTAGCAGGATTTTCACTAGCAATTTGCCAAAAGCCTGAAAAGTGGCAGTCTGATTTTTTAAACACTTATGATTTCATGCTTGATGCAGAAAATCGAGTTGTTTTATCAAAGGGTTATATTTGATTTAAGTATTTTAATTCAACTCATCAGGTGAACTGATACTGCCCTGCTGCATCTGTAAACCAGGTCTTATATATTACTTTTAAAAACCTTAAAAAACTTGATTTCTCTCATCACTTGCGTCTAATATAGGACTCCTATTTTATTTTTGAACACAACTCAGTACACCTTAGTTTTCTGTAATCCTCTTGGGTATTGCTTTTTGCCTCTTGCCTGTGTACACAAACAATTTCAGGAATCAAACCGGATTCCTATAGAACCACTACAGCATCTCAAAGGGCTTGATCAAACTGAAACCACAGGCTCCTTTCTTGAAAGTCGTCTTCTGTGACACCGTATCATCTGACCTTTGGGGTAAAGTTACGGTAGCTGTCACCAGGGGCAAAGTAGCCTGTAAATACTACGGGACAACCGTTTCAGCTTTGATGATGATTTGGGATAGCGATCGCTCATCATTGCTAAAAAGTTCCGATTTATATTGGAGTCGGAACTTTGGTGCGTTCTTTAGCACTGTTTAACCATTTTAAAAAGCTAAATCGAAGTCAAAACAGAGAAAGTTCCGACTCCCAAATAAAATTCGGAACTTTCTCCCGCCACTTTGCTCCTGGTGACAGTTTCCGTAACACTACCCCCCTTGGCTCATCTTTAGGCGTTGCTTAATTCTTACTTTTATTCTCAATTCGTTTTAGTAGCGTCAATCTCACCAATTACTTTCTTCAAGCTGTCGGTGAGATAATTTTGGCGGACTTGTGATCTACTGAAATTGTAAACAGGTTCTCCTGATAATTCACAACGAAGCGGCTCAAGAATTTTAGTGAACGGATTCCAAACTGCTGTTACAGTCCGTTTCGCTTTCTTTCGTTGCAACTTACACTGAATATGTACCGTAGGGAGATGAATAATCATTGCACTGTGCAACCAAGCTTCTACACTCATTGCATAACGCTCTTGGATGTCCAACAATTTTCTCTCTAACTCTCTATTAGTGGCTTCAATTCGTGCTAATTCCAAATCTAGTTCATCACCAATCATTTTTTTAAACTCAATCTTATTGCGGATCGAGTCGCTAATCGTGTTGTAATAATCTTTGAGTCTTTCTTCATCTCTAGCTCTTCCTCTTGTTAATTTAGCTTGCCAATTATCTAGAGATTTTCCAATCAATATTGCACTTTGATGTTCGATTAAGCTCAACAACTCTTCAATTGGCATCGCCAATGGTGTCTCTTGATGCTCCACAGTCATTAGCTCAAACACTCAAAACAAAGCATCCCTAATTTCTACTGGTGTTACTCCTGTTATTTCATTGATAATAAACAAAACTAAACCAATCCTTTTTTCGGAAGCATTTGCTGTGTAAGCCAGATTACACAAGATGTAGCAAGTCATTGATGGTTTAGCATCTAAAAAACGAATTACAGCGATTTGAGATCAAACCCACTACAAAAGTAGTAACCTTTAAAGATGTAAAAAAAGAAGATCATTAAGAAATGGCAGCATATTCCATTGACTTACGACAGAAAATATTAAGTGCGTGGCAAAACAAAGAAGGCACGCAGAGAGAATTAGCAAAACGATTTAAAGTTAGTTTATCATTCATCCGTGACTTTTTGCGTCGGTATCGAGAGACGGGGGAGATAACTGCCAGACCACAAGGAGGAGATCGCCGCTCGAAGCTCAAAGGTGAAGAGGAAGAATTATTAAAGATAATGGTGACAGAACAAAGTGATATATATTTGCGAGAAATTCAAGAAGCAATAAAAGAGCGCACAGAAATAGAAGTAAGTATATCCAGCTTGTCCCGGACTCTTAACCGCTTAAAATTAAAGCGCAAAAAAAAACTTTAGTCGCAACTGAGCAAGGTACAGAACGAGTCAAAGAATTGCGCTATGAATTTCGGCGTTGGCTAGATACTATAGATATCAAAAATCTTATATTCATTGATGAAACAGGTATAAATCTAGCATTGACAAGACACTATGGCAGAGGTGTTGATGGTCTCCGAGTCTATGATGAACGACCGGGTAATAAAGGCAAAAATATCACTGTAATTGGAGCTATGAGTGATGAGGGCTTAATTGCCACTATGACTTTTCCCGGTAGTTTGAATACGGCTAGTTTTTTAGTTTTCATCGAGCAAATATTACTACCATCATTGTGGATGGGAGCAATTGTAGTTATGGATAATTTACCTGTACATTATGCTAATACTGCAAAAGCCATCATAGAATCTGTTGGAGCTAAAACTAAGTTTTTGCCTCCATACTCCCCTGATTTATCACCAATCGAGTTATGTTGGTCAAAATTAAAACAAATTCTGCGTTCTGCTAAAGCTCGCACATCCGATGCTCTAAATGTTGCAATCACTATAGCTGTTAATGCTATTACTGATGAAGATGCTCTTAATTGGTTTAATCATTGTGGTTTATTTGTTGAGCCTATTAGATAGCTCTTTTTGTGGCTCGTTTGTTCGCAAACTGCTGTAAGCCATTTTGAAGTGCGAGTCTCTCCAATAAAATTTTCTCAAAGCCTGTATTTTCCAGATGTCCGTTATACTAAGTGTTTGGGCTAGAGGCTAGGCTTTTCTTCTCACTAATGCGCTGTCTGATTTGACTTAAAGACCTGTTTAGGGGAATGGCACTAAGTTAAGCGCAAAGCCATGATATAACTGGCTTTTGGGTGTGGGTGTGGGGAATAAGAAGAATGTTAAACTTCTTGACGCAACTAAAATTTAATTGTCTTAAAAACTACACCCTACACCCTACCCCCTACACCCTGCCCTGACTAGGTTTCATCTTTTCTTAGTGCCATTCCAGTTTAGGGCAATAGCTTGTTCTAAAAACTCAACACGCTCATTCAACCTGGGAATCTGGGCGAGCGCTTTGCGATGAAGAGAGTGATACTTGTTAGCATCAAGCCAATTATAAAATAGTCCGAGACTTAAGTAGCCCTCCAAACTTTAGTCTTCCAATGGATCTTTTTGAAGATGAAGAAATTCATATTCCTTTTTAAAACCTCTTGTATTCGCCTCGTACTTAATTACAGGGCTGTTAGCGCTTCGCGGAACTTTTGTGAACAATTAAAATTTTCGGAGAAATACAATGGATATTCAATCTCTACTCACCCAAGCTATTGAAGTTATTGTTATGAGCTTTGTTGCTCTGTTGATTTTCGATTTTATCGATGGGGTTTACGTTGTGCCATTGCCACCTATTACAGTTGCACAATTTAATGCTAGTTCCAAATCCAGAGTAACAGCGCCTCAATTTGAACCACTATCTAACAGTGAACAACTAGTAGTCGAACCTCAACAAATCCCCTTCGTTACACAGTTTGAGGAAATTTCTGACCCCTGGACATTAGAACTAGAGCTTCACAACAGTTCTACCGAAACTCAACCAGTTGTACTTCAATTCCCCTCACTAAGGCTACTACCACCAGCAACAGGAGTACAACCGAAATCTAAGGCTAAAACCGTCAAGCCCAAGTCTACCAAAACTACCAAAACTATTGGCACTACTGCAAAGGCTACATCTACCAAAGCTCCACGAAAACCCGCAAGACCACGCAAGCAGTCGGCTTAATTAAACTCGGATTTCTCACCACACCTCGATTAAGCCTGTGCTTGTGCAGGGGAGCAGGTTCGCTAGTGGGAGAGTTCAAGTTCAAATACTAAGTTCTTTCCCCTCTGCCCCTCTGCTCTATCAAAGCAGGGAAGCTTGTGAGAAATGCGGGTTAAAGGAGCGATCGCTATTCTGAAAACGCGATCGCTTTTTTGTCATTTCAACGTGAGCATCCTACAGAAATCAACATCTTGCAATTAAGTCTACTTTGATTGCCGATCGCTGTACGAATCTGACTGTGCAGTATCGGCTACGCCAAGTTTTTGTGAAAATCAATACTATATACAGTCATGGTTAATGCAATCCAAGGCTCACTGTTTGATGTGCAAACAGTTTTGGACTACGGGCAATCCATTGTCAGCGCCGGACATGAACTTGCCAAATTATTGATTAAGAATCAACCTTTGGCAAACAGAACAATCCAATCGCAGATGAACCGCTATTTCAACGGAACTGCGGCACAGGGCAAGTGGCAGTGGAAAGATGCTTACGAAGCTGTAGAGGTTGCACTAATTCTTTACCTACGACAAAAGGGATTATCAGAAAATCCTTTAGAGCAATTGCAACTACTTCAATCGCTCTGTCCCACGCATACCCGCCGCAGCGAGGAGCAACTAAAACTTCAGCAGTTCTCGACTCCGCTACCCCTAGCGTACTTAGTAGCATTGGCAGGACAAATCACAAACAATGACTTGGTGCTAGAACCATCGGCTGGTACTGGGATTTTAGCCCAGTTTGCTAAACTTCAAGGTGCGAGTCTCATGCTCAACGAACTAGCCGACGACAGAGCGAAGATTCTACGTCGGTTGTTTCCTGGCGTTCCATTATTTGGGGTGAATGCCGAACAGATAAATGATTATCTGGCTGGCAAGACTCAGCCTTCGGTTGTTTTGATGAATCCACCATTCTCATCATCACCCAAAATAGCAGATCGCAACCCTGACGCAACACCTCGGCATATCAACTCTGCATTACAAAAGTTATGCGCCGGTGGGCGGTTGGTGACAATCACTGCTAACTGGTTCTCTCCTCTTCATCCTACTTGGCGAGAAACTTTCGTTAAGTGGCAGGATTTTGCCCAAGTTGTGCTTTCAGTGGGGGTCATTGGTCAAGCTTATGCATTGCACGGGACAACGATGGAAACCCGGATTACCGTTATTGACAAGGTTCCATCTGATGATCACAAGCAAATCCCCTGTATTCAACAAACACTGGATCTGCCCGAACTGCTGGCATTGATTGAACAATTACCACAGCGATCTCTGTGGCAGCATTCAACTGCTAAAGCGGAGGCTGCGGTGGCGAAGGTCGTTAAGCTGCCAAAGCGTACTGTAGTAGATCAACCACAAACAGTTTCTCTTATTCCAGACGTGGCAGTTCTGGAGTACGAATTGGTCGAGTGGAGTGGCTCAGACAGTTTAAAAGATGCCTTGTACGAAAGCTACCGACCGCAACGCATTAGGATCAAAGATGCTTTGCCACATCCCTCATTGCTTTGCGAAAGTGCAGCCCTAGCACTTGTCTCACCATCGGCTCCAACTTATAAACCGCATCTCCCACAAAACATTATCACACAAGGCTTGTTGTCAGAGGCACAACTTGAAAGCGTTATTTACGCAGGTCAGGTGCACTCCGAACTTTTGTCCGGTTCTTACTTGGTGGATGATTCACTCGACAACGTGACAGTCGCGGCAAACAATGAGGAGAAGGCACTTAGGTATAGAAAAGGCTGGTTTCTTGGGGATGGCACAGGTTCGGGAAAAGGTCGGCAAGTAGCAGGTATCATTCTCGATAACTGGTGTCAAGGACGCAAGAAAGCCATCTGGATTTCCAAAAGCTCTGCTTTGATAGAAGATGCCCGACGTGATTGGTGTGCCTTGGGTGGTAGCGAAAAGGACATCATCGACCTCGGCAATATCAAACTTGGTGAACCTATCCCATTCACTGAGGGCATTCTATTTGCAACGTACTCAACTTTAAGATCCCAGAAGGGTGGTAAAAGCCGACTCAAACAAATCATTGAGTGGGCTGGCATTGAGTTTTCAGGAGCGATCGCCTTCGATGAATGCCACGCGATGGGTAACGCGATGGCACTTGAAGGTAAGCTGGGTATGGTCAAAGCATCAATGCAAGGTATTGTTGGGTTACGGCTACAAAATGCACTACCTCTTGCACGGGTTATCTACGTGTCAGCCACCGGAGCGACCAAAGTCTCAAACTTATCTTATGCGAATCGTCTGGGGCTTTGGCAGACTGGCGACTTCCCATTTACCTCCCGTGAAGATTTCGTGGAATCCATTGAAGTTGGTGGCATTGCTGCGATGGAAGTGGTAGCCAGGGATCTCAAGGCTTTGGGACTGTATCTGGCGCGGAGTCTCAGTTTTGAGGGCGTAGAATACCAAACTCTCGAAATTGAACTTACTCCTACTCAGGAAAGAATCTATGACAGTTACTCCGAAGCTTTCCAAATTATCCACAATAACCTTCATAAAGCATTAGAAGCTTGCAATATCTCTGGCTCAAAGACTTATAACCGTGCTGCGAAAATGTCTGCGATGTCTCAGTTCGAGTCGCATAAGCAACGATTCTTCAATCATTTGCTGACCGGGATGAAATGCCCAAAACTGATTAAAGCCATTGAGCAAGACATCACGCAAGGTCATGCTGTTGTAGTCCAGATAGTTTCTACAAATGAGGAACTATTGAAACGCCGACTTAATGAGGTTTCGCCCCTTGAATGGAAGGACTTGAATCTTGACCTGACTCCACGGGAATATCTCATGGATTATTTGATGAGCGCTTTTCCAATTCATCTCCATGAGATACATTCAGGTGAAGACGGGGAAGAACGTTCCGAACCGACTTTTAATGCCGATGGTTCGCCCGTTATTTCTCAAGCTGCACTTGGATTGCGTTCGGCACTGGTAGATAAACTTGCTAGTCTTGACCCTATCCCTGGCGCATTAGAACAATTGCTGTGGCACTTCGGTCATAAACAAATAGCTGAAGTTACAGGACGAAGCAAAAGGGTACTGAAAGACGAAGCTGGGCGTTTGTTTGTCGATTCACGCGGTGGTGGCGCGAATATTGCTGAAACCACCGCATTTATGTCTGACCAAAAGCAAATCCTTATCTTCTCTGACGCTGGCGGCACAGGTCGTAGCTACCATGCAGATTTGAACGCCGTCAACCGGAAACGGCGATCGCACTACTTACTTGAAGCCGGCTGGAGAGCAGATAACGCAATTCAGGGGCTTGGGCGATCGCATCGGACGAATCAAGCTTCTGCACCAGTGTTTAGACCAGTGACTACTAATGTCAGAGGTGAACGCCGCTTTATCTCTACGATTGCTAGACGGCTGGACAGTTTGGGTGCATTGACTCGTGGGCAGCGCCAAACTGGGGGCAATGGAATATTCGACACCAAAGATAACCTAGAATCCCAATACGCAGAGTACGCACTGTATGAGTTATTCAAGCAGATATTCCAAGGTCGATTTTACGAAGTGCCTTTAGGAAAATTTGAGGAAATGACGGGGTTATCTCTGACTTCAGAAGAAGGCGGTATGAAAATCGACCTCCCACCGTTGCGACAGTTCCTCAATCGCCTGCTGGCTTTGAGAATTGGGATGCAGAATATCATTTTTGAGAGGTTCGAGTTGCTGTTGAGTCAGCAGATTGAAACAGCGATCGCTCAGGGGATTTTTGAGGTCGGGGTAGAAATACTTCGAGCAGAACGCTTTACGGTTGTTAGCACAGAGACTGTTTATACTCATCCGGTTAGTGCTAGTACTACCAATTACTTGAAAATCGAACGAGTTCAAAAGGCTGACATTAAAACTGTTATTGAAGCGGTGGATTTAGCGACAAACTACCGGGGACGGCTAATGGTAAATGATAAGTCTAATAAGGCGGCTGTCTGCATTCCCACACACAGCATCTTTGATGCTGAAGGTGGAGTTGTACCAAGGGTTTTGTTGGTACAACCACAAAAAGAAATGCGCCTACCTCAAGAAAAGTTACAAGCCTCTCAATGGAGGGAAGTTTCAGTAAACGAGTTCGTCGCAACTTGGTCTAAAGAAGTTCAAGAATTGCCTAAGTTTACAACTGATTATATTCATCTTGTAACTGGCATTCTTCTGCCTATTTGGAAAACCCTACCAAACAAAAACAATCGAGTATTTCGATTGCAAACCAGCAATGGGGAGAAAATTCTGGGGCGAGTGGTTGATGCTCAAGATATTCGTACTGTTGCCGAACAATTGGGTATGAAAAATAAGCTGCTTTCTCCAGAAGAATTAGTTTATTTGGTACTGAATGAGCGGTATTCAGAGCAATTACCCGGAGGTGTAACTTTGCGTTGTTCTACTATTGCAAATGAGCGCCGTATTGAATTAGTCAATGCTTTATCGTTAGCTGACAGATTTGTGACTGTGGGATGTTTTACTGAAATAATTCAGTGGAAAAAGCGAGTATTCATTCCGGCTAACGACAAAGCTGCATCTATTCTGGCGGCTGTGATTGAAATTCTGAGATGAAATTTATAGCCACTTTTGTCAAGTGGCTATTTTTTCGATTTGGCTATCCTACTTTCAACCCCAAGCAAATCCTTATAAACTTCATAATCTCGAAAAAGGTCTATAATCAAACTTCTAGTAAAAGCACAGTAAATCATATTTCCTCGCGCCTCGTACAAACCAAAAGCTTTAAACAAATCTTTTTTAGCACCCTCAATATCGCCCAGATGAAATCTGACTGTCCCTCGTCCACAGTATGCTTCTGCACAATCAGCATCCAAAGATAATGCCTTTTCTAAATCAGAGAGTGAACTTTCTAATTCCCCACATAAAAAATAAATATTCGCCCTATTTATATAGGCTGATAAACAGTTTGGGTCAAGTAAAATTACTTGATTGTAATCTAAGATAGCTGCTGGATTATCACCAGTTAGATTTTTATACGTATCAGCCCGATTTAAATAAGCTTGGACTAAATTTGGATTCAGGGCGATGGCTTTAGTGTAATCTTCAATCACCTTGGGGAATTCTGATTTATGACAGATTTTTGATAGAGCTAGTCCCCGATTATTATAAGCTTCAGCAAAGTTAGGATTCATTGCTAATGCGTTATCAAAAAGTTGAATCGCACCTTCATATTTTTCGATTTGAAACTGAATCATTCCTATAGTATTGTGAACTTCCGCAAAATTAGGATAGAAATAAAGTGCATTTCTGAAGCACTCCATTACTCCAGATAAGTTTCCTGATTTGAGATGTTCCAATCCTTTTTCATACCACAGTT
>NZ_KV757642.1:62885-77433 GCF_001712795.1 Nostoc sp. KVJ20
ATTGAAAGCCAAGTCATAAATTTTTCCTAAAACTTGAGTGCCATTTTCATTAGACTTACCCCAAACCATGCCAATCCTTTGAGCAATTTGAGTCAGCCGACTAATGGCTTCAAGCTCAGATGTATCTTTATTCATTACTGTCAAGGCTTGGGCTGATAATTGCTCACCAGATTTAAACCCATAAGCCACTTCTACAATGCGTTTTTTGTAATTTTCTGACTTCCCTAACTTATCGGCGGCATTGTACCAATTTCTCAAGTCATCAATAGTGACTGTTGGGGGCTTCTCTACACCTAAAGGTTCGGTTTTCACGCTATTACTAATGTCTGGTGTAGAAGGAGTGCTGGAGAGTAATGGAGTTATAGATTGGTTAGGTGGGGATTGTGCTGTTTGTTCTGGCGGTTTTAAAAATTGCGGTCGTGTGGCAAGGGAGCTAACGAGTTGCTGATATTCAGTACTTGATTCAATCACGTCCCCAAATTTCTTGGTCATACTCGACAAAGTTTTAGGAAGAATTGAACTATTAACCAAGTTAAATACTGCTAATCCCTTTTTAGTTTCTTTGAGTACATCCTCTGCTGGGACGGGAGCAAAGTCCACATTTTGGTCAGCTAACCACTTGGTTACAGTATCTACTTTGTGGTTGTCTACTACCAGTTGTGTTAAACCCAGCATTTTGTCTTCTGGGGTAGCAAAGAGGAATGTAGGACGTTCTTTAATTTTGTGTAGAATTTTAGCACTACTATCAATCATCTGCTGTTGTTGGCGGTTAATCGATTGAGTCCCAAAAACTTGAAATTCCTTCGTCCACATAGTAGGATATTCAACGCTCGTTGGGTCAATTTTGGCGCACACTAGTGAAAAATTACTTTGAATAATAGCAGGCGCGGATGTAAGTTCACCGCTTTTGAGTAGTCCAAGCTGTTTGAGCGCGTCCTTATCTTTCTTAAAGTGCAGTACTCCCAAGGGTTCACCATTCAAAAACACGGCATCTCTAGTTTTTAAAGGTGGCGTTTCTATAGTCAGTTTTCGGTAATCTTGATCATTAAATGTCTGACCAGAAAAATCATAAAAGTTAATTTTATTAATTTTCAGGAGATTACCATTTGACGACTCGCCCAGCACAAACGCAAGACTACCAGTTTCGGAGATAGAAGTGAGTTTTAATTTCAGGGGATTACCATTTTTTAGGTAATTAACTTGTTTTAACTGTTCGACAGAATCACTGTCTAACTCCCCCAAAGTCAAGGCATCTAATTTAATTTTTACTGTTTTATCAGGAACTGGCACAGTACCAAATTCTAAATTTACGGGTTGGTCGTTAAAAACAATTCCTGGGTAGGAGAAATTTTTAAGTTCGCGGATAGTTATCTCAATGGGTTCATTTCCAGGTAAACCAATAGTGGCCTTAGCAGTAGCAGGTTCCACGCCAACGAAATTAGCTTGCGCCTTTGTGCCAATAGGCAGCATTCCGGTTCTGGGTTCAAGCATGGCGAATTCCTTGTATTCGCCGTCGCCGTCCTGTACAAACAACAGTCTGGAAACATGGCGTTCGTGTCCCGGTGGGTGGTGAGAGGCTCTGATTTCTATCGGGTGCAATTCGAGTGGGTTCCATTTTCTGCCCAAAAATTGATTTGCTTCATTATTTAATGTGACTAACTTTGATTCGCTAAATTGCAGTTCGTTTAAGCGGGAGATAATTTCGTTTGGGAAAGCAGCAAAGGCGAAGTTGGAGACTTTTTTTGCGTAAGCACTTGTGTCGTCGTGCTTACGTGCAACTTCAAGTTCATCTTGGCGGGATGCAGAGATGTTCCAGGCAGCCGCCGCAGCAGCAAGCTTCTCTGACTCTGGTATTGAAGCGTAAAATGCAACAGCCGCATCATTTGCCAAAGCAAAGAGTAATTTAGTTTGACTCCGAGTAAGTTCTGGTTTGAATTCCAGTATCTTAGCTCCCTGTGTGGTCATCCCCGGTTTGAGGTTATGGTCAGTCATAGATTGTTGGCTAACTGTTCCAAGATGACGGTATGCAGGTTTTCCATCTTCCCTAACCTCGTCATTAATTTGTGCGACTGCCAATAATTTATGGGGGCGGTCACTGTTTGTAAATTTAATTTCTTCTAGGCGAATGTTCAACGTCTGGGCTTTCCAGATTTCAGGATGCCCGTAACGAATTAGATTGGTAATTTCCAGCTTCGCCCCTTGTGGAGTTTGCACAATTGCGGATGGCCCTTTCTCGGTTTCACGCCGTTGAGACATCCGAACCGCAGCGTTGAATTTCACATCGAACTCGTACTTCGCGGCGATCGCTGCAAATTTCTGCTGTGGTGTAAATTCTACTCCTTTGAACAAGTCTTTAAACTGAACGATGGGGCGCGATTCTAATTGTGATTGCTGGAAATATTTATTAGTTTGATTAATTAATAATTCTACAGGAGAGTAACCAGTGGGAGTAATGCCAGAGTTTAAATAAACTGAACGTGATTTCTTATCTTTAATATAGTTAACATCACGATATAAGTAGCGGCTGTTTTCCCTGATTTTATCCATCTCAGGTTTTTTAGCACTTTTGAATAAATCAACCGCTATTTGGTTTTGATAACACCCCTCACCAATCATTTCTCGGTACATCAGGCGGTTAACATCCATTGCCTGATGCATAATCTCTGGCGTTTTATTAGGATTCTCTGCTAAAGTTACAACAGATTGCATGAAGGGTTTGTACTCTGCTCTAATTGGTTTGGGCTTCTGGTCATATTCCTGTTCAAATAAACTTTGATAATGACTAGAAACTTGGTCTAAATAATTTGATTTCTGCTCAAAAGTACCGTAAGTTTTTAGTATTTCTATTTCTGATTCTAATGCCTCCAATGCAGTAACTTGATTGTTGATTACTCCCACACTAATACTATCGCTCATGTGGATAGCGATTTTTTCAAATGGGGGCTGGCTTCCATCGGTGGGATCATAGAATGATTGCTTTTTGAGCTTAACTGTCGGAGCATAAGCATTCTGGGGTTGGTTTCTGTACTCGGCTTCGGCTGTTAAATTGGGATACAAGCTGGCTCGTGCCACACCAATGCAGTCACCATCAAAATCTCGTGCTTGGCGTTCTGATTCGGTTTCTGCTGGGTCGATAAAATCAACATCAACCCCTTGTGTTTCTAACTCTGTAATTCTGCCTTGTATGCGCTTGTGGTCTTCGTCATTGACTACAATTATGCCTTCTAAAACCTTCCCATCTGGCCCGATTTGATCTTCAACGTGCTTGTTGGTAGACACACACAATCCATTAGAATTCAGAAAAGGAGAACGGAAGTTAAGAATTTTCTCTTCATTTTTTTCCCATGAAACACAAATTTCACCATTTTTGAGTTCCTTGGAGGGAATAATCATCCCTCGGTCAAAAGTGAGCGTTTTCCCAATAGCAATATCTCGCCACTCACTTTGTACAAACCGACTTAATTCCTGTTTAACCTTCTCTGTTTCTAAAAGCTGTTGATGCCCTAGTAAATCACCTTTAATGAGTTTGTACATAAACAAGTCATCTTTGGCGGGGTCATCATCTAACTCCTGATCTGCATCTAAGTCATCATTTGTCCCTAAGTTTTTAATATCTGTTTCAAGATTTGTAACTTCGCCTGTTTTTAACTTATTTTGGCTCAATGATTCTTTACGTTTTTCGTATCTTTCACAATAGTAAGCAGCAACAAGTCTTGGATCATCTTGAATAGAGGTTAATCTTTGAGCTTGTACCTCTAGTGACTCAATAAAATCTTTAAGCCCGTGAGGGAAAGATGCCAATAGTTGGGAGATAGACATTTGACCTTGTTGAGATTGTCCTTTTTCAGCCAACCAAATATTTTGCTGATATAATCCTGGCTTAATTTGAGGTTTAGTCGCCCCTGCTGGTCTATCCTTATCTGTTCCTTTGAAACTACTTACAGGGAGAATTATATCGATTTTGGGTTTGTTATTTGGATCTGCATATTCTATTTTGTCTAGTTTGTATGGTCGGAGGGTTCCTTTGCCAAAACGATATTTAGTAGTGTCTGCTCCGTCTCCTTCTACCCAACCGAACCGATGCTGGATAACACGGTAGCTTTTATCTGGCTGTGATTCTCTTGAAGTGAGCTTATCATAAAGTTGGGTTGAAATCTGCCCATAACAGTCACCAACTAATTTATATGCTAAATCATTTGATAATATTCCTCCATTTTCACCCCTGTTGTCAGTAGAATCATCTACTACTAGAATATTTAGCCGTTCCGAAATTGCATTTTTACAAGCTCCGAGAAATATTGAACCATAAGCACCTCTGTCTTTACTATCTGGACAAATTTTTTGAATAGTTTCTAAACATTTTTTTTCTCCATAAAGTAAGCGGGTCTTAGAAGAGAGTAATAAAATATGTCCATCTGGATGATTCCTTAAATCTTCGTCTGTACTGTATTCATCTGAATGTCCAAATGAAAACTTTTTATCAGGGAAATATGATTCCAGTAAAGTATTACTGAGCTTTTCGGTTAAAATAGTTTTGCGCTCATCTGTATAAATCCATTGATTGAGCCTGGGATCAAAATGTTTTAGTTCCAGAGTCATTATTTTAATAAATTGATGAAACTTGGTTAATGTTTGGGGAGGTTTTTATGTCAAGAATTAAGCGTTGGATAAACATGAATAAAAAAGAGTTCAATGCAGATGGAAATTTAAAAGATGAAGTAAGACAACAAAAGTTATCTCTTGGCGCACATCCAGAAGCAGTCGATGACTATGCTCGTAGATTAAAAGAAGAATACGACGAGTGGAAGCACCTGGACGAGACTGATCCAGAACCGTGGCTAATCTACACAGCTTACGATTTCTTCACTGAACAAGAAAAAAAGCAATTTAACCCTGATGGTTCTCTCAGACCTGAATATGTAGAGTACGCTCAGAAAATTGGTATCAGTGAAAGTGCCCTTGAACAGCTTGAGTGGCGCAAGAAAGTAGAAGTCGAGAATTATGATGCTGTGTCTGCTGATTACGCAGAACAAGGTATTAACTTTGGTGAGCAGAAAATGAATGCTCGGATTGGCGCTAGCAGAACATACGTCCAACGTCGGCAGCAGATGGAGCAAGACCTGCGTAACTTTGAGCCGGAAGACAGTTTGCCTTTCGACAAAGACACAGCATATTAGGCGGGAGCTATGCAGAGCGAGTGATAATATAAGCTGAAAGCATTATCAAACAACGCTTTCAGCTTATGCGTGAAATCCTTTTAATGAGCTTGAACAGCAGGTGGGTTAGCAGCTGCCGATGGTTTGACAGAGCGAAATGCCCCATTAAAAAAGGCAATCATTCCTAAGATGGCGAAGGCTGTAATGATTACTCTTTGCAATGAATTGAATGCCGAGCGTTCTTTGATTACTTCAGCCCACATCACTTGCAGTTGGTCTTGTGTTGTTTGCTT
Organism: Nostoc sp. KVJ20; assembly: GCF_001712795.1. Taxonomy (GTDB): domain Bacteria; phylum Cyanobacteriota; class Cyanobacteriia; order Cyanobacteriales; family Nostocaceae; genus Nostoc. The sequence goes on from NZ_KV757642.1 coordinate 68,335, forward strand.
TGAAGCTAAATAATAGAGAGCTTCAATACAAGGCGATATATCTTCCCCTTGTTGAACTTTCTGATACAACAGATTTTCTAGTCGCTCTTTCTGTTGAGGGATAGTGAATGAGTCTGTTGACTTTTGAGGGTATGTACCGTTGTTGTGGCTTGGTAATTTTAGTTGTTGCATGATTTTTTCATAGTTAAAAAATTGGTGTAAAAGAACAATCTCCTACACCAGATTCTGCAAGTGAAAACGTGAGTTATATGGTTCTTCCAGACAGAGTTTATATTTTCTGTTCTCATAAAATCAATTGGCTAAGGTACGGAAAAAAACAGTACTTCAGTCTATAGAAAATTTAGTCTATTTATGGTAAGGCTTGAACTCAATATCTTGACTTCGAGAGTTAGCTAAATAATCTATTGTAGGTATCAGAGATAGTCATCTATCTCGAAAGAGTATTTACAAACGCTGCGCGAAGAGTTGATGAAAATCTCGCACAGCTAATTATGACTAAGAAAAAGTTTGCAGCCCTCAAGCCATTGAATTGTACATAGGTAATTATCGGTTTGATGCCATCAGAATAGTTGAGACGAAAGAGTACCGCATGTCTCAAAATCAAATTCTTTCAATCATAGGTATAAATCGTAACTGGTTAATCATGTTACCTTTTAAGTCACCTAGACTATATAAAAAGCTTATGCAGCAAGGCTTAAGTCATGTTACACTAGCTGCGGAATATACTGTTAATGGCGTAGGAACTCGTGCTGAAACGATATCAATAAATGATGTTAGAATCATTTGGCGGTATTTCGACACGAAAGGAAACCTACAAGCTCAAAGTTTGATAGATGCACTTGCTTTTATACTCACTCACGAGTAGATTCGAGCAAATCTGGGGTGAACAACGCACAGTTGAACAACGCCGGATAGATGATTGTCGTATTCTGTCTACGCCCTGCCCTTGGACAAAAATGTTTGAAGCTGAGTTTGAAGAGAATTTGGCTCGGATTAGTAAGCTGCATAAGAAGCACATCAAGAATGGCTTGTACTACTGGGAGTTCATTTATAGTTGGATGACACCAGAGGAAAAAGCCAAACTCGACATTGTTAATCCCGTTCTTATAAATGGGCTTTATGAAGTACAAAATTCATCAAATGCTCTCTCATGAAACAAAACAGAGATTATCCCCACACGTCACATCAGTGCTGATTTTGATGAAGTCGGCTAACTCGGTAGCAGAACTGCGACGATTGGTGCAGCGACAATACGGAATAGACCAGCCTAATCTATTTGATGGCTGGGATATAAAATAGTTAGCTTTATCCGAAGCGATCGCTCTTGTGGTACAAAACCATATCAGAGCGATCGCGTATCCGCCATGAATCGTAGGTGATAGCTCCTAACTCCGGGCTAAACTCCAGGATGCATGGTCAAAAAGCCGTTTTTCTCCCAAACTTCTTTGGGTGGTGTGGAATTTCGTAATTGTGGGGATTGATGATAGTCTGGAACCAAATCAGTTTTACGTTCGTAGCCAAAACTTTGGTCTAAAATCTTGATATAGGTAATGTGTGCAGTCCAGACATCAGCAAGCCTGTCGCCCAAACCTTGAGTATCAAGACGTTTAGGCATCTCGACATTGCCATTCCAAACAATGGGTATGCCCTCTTTTTCAAAATGTTGAGTTAATTCCTTATGCACAAACTCAGCAGTCCCGCCGCAAATGATAACTTCATCCAATACGGCAATATTTCTAATCCACCGAATTAAAGCTCGACAGTAATCACCTCTGACATCTAGTAAAACCGAGTTAAACAACTTTAAATCAGATTCAACTCCAGCAGATGTGGCTTTGCGTGATAACGACTGTAATGCATTCAGATTGCCCAAGTTTGCTGACACTAAAGCTTTTGGTATACGTAAATCATCCTTTGATAGCCCAACAGCAGTACGCTCTACAAATTGCTGTACTAGCCAATTCATTCCCAACTCTGTAGATTCAGCTTTTGCGGGATTACCTTTAGCCGAAACAAAAAAACTAGCATTCCGGTAGCCCAACATCAACAAACCAATACTTTTTTGCCCAAACAATGCCCCCAAAGTGCGACTGCGGTAAGCCATAATCCCGCTCCCCTCTGAAGCTACGTAAAAATTATGTAGCTTAAGCTTTAACTTGCCTGTTGGTGTGACAATTCCTTTTCTCAAGGCTGCTGACAGCTTCTTACCCAAATCCTTGCCGTCCGACATTTCTCCTGGCGGTAGCAATAATTGCACGGAAGCGTCAACACCATTACTCAAGCCCAATTGAAGACAAATTTTCCATAATAATCCTGCTATTTTTGGTAAAGCATAGTGATATTTCAGATCCCTGAGTCCTGGTGTGCCAGCAAAAGTATTTTTAGCTAGAGCGCCCAAGACATAATACTCATCACCTATTCCTACCCAAGTACAGTTTCCTGACAAATGAGTAATTGAGTTTTTTCCGACATCTGCAATTTCTGGCTCCATTGCTATTACCATCGGCACACCCGAAGGATATACCTGAACAATTACCTTGCTCTGGCTCCCACCTAAATCAATGGACACAGCTACCCTTGTGTAAACAGGTGCAATCCCTTTTTTCTGCGTATTCATGAATTTTTCTCAATTACTATTCGATATTAAACAGGTTGTTAATCTGCTTTATTTCTTCTGGCAGTTTTAGTTCTGTCAATTCATCAATGTCTTCATCCAAGGTTTGGTCATCGTCATCATCAATGGTGGACATTAGCCTTTCATGCGAAGCACTGTTGTTAACTGAGGAGTTGTCCACAGTCACAGCAGTTTGAACTTGAGATGACAAAAAAACCTCACGAATCAAAGCCGCTTGTGCTTCTAATTTTTTAATTGACCAAATTGCCCTCTGCCTGAGTTCTTCACCATCCACCCCATTAGCAGATATGGCAAAGGGCGACCAATATTCAAGGAGGGTCAACATTACTATTTCAGGCAGGTTCCCTAAACCAAAGGGTCTGGAGTGCAGATAATTAATTATCTGTCCATCAATAGTGCCTAACGTTCGCTTAATTGAAATAATTACTTGTTGGTTCTGTTCCATTTTTTTTCATGCAAAAGTTTCCCTGGGAAGGTGCAACATCGTCACTCACTTTGCTTTCACTTTGCAGAATAAAAATGCAGAATATGATTAAAGTCTAACTGATTTCTTTTCCTTTAGAAACTTAATTTAATCACCACTAATCCCATAGACTTAGCGAATTTTATATGACGAAATTGTATACCAAACTACAATTTCTCCAAGACTGTTATACGACTAGTCTAGGATTGCTATGGGACTGTCGTACAACTGCTTTAGAGAATTGCAAACAGTAATTACTGATTTCTCTAGGACTGCTTTACAACTACTCCAGGACTACTCTAGGACTACTCTAGGGAACCACTGTTTTTTGCTAACAACAATTCTTCGCTTAGAGAATAAAATAACCGTACCCACTACGCTTATCTTGGGTTATTTTGATTTTAGCCATTTGTGTATGGCGTTTGGAGCGAAAAATGGAAAATTTTGGGTCGAAAATAATTTTAACAGGGTTTGTTTAAAATGGCTTATGCGATTGCGCGACTGAAAAAATTAAAGCGGAGTAACATAGCGGGGAGTGCATCTCATGCTAACCGGGAACGAGAAACGCCTAACGCTGATCCAAGAAGAGAAAATATTAGATTCATTGGCAGTAACGAAAGAGAGGAACGACTGGAGGATTTGGTTTTAGCGAAAATTGAGGAGCATGAACAGAAACGGAAGATTCGCACGGATGGTGTGTACTGTGTAGAGTTTTTGTTGTCAGCATCAGCGAGTTATTTTCGTCCAGATTGTCCAAGATTGGCTGGGTATTATGAGCAGGAAAAATTAGACAACTGGTTAGAAGCGACTCACCAGTGGTTAGTAGATGAGTATGGAGAACGGATAGTTAGAGCAGAGTTGCACTTAGATGAAGCGACTCCCCATATTCACGCTTATTTCGTGCCTTTAGATGAGCAGGGGCAACTCCGATGTAATCATTTCTTTGATGGGCGGGAGAAAATTCGCTCGTTTCAAGATTCCTACTATGACACAATGCGGCTAATTGGGTTAGAACGTGGAATCAAGGGGAGTAGGGCGCAACATTACGATATCAAAGACTTTTACCGCATAGTTGAGTCTGGACGGGACTTAGAGGTTGACTCACTCAACTCAGAACAATTAAAAGCCAAAGCTGCCGACCGGGACAGAGCGATACACCGCAAAGAAGAGATAGAAGCCACAGCCAAGGCTCTATCTGTTGAAAATGAACTTTTGCAAAAACGGATTCAGGAATTAGAGAAGCAAAACCAGTTATGGCAACAGCAGACAGAACAACTGCGTGATTTGCCCTTGGACGATGTGGCTTGGGAGTTAGGGTTGCATCATGAGCAGAGCCGATGGCGTGGTGAAAATCACATCATTAATATAGATGAGTCGAAATTCAGCGATCTCGATCCTGGTTCTCCATTGGGTGGGAATGGTGCGATTGATTTAGTCATGCACGTTAACCAATGCGATCTGCGGCAGGCGGTTGTCTGGTTACATGAGCGATTTGGTGAATCGGGGGCTATTGGAGCAGCGATAGCAAAAAGTTATCAAGTGGCTGCTGAGATTATACAGTTAGAACCAAGACCTCAATTCACGCTACCAGTTGAAGATAAAAACAAATGGCTTGCAGTTGAGCATTACCTGACTCAAAAACGAGGAATACCTGAAAAGTTTGTGCAGGTTCTGCATAACAGGGGACTTGTCTACGCTGATGACCAACAAAATGCTGTGTTCGTAATGCGGTCTTTAGAGCATCATGCAAAAGGTGCATTTAAGCGGGGGACACGGGGAGAAAACAATAATTTCTTGGGCTATGAGTTTGGAACTAAGCGCCGTGAGAGTTGGTTTTACTTTCACTTAGGTGAACAGCCAACTTCGCCTGTAGAAAGGTTAGTGCTGTGTAAATCTCCCATTGATACCATGTCTTTTGCCATGCTGGAATATCTTGTCAAGGGTGAGGTACCGCTCAAAAGAACGCTATACATGGCTATAGATCGCCCCAATAGCTTACCTGTTGAGCAATTGCAACATATTCCTAATGTACAAGTAGCATTTGACTCTTCGGAACTTGGGAATGCAAATGCACGGGCTATTAAACAATTGCTGCCACAGGCAAAAAGAAACAGGTCTAAAGCGAGAGATTGGAACCAAGAACTGGTCAATCTCTCGCGGAAATTACAACAGCATAATTCACAACAACGGCATCAGAATCAGGAAATGGAACTTTAAACTGAAAGAGAGTTCCTAATTACCTTTCTTCCACTCATCAAATGATTGACAAGCTTTACCAGTAGGAATTAGCCCGTTTGAGGATACACCAAAATTTGTCAAAGAAGCATTTTCTAGTTGTGCATTTGCGACAGCTTCTCGCAATATATTCTCTTTTTCCTGTTTAGGCACGATTTCTATTTTGGCATTTGTAGGTTGAGGATTACTGTCTTTTTTTAATGAAAATTCTTCCACTTTATAAAACTGCTGTTCTTTAGGACTACCCGATTTCAGACATCCCTTGGATTTAACAAAGAGTCCTGTGTCTTGCTTCCCTCTGAGGAAACTTGGCTTGCTAGCAAACTTAACTTCTCCGACAGGCCCCCAAACAAAAGCCGGATTTAAAAACCCTTTAGTAGGAATATCTCTACTTTCACTGCAACCTTGATTAATATCCTTGTATATACTAATCAAACCATCGCCACAAACTTTCCAATTTACTTTGTACAAATCAGGCGTACTCTCGACAAACTGTTTGAACTTTTGCTCTCGCTCTGCTTCTACTGCTTTTCGAGCATTTGCGGCTTTCTGTTCTGGTGATTGACATGATGACACTCCCATACTTAACAGTAAAGCAAGCACATAAATCTGGTTTTTATTAAGATTAAACATCATAAAAATACCTAGTTTTAAAGAAATTTTCTTCATTATTTTATCAGTTTATTAACGCTAAATATTAATTTTCTAAATATATTTATCTATATATAGATAAATATATTAAAGGGTAAATACGAAAAATATTTAAGATTTAAATATTAATTTTATTTGCTATTTAATGCTAATTTAGCACTTAAGATAAGTAGTTTTCTCACTCAAATAATACCGAGTGAATTCAGAGAAAATGGTATATTGTAGCCAAAAAGCAAGAGGTAAAAGTACTGTATTTTTCAATACTTTTGTCTGTGGAAACAATGTTTTACAACTTTTATTATCAGGATGACCAACAAATAAAAAAACTGATGAATACCGGGCTGATAGAGCAAGTATTTGACCTGATAAAACTAAACAATCCTTTGATTGCGATAGAATCTCCACTGCAAGAAAGGGCAAGACTACTGAAAAGCATTGCTAGGGAATGTCAACAAAAGCACGTTTTATGCTATCTGTGGACACTATCAGACGATCAATTACATCAGTTACAAGTTAATGAGCAGGACTTGATTTTACAACAAGTACTAGAGTATCAGCCGATGACCAAAAATAAACGCGAAGATTACTTTGAGATCCTGCGATTTTGGAAAGCTACTGAAAAAGAAGGCATTTTAATATTAGAGGGGATATTTCCTTGGTTGGGAGACTCAACTACTGACCCGGATTTTTTCTTAACCGCCGAATGGATTAAGTCTGCCCTTATAAATCTGAAACTTGACAACCGGAACTCAAATAGAACAGCTATCCTGTTGGGGCCAAACGCCAGTCTTTCATCTGAAATTACCGCATTTGTGCCGACGATTAGACAAGAACTGCCAACAGTTGAAGAAATCAGCAATTATCTACAAGGGGTATTGCCAAAAAACTATAGTGAAAAGGAAATTCATGAGATGGCCCTTGCTGCTGTGGGGATTTATTTAGCAGATATTGAGTATGGGATTAGTTGGGCTACAGCTTCTTGTACCAAAGCCCAAGAACTGACAAAAAAACTTTCTCTTTACAAAACTGACCTGCTCAGGCGAGTTTACAATATTGAGTTTCTCCAGCCCCCAGCAATTGAAGTTGGCGGACTGGACTTGATGCAGGAATCTTTTAAGACATATAAGCGCTTATTAACGCCGTTAGCTAAAGCATATAATCTTCGGCTACCCAAAGGTATTTTATTGATTGGGCCCCCAGGCACAGGTAAATCTCATTCAGCGAAAGCTTGCTCCCAGCGATTGGGGATTCCGATGATCGTTTTAGAGTGGGGCAGTTTTCGTAGTTACGGCAACATGGCGGAGTACAAGCTAAAAAACTTGCTGGCACTAGTAGACAGGATTAACCGTGTAATTCTATACCTAGACGACTTTGACAAGGGATTTACTCTCAATGATGATTTGTCCCGAAGACTAGCAGGGATGTTGTTAACCTGGATGCAGGAAAGAAAGAGTGATGTATTAATTATTGCTTCTGCCAACAACATTGAATGGCTACCACCAGAACTGACTAGAAGCGGGAGATTTGACGACATTTTTAAGGTGGATTTACCCAATAATGGGGAAAGACACTCGATTTTTAAAATTCATCTCGCTAGATTTGATTATCGGTTCCGTGATAGAGATGGGTTCAGCGATGAAGAATGGCGCAGACTGCTCAAAGCGACCCATCGCTGTGTGGGTGCGGAAATCCAAGCAATTGTGGAAAGGGCGGCTATCTCTACTTTTTGCCTGATGTTCACAGACGATATTCCACCTATTGGTGAACTGCCGCCGCTAGAAATTAGACTTGAAGCATTATTGTCAGCGAGAAATAATATGAATCCTCTGGCAATCCGGGAAGCTGAACGGATTGAGGGTATGCGAAACAAAGCTGATTTACAAGGTTTACCGTCCAGTCCCCTTGACTCAAGTATATATAGTGCCGGCAATGTCAATATTTTTGGATAAGGAATTTTATTGAACCAGAATACATGCGTCAGTCGCCAGAATACAGGAAAGGTATTTTCTGCGACTGGTGGATGAATCCAGAGCGTTTTTGCACCCCCACTAAATCTGCATATTTAGTGGTCAATAAGACAGTGGCGGGTCTAAATCCCCCACTGATTCATTCTGACTTCTGAATTCTTCTTCAATTCTTAGATGTTCTTAATTATGCAGTTAATAAAAATTCCTAACCAAAATGACTTATTTATTGCGGGTTTGAAAGTCTTAAACATCCTTGGGCCAATTGCGGGAATATCAATTATTGCCGCTTCAACAACTATCGCCTACTTGCAAACTCGTCCCCAGCATTTACCTATAATCCAGACCCTTACTTACAACAATCGCACATTCAAGTTGGAAGTAGCTACTACACCTGATGAATTAAAGAAGGGGTTGAAGTTTCGCAATCATTTGCCCGGCGATCGCGGGATGTTGTTTAATTTGGGCAAGGAATACAAAAATGTCCCCTTTTGGATGGAGCAAGTAAAAATCCCCCTAGACATCATTTTCATCAAGGATAGTATGGTGACGACGGTAATTTACAACGCTCCACCTTGTGCAAAAAATCCTTGTCCAATTTACAGGGGTAGTGTTGCTACTCAGGTTTTAGAACTGCCCTCTGGTGCTGTTAAAATTCAAGTCGGCGACAAGCTCAACATCCAGCCATTATCGGTTCCATACTGATGAGAAAACCAACAAAGGGAAAAAAGTCAATAGGCAATCTGGCGCTTATTTCTCTAAATTTCATCAATGAATATAAAATTGTATACCTATATAATTTTAAATACTGATAATAAACAGCTATAACATCTATATAAGCAGTCTACTTGCTAGATTTGCTGTGAAATAGATTGTATTAAATATTCTATGTAGGCAAAGGTACGGTTTTTTTTAGTACTTTGGTTTGTAGGTTTTGTGGGTGAAAACCCGAATAATATGCGTATCGTTTCAGGAGAACGAAATGCATACTTACCACGACGAGACTGAAAGCTTTGTCAATAATGCTGCTGTACTGACTTCAGGAAAAAAGAACAGCAAGATAACAAATAGCACACTAGCGCTAATGGGAGCGACGGGTACGGCAATGATCGTGTCGATGTCAGTCCACAACATCCTCTTAGGTGGATTGA
>NZ_KV757643.1 GCF_001712795.1 Nostoc sp. KVJ20
TTTTAGTCCAAACTCCAGTTGTATGCAATACAGTCTGACCTCTCTCTAATTAAAAGCTACCGTGTACACACAAGCCCACAGCCATATCTTTATTAATAAATCTCTCACTGCGTTTCTATCCCGCCTCGGAATGAATTCCGAGTCTAATAGCTGAAGTCCACTTAAGTGGACTAAATAATCAATTCAGTCCACTTGAGTGGACTTTCGCTATCAGCCCTGAACTTCAGTTCTGGGCGGGATGTCGGTCAGTGTGACAGTTTCACTCAATTCAAAGATTCCATCAACTGAATACACTTGTGCATCTGCTGGCGCATGGTTTCTTTATCAGCATGAAACCTTCGCCCGTGACCTGGTAGCACCCATTCAAAAGAGTAATTAGCCAAGTTACGCATTGATTTAGTCTGTTCTGACCAAGAATACCAGCAGGCATTGTGGAATGCAGCTAGTTGGTGGAAGCTTTCTGACCAAGCGAGATGATCGCCAGTGAAGAGAAACTTATTTTTATAAAGTAGGACTGTTTGTCCTTTAGTGTGACCGGGAACTGGAATAATTAATAAATCTGGAGTCAAGGTAAATGGTTCAGAACCAGTTAGCTGTATTTCTACATTGCGAGTATCCGCAGTAATATCATCAACGTGGAGGATGCGATCGCACTGAAAATGCTCGGCAAACTTTTGATGATCTACCACATCATCCTTATGAGTTAGGTACATATAACGAATTGGCCCCAGTTCTTCTAAACGCTTGACTAAAGGCGGCGTAAAACGGGGAGAATCCACCAAAATGTTACCTTCTGGAAGTTGAATTAAATAGCTAGCAGCACCGTAAGATTTTTCAGAATGATAGCCGCAGTGGTAAATATTTTCTGTTACTAATATTGGAAAACTTTGTTGAACAGCTTTGATATCTTTTGGTTTATCAACAGTGCCAATGGAACTAGTAGGACAAGCTAAAAGTGCTTGCAGTGCAGCTAATCTTTCCGCATCATTTGTTGGTTGATGATAAACCGCCGACTGTTCATCAACACGAGAAAATACTTCAGGAGTCATCCAGCGACAGGTATCACAATCAATACAGGTAGTATCTACATAAAAATCGCCGTTGACATTTTGAGAGCGACGCTGATTTAAATGAGCCATATTAATCCTTTTGCTTCCAGCCACTTACTGGGGGATCGATAAACCTTATATCACTACGCTAGCAAAAGTAACTTGAGACTGTAGCCGCCACTAGAAGTAAATCCGCTCAAAAATATAAAGACTCGTGAAACCCAGTAAGCATAAATTGGGAAAACTGAACATAGACACTATCTGCTGATATATTCCCAAATATGCTTTACTGTTCTAATTCTAGTTGTGCAAATCCCTTTAACTCTAATAACAAATTGTTTATCTCCTAGAAACTAGATTAATGATTCGATTGTTTTCTGAGTAGTTCTCAATTTAAATGCCAGATTTTTATGTTTTTAACAAGAACAGCGGCAAAGGTGCAACAATTATGGTCTTTACTTATGTGAAAATGAACTTAGTCAAAAATCATACTCTGGGTTGATCATCTAAATGAGCAGTAATGGTCAAATCAAAATTCTGTTTTTAGCAGCAGATCCCAGTAATGCTACACGATTACGCTTGGGGCAAGAGTTACGTGATATTCGTGAGAGACTGCAACTAGCAAGAGAGCGAGATAGATTTATTCTAGACTCCCGTGAATCTGTACGTCCGGGAGATATCAGCCAAGCAATATTCGATGTTGAGCCGCAGATTGTGCATTTTTCTGGACATGGAACCAGTACAGGTGAGCTTTGTTTTGAAGATTTACTCGGAAAATACCAACCTGTACAACCCGATGCTCTCGCAGCGTTATTTGAACTAGTAGCCGATCAAATAAATTGTGTGCTGTTGAATGCTTGCTATTCCGAAGCTCAAGCAAAAGCAATTGCACAACATATTTCTTTTGTCATTGGTATGAATAAAGAAATTGGAGATCAAGCCGCGATCGCTTTTGCTGTTGGTTTTTACAAAGCATTGGCAGCAAGGCGGACGATAGATCAGGCTTACAAGTTCGGTTGCGTAGAAATTAGATTACAAGGTATTTCAGAACATCTGACTCCAGTCTTGTACGTAAAAAAAATACCTATAAAAAATACTTCCGATCCGGTTAAATATACTCTTATATTAAGTGCCACAATTAATGATATTGACAGACCACTAGCAGAAGCTATTGTTGCCCATTTACGTCAAATTTCGGGAGATGCATCCTTGACACTACAAAAAATTGAAGCAGGCAGTGTAAAGCTAGTTTTATTAGGTTCTCAAGAAGGTTTTAAGCAGATTTCAGCTTTGTTCAGAGAAGGCACACTAACTGAAATATTGGGTATTCCTATTCAAGAAATACAACAGCAAGGATTAGAGAGGGTAGTAGCTAACTCAACTAGTTTGGATTCTGGATCAACTAGCTTCAATATTAGGCAAAGACGGCGAATTTTACAGGAAATCGAAAGCCTCCAGCAATACTACGACTTGTTGAGCCAGAAATTGAGCCGTCTGCGGCAAAGTTTAGCGATAGAATCCGCTACTTCTGTGAAGTTCCAGTTAGAAATACAGATTCAAAACGCTGAAGCTGAAATAACACAACTTACTCAACAGATCGAGCAGCTAGAAAACAGCCTGCAACAAAAATAGTATTATCTCAGTATTGGATATTAAAACTTACTGATGTCCTTATTTAGGCACTTACAGCAAAGACAGGAAGAACTTCAACAACAATACGATCTCCTCAGCGAAAAGATAAGCCGCTTGCGGATTGATTCCGCTATCCAAGCAGGGACTTTAGTAGCTTTTCAGCTTGACAAGGAAATTGAGCGGGTTGAGGTAGAGCGCGATCGCCTCCTGAAGCAGATTCAGATTATTGAGAGGTCTTGCAAGAGTGAGCCAATACACAGTGAACTGTTTCGCCTCAACTACATAGCACAGGTACAGTTATTCCGAGAATTTATTACAGAAAAACGTATAGGAGCTTTCTTAGTTCATGGTTCGCCAGAATATGGTCAAATCTGGTTACTGAAGCGTTTGTTACAGAAAATTCCTGAAAGTACAGTGACTCCCCCAATCAAATTTTATCTCTCACGCCGGGCACTTAGGACTGATATTGCAGCCTTATGGAGAGAGTTGGGTCGTCGGATTGGAGTACAAGATTTTTCATCCCATGAAGAGATTGCCAGGAATGTCGTAGCTCAATTAAAAACTCAACATATCATCCTAGTATTTCACGATCTCGATTGCATTGATGAAACCTATCTGTACGAATTAATCCATGATTTTTGGTTGCCTCTAGTAAACTCAACCCCACAGACAATTTGCTCAAGCAACGAATTTTTTCTACTGATGTTTTTGCTTGACCAAGATGGTTGTGTCAATACTTGGAATCTTGAGTTTGCAGATCGGCTTGATCTGGTATGGAAACCCCATATTCCCATTAGGCTACCAATGATTGATCCCTTATCTGAGCAAGTCTTGGTTAACTGGATGGAAAATGCAATTGATATTCTACCAATCCAGATGACTAAAAAAATTAACTATACAGTTCAGGTGATTCTAGAGAAGAGTGAAGGCATTCCAGAGCGTGTGTTTGCTGAAATTTTTGGTTTGTGTGGCTGTAACTGGCAGGAGGAGGAAACCCGGTGGTTAGAACTTTAGACGGAAAGCGGCTGAAATATGTAGGTAAGGTTCAACCCCAGCCAGGAGAGCAAGATCCGGAGACGGGGCAAATCTTGTATCCCTACCTGCCTAGTGAGAAATTGGTAGAGGCTGTGAATTTAGCGATCGCCCTCGAACGCCCTTTACTATTAAAGGGAGAACCAGGATGCGGCAAGACAAAATTGGCTCGTGCGGTGGCTTATGAGTTGGGTTTACCTTATGAAGCTTGGTACATCAAATCTACCAGTCGAGCGCGGGATGGTCTTTACACCTATGATGCCGTGGGCAGGTTGCGGGATGCTCAACTTGCTGCCTCCAAAATAGATGAAGAAGCCGCAGTCAAAGCAAAAAATGCTGATGCCTATATAGAGTGGGGCCCGTTAGGGCGTGCCTTTCGCAACGAGCAGCCAACTGTGGTTTTGATTGATGAAATAGATAAAGCTGACATTGATTTTCCTAACGATCTGCTGTTAGAGCTTGATGAGCAAAGGTTTGAAGTCACAGAAGTAAAACAAAACAGTCTGCTCAAGAAAATTCAAGCCAAAGCAACACCAATTGTTTTTATCACCAGTAACGATGAGAAAGACTTGCCTGATGCTTTCTTACGTCGTTGTTTATTTCACTATGTCAAATTCCCTGAACGTCAGCAGTTAATCGAAATTGTCAAGACTCGGTTTACAATCTCGCCTTTGGAATTAGTGGACGCAATTATTGATCGCTTTTTAGAACTGCGCGAAGAGATGCGGCGGGACAAGGGCGAAGCAGGAAAAAAGGTCAGCACCAGCGAACTGATGGATTGGGTGCGGATTCTTAGTCATCATCAAGATGATCAAATTCTCAGCAAGTTAAAAACAGAACTTCTCTATCCTGGCGTGTTGCTGAAGAGTTGGGATGATTATCGCCGTTATGGTGAACAGATGCGATCGCAGCCAGAAGTATGAAGATAGAAGCTCACCACGAAGAACTACCACTGCTTGAGCTTTTTACACAACTGCGCGAGGCAGGTTTGCCCTTGGGGATCGATGAATACCGCCTTGTTTTGACAGCTTTACAGGAAGGCTTTGGCACGACTGATCAAAAAGCGTTAGCAGAACTGTGCCGTACCTTGTGGGTAAAATCTCAGGATGAAGAACACCTGTTCAACTATCACTTTCAACAAGTAATAACAGAACCTTATCCTATAAAACCTTTTGTCAGGAAGGAAGAAGAGAAAACGTCTTCCCGAAGACAAGAAGCGGTAGAAAGTGACGATAATTATTCACCTGATTTGCTCAATACAACACCTGCCACTATACCTGTTTCATCAGAATTAATGGAAGTACAGGATGAGATGCAAGTGGCTGAAGCAGTACAGATTACTACTCAAAATAATGAGGAAATTACTGTTAATCGCTTTACCGAAACCGATGAGTATTTTCCAGTGACGCGGCGGCAGATGAAACAAAGCTGGCGGCATTTACGCCGAATGGTACGCCAAGGTTTGCCCACAGAGTTAGACATAGAGGCAACTATTGAGCAAGTGGTACGGCAGGGGGTTTTGCTAGAGCCTGTAATGATGCCCAGTCGTGTGAATAGAACTGAACTACTTTTGCTGATTGATCACAAGGGATCTATGGTTCCCTTTCACGCACTATCCCAGCGATTAGCCCAGACAGCATTACGAGGCGGACGCTTAGGAAAAGCTAGTATTTACTACTTTCACAATTGCCCAACTAAGTATCTTTACCATGACCATACGCGCCAAAAAGCCCAACCTGTCACAGATTTTCTAGCTCAGTTGCGCCCAGAGCGTTCCGCTGTATTAATTTTTAGTGATGGGGGAGCAGCACGGGGCGGTTTTAGTCTGGAACGGTTGGAGTTAACCCAAAAATTTTTAGACCAGTTAAAACAGCGATCGCGTTATATTGCATGGCTGAATCCAATGGCAACAGAGCGCTGGTTTGGCACAACAGCAGGAGAAATTGCCAGTTTAGTGCCGATGTTTGAAGTTAGCCGACAGGGTTTTGATGGTGCGATCGATGTCTTGCGGGGTCGGGGAATCAATGCACAATTGAGGCAGGGGCTGTAATTAATTTAACTGGGAGTATTTCAAGGGTAGAGAGCATGAAGCCAGAAGTAGCTAGTCGTCGAATTGAATCTTTTGGTCAACGCTTCGGGGAAGCACACCTCTCTTTTGCCTATCATGCTGCTTTTCCGTTAGCGCTCACCCCAGATTTACTTTACCGAATATGGGCGAATTTCCAACGAGATATTCATAGGCAGGAGTTGAAAATACCTTGGCTCGCTGTGGCTGATCTGCTGCTTTCTAGCCTTTGCGATGAAGTGGGGCATGAACTATACGAAATGGATGCAGCAGTGCGAAATGCCCTATTGAGAGATTTAAAAGAGAATCCTCGTTTTGGCGAAAAGCGGATTAATCAACTGTCTGATTTTTTGCTTACCTATGTGCGGCAGCAAGTTGAAAGTCACGACCCGGATATTCGTGATTTTGCTCAGGCTCAGAGGTGGACAGCATTAGCTTATACTCGCCCAAGTGAGGCAGCGCGTGAATTGGCATTAACTCTTTCAAAGTTGAAATTGGAGGAAAAATCCGAGTGGATTCGCATGGCATATCTAGTAGAGACTTTTGCAGAACCTTTGACGGGGTTTGAACCACTATTAGTTTATGCTCGTGGGATGGCAAACTTTGTTCGTAACAATTTGAAAGGCGCAACGGCTCAATTTAATCAATTACATGTATTAGAGCGTCAAGTAAAGATTGCTGGAGTCAGCTTAAATATTCCTCTAGAATCGACTATTCCTGTAGAAGAGATTTCACTACTTAATCATAAGCTCACAGGCAAGATAGCGTTGTTGATTGGAGTTGGTGAATATGAGCCTGGCTTAACACCACTTCCTTCAGCTGTAAAGGATGTACAGGCAATAAAAAGAGTTTTACAACATCCAGAAATGGGTAATTTTGCTGCGGTAAAATGCTTAACAAATCCTAACCGACAGGCAATGGAAGAAGAGATTGAGAATCTATTTATGGGTCTTATGGGTCGTCGTAAGGATGATTTGCTGTTGCTGTACTTTTCAGGACACGGGATCAAAGATGATCGCGGTAGGTTGTATCTTGGGACTCGGAACACCAGTAAGACGCCGAGGGGCGAATTGATTCGCTCAACGTCGGTGTCTGCCAATTTTATTCACGACCGCATGAGTGAAAGCCGTTCTAGACGCCAAGTGGTGATTCTGGACAGTTGCTTCAGTGGAGCGTTTGCCGAAGGTTTGTCAGCAAAAGAGGATAGCTCAGTAGATATTAGAACTCAATTAGGAGGCGAGGGACGAATAGTTCTTACATCGTCAACTTCAACCCAGTATTCTTTTGAGCAGATTGGGGAGGAGCTTTCTATTTACACGCGTTATCTGGTTGAAGGAATTGCCACAGGTGCAGGTGATTTGAATGAAGATGGTTTGATTTCTGTTAATGAGTTGCACGAGTATGCTAAAAGAAAAGTCCAAGAAGTTTCTCCCGCAATAAAACCAGAAATATATGCATCGCCAGAAGGTTTTAATATTATCATTGCTAAAGCACAAGCAACAGATCCTAAACTTAGGTATCGTAAAGAAGTTGAGATTTATGCTAATCGCGGCGAGATTTCTATTATTGGTCGCAAAATCTTAGATACGCTACGCCAGAATTTGGGGTTGCTCTCTGAAGACACTGCTGCAATCGAATCTAAGGTTTTAAAACCTTATCGAGAGTACAAGCAAAAATTGCAGCAATATGAGCAGGTATTAGTTGATGAGATTAAGAGAGAGTTTCCTTTCAGTGACTCTATTCGCAATGATTTGCGACGTTATCAGCAGACTTTGGGACTTAGAGATGAGGATATAGCACCAATTGAAGAACGGGTTACTGCGTCTGCATATTCCATCAACGATTTTGTACCTAATGAAAAGTCAAGTTCAGATCCACCTAATGGAGCATTCAAGAGATTTATTGATTTTTTCAGGCGTCCATTCAACTAAAGCGATTAAAATGTTCAAGTGAAGCAAGCAATACCCTTATTAGCTTATCTGTTCTCAATTTGTGTATGAGAATATAGCAGTAAAAGTTTTTGAACTTCTTAAAATGCGATCGCGCCCCTTTACCAAACGCGATCGCTAAATTTTCCATCCCCTAAGCTATAAAATGCAACTGATCGATCGCTGCATTAATTAAATTATGGGTAACGGGAAGACTATCAACTACCATCCCCAGACACAACAGCATCATGTAGGAGATGGAATAGAGAAACAACTCTCTAGCGACAGTGCGATCCTCTGGATTTTGCAACAGCCGCCAAGATTTGTGGATAAATAATCCTCCCAGACTTAGGGCGATCGCAGCATAAAGAATTGCGCTTGGGAGGATTTTTTCTCCCTTGTCAAGTCTTGTAGATTGTAAAATTTAGTAGTTATGGAAAGATTAGCTATGACTGAAATTGTATTTCTCGTTGAAGATGATCCAGATGGTGGTTATACAGCTAGAGCTTTAACCGAGTCAATTTTTACTCAGGCTGACGATATAGAAACACTCCGCGAAATGCTTCGTGATGCAGTTCACTGCCATTTTCCTAATGAACAAAACCGTCCTAAAATTATTCGGTTACACATAGTTCGTGATGAGGTAATAGCTTCTTGAAGCTCCCACGAGATTTATCTGGTTCAGAATTAGTTAACGCTCTTGCTCGTCTAGGATACGAGGTCAGTCATCAAAAGGGCAGTCACATTCGGTTAACTACTCAACAGAATGGCGAGCATCATATCACAGTTCCCGCCCATGACCCGATTAAAATTGGTACTCTTAACGCCATACTGAGAGATGTTGCTGCTCATGCTGGTTTCACTCGTGACGAATTACTTGCGTTGATTTTTCCATAGCTATTAAAAATGAATAAATAGGTAAGTGTAATTAATGTTTAATAAATTCACTTATCACTGAAACTTTACTCGCGTAGGCGTAGCCCATCGTAGACATCGCAAATCTGCCGAACTCTAATTATTATGTATATTTTTGAATCTCTAAAGATGCGATCGCGCCCCTTTAACAAACGCGATCGCTAAATTTTCCATCCCCTAAACTATAAAATGCAGATGATCGATCGCTGCATTAATTAGATTATGGGTAACGGGAAGACTATCAACTACCATCCCCAGACACAACAGCATCATGTAGGAGATGGAATAGAGAAACAACTCTCTAGCGACAGTGCGATCCTCTGGATTTTGCAACAGCCGCCAAGATTTGTGGATAAATAATCCTCCCAGACTTAGAGCGATCACAGCATAAAGAATTCCACTTGCACCCAAAGGATAAACCAATAACACAGTTGCAAATACTGTCACCAGCGTATAGTACCAAATCTGCTTCACGGTTGCCGTATCACCTTCGATCACAGGTAGCATTGGTATCCCAACCTTTGCGTAATCGTCCCGAATCATTAGAGCTAAAGCCCAGAAATGGGGCGGTGTCCACAAAAAGACGATGGCAAAAATTAACCATGCTGACCAGCTTAATGTACCCGTGACGGCAGCCCAACCCACTAACGCCGGAATTGCCCCAGCCGCCCCACCAACAACGATATTCTGGGTGGTGTGGCGTTTTAGCCAGTGGGTATAGACCAAAATGTAAAAGACGATGCCAGAGAAAGCTAGCAGGGCGGCTAACAGGTTGGCAAATACTGCTAGGAGTGTAAAGGAAATCGTCGCCAGCGCGATCGCAAAAATTAGAGCATCGCGTGGCTGCACCTTACCCGAAGGTATCGGACGATGGCGCGTCCGCTCCATGTCATAATCAATATCCCGGTCATAGACACAGTTAATCGTCTGGGCGCTTGCAGCAGCCAAAGTGCCACCAGTGAGAGTTACTAGCAACAGCAATGGGTCTACTTCTCCCTTAGCAGCAATCCACATACTCCCAGCCGTAGTAATCAAAAGCAACGGAATAATCCGAGGCTTGGTTAGCTGGTAGTAACTTTGAACTACCTGTAAAAATGTTTCGTGGTGGCGAGAGACATTAGTCTCAATCATTTTGGCTCTGGTTCCTTATTTTTCAACAACTTATATGCAGCCCCCGCTCAAGCTGGCTCTTTCAGGCAAATGAAAACACAGATTTTCTGCACCTGCGTGGGTCGCAATACTCGCCGTTGCGGCCATAATTTAGTGCTCAGTTAGGAGTTAGAGACACGATTAATCGCGTCTGTACAAGAGTTAGGAATTCTTGCTTCCACTACTCCCTTTGTTCTCTGACTCCATACTCAGCACTCATTGCTCAAGACTGTGATCTCGCGGCTAGTAGCCCAGTCACGCAATGCGAGAACTGTGAAAGCCACCAAAGTACCCAGCAAAGCTGCTCCTATAGCTTGGTGAGAGACTGTGAGAGGTTCGACTTGGAGATGTAATTTGAAGGTGGCGAATCCCAACAAGATTTGTAAGGTCAACAACCCACCAGCCATATTTGCCAGTCGCCGCAAGGCTGGATGTAGTGCTGGTGTCCGCCAACAGATAAATACCATTGCCAAGGTTGCCACTGTTGGCGGCACTAAACCAGCAATATGGCTGTACATTACAGTACAAAGTTGAGAACCGCCGAGGCATTGATGTAGCGCCCAGCGAGAGCCTACCAAAGCACCTAGCAGACTTTGCAGGTAAACTAAAACAGCAGCAGTTAAACTGACCCAAGGTAACTTACCAACGGTTCCAGTCCCCTGATAGGGTGTGAGTGCTGTGCCGATAATCAAGAGGGTGCTAAAAAACAATAGCGCCGTGCCTAAATGGGCGGTAACAATATCAAACCGCAACAGTTCGGTGACGGTGAGTCCCCCCAAAACCCCTTGGAAGACGATTAGAAATAGGGCGAATGTGGATGCCCAAGGCAGCCAAGAGGGTAAGAAACGACGATGCCACCAGGACAAACCGAAGAGTGCGATCGCGCTTAAACCAATTAAAGCTGCATCCAATCTGTGAAACCACTCCAGGAATACCTGGAGATTCATCTGCTTGGCTGGCACGAGTTCGCCATAGCATAAGGGCCAGTCTGGGCAAGCAAGTCCAGCATTCATCACGCGGGTGGCACTGCCTATTGCCATCAAAATTAAGGTGGCTATGCATATTTTCCACACCAAGCGACGAATCATTTCTTTGGGCTTTTGCTGCTCAACTGCCGCTTCATTTTGTTGTTGTAGGACAAATTCGCTCATGAAGGATACCTTCTGCCCGCTCTTGGTGGATCTCTTAAAATTTTCAATTTTCTTTTAGCGTCCCATCTTCACCCTAGCGTATAGGCTAAGGGTTTATAGATTAGCACTCACTTATACTTTGAATCACTCTGGCAAGGTTTTGCCTGAAGCTTTAGGTATTTTTCAAGATGTCAAAAATTGATTAATGACAATTAATTTAAGCATTCTAAATTTTTCCTTAAATTTTTTCACTGGTTTGCATCTATTTTTGGCGTTGTATGATAGTAAACTCATACTCAAAATTACTAAAATAGCCAAAAAAATTAATAAAAATTTCAGACCTTTGTCCCCCATGTCTGACAGCCTAGACTACCTTAGTAAGTGAGTAGCTTCGAGATAACATAGTAAATTCAATTAAGTAAGCCGTGAAGATTCCAAGTTCCATCTGGACATTACTCATTGGCATCGTGCTAACGCTAGCCAGCCTTTGGTACGGTCAAAATCACGGTCTGTTGCCAGCAGCCGCCACTGATGAAGCCGTCTTGGTGGATGGTCTGTTCAACGCGATGATGATCGTTTCTACAGGGATATTTCTGCTCGTTGAAGGTATTTTAATTTACTCTGCATTTAGATATCGTCGGCGTGCAGGTGACAATGAAGACGGCCCACCAGTTGAAGGTAATATACCTTTAGAAATTCTCTGGACGGCGATCCCAGCAATTATCGTTATCGGTATTTCTGTTTACAGCTTTGATGTGTACAACGAAATCGGTGGCTTTGATCCCCATTCTATCCATGAAGCACCGATGAGTCAGGAGTCAATGGCAATGCCTGGAACCGCAATCGCTGCAACTTTAAGCGATACTGCTCCTGGCACTGAACCGAACCTCAATCAAGAAAAATCTGATGAGGCAATGCAAGACCCAGCTACGGCAGAAGTTCGTAATGCTGACCAAATTCCCCAACTGCGGAATGCCCCAGGTGTAGGTATTGTTGCTCCGACAATTGGCGGCAGTCCTGAAAAAGCAGGCAAACCAGCAGAATTACAAGTCAACGTCACTGGTCTACAATATGCCTGGATTTTCACCTATCCTGAAACTGGTATAACTACAGGTGAAATGCACGTCCCCATTGGGCGAGAAGTGCAAATCAGCATGACCGCCAACGATGTCATTCATGCCTTCTGGGTTCCAGAGTTCCGCCTAAAACAAGATGCGATCCCCGGTAGGCAAAGCGAGATTCGCTTCACCCCCCAAAAAGCAGGAGATTATGTCCTAATCTGTGCTGAACTTTGTGGCCCCTACCACGGTGCAATGAGAGCGCCAGTAGTTGTTGAGCCACAAGAAGCCTTTGATAAATGGGTACAAGAACAGCTAGTTGCTAGCAAAGAAACACTAAATCAAGCGATCGCTGTTAACCCTGCCGATCTATCCCCACATGAATTTCTTGCGCCTTATACCAAGGACATGGGAATTAAGCCAGAAATCCTCCATCAAGTTCACCATTAATCAATATGTTATTTAGTCAAAATCCAATGACTAATGACTGATGACTAATGACCAATGACTAATGACTATGACACAAGCTCAGTTGCAAGAAACTGCCAATATCCCTGCCCTTCTTGAGGAACCAGGGGTCAGAAAATGGCAAGACTTCTTTGGTTTTCAAACCGACCATAAGGTGATTGGGATTCAATATCTAGTCACTTCGTTTATTTTCTACTGCATTGGCGGCGTGATGGCTGATTTGGTTCGCACGGAATTGCGAACCCCAGAGGTAGATTTTGTCACCCCGGAAGTCTACAACAGTCTGTTTACACTGCACGCCACGATCATGATTTTCTTGTGGATTGTGCCAGCCGGGGCAGGGTTTGCTAACTATCTAATTCCCCTAATGATTGGGGCAAAAGATATGGCATTTCCTCGGCTGAATGCTGTTGCCTTTTGGATGATTCCCCCTGCGGGTGTGTTGCTAATCGCCAGTTTAGTGGTAGGCGATGCACCAGATGCCGGCTGGACTTCTTACCCTCCCCTGAGTTTGGTGACAGGACAAGTGGGCGAAGGCATTTGGATTATGAGTGTCCTGCTGCTGGGTACGTCCTCAATTTTGGGGTCGATAAATTTCCTGGTGACATTGATCAAGATGCGTATCCCCAGCATGGACATTCACAAAATGCCCTTGTTCTGCTGGGCGATGTTCGCCACTTCGTGCCTAGTTTTGGTATCAACCCCAGTCTTAGCAGCAGGTTTGATTCTGCTTGCCTTTGACTTAATTGCCGGGACAACGTTCTTTAACCCAACTGGCGGTGGCGACCCAGTAGTATACCAGCACATGTTCTGGTTTTACTCCCACCCAGCGGTTTACATCATGATTTTGCCCTTCTTTGGCGCAATTTCAGAAATTATCCCCATTCATTCCCGCAAGCCAATTTTTGGCTATAAAGCGATCGCTTATTCGTCTCTTGCTATTAGCTTTTTGGGGCTAATTGTTTGGGCGCACCACATGTTTACCAGTGGTATCCCCGGTTGGTTGCGGATGTTCTTTATGATCACCACCATGATCATTGCCGTACCCACAGGGATTAAAATATTTAGCTGGTTAGCAACCATGTGGGGTGGAAAAATCCAGCTTAATAGTGCCATGCTATTTGCCATCGGCTTTGTCGGCACCTTTGTAATTGGCGGGATTAGTGGCGTGATGTTGGCAGCAGTGCCTTTTGATATTCACGTTCACGATACTTATTTTGTGGTTGCCCACTTACACTACGTCCTATTTGGCGGTAGCGTATTAGGAATTTTTGCAGCTATTTACCACTGGTTCCCGAAAATGACGGGACGGATGGTAAACGAATTTTGGGGTAAGGTTCACTTTGCCTTGACAATTGTCGGTCTAAACATGACTTTTTTACCCATGCACAAACTGGGTTTAATGGGCATGAATCGCCGTATTGCCCAATATGACCCCAAATTCACCACACTAAACGAAATCTGCACCTATGGTTCTTACATACTGGCAATTTCGACATTCCCCTTCATCATCAATGCAATTTGGAGTTGGTTGTACGGCGAGAAAGCTGGCAATAATCCTTGGAGAGCATTGACTTTAGAGTGGATGACTACCTCACCACCTGCGATCGAGAATTTTGATCAAACCCCAGTACTGGCTACAGGCCCCTATGATTACGGTTTGGAACATGCTAATGAAGGTGTACCTTTGTACGATCCAAATCCATTATTATCTGGTGGCCCCAACTCGGTATTAAGAGCAGAACCCGATCCAGCGGTTGCCGCTAATCCCGAAGACCGTAAATAAACAGGGGACTGGGGACTAGGGACTGGGGACTGGTTAATTAATTCTCTTCCCAATGCCCAATGCCCCATGCCCAATGCCCCATGCCCAATCCCCAATGCCCAATTCCCCACTTATAAAAATTCATGCAAAGTCAAACTATTGACCCAGCTAAAACGGAACTGAATCATCACCACGCGGCGGAAGCGTCCGTCGGTCATCATGAAGAACATCCAGACCATCGCCTGTTTGGACTATATGTCTTCCTGATTGCTGAAGGGATGATTTTTATGGGACTGTTCGGAGCCTATTTGGCTTTCCGTGCTACCTTACCTGCATGGCCACCAGCAGGTACTCCAGAGTTAGAACTATTGTTACCTGGAGTTAACACCATCAATCTAATTTCTAGTAGTTTTGTCATGCACAATGCCGACACTGCTATTAAAAAGAATGATGCAAAGGGTGCGCGAATCTGGTTAGCAATTACCGCTCTGATGGGCGCTACTTTCTTAGTGGGTCAAGTATATGAATATACCCATTTGGAATTTGGTTTGACTACCAATTTATTTGCTAGTGCATTTTACGTTTTGACTGGTTTCCACGGATTGCACGTTACCATCGGTGTTTTGGCAATTGTTGCTGTGCTGTGGCGATCGCGCGTTCCGGGTCACTACAGTAACGAAAAGCACTTTGGCATTGAAGCAGCCGAAATATACTGGCACTTCGTTGACGTGATTTGGATTATTTTGTTCGGATTACTGTATCTGCTGTGAGTATTAATTATTAGTTGTTCATTCCACGCGAACAACTTAATAGGCCCCCATTAGGGGGCTTTTTTATTTAATTAACAAAATGCTGCCGTTACAGATGGCTGTCTTGAATTTCCTATAAAACAGTTTTACAAGAGCTAAATAAAATGTTATTGCTTTTTCTATATATATATGCAACTGAGTTATTGCAAGTGATAAGGAGCAAGTAAAAAGTGGGAAAAGTCAGAAAAGTAGGATGTTTTATATAAACTATTGAATAACCAGTTAATATGCTGTAGCTTGAGATGTTAAGGATAGAGTAAACCAATAAATGAAGTTCGCAAATTTACGCGGATTTAATTGAAGGTAAGGCAGTGCTAACATTTTTTCTAGTAATGAAAGTTAAAATTTTAACTTCTTGGAGAGAGCGCAAGCATTGTGATTTGCCATTTTGCTTTCTCATTTGAGTTGTTCAGATATTAGTTATCGAATTTTTAACAAGTAAAAATACTTCTTGCTTTCTATTTTTGATGTTTTTTATAAGCAAAATTCTTAAATACTTTCTCATTTGAGTAATTCACACATTTAACAAAACTATCACCTTTCTACAAAAGCCATTATAGATTTGCCAAAATTTTAAGGAGATCGAGACAATAAAATATGAGTGATTGACAAGTTATACTTATTTGCCTCAAAAACCATCACTAGATATTTAGCTTCAGGAATTACCTACTAATTTTTATTTTTGTCGAACTCATGTTGATATTACAAGCGCGGTCGCGCTAGTGATGACTAAAATCTGATAAACAAATTGTGGTGGATACTGTAATGACATGTGTGCTTTTGACTGCGTATCTTTAATATTTTGTCAGTAATCAGACCCAAAAGTTAAAATAAATAAACCTCTGACTCTATGAATGTTCTCCTGTGCCCGCAGTTCTAAATACTGTGGATTAGTGTTAAATTTACTTAAGTGATAAGATTATTGAACTATTCCAGAAATTAGTTTTGTATTAAGATGCCTATAAAGGTATTAAATGAACCAATAAAGCTGCTAACCATGAAACTGCTCCAAAGCATATAAATATAAGGTCTGATCAGGTGACTGCCTCAAATATCAGCAAATCAAGCAGCAAGCATTTATAACCTCACCCAAGCTCTGAATGGTCAGTAAATATAAGAAGTAGTATACGCCATATGAGCCAGAACCCTCTAATCAGAAAAACACTCCGAAGTCGCTTTGAGACTGTCAAACTGATGGGAAGCGGAGGATATGGTAATACTTACTTGTTAGGAGGAGGTATACGTAACAGACATCGATACTCTCTCGCCAGAAAAACACTTCGCAATCGCTTTGAGATTGTCAAACACTTAGGAAGCGGGGGATCTGGTGATACCTACTTAGCCATTGACTTGGATTTACCAGGACAACCCCATTGTGTCGTCAAACACTTCCACCCAAAAGATTCCAATCCTGCTGTTCTACCCATAGCTAAAAAGCTATTTGATCGGGAAGCGGAAGTTTTATACCAGCTAGGCAACGACCACGATCAAATTCCGAGACTGTTTGCCCATTTTGATGAAGATGGAGATTTTTATTTAGTCCAGGAATTTATTGACGGTCATGCCTTGACTCAAGAAATTATACCAGGTCAACGTCTTAGCGAGAATACAGTCTTAAATTTATTAAAAGATATCCTGGAAGTGTTAGCCTTCGTCCACCAACACAATATTATTCACCGAGATATTAAGCCTCAAAACTTAATGCGGCGGTATTCTGATCAGAAGATTGTGCTAATTGACTTTGGCAGTATTAAGAAAATTGGTGCTTTGGGAGCAGGCTTAACAATTGCTGTTGGGACTCCTGGCTATATGCCAAGTGAACAGGCTAAGGGAAAGCCAAAACTTTGCAGCGATATCTATGCAGTCGGGATGATTGGCATTCAAGCTTTGACAGGTTTAATACCTGAGCAAATACCAGAAGATCCCAGTACTGGAGAAGTGATCTGGCGCGACAAGGCAGAGGTAAGTGATGCTCTGGCAAATATTTTAGATACAATGGTTCGCGATCGCTATAACCAACGTTATCAGTCTGCCACAGAAGCTTTACAAGCACTTAATTCTGATGTGGTGTTGTCACATTCCTTACAATCTGCTGACATTAACTACAAGGCTGATGATACCTATTTGTTAACTTATAGAAACTTTATTTTACTGCTGGGCATTGGTCTTGGTGCTACCACTAGTTTGATAGTAATAGTTTTAATTTATACATTTATTAATACGGGGACATCGCTTCCAAACCAACCTACTCCACTAAAGAGTTTTCTAGAAAGATTTGTTGAGTTTCCGTCAGCTAAGACGAATAGTCTACTAGCTAAATCAGAACTTAACAGAAGAATCTGTCAAAGCAATTGCACCATTGCAAAAAAGACCAAATAGCAAGTTTAATTTCACTACATTAGAAAAGTTAATCATCTAGCAGCAATCATAAGACTGGCTATTAACTAGCTATTACAGATTTACTTTTAATTTAAATACTTCAAGATGACTGTAGGATAAATACTTAGATATTCCTGTAAGATAAATACAATGAAACAATATTTAAAGATATGGACAATACAAATCAAAGAAAAGCTTTAATTAACAGCGAAATCGCCCTCTTTCTTAAAGGTTTGATTATTGGTAAAGTTCTAACACTTATGGTTATTGGCGGATTACTTTGGTGGTTGTTGAAGCCAAATTTATTGTCCCGCAACAGTGCTAACTCCTCCTCGACTCAAAATTTCAACCGCGTCTCTAATAATGCATCAACTTTTCAGACAGTTGCTGATGTTCCCCCTGCCTCATTTAACTACGGAGGTAGTACAGCTTGGGCATCTATTCGGCAATTGGTAGATTCTCAGATCCAGAGCGATCGCCCGGAACTACAATTACGCTATGTAAACCCTGTTAATGGTAGCCCTGGTTCTAGCTCCGGTATTCGGATGTTGCTTGATGGGAAACTAGACTTTGCTCAGTCTTCCCGTCCTCTCACAGATGAAGAAAAAGCGATCGCAAAAGAGCAAGGCTTCACCCTTGAGCAACGTCAGGTGGGTATGGATGGGATAGCAGTGGTAGTCAATCCATCACTCAATGTGCCTGGTTTAACTGTTGAACAATTACAGCAGATTTATTTGGGGCAAATTACCAATTGGAATCAAGTAGGTGGACCAAATCTACCCATCACAGCTTTTTCCCAACGACCAGAGGACGCAGATACAGTAATATTCCCTACTAACAGCGACTTGAAGGGGCAAGCACTTGGCTCTAATGTCCAGTATGTTTACTCTGCTACAGAGGCAGTGCGCCAACTCAGTAAAACCCCTGGTGGTGTGTATTACGCTTCGGCTCGTTCAGTAGTCTTTCAATGTAGTGTGAAGGCTTTACCATTGGGTAACACTTCTGGTCAGCTAATTACCCCCTATCAGGAGCCGATGGTGTCGCCTGAACAGTGTCCACGTCAGCGCAACCAGCTAAATAGTCAGGCGATCAAAAATGGCAGTTATCCGATGATTGCGAATTTGTTTGTGATTATTAAGCAGAATAAAGGTCCAGAACAGCAGATTGGAGATGCTTATGCCAATCTTTTATTAACTGACCAAGGACAAAGGGCTATTGAGCAAGCTGGTTTTGTTGGGGTTCGCTAGTAGATTTTAAGGACAATTGAGCAAGCTTTCCAGAGATACCCGACTTGTTTAAGAGGTCGGGTATCTAGAAGAAGCGATCGCTTTTCTATCTATTCACTGCTTTTTCAATATTAATATATCGCTCGCTTGAGTTGAAGTTCACTCAATAGCATAAGAAGTAAACTGGCGCTTAAAAGGAGAATGGAACCCAATAACAATATCAGAATGGGGTACACCTAACTCAACCAATCGTTCAGCAACAGACTCTTCCGTACCGTTATACTGTATCCATATTTTCCCATCTTGAATATCAAAATGCATGACCGGGCCAAACACCCGCTTATCTCCTTGCCAGCCAACGTAGGCTAGTTGATAATGGTCGTTTTCGTTGTCTAAAATTAATTGTGATTTGACAGTATCGGTATTAGATGTGATTTGTTGATGTTCGCTCAAAATTTGTTTGATAAATTGTCGATAGCGTTCTATTTTATCCATAGCCGAATTTCCTCACATTTTGGGTCGTAAATTATCAACTTAACTTGGTAACGATGAAGGGTGCGTTGGACAAAAGAAAGTTGGAAAAAGTCTTGATATGTTTCGATAGGAACGGCTAGATAAAGCACTCTGTCTGCTTCTTTCTCTTCAATAGCTTGGTAATAATTGAGATATTGTCCAAGTGCCGTATGAAATTCACTGATATCTGAATCTGCAATAAAACTTTTAATTTCAACAGCTATTTTTTCTTTATTCCGTTCTGCGGCAATTGGCATTTTCAGCAGCTAAGTCTATTTGTAGTTTAATCGCTTCACTAACACGAATTGTAAAAGGGTCGTGAGTAATTATCCACCCATCTTTGATTAATGCTTTTTTTACCTGTTGATGGAAAACATCTTTAGCCATTTTGCTATCTCTAGATTAGAGTCAGCTTAACCCAAAATGATATTTTAGCTCTATGTCATGCGATCGCACTCTCCATTATTCTGCATTGCTGCGGCAAGTTTATCTAGATTTTGACGAACAGTGACGCTACGGAGATGATTTACACCCCAAATTCGTTCACAAATATCTAAAGCTTGCAAATAAAGCGGCTCTGCTTCACCATAACGCCCTGTTGCACGATAAATTTCTGCCAAATTGTTGAGACTTTCCGCAACATTAGGATGATTTTCTCCCAACAAAAGCTTATCAAGTTCTAATGCTTTTATACATAAAGATTCCGCCTCATTGTAACGTCCCTGTTCTCTATACATATAACCCAAAGCGTAAATAGTATCTGCTAAAAGCGGATGCGCTTTTTGTAATACACGCTGCTTGAGTTCTAATGATTGCAAAAACAAGGATTCCGCTTCACTGTAGCGTCCTTGAGCGCGGTATATTAAACCTAAATTATGCAAATCTGTTGCAACATCAGGATTCTCTTCTCCCAAAAATCGCTTATCTAGTTCTATTGCTTGTTGCGACAACGGTTCAGCTTCACTGAAACGTCCTTGATGATAATAAAGTAGTGCTAAATTATTCAGTATGAGAGCGAAAGAAGGATGATTTTCACCAAGCAGACGTTTTTCGAGTTCTAATGATTGCAGATACAAAGGTTCTGCTTCGTCATAACGTCCTTGTTCATCATATAGTAGTGCCAAATTGTTCAGACTGGCCACAACATCGGCATGGTTTTCTCCCCACAGACGCTTCCTCAGCTCTAAAGCTTCTTGATATAAGAGTTCCGCTTTATTATATTGTCCAGTAGATTTGTATAGTCCTGCCAAATTATTCAGGCTAGTAGCAAAAGAAGGATGGTTATCTCCTAATAGACGTTTCCTCAGTTCTAAAGCTTGTTTATATAGTGGTTCGGCTTCGCTATAGTGTCCCGTTGCACGATATATTCCTGCTAAATTATTGAGGCTATTAGCTAAGTCTACCTGCAAACCTAATTCATTTTGTAACTCACTCGCCTGACGCCAATATTTAATTGCTAATTCCTGTTCTTCTTGATAATTTTGAGATTCACCCCGCTCTAATCTGCTGCGATAAATATCACCTAACCTTGAATATAAGGTAGCCAAGGTAGGATCTTTAGTTCCCTGTTCCTGTTCTACTTTCTCGATTAGCCTTTGTAAATCTTGAATGGGTAAGAAAAAGGGGTTATTTTCATTCGTATCTGTGCTGGCTAATTCTGTGTCTCTAAAAACAAAGCGAATGTGTTCTAATTCTTTACCAGGAATAGCATTTGTCTTTTTAGATTCAAACCGGAATACACCATTGCGCCAACTCCAAAAATCAGGGGCTTTCTTAATCAGGCTGACTAAAATTTGATTAGTTACCCAAAGCACGATCGCAAAAGGAAATTCGCGCAATCCTTCCCTTGTCCACTGTAAGTAGCCAAAAAATTTCTCCTGTTCCGATTGCTCATTTCCCAACCTGAGAAAATAAAGTTGTTCAGCACCCGTAACAGTAATCACCGCCGGCTTCTGCTGACGGAGATATTCTTCTTGTTGAACCAGTTGGTTAAGAGCAGCTTTTAGGCTTGGTTCTTGACGTGCTAAAGTTACTCGATATGCACGGAAGGCGGGTTGTAATTCAGCTTCATACTGGGCAATAATTTCATCACGAAAACTACCATCATCGCAAACCGCAATCAGTAAATTTAAGCCGCGTTTTTGAGCTTCAATAGAAACAATTAAATCATCATACGCATCTTGATTTTCTCCCTCATCATCTAATAATTCTTCATTTAACATTAATCGCTCCCTGTCTTCTCAAGCTTTCGATAATAATTGGATGAACATCATACCAAGTTTCATCGGTGCGATATTCTAGAACATACAGCCCATGTAGCAAATCTAAAAACTCTGCTTGTTTGGGATCATTGGGCATAAATTGTTCATAAACGCTCTGCAAAATATCGATATCAGTTTTTCCTAAGCGGATGGAAAAATCATTGCGAATTTTATTTATTGCTTGCAGAAGAATTTTATCATCAATAATAACTTCGGCTGAAGGATTACGCCGGATAGTCCGCAAACATATACGGCAACATTCCTTAGAAATGCGAATTAGCTCTCGCAATACGCCACCACTGTAAATTACAATTTTTTCAGCCGTTTCAGCCGCAATTAATTCACTGGGAATCCGTTTTTGTAAAACTTCACCTAGAATCTTTGTTGCTTCCGGGCGAGGTTGAGCATTAGGGAAGCGATTTTTACCTTTATCAAATATTTTTAAGACAGGCATTGCCACAACTTGATCGTTAGTTTCAGTGGCAATTATTGTACTAATAAATGTTTCTCGAAGGACTGCGATCGGGATAGTGTAAATAATTTGAAAGTTAGGTTGACAAAGAGCCTTAATGTTATCTCGATAAATTTCGTTAACTCTGCCTAAGTCAAGTTTATCTAAATCATCAATAATTACTAAAACGTTTTGTTTAGTTGCAGCTTGAATAAGAGCAGCGATTTCGTTAATTCTGGCAACTAAATCTGATAACTTGCGTTCAAACTCTTGCTTAATTTCATCCCGAACGCTAGCATCAGCTTTTAATTTAGAACTAATCAATTTTAAAAGGTCAAAACCTATACTAGCTTCTGCTTGCAAATTTGTTTCTTCAGTGCGAGTGCGGGTAGCAAACCACTTATAAAGAGCTTCTTTAGTAGATTGTGGAATATCAACCTTGCGGGCTTCGGCCTCTGTCATTAAATTAACTGCGATCGCAAACAGTATATTAATATGATTAACCGCCGACATTTCAATTTTGTCAGCAATAGAAAAGAGAACTACAAAATATTTATCTTGAATTTGTCGGCTAAATTCAGCTAACAAAGTAGACTTACCACATCCTCGATGTCCTGTAAAGACAATTTTGCCATCTCCATTAGGACTATCTTCTACTAATTGGTTAAGGTCTGCAATTAAATCATCACCATATTCGACTCGAAATCTTTCCATTTCGTTCCGTTCCATCAACGGAAACAGTTCGAGATTGCTGTATGCTTCTTGAAAGGAGTTTAATAAGTCTTGAGACATTGGATAGTGCCGTAAACGTGCTAACTATCCATATAATGGCTCATGATTTTTGAAGCACAAGTTTAGGTAATTACAATTTTTCTACCTCTGTCAAAAAATGACTACTAGGTGATACTGTCTTATGTTTTCAAAGACGATACTGTTAGTTCCACAATCCCAACCGACAAACAAGTAATGGAGGTGAATATAAATAAAAATCAATGATAGATTATACATTTAATAAATATAAATAAATAACAGATTATACATTTGAGATAGTGAAAGTTACCTAAAAAATAAATAAAATTAAATTTTCGTTTATAAAATTTAATTTTCCGCATCCTGTGTTTATGTACCCTCTGGCTATTATTACAAAACGGTCTCTGTCTATCTCTCCGTACTCAAATGATTCTTCTACTGTTTTCTGTGCTTGGTTGCAACAGCAGCAATAGATATGTATTACACCAAGCGATGCTTGCGGCTGACTATACCTACGATCTTTTTAACTAACTGTCCGTTTCATCGGAATTTCGATCCAGAACTCACAGCCGTTACCAGGTTCAGAAGTACACTTGATATTACCACCGTGTTTTTCGACAATAATTTGGTAGCTAATAGATAAACCCAAACCAGTACCTTGTCCAGGTTGTTTGGTGGTAAAGAAAGGTTCAAAAATGCGCGATCGCACCATCTCTGGAATCCCACAACCATTATCGGCAATCCAAATCAGAATCATATTCCCTTCTATGACTCTTGTCCGAATCCAAATTTTAGGATTGTCAATTATTTTTCCACTAGTTGCTAAGTTTTCCAGTGCATCGATCGCATTGTTGAGAATATTCATAAATACCTGATTCATCTGGGCTGCATAGCAGACTACTGAAGGCAATTCCCCATATTCTTTAATTACCTCAATAGCAAAAGAATTAGTCTCTGGTTGCAGTCGATGTTGTAAAATTAGCAAAGTACTGTCGATGCCTTCATGAATGTCTACAGGCTTCATGCCTGTTTCGTCAAGTCGAGAAAAACTTCGCAACGACAAGACTAATTGAGAGATGCGATCTGCTCCTATTTTCATTGAAGTGAGAATTTTGGGCAAGTCATCACTAATGAAATCTAAATCAAGTGTTGCTACTTGCTTTTGAACTTCTCCTGTTGTCTTAGGATACTGTTTCTGATAGAGGCGCAGTAATTTCAATAAATTTTCGGCATGTTCAGTAACGTAAGTTATGTTGCCATAAATGAAACTAATCGGGTTGTTAATTTCATGGGCTACACCAGCAACTAACTGTCCTAAGCCTGCCATTTTCTCACTTTGAATTAACTGACTCTGAGTGTGCTGTAATTCTTTAAGAGTCTGGGTGATTTCTTCTTTTTGACGTTGAGTTTGTTCAAATAATTCCGCTTGTTGAAGTCCTACCCCTAACTGAGTACCAATCTGCATCAGCAAATCTATCTCATCTTCTTGCCAATCACGGGGTTGGATATTTTGATAAGCTGCTAGTAATCCCCAAAGTTTCTCACCCTGAAAAATCGGCACAATCATATATGCCCTAGCCTCCATTAGTTCAATCAGGGCAATATAAGGAATAGAATCATCAGTGCTGTAAATATCCTTAATAACCAGAGTTTTACCATTAGCAAAATCTCCTACTTGGTTTTTTTGCAAGTAATCATCTACCATCGCAGGTACAATTTTTTTTACTGGTGTCCAACCTTGAGCTAAAGACTCAGCAACAAATTCGCCACTCCAATCAGCCCGAAATCGATAGATTGTCACTCGATCAACTTCTAATAGCCGCCGCACCTCTTCTGTACTGGTAGCAAAAATGGTGTCAATATCAAGAGACTGGCGAATTTTCTCCACAGTTGCGGCTAAGGCCTTCTCCCTTTCGGCTGCTTTGCGTTCTCGTTCGGCGGCTTTAGCCAGTTTTTGAGCTTGCACCTGCACCTGTTTCAATGACTCAGCTTGCTGTAATGCTACCCCCAATTGGACGCCAACTTGTGCTAGTAAGTTGATTTCTTCATCTTGCCAATAACGAGGTTGGGAGTTTTGATAAGCTACTAGCAACCCCCACAATTTCTCGCCCTGAGAAATTGGTACAAAAACTTCATTCCGTGCATACTTACCCGCTTGCTTTCCTTGCACAAGAACGCCTTCTGTTACAGGTTGCGGTTTAACTATTGGTGTCCAACCATCAACAATGGAATCAGCGACAAATTCGCCACTCCAATCAGGATAGAAGCGGTAAATTGCGACTCGTTCCACTTCTAATAACCGACGGACTTCTTGAGTTGTGGTTTTAAAGATGGCTTCAATTTCCAAGGACTGACGAATTTTTTCTACGGTGTTCGCCAATGCCCTTTGCCTTTCAGCAGCTTTACTGATCTCTGCTGCTTGGATTTGCATTTGTTGGATAAATTCCGCTTGTTGCAAAGCCACACCTAATTGAGTGCCCACTTGAGTGAGCAAATAAACCTCATCTTTTTGCCAATCACGGGTTCTGGCGTTCTGGTATACTGCTAGCAAGCCCCAGAGCTTCTGACCGTGGTAAATGGCAATGATCACATAAGCTCTTGCTTGATAAATTTCTAAGATTTTAATGTAGCAGTCACTAAAGCCGGAATTGTAAATATCATTACAAACACGATACACTTCACATCGACTAAAGCTACCACCCTCTGTATCTTGTAAGTAGGTATCAGGAATTGGGGGGTTAGCTAAATCTTTGGCGCTGCATTCACTAACATTTTCACTCAATTCCGGTCGCTGCAATTGTTCATGGATCAAGGAGATCCAACCCTCTGCCACTGATTCAAACACGAATTCACCACTCCAATCGGGATTGAAGCGATAAATAGCCACGCGGTCAGCATTTAGCAGTTGCCGAAGTTCTGCGGTGCTTGTGTGGAAAATGCTTTCCAAGTCTAGGAATTGACGAATTTTCTCAATGGTTATGGCTATGGTTTTTTGCCATTGGGCTGCTTTTTCTCTGGCTTTTGCTTGTGCTAGTTGTGCTGATTGCAGTTTTACTTGTTCTAAGTAATCTGCTTGCTGCAAAGCAACTCCTAGATGTTCAGCAATGAGTTGCACAAACTCAATTTCTGATGCTTCCCATTGCCGAGGACTACTACACTGATGAATACACAGCAATCCCCATAAATCTTTACCTTTCATCAAAGGGGCTGTTATATTGGCACGTACCTGAAATCTTTCTAGAATCTGGATATAGCAATCACTAGCATTAACTTGATAAATATCAGCTATTGCTCTAATCCGACCTTGCTGATATAGTTCTGCAAATTTCTCACTAAAGCAGTGGTCGCGCAGTTTGGCTGCTAGTGCCGAATCCCATTCGGTTCCCACATCTTCATAGATAAATTCCCCTTCCCATGCCAATTCAGGATCAAAACGAAACACGCCAACCCGATCGCTTTTTAAAAGTTGGCGGACTTCAGTGACCGTAATTTTGAAGATAGTTTCTATGTCTAGAGACTCACGAATGTGGGCAATAACTCCAGACAAGGCTTTTTGTTGCTCATTTTGACACAGAGAGGCTGTTGTCACATCTGAATGAGACTCTTGCTGTTCTGAATTTGGTTCTATGGGTTGAGTGGTAGAGGAGTTTTCCATTCCCAGTGGGACTTGAAATATTGAAAGTCTTCTATCTCATGATTCCCGTTGCGATCGCAAAGGTAACAGTCATTTCCTTTAAATGCTAGAAAAAACAATGTAGGGACACAATAATATCCATTGGTGTCAACTTAACGNNTAGCTGAAGTTGACACCAATGAATAATATCGCGTCCCTACACAAAGATTTTTCAACCACGAGAAAATTATCGCCGCTTAGGAGTGGCGCTGCGGGTGGTGCGTTTCTCTTCATCTCGACGACGGCGATCGCGCCAGTCTGCCAGGGTCAAATAACCAATACCACCAGTGACTACTACGAGCAGCACTACAGCAAATAAAGCCAAAATACTCAAAAATGGACTTTCCACAATGCCTCTACAGTCCGTTACGTCCCCACACTACCATTGCAATTGACCAAGTAAACACAACTAACAGTGATACCCAACCTAGTGTCAAAATCTCCATAGTCCCACTTTTCAAATAATTACAAAAGGTTTCTAATATTTATCATACAGGGATTGGGCGGTTGATCCTTCAGCAGTGTTGGTGCGATCGCTGCACTCTTAAATTTTACTCAAGGACGCAAAGTGAACGAAACTTCAGATGTTCAACTGATGGCAGAACGCCTAGAATCCCTGAAAGCTGGAATAATTGGGGGTTTATCTGTGTGTTGCGCTTTTGGAATTACCAGTCTGTTGAATACTTTAGTTCTGGCAAAGTATTTTTCAACACTCGCAAGTCTGCAAAATGATCTTAACTGGCATTGGTGGGTGAGTGGTGCGATCGCAACTTTTACTGGTTTGCTATTTGGTGTCACCTACCGCTACATCATCCGCTCAGATAAAAACCCTCAACTCAAAGCTGGTGGTGTGCTAGCCTTTGGCTTGGTGCGGGGATTAACTCAGATAGAACTTGGGTGGAATTCTCATAGCACAATTTGGCCTTTTGTGGTCTTGGCCTTTGAAAGTGTATTGTGGTTTGCAATAGCTGCGATCGTTCTTGATATCGCTATTCAACTGCGTTGGGTTAGACCTTTTTCATCAATCTAAACAGGCAGTTTGTAGTTCAAATACATGAAAAAGGTTGTAAATACCGCATTATTGTAGTATATTGACTACAATAAATTACATGGCTATTTTGTAAGCCTTAAAAAATACGTATAAACAACTACTCTTATTAAATAAGATTATTTATTACCTAATATGAAATCTCAAATATCCCACTACTATCTAATAGTCGATTTGGAGGCTACTTGCTGTAACAGTAAGACTATTCCTCGTCACGAAATGGAAATCATCGAAATCGGTGCAGTGATGCTCAATCGAACAACCTGGGAAATTGATTCAGAGTTTCAGCAATTCATCCAACCTGTGAGACATCCACAACTGACAGGTTTTTGCACCGAATTGACTAGCATTCGGCAGCAAGATGTTGACGAAGCACCCAAATTTTTAGAGGCAATTTCTCGCTTCAAAGAATGGATTGATTTATTTCCCAATTATATTTTTTGTTCTTGGGGCGGTTACGACAAAAAGCAATTTATTCAAGATTGCGCGTTTCATAATTTCTCTTACCCTTTTACTTCAGAGCACATAAATATCAAAGAGGAATTTTCAGAATATCTTGGCGTATCTAAAAAATTTGGTATGGCAGAGGCTCTCAATAAGCTAGGAATAGAATTGAAAGGCAAACATCATCGTGGAATTGATGATGCTCATAACATTGCATCTATCTACAGACAGATTAAAACTAAAAAATTAAGCTGATTTAAGAAGAATGCAGAATTCAGCAATCAAGACGCTTTGCAAACGCTAATGCAGCCCTGAACTAGTAGTCTGCCAACCCAAAAATGCTAAGTGAGGACTGGGGAAAGGGGAAAGGGAAAAGGGTAAGAGATTTAAACCCTTTCCCCCCGCCCCTTATCCCCAGAGGGGACCCCACCTTCCCCCTTACCCTTTACCCCGCCAAGTTCACTTGGCGAACTACTAGACTATAAGTGTAATCCTAACTATGGCAGGAAACCTTTGTGAAAGCTAGATGGATTATCACAGCAGTTTCGGCAGCACTATTTTTCGGCGGTAGCCTGCTCACATCATTGCGTGACCCTTGGTTTCAGAACTTGCAGCGTCCCGACTGGTTAACCTTTGAATTCCTCATCCCATTTATCTGGACATTCATTTGGATCTGTCTGACAATTTCAGCAATTATCGTCTGGGAAAGAAGCTCAAAACAGTCTCGTCCCTGGCTGTTGATGGGTTTGTACGCAGCGATCGCTCTTTTGACCTCCGTTTACAGTCCCA
Source organism: Nostoc sp. KVJ20 (assembly GCF_001712795.1). Lineage (GTDB taxonomy): Bacteria > Cyanobacteriota > Cyanobacteriia > Cyanobacteriales > Nostocaceae > Nostoc. The sequence continues at coordinate 28,535 of NZ_KV757643.1, forward strand.
TTGTGGTAGAACTTCGCAGCCTAACAGGTGGAATGATTGTCGGTGGCTTGGCAACACTTCTCGTCTATATTTTGGCATTTTTGGTTAAGCCAATTTCCCAAAAAGCCTCCTGGCTATTCTTACCTTATGCTCTCTGGGGCCCTTTCGGTACTTATCTCACTTGGCTATTAATCCAACTTAATCAGGGCACAGGCAGATAAAAGACTTCGACACTGAAAATTAAGCGATTGATCGCTAACTACAAACCTCACAAAATTAATGTAACAGACCACTATTGAGATTTGGCAATATCTATCGTTTGCCAGAGGAAGCAATGATTGTGATTTTCTATGCTTTTGGTGATTTAGTATCACTCACATATAGGAATCCGGTTTGATTTCTGAAAAAAAATCTGTATACCTCTAATTTCCTTCTTTCTTGTCAAGAGTTCTTGATCTCTACAAGTAATTTCAAAAATCAAATACTAGTCCTATATTTTCACTCTAGTTTTTTTCAGCAACAGCATTTCTAGACAAAAACTGCTTTAGAAAAAGAGGAATATATGCAGGGTTTTCGCTTAGGTTCCATTTTCGGGTTTGAAATCCGAATAGACTTGTCCTGGCTATTAATTGTCTTCCTCATCCTGTGGACATTAAGTGCAGGTCTATTTCCAGCCAACTATCCGGGACTTTCCAATGCAACTTATTTCGGTATGGGCCTAGTAGCAACGTTTTTCTTCTTTGCCTCGCTACTGGCTCATGAGCTTTCTCATTCCTTGGTGGCTAGGACAAAAGGAATTCCCGTCGAAGGCATCACTCTGTTTATCTTTGGTGGGGTGTCACGCACTCGTATGGATGCCGAACGTCCTGATGATGAGTTTCAGATTGCGATCATTGGGCCCTTGACCAGTTTAGTGCTGGCTGCTTTCTTCGGTTTAGTTGCGTATATCGGCACAAATGCTGGATGGAGTGTTGTAGTTACGGGTGTCGCATCTTACCTCGGAACAATTAACCTCATCTTAGCCATATTCAATATGCTGCCTGGGTTTCCTCTAGATGGCGGTCGTGTTTTTCGATCGCTAATTTGGAAGTATACTGGCAATCAGAAAAAGGCTACCAAAATCGCCTCGACGAGCGGTAAATGGTTAGCTTATTTGCTTATTGCCCTTGGTTTCTGGGAGTTGTTCGGTTCAGCCTTGTTGAGTGGACTCTGGTTGATCCTGATTGGTTGGTTCTTATATAATGCCGCAGAAGCCGGTTACGAAGAGCTTTTGATCCGCACAAGCCTGGAAGGAGTAAAGGCACAGGAAATCATGACTCCCCATCCAGAAACGGTAAATGCCGACCTGACGCTGCAAGATTTAGTGGATAAATATTTCCTCAGTCGTCGCTACCAGTCTTTCCCAGTAACGGAAGATAGTCATCCTATAGGGATTATTACCTTAAATCAGGTCAAGGATATCCCGCGCGAAGAATGGATTTATCGTACTGTTAGAGATGCCATGATTTCCACAGACACAAGAGTTACTGCTCGTCCAGAAGAGCAGATGTCGCAGGTATTGGAAAAAATGCAAGAATCGGGAGTTCGTCGGGTACTGGTGACTCAGAATGGTTCACTCAAAGGCATTATTACCGCTAACGATGTCGCACATTGGTTACGGCGACAGCGAGACTTAGGCAACCAGATGGGATAAATAAATGGAAAAAATTAGCACCAGCTTTGATATTTAGCCGCAAATCAAAATGTGAAAATCTTATGCCCTAAGATTGATAATTATTATTCTTAGCTAAAGGGCTTTTTAGAAGAAAAATTTTTCTTACTGGATGAGTACTCAGAACAATTCATCGCTTCTTCAGTGAGAACAATAGAAGGGTTTACTGCACATTTTAGATAATGATTATTGGAATAAAAGCGGCAGTTTTTACAGGGAAGTCTGTGTGCACTGTTGATGGATAAAACCATCTTTTCATCTAAAAATGCTCGGATTTTTTGCAATATTAGAAAAAAACCTATCCAACCAATTATAAAGCCAACAGGAGATAAAGATATCGCTAGATCACGGATAGTTATTTCATGCATTTGTGCTTGATCAATTTTGACTTCACTCCGGATTCCTTGCTCTAAATTACTATTGACTACTACAGTTTTTTGCCTGATTTGATTAGGATGCATATTATTTACCTTTTGTTATATGTCTTTATTGCCTTGATTTTTGCTCGCCGGGTAATTAACTAATAATTTGTGAAAAGACATGATCTATTCCTGTTTTATCGTAGTTAGTAGGTTGATAACACTCTTGAATTTGAAATATATAGACGTTTAGTAAGCAAATAAATTCAGAAAATGCTTATAAACAAGTACTGAATCTTAGGTTAATCGTAAAAAAGTTGAAAAACGTCCATATTAGAGGTGTAGCGCTCAAAGCCGACCAGGAAATAAGGGTATTTATGGATTTGGTTTATTCATGTGTATTTTAATTAACTAAAAATCACTACACAGTTGTCAAGTTGTCAGTAGGTCAGATTCTAATGCTTACAAGTTCTTAATTATAGGTTTAGCAAAATAAATTTTTAGCTATATCTGTCAAGAGTTTTGCTTGTTATTTGTCCTTATATATCCAAGGGAATAAATTAAGTAAGAGAGACATAGATGTTTATTTATATGTTATAATATGTAGAAATAATTTATCAAACTTTTATAGACATTAAAGCTATGTCATCTTTATCACTACAACTGAATCCATAGTTAAACTTATCGACTCAGATGAATAAAATAAGGAATTATAATGTTTGGTATTATATTCACTTGATTAGTTATCACTATCAGTTTTTTAATTATTTTTAAGCTACCTTTCTTTATTAAAATTGATACTTTTATTAAAGCGATATATGGTGTTGTTTACGGGATTTCAAATGCAATTCTGCTCTCAATACTCAGTTTTTTATATTTCGCTTGATTATCCTGAATCTGGGCTTAATATTGTTTATTTTAAATACAATTATTTTTGCATTGACAGCTTATGTAGTAGAGCATTTTCGCTTAAGATGGTGCTTTTGGAGTGCTTTAAATGCCTCCACTGGGTTGACCGTGATTAATTCTATTCTCTTGAGTATTTTGCCTCGAATTACCTGATAACTAAGGTAATATATATAATATTTGGCTTGATTTGGCTGCAAAACAACATTCCATGATCTGATTACAAGCCAATAATATTGATTTTGAGGCTACAATTTATGATAAAGTTTTGGCGAAAAACAATAGTTTTTTTCTTCACAACAATTTTGCTGGCAATTCTGCTGATTTCTCATGAACCAGTACCAATAGCTGAGGCACAATCTTCTACACCAATACCAACGCCTGCTAGATCATTTCCCCCTGTAGCCTATCCTAATAGGGCACTAAGTGCTTCTCCTGCACAGCTACCACCATTGCCTTATGCTTATGGGGCATTAGGAAAAGCTATTGATGCTGAGACAATGAAATTGCATCATAATGCACACCATGCTAGCTACGTCAAGAACTTAAATGATGCATTGAAGCAGTATCCAGATTTGCAAAAAAGAAGTGTTGAAGCTTTACTGGTGGATTTGAACAGCGTACCTGAAGATATTCGGACAAAGGTACGCAATAACGGTGGTGGGCATCTCAACCACACAATTTTTTGGCAACTGATGAGTCCTGAAGGTGGTGGACAACCATCGGGAGCGATCGCTCAAGAAATTAACAAAACTTTTGGCAGTTTTGATGCCTTTAAAAAACAGTTTAATGCAGCGGGTGCAGCTCGCTTCGGTAGTGGTTGGGTTTGGTTAGTACGCAATCCTCAAAAGCAACTCCAGATTGTCACCACCGCAAATCAGGATAACCCAATTATGGAGGGTTCATATCCGATTATGGGTAATGATCTGTGGGAACATGCTTATTACCTAAAATATCGCAACCGTCGGGCTGAGTATTTGAATAATTGGTGGAATGTAGTGAATTGGCCGCAGATTAACAGGCGATACCTTTCCTTCTCTACGGAACGCTCTTTGACATCTTCACCGACCTAAAGGCGCTCTTAAGAAGGAGTAATGAGTAATAAGTAATGAGTAATGAGTAAATACCCATTTTTCATCCACTCATTACTCCTTACTCATTACTTTAATAGCGTTCGCTTTTAGCGTCTCGTAGAGAAGCGTTAGCGAGTCTTGTCTACGACACGCTACGCGAACGATAGCGGAGCGGTAGCGAGTCTGCGAGCGTCGCGTCTTTATTCTGACTCCTGAATTCTGAATTCTTCTTCAATTCTGAGCCTGATGTTCGCAGACTTGCTTAGGCGTAGCCCGTCTTAGACATCGCTGGAAACCAGCACTCTGACTTTTGGCTAAATCCCGTTATGTAACATAATTACGAAGTTTCAAAGCCCTCTGTTTGTGACGGACTATACATAGTAGAACAATTAGCAACACAAGCGCTTTGATCATTGATGGCTCCACTACCCTCTTCACTTCCGTAGGAGTTTTAGGAGTCACATTACACGGAATTTCAATGATCTGTGTGTGATCAGAACCATTACCACTGGGAGTCAGATCGCATTCGCCTTTGTTGGTGAGAGACAAAGGTGGATTTTCTGGAGAAACAGGTGCAGGTGGTTGAGATGAAGAAACAGATGGTTGAGCTGAAGAACTATCACCACCCAGTACTAGAAGCAGAAGTAAAGCAAGACCCCCACCTCCGATTATTGGCCAGAGTGGAAAGGAATCAGAACTGTCTGGTATCAAGACATCTCCCGCAGAGCCAGGAAAAGCATCAAAAGCTATTGTTTCTCCATCCAAGGCTAGTGGATTGTCACTTAGCAAAATATCTCCTGCGATATCTTCTCCCAAGAGCTGATTCAATTCCTGTGGAATCGCATTATTGGGCCGTCCGTATTCCCCACCATCTTCGGAGTATGGAAAGGATAGTACTTCAAAAATCTTCTGTTGGAGTTGGTTCTGATCTCCAGAATTCAATGCATCCAAGCCTGTAGAGATTTTATTTAAATAGAAATTTGTCATCTCTGGCGACAGACCTAGAGACTGAATCTGCTCTTGAATGTTAGAAATTTTTGAGGCCTCTTCAAACAGCAGTCGTCCGTATGACAATTTCAGGTCTAGTAATCCATTACGGGGACTAACAGAGTCATTGACTCCTGAGTATGGTGCCCAGTAGAACTGCTTGGTTACAAGTCCGAGTCCTTCTACTGGATTGCGACCAAAAGGTTGTCCTAGAAGGTATTGAGATCCATCCATGATTGTGGGGGATGCATTTCTCCAAAATGAGGCGTAAGGCACGGCAGAGAGATTGGGATTATTGCCGTAGAAGCTAGCGAAATTCTGGAAGTTTTTCTCCCCACCGGCTGCTCGGATCAGAAGGTTTTGATAACTAGTCCCATTGTTTAACTCCACTAATTGTTGGATTACCGATCCAGTCTTATTGCAGGTCAGACCAAATCCCACATCACATGCAGGAATGACTCGCATCCGGCTCAAATTTTGGTTATTAATTTGGTACTGGAGATACTCAGACTCCAGTCCTTGTTGGATGCCATAGCGTCCAACATTTAACTGTGCAAAAGCAGATTGACACGTAGTGAGTACTACTGCAACAGATGAAAATGCGATCGCTGCAAAGCGAACCCCCTTCGATATCGCAATTCTTTGAACAATTGATTTAGGCAAGATGCACCTCCACTAAACGACAGCAATTTAATTGGGCATGGGACATGGGGGAATGGCACTAAGTTAATCGCAAAGCCCTGATATAACTTGCTTTTTGAGTGTGGGGAGTGTGAGGGGTAAGACTTCTTCCCCGTCCTCCCACACCTCCCACATCTCCCACACCCTGACGAGGTTTCAGCTTTTCTTAGTGCCATTCGGGCATGGGCAAAACAGTTCCTCAGCATTCAGCACTCATGACTCAGCACTCCCCACTCCCCAATTCAACTTTTAGGTAAATGAATGTTGATTGTGATTCCTGTACCTTTGAGGCTTCCTGATGAGAGTGGGTGATATAAGACCAATGCTCGGTTTGGTTGGTCAAAAAGAAAGCCACGACGCGTGGGTTTGATTTTCCCTTGCTTGACTAAGGAAACAAAGGTTTCTAAATATCTACGTATACCTTGACGGTTTCCTTGATTAGGATTTATATGACGCTCAACCAGCATCATAAAGAAGTCCAAACTACGATTTTCCTGCCCCTGAATCAGGCTGCCCTCATCTAGGAAAGAACTGGCTATAAGCCTGCCATTAACTTGTTTGACCTTAAACAGAGTAAAGTAACGCCCTTCTTTTTTAGGATCATTCGCATAACAAACCCAGGAACCCTCTTGATTCTGTGTAAAACCCTGTTCAGCAAGATAAGAAAGCAAAGAATTACTTGCCTTAGTTTGTGGTGGAGGTAATAAATCCTCAATGGGATCTAAAGAGCAAATCCTCTGTGTTGTTTTCCGTTGAGAAACAGCAGGAGTTTGCTGGGTGTTGACGCGGAAGGGCTTGTCATCAGACATTGCCATGCTAGACATCGCAGCCAACACAGATATTTGGAGAGCGATCGCTCCAAACAAACGAACAATGATATTCATGTTTTTCCTGTTACTCTTATTTGCGTTGTCAATAATCGAGTTTTTACTAAATCAAGATTGATCTAGCAGCCCTAAATCATTTGCTAAATTTAAGAGCTTGCCTCATTTGGTTGAGGATAGCTGAAGTTTTCACCAATAAAATAGGACTTTTATATATAGGTAACTAAATCTAAATAAACACAGAATATTAATGTCTTAGTCGCAAGACAAATCGGGCTTTTTGATATTTTTACATATACAAAAAACAATTGACTCTATGTCAAAACTTTTCTATTTACTGTTGTCTAATTTTTTGCCATTAGAAGAGGGTTTTATGCCTTCCTAACTAGCTGTTATGATTACTAAAAAAAGGCTTTTTTAGCTCTTTAGTACCTTATATAAGCAGAATTTCAAAAGCTCTGTGCTTTGCACATTGGGGCTTTTGTTGATTTCCTGGGTGGATCGAATAGTTTTTTGTTTTTTAGAGGTAGCACACCTAAATAACTGTTTCCGCATGGTTGCAATTTGATGTATAAAATAATATCTCCTGACAGTAAAATAATATTACCATGAGCTTGAGACATGCAACAGTATTGTGGACAGTTGTCAAAGTTGTACACAGTGAATTGGAACCACCTCTTGATTAAATTTCATGGCAAATAGGTGAGAGCCAAAGCAATCTATTTAGACCTCACTAGTCTTAGATTCTCCAATACTATTGTTCTTCAACTAATAAATTTACGTCTTAAATATAACTTACTTATAATTTCAATACGTATAAGCAATCTACTGCGATCGCTAACCCAAGTTCCTGGTTATGCTGCAAAGCAATCGTATCTAACAAAGTTAAATTAGATTACAAATCTAAAATTTGTGATCTAATATGCTGTTGTTGCTACAGACCTGATAAGCGTCTAAGCTCAGATTCCCGATTTCTATTGTTGTGTACAAATGATTAAGTAGAGCTATATATTGTCACGATGAAAAAATACGTCTTTAAATTTGCTCTGTAGATAGAGAAGTATCCTGAGAAAAACTGGTATATTGACAAGTTTGATTAGTAACAAGTTTTGACTAAAATTAAGAGAATAACTTGGTATTTTTACAAGCCTTGGCAGTATGAATGTGGAATTTTTTAACAGGATTCCTTTGATGCCTTTAGTATTACTCTTATTGGCTTATACTCTCTTGGGATGGTATCTTGCTGCTCATCATATTATTTGGTTGGTAGGGGCTTTTGTCGCTGCTATGGTTATAGCTGTAGTGCGAAAAAGTATTTATTGGTTAGAACGTTTAATTGAATTTGGCTCTAAAATTTTAGTTGTCATTTTATTTTTAAGTATATCAATTGCTTTAGTCGCAACTTGGTCGATATTATTAAGGCTCTTTATCATTCCCTTAGCCACTACGCTTTTAGCCGATTTGGAAATGCGTTTTTCTGGCTTAAATAAACTAGATTCATTTTGGGTTATAACAGTCCTAGCTGTCTTGGGTTTGGTAGTAGGTGAATTAATAGATATTTTACTTTTTCCCAGTAGCCGATACTAAAAAATTAGGGTTGAAGAAGAATTCAGAAGTCAGAATTCAGAAGCCATTACTCATTACTCATTTAATTTGGTTCACCGATAATGATACCAAAACTGTATGAATAAAAAATGGGTAAATCTCATCAAAGTCAACAGCCTAAATTCAGACTCGCCACTCATTTTAAACCCATTTATTCAGACGCGACTCGAAAATACTCACTTGCCGCCGACACTATCCGCCAGTCGCATAGAAAACATTGCTGTTAGCGGATAGCTAAGGTTTAGCCCATTCTGACTCCTGAATTCTGTTTGATAAACCACCCATTCTCAATCAAGGAAACGTTTGTGGTACGGGAATTACGAGCTTTATGACCAAAGAATGCACGATTACCCATTATTAGTCAATCATTCTTTAGATTACTAAAAATCTCACTCGTGGAAGAAGTGTTACCGAGTCAGATTTTCTATGTTATTGTCATCACGATGTTGTCTATTAAAAGAATTGGGAGCGATGCCTACGGCGGCAAGCTACGCAGGGAAATTAATCTGAATGTTACCAAATAATTTGAGGATATCTCATTGGTGACTGTCACTTTCCCGTCACATTTGTTTTTTACCATAGTTGGTATGAGTAAAACAGTGATTAAAATTTGACCTACCCGATGGACTAGCTTTTGGGCTAGTAGTTCACTACCTCAAAGGTCTTGGTGAATCGTGAGTTCCCAGATTTGGAGTACATAAGATAATTCCTCTGTTGAATAAAGACTATGAAACCAAGCCAAGAGTCCCAACTCAACACTAAATAACGGAGTAATGTGAGTAGACCTAAAGACTACAGTTTGCTTGAGCAGACAACATCAACTGAAGTAGGAGTACCTAAGCCATCCCTAACATTATCAGACGCAGTAGCTCTGATTGTGGGTATTGTTATCGGGGCAGGGATTTTCCAAACTCCGGCTCTAGTGGCAAGTCAAGCAGGCAGTGATCTTGCTGTAATGTTTCTTTGGCTAATGGGTGGTGTCGTGTCTCTGGTAGGAGCCTTGTGCTACGCAGAGTTGGCGACTGTTTATCCCGATGTCGGCGGTGTCTACTACTATTTGAAACGTGCATTCGGGCGGGGAGTCGCCTTTTTATTTGCCTGGGCGCGGATGACAGTGATTCAAACTGGTTCTATTGCTCTTTTGGCATTTGTTTTTGGTGATTATGTTTCTCAGATATGGCGGTTAGGAACGTTTTCATCTTCTATTTATGCAGCTATAGCGATCGCACTTTTAACTGCTTTGAACATTGTCGGTTTACAGCAGGGTAAGTGGACGCAAAACTTACTAAGTGCTGCCAAAGTTTTAGGTTTGTTGCTGGTAGTAATTCTTGGGCTTACGGCCATTCCTAATTCTGCCCCCCCTGTGGAACCTGCATCATCAGGAACCTGGGGACTGGCGATGGTGTTTGTGTTGCTATCTTACGGCGGCTGGAATGAAGCGGCTTACATCTCCGCAGAAATTCAAAATGGACGACGTAATATTCTGCGATCGCTAATGTGGAGTATTGGCATTATCACCGCCATTTACTTGCTAATCAATCTGGCTTACCTGCGAGGACTGGGATTAGCAAACATGTCACAGTCAGAAGCAGTAGCCGCAGATTTAATGCGCTCTATTTGGGGCGCACCGGGAGCCTTGTTCATTAGTGTATTGATTGCGATCGCTACTTTGGGAGCAACCAACGCTACAATATTTACTGGAGCGCGTACTAACTACGCACTAGGACAGGATTTTGCCCTATTTGGTTTTATGGGACGCTGGCAACAACGTCCTAGCAGTCCTACCTATGCCTTATTTTTGCAAGCAGCGATCGCCTTAGCACTGGTTTTTTTAGGCACGCTTACCCGCAAAGGCTTTGAAACAATGGTGGATTACACCGCCCCAATATTTTGGTTCTTCTTCTTGCTTTCCGGCATATCACTGATGGTACTGCGAATCCGCGAACCCCACATAGTGCGCCCATTTCGTGTGCCATTTTATCCTTTCACACCATTACTCTTTTGCGCCGTCTGTGGTTACTTGCTCTACTCCAGCTTGGCCTATACAGGTGTGGGAGCAATTGCTGGTGTTTTAGTTGTCGCAGCAGGTATCCCCGTGTTGTTCTGGAATAACTACCGTCAACGTAGGACTTAATACAATTTTGCGTCGCACCTTTGGTGCGCTTTTAGCGCAACTTTGATTTTGGATTGTGTAAACCAAACCTCACACTGTAAGCAATTCAAAATTCTATGACTATCAGTTGTTTTCCTAACTACTGACCACAAGCTACTGAATCAAGGAGAAAATTCATGAACTTCAAAAAAATTCTGTTTTTACTGGCTACAGGTGTTAGTATCACAAGTCTGGGAATTGCTGGGTGTACACCGCAACAGCAAGATTTGGAAGCCGGGACGCAACCTTCTACCTTAACCGGTCAAACCGAAACCGAAACACCATCTGCGACAACTCCCACAACTCAACCACAAGAACGCCCCGGTGATGTTCCTTATGTACCTACACCACAGCCAGTTGTAGATGCAATGTTGAAAGTGGCAAAAGTGGGTAAGAATGATGTACTTTACGACCTTGGTAGCGGTGATGGGAGAATTGTCAATACTGCGGCACAAAAGTTTGGTACGCGCGGTATAGGTATAGATATTAACCCCGAACGCATCCAAGAAGCTAATGATAATGCCCAGAAGGCAGGAGTCACCGATCGCGTCAAGTTTGTCCAACAAGACTTGTTCACCACTGACTTTAGTGAAGCAACAGTAGTTACACTTTACTTACTGCCAGAGGTAAACGCCAAACTTCGTCCCAAGCTATTGAGTGAACTCAAACCTGGGACTCGCATTGTCTCCCACGCTTTTGATATGGGTGATTGGAAACCAGAGCAGACTCTAACTGTAGATGGCAAAACTATTTACTATTGGGTAGTTCCTGAACAAGTACCAGCGAATTTGCGCTAGAGACTAATAGCATTTTCAACAATTCTTGTAACAAGTAAATCGGCTGTAGGGGTGTACAACTGTATGCCCTTACACATTTATTTTTAACAGGGATTTCGCCAAAAAATATCAGAAATTCAAAATAATGAAAAACCTATTTTTAAATTTTAAATTACCTCCAAAGGGGGTTGACAGTAGCAACTTTAGATATCACAAAGATTAATCTAAAATCTAACATCCAAAGTTATTTGACTGAGCGTAAATTCAAGCAAAGGCAGCTTAGAGAGGAAATATGATAGGGTTAAAGGGAAAGAACGCTTTAATTACAGGTGCAACTTCAGGAATCGGTCAGGCGATCGCTATCAGACTCGCTCAAGAAGGGTGCAACATCGCTATCAATTACCGCAAAAGCCCTGAAGCTGCGGTAGACACAGAAGAGATGGCATTGCGAAAAGCCTGTGGAAATATCGAAAATTGTGGCGTAAAGTCACTACTGGTTCAAGGAGATGTCTCCCAAGAATCAGACATTGTTGAGATGGTCAACACCGTAGTAAAGGAATTTGGCAGTCTAGATATTCTAGTTAACAATGCTGGGATTCAAACAGAAAGCCCATCCCACGAAGTTACCACAGCAGACTTTGATCGGGTAATTGCAGTTAATCTCCGGGGTGCTTATCTCTGCGCCCGTGAAACTATTAAACACCTCCTGTCTGTAAATCGTTCGGGAGTGATTATTAATATTTCCAGCGTTCACGAAGTTATTCCTCGACCGATGTATATTAGCTATTCCATTAGCAAAGGCGGGATGGAAAACCTGACCAAAACCTTAGCATTGGAATATGCTAACCGAGGTATTCGTGTCAACTCCATTGCCCCCGGAGCAACAATCACCCCAATAAATCAAGACTGGATAGATGACCCCGAAAAAAAGGCGATCGTGGAAAGTCACATCCCAATGGGGCGTGCTGGCACCTCAGAGGAGATGGCAGCCACAGTAGCTTTTTTAGCTTCGGATGAAGCCGCCTACATCACCGGACAAACGTTATTTGTAGATGGTGGATTGACTCTGTATGCTGACTTCCGGGAAACCTGGTCAGCTTGAGGTAAGGCTGGCGTACTTTCCACAATTGAGCCGATACATAATTATTAGTGGAATTAAACGCCCATGACTAGCGCAATCGATCAGAACAGTCAACTGGAAGCAGAAGCCTGGGAATTGTTGGAAGAGTCGATAATTTATTACCAGGGAAAACCCATTGGGACTGTAGCCGCCCACGATCCGGAGTCAGATGCACTTAATTATGACCAGTGCTTCCTCCGCGATTTTGTCCCTTCTGCCTTAGTGTTTCTGATGTACGGCAAAGCAGAGATTGTCCGTAACTTCTTAGTAGAAACACTGAAATTACAAAGTCATGAAAAGCAGATAGACTGCTTTGAACCAGGAGCGGGATTAATGCCTGCAAGTTTCAAAGTACATTCCAAGGGAAATGAGGAATTTTTGGTCGCTGATTTTGGTGAATTGGCGATCGCTCGTGTTTCCCCAATTGATTCTTGTATGTGGTGGATTCTTCTGCTACGCGCTTATGAAAAAGCTACAGGCGATTTAACCCTAGCGCGTCAGCCAGATTTTCAAGCAGGAATCAAGTTAATTTTGGATCTTTGCTTGGTACATCGCTTTTCTATGTACCCAACAATGTTAGTTCCCGATGGCGCATTCATGATTGACCGTCGTATGGGAGTCTACGAACATCCTCTAGAAATTCAGGTGTTATTCTATGCGTCTCTCAGGGCTGCTACTGAATTGCTTTTACCAGATGGGGATGGCGATAGCTACCTCGGCAAAGTCAATAAGCGATTGGGATCTTTGAAATATCATATCCGCAACTATTATTGGCTAGACCTGAAGCGATTGGGAGAAATTTATCGTTACAAGGATAACGAATTTGGTAAAGAAATTGTTAATAAATTCAACATCAACTCAGAATCAATTCCCACTTGGTTGACCGAGTGGTTGCCCGAAACTGGAGGATATTTAGCAGGAAATCTGGGGCCGGGACGGATAGATTTTCGCTTTTTTGCTCTGGGAAATCTGATGGCAATCTTAGCTTCCTTAGCAAGCGAAAAAGAATCTCAAAGCATTATGAATTTATTTGCCCAACGTTGGCAAGACTTGATCGGCCATATGCCTGTTAAAATCTGCTTTCCAGCATTGGAAGGTTTAGAGTGGAGAATTGTGACAGGATGTGATTCTAAGAACAGGGCTTGGTCTTATCACAACGGCGGTAACTGGCCCGTTTTGCTGTGGTTATTTACGGCTGCGGCAATGAAAGCAGATCGAACAGAACTTGCCCAAGCAGCGATCGCCATTGCCGAAAGGCGTTTATTTAAGGATAAATTCCCGGAATACTACGATGGACACAATGCTCGTTTGATTGGCAAAGAAGCCAGAATTTATCAAACTTGGAGCATCGCCGGATTGCTAGCAGCCAAAAAGTTGCTGGAAAATCCAGATCACTTGGAATTAATCAGCTTTGTAGAGGGTCTTGAAGTCCCAGGTTGTAGTTTGTAGCTACTCAATGCCCTCCAGGGCTGCTATCCGGAAGATTATTTATATTTAGCACTGTAATTATCAGGGTGTCTCTGCTAACTATTTTCCCAATCCCTAATCCCCAATTCCCAATCCCCAGTCCCCAATCCCCAGTCCCCAGCCCCCAGCCCCCAAAAGAGAAAAGTAACCTCAAATTCTCAAAGACTCGATAACTGATACACTATATTGTAAGAGGTATCTGAAGTGTCATACTTAGTAATATCACCAGATAGTCTTTGCATAATTAACACGTTTTAACGTGGATAACACATGAAAACTGCTTCAGATTTAATTCCAGAATTTGAAAAACTATTCAGACAAAAATTACAACTCAATAATTGTAAACTTAGAAAGAAAAGACAAGAGAATAATTATGAAATTATTACTCCAGCTAAAGACATTTTTTTGATGTATTGGTCTGAATTCCCAGAAGTTAACTTAATATATCAGGCTGTAGGGGTACGTACTCAGCAGACTAGTGTTTATGAGCGAGCTATCCGCTCCCACATTAGTTCTTGTTTGAGTAGTCTCCAGGAGAATCCTACCTCTGAAACACCATTATTGGTGAAATAACTAATACTTAGATAACCCACATAATATTTACTAAGCTCTCGCCAGTTCTTGTCAGATAACTGACGAGAGTTTATCATCTTAAATCTGTTGATCAAGAAATAAAAATGCAATCCGAAAAAAATCAAGATCAGCTAGATTATAAAGTCTTGTTAGCCAATGCAAAGCAAGCCTTAAAACTTGAATACCAGAAATCAACCGCTTTAGCATCCCAACTGCAAGCTATAAAAATTCAGTTAGAGCAAGTTCAGGTTGAAAACACAATTCTGAGGGAGAGTGCTTACGAAGATGTAGTTAAGCACTTTGAGGCGCGGACTCAAGCAGCAGAAGCACTAGCACTAAAAACAGAAGTACGTCAAAGATTCCTTGAAGCGAATGGTTGCAAGGATGATGAAAGCTTCGATACTCTATGGGATAGTATTAAAAATAAGATTCAGATCCAAGATGGGGAAGTGAGAATCGTTGCTCAAAATGGTACTCCTAAATTCACCTTAACAGGCAGTATGATGACTTTGAGGGATTTTATTCAATCCCTCAAACAAGATCCAATTTCTGGAAAATTTTTCTTGAACTAGAGAGCCAGGTTAGAATAATTCGTAATTCGTAATTAAGTTTTGTAACTGGTATCTAAACCCAGTCACAAAACTTGTTTTTTGTTAGTTGCTATGCAACTTAAACTGTCAGAATTAGTTAAGGAAAACCTTTCGCTCGAAACGGATTAGGGGTTGTATCAAAAAGCTATTCATCTTCGTCTCCTGGCGGTCTTTCGCTTTCGCTTTGTTGGGCGTTCCACTCCAAAACAATGCGCTCCAGCATCTCAGATTGCGTACAGTTATTAACATCGGCGTACATTTTAATCAACTGCCTCACTTTAGGGCTAATGTGGCGAATCTCTAGTTGGTTACTTTGTACCATGTTCATTAACTTTTAGTGTCTATGACATTATGTTGAACTATTAAACTATGGCTGTTGCAATAAATTTTGTTAATGGCGATCGCTCACTGTGATCTGCTATGTAACTATTTAGTCCTAAAATATCTTAACCTGGCGGGGCTGCTTCTTCAAAGGGACGGATAATTGCCGGGGCTGGTGTGACTTCTGGTTTAAAAATTCCCTGCAATGCTTGTTCTAAGGTTTGGGCCATGACAATCCGGTTTTCGTAAGCCACAACTACCCGCACCAGAGTTGGTAGACTATTCTGTGTGGCTTCTAGATAGATCGGCTCGACATACAGCAGGGATTGCTCAATGGGAATTACTAGTAAATTGCCTTGAATGGCTTTCGACCCTTGGCGATTCCACAGGGAAATTTGCTGAGAAATTACTGGGTCTTGGTTAATCCGTGCCTCGATTTGCTCTGTCCCGTAAACTAGTCTTTCTTTGGGAAAAGTATATAAAAATAATCTACCGTAGTTTTCACCATCCGATCGCGCCGCTAACCAAGCGATTAAATTAGTCCGCTGTCTGGGAGTGTAGGGTAGAAGCAGAATAAATTCCTCAAAAGGTACAGTGGGTAGACTAGTAATCAAATAATACGGCTCTACCGGACGAGTTTCACTGCCATAGATTTCGTTAGGAATCTGCCACTGGTCTTCCCGGTTGTAAAATACCTGTGGGTCAGTCATGTGATAGGTCATCAACCGCTCAGATTGAATTTTAAAGAAGTCCACAGGATAGCGGATATGACTGTGGAGACTAACTGGCATAGCATTGAGCGGTTTGAAGGTATTGGGAAATATTTTTGACCAAGTGACAATGATTGGATCGCTGGGATCGGCAATATAAAAATTCACACTGCCGTTATAAGCATCAATCACTACCTTGATCGAGTTACGAATGTAGTTAATACTATCGCTACCTGCGTCTGAGTAGGGATAGCGATCGCTTGTTGTATACGCATCAACAATCCAGTAAAGATAACTAGGATTTTTGGGGAAATCTTCATTAGCCGCAGCAGCTACTAAATAAGGATCACTGTCAAATTTAAGAAAAGGTGCGATCGCTCGAATTCTTTGCTTGACATTTCGCCGCAGTAACAGCTTTGTCTCTGGCAGAAAGTCCCGCGTTAGCACCATTTGCCAATCTTTCAAATACATGGCAAATAACCACCGTCGCCATGCTGAACCGATTTCAACGCCACCCACACCATTGTAAGAGTTATAAACATTGTCACTACCACTGGGGTAATCTAACTCTCGAACTCTTGTGCCGGTCATTACGTAGGTATTGGCGATTTCACCGTAATAAATTCGGGGTTGTCCAATGGGAATACTGTCACGAATGGCTTCACTGGAAGTTGTCAGAGCGCTACTATCCCCGCTGATATCTTTGATAAAATATTCTGGTAGCCCACCCGGCCCGACTGTATTAACTGGGCTAACAGTAAACCCGAAACCGTGGGTATAAATTAAATGGCGGTTAACCCATGTTTGAGCTTCCTGTGGTACGCCAGTGTAGTCTAATTCTCGTGCTGCAATTAATACCTGCCGCCTTTCCGTTGATTCACTTCCTTCCGGCTGAGGTTCTGGTGGGTTTCGAGGGGCTGATGGTCGGCGGGAAATTACATCTGTTTTCAGAGTATACCGATCAATATCGGCATCGGGAAACCGATAATACGGTCGAATTTGTTGCAACTGACGGTTCGTTTCTAACAGTGGTCGCTGATCCCAAAGGCGAATATTCCGAATTGTCAAGTCATTCTTTTGAATATCAGCTTCAGTCAGTGTTCCTTCAGGGTTGAAGCCTCTGGAATCGATCGCCTCTAAATCGAATGCTTGGCGAGTCAAAGCGATAGTCCGCTGAATGTAGGGTTGCTCCCGTTGCAATTCATTAGGTAGGACAATTAAATATTGCACCACAGCAGGTAGAACAACATCAGCTAATACAACTAGTACTAGATAAACCCCTAATCCGTAAAATACTAAGCGACGATACTGGGATTTGGGTTTCCAGAAAAATGTTCGCCAAATTAGGTAAATTGCGATCGCTACTGCCACAATGCACAAGACGGTATAAGCTGGCAATTGGGCTATCACATCCGTGTAGCTGGCACCATAACTAACACCACGGTTAGAATACACGAGTTCATAGCGACTCAGCCAATAACTCAGAGCCACTACCAGCATCAACAAGCCACCCATACCGTATAAATGACGCTGCTGCTGGGGCGAAAAACCAGGGAAAATTCCCTGACTCAAACTGTCTCCTGACAGGAGATAAGTGAGACTAACGGCGACGAAGCCATACAAACATAATCCCATCAGCCAGAGTTCTAGCAGTTCCCAAACGGGTAAGGAAAATACGTAAAAGCTGATATCTTTACCAAATAAAGGCTCAGTGCTGTTGAAAAGAGTGGGCTGGAAATATTGCAGCACCTTTGGCCAGTGTTGGAATAAGATGAACCCAAACATGGGACTGAATAAAATTGCGATCGCAGTTAATAAAAATTGGGGATAAATTAAGATTGCGATCGTTACTCCCCCAATTAAACCGAGATACCAGACTTGAGAGACAATCTGTCTCAAGAGTTGCCAGATTGTCTCTGGTCGAAATAGGGCGGGAATGGGTAGACTAGCCTGATTAACTGGATAATTCCAGTAGGAAAGAGCAATTTGACTATAATGAGCCAGCATCAAACCGATTAACAAACTCAGTACAAGACTTAGGGGTAATAACCCACGCAATCTTAATTTTTTAAACCGTTGCGGCGAAAGTATCCCAGTTTCGTTGCGTCTTGGATTATGAGGACTGAGAAAATTTGTTAATTCACTGGTGAGTTTTGCTTCCTCACGCTTGAATTCCTCAATCTTCAAAGACTGGGAATATTTTAGCCGTTGTGCTAGAGCCAGATTTAGTAGTAGATAGGCAGCAGTTATTCCAGCCACCACTATCCACAAAACACCACGAGTCACCACCCTCAACAGAAATACTTGGAGGTAGCCAACTTCCTGAAACCACAAAATCTCTGCTCCCATGCGGGAACCCAGATCCAGTAGTAGCCACAGCCCCAAGAATCCGATTAATAGTCTAAAGCCCCATTTCCAATACATTCACTGGCAGCCAAACTTCTGCAAAGTCAACCTTACCGCATTAAGGAAAGTAGTAAAAGGGATTGGGGACTAGGGATTGGGTTTTCAAACGAAAAATTATGAAATTGGCTCTAATCCGGAACATATTTTGGAATGTTTTCCCAGTCCCCAATACCGAGTCCCAGAGCGGCTTTTATCCCTTACCATACTTACTTGTTGGTGGGAGACTCTTCAATGTGACTCGTTAATACTTTTCCAAAAATTATTACTACTTTCTACAATAGCTGAATTTCGCAATGCCCATGCATTTTTTACATCCCATCACAGATAATCTTGACCAAACTTAATTACACGGCTTTGTATGAATCTAAAGGTCGGACTTGTAAATCAGCTTTTAGGGATGAACAAGCGGAGTTGGGTTTTGCGGGGTTAGCGATACAGACCGGTGTTAAGTCGGCTATTGCCAGTTTGTGGTGCGTCTCGGATGCCGACTAATGACGGAGTTTTACAGCCAGTTAAAGACTGCACCAATTAAAGCAGAAGCACTGCGATAAGCAAAGTTAGTAATGATTCAGGGAAAGGTGCGAATTGAAGGCAATCAATTAACTGGCACAAATCAAGGCGTATCTTTGCCACCGCAAATGGTAACCTACTTACAACAAAATATCGTTGGTAATCTCTCCCATCCGTTTTATTGGGCACCATTCACTATGATTGGTAGTCCGTGATAAGAACAGTTCCTCAAGTACTTATTCTTCATCTCCTCTCAACATGAGCGAAGGTACAGTTAATACTCCCATTGCAAACCATCTCTCAAGTTTTAATTTTCAATGAAGATGTATTGAAAATAACTACGATTTTTAGGAAATAGGTCAGAATAAGAGAACTAAATCTTAGAGTCAGTACCCTTTCACACAAATCTTGTGGGATTGCGGCATAATTTGTAATGAAATTAGTCTTTTAATATAGGACTCATCTTTGATTTTAAACAAAAGTCAGTACACTTTGTTACTCATTTATCTCAAAACCATATCGTACTCGATTTACATAGCTCACTGGTTTATCCAAAAATCTATATCGTTAATATATAAAACTATCTTTAATATAAATTTTGGAACAAATTTTAATATTTCACTCAGTAATCATTCTGAATTTTGTATATTTTAGTAAGTTACATTAACTGCATCACTAACATATAAATTTGTTAAGTGAAAAATGCAGCACTAATTAAAAATCACATGGATTGCAATAAAAATATTTTTTGTGGACATTAAATATGAAATCAATAATTGATTCATTAGCTCAAAATAAAAATAAATTGCTGGCAACTGAGTGTAAACCCTCATTATCAAAAAATAACTTAGAACTAGATAATTTAAAGTTACCGATCTTGAAAGAATCCGAAAAGCACCTACTGAACGAGTGGAATAATACTCAAACTAATTATCCTCAGCAAGCGTGTATTCATCAGTTGTTTGAAGCACAGGTAGAGAAAACACCTGATGCTATAGCACTAATTTTTAATAATCAGCATCTTACTTATAGAGATTTGAATAGTCGGGCTAATCAACTAGCACAACATCTGCAATCACTAGGGGTAGAAACAGAAACTCTTGTAGGAATCTGCATAGAGCGCTCCTTAGAAATGATTGTGGCACTTTTAGCTATCCTCAAAGCTGGTGGAGCTTATGTACCATTAGACCCAGGTTATCCACAAGAACGTTTAGCTTTCATGCTATCAGATACCCAGGTATCAATACTATTAACTCAAAAAGAATTAGTTGCAAAATTACCTACTCATACAGCATTTGTAATTTGTTTAGATACAGATTGGAATACAATCTCCCAAAATAACAAAGAGAACCTAAACACTAGTGTCACTGCTGATAACTTGGCTTATGTCATGTATACATCAGGTTCTACAGGTACACCCAAAGGTGTTAGCGTTATCCATCGTGGTGTAGTTAGATTAGTCAAGGAAACTAATTATGCTCACCTCACAGCTGAAGAAATAATTCTGCAACTTGCTCCTATTTCCTTCGATGCTTCAACTTTTGAAATTTGGGGTTGCTTACTAAACGGTGGGCAATTAATAATCTATCCTCCTCATACACCATCTTTAGAAGAATTAGGACAGATTATTCAGCAATATCAAGTTACTACTCTTTGGCTGACAGCCGGTTTATTCCATCTGATAGTGGATGAAAAAATAGATGCTTTGAAATCCTTGCGTCAACTTTTAGCGGGTGGTGATGTCTTATCTGTTCCACATGTGCAGAAGTTTCTGCAAACAGTGGACAACTGTCAGCTAATTAATGGTTATGGGCCAACTGAGAATACAACTTTTACCTGTTGCCATCCTATAACAGCGCCACTGCAACCAGATGTTTCTATTCCTATTGGTCGCCCAATTGCTAATACCCAAGTTTATATATTAGATAAAAACCTCCAACCAGTATCAATAGGAGAAGCTGGCGAATTGTACATTGGTGGTGACGGATTAGCTAGAGGCTATTTAAACCGTCCCGATTTGACTGCCGAAAAATTTATTTTTCACTCATTTGATAGCAATTTAGAAACGCGCCTTTACAAGACTGGAGATTTAGCTCGTTATCTTCCAGATGGCAAAGTAGAATTCTTAGGTCGTATTGACAATCAGGTAAAAATTCGCGGTTTCAGAATTGAACTAGGTGAAATTGAGCGGGAAATTGCACAACATCCTGATGTTCGGGAAATTGTCGTTTTAGCTCGTCAGGATGAAGCAGCTGAAAAACAGTTGACAGCTTATATTGTTCCTCACTATAACAGTGGATATACGCACAATAAATTACGTGGTTTCTTACAACAGCGACTACCTAATTACATGGTGCCATCAGCATTTGTGATGTTAGAGTCGCTGCCTTTGACTGCCAATGGTAAAGTCGATAGACATAAATTGCCAGCACCAAGTAGAGAACGTCCACAACTGGAACAAGCTTACATTTCTCCCCAAACCGATTTAGAGCGTCTGCTTGCAGGTATTTTATCCGAACTGCTCAAAATCGATCGCGTTGGGATTGATGATAATTTCTTTGATTTGGGAGCAACTTCAATCTCAATTCTCCAAGTTGCTGCGCGAATAAAACAGGAACTTGGTATTGAGCTATCTGCTGTGAAGTTATTTCAGTATTCAACGATTGGCTCTTTAGCAAACTATTTGCATTCCAACCAGAATAGCCAACCATCTTCTGACAAGCTGCAAAATCGCGCCCAACGCCAACAAGCAGCTCGGACTCGTCGTCGTAATCATCAACAAGGTGTTAAGCAATGGTAAATATGCAAGCATCCGATAACCAAGATCCTAATGATGGTATTGCCATTATTGGCATGGTAGGAAGATTTCCTGGGGCTGGAAATGTTGATGAGTTTTGGCGCAATCTGTGTGAGGGATTAGAATCAACGACTTTTTTTCAAGATGACGAACTAGACCCTAGTATTGATCCGAACCTTTGTAAAGATCCTAGCTACGTGAAAGCTAGAGGAATTATTTCTGGGGGAGAAACTTTTGATGCTGCCTTCTTTGGCATTAATCCACTGGAAGCTGTGGTTATGGATCCACAAGCCAGAGTTTTTCTAGAGTTGGTTTATGAAGCTTTAGAAAATGCTGGTTATGAATCAGAATCTTTCGAGGGTTTGATTGGTTTATACGCTGGTTGCGGTCAAAATACTTATTTTGCTAGCCACATTTCTGGACGTATGGAAATTGTCGATCGCATCGGCGAGTTTCAGACGATGCTAGCCAATGAAAAAGACTTTTTGACAACCCGTGCGGCTTACAAACTCAACCTTAAAGGCCCAGCCGTCAGCGTCAATACAGCCTGTTCCACTTCTTTGGTAGCAGTCATTCAGGCTTGCCAAGCCTTAACCAGCTATCAGTGCGATTTGGCTTTGTCCGGTGGTGTATCTATGACTACACCTCAAAACAGCGGTTATATGACTCAAGAAGGCAGTATGCTCTCTGGAGATGGGCATTGTCGTCCCTTTGATGCCAGCGCTCAGGGCACAATGTTCAATAATGGCGCAGGAGTAGTTGTCCTCAAGCGTTTAGAAGATGCGCTTAATGATGGCGATCGCATCTATGCTGTAATTCGTGGTTCTGGTATTAATAATGATGGGGCTGATAAAGTAAGCTTTACCGCTCCCAGCGTAGACGGACAAGCAGAAGCCGTTGCAATGGCCCAAGCTTATGCCAACTTCCACCCAGAAACCATCTCTTATATTGAAGCTCACGGTACAGCTACACCTTTAGGCGACCCCATTGAAATTGAAGCGCTGACGCAAGCATTCCGAGTACATACAGATGCTAAACAATTTTGTGCGATCGGTTCTCTTAAAAGCAATGTCGGACATTTAGTTGCGGCGGCTGGAGTCGCAGGTTTAATTAAAACCGCTCTCGCCCTGCATTATAAAAAGATTCCACCTAGTTTAAATTTTGAGGCTCCCAACCCCAAAATTGACTTTGCCAACAGCCCCTTCTATGTAAATACCAAACTAGCTGAATGGTCAGAAGGTGAAACTCCGCGACGAGCCGGTGTAAGTTCTTTTGGTGTCGGTGGGACTAATGCTCATATTGTGCTAGAAGAAGCGCCACAAATCCAAAGTTCAGGATCTTCGCGCCCACAGCAGCTATTGTTGCTCTCGGCAAAAACTAGTCAAGCTTTAGAGGCTGCAACAGCGAATTTACACCAACATTTGCAGTATAATTCCGAAATTAACTTAGCTGATGCAGCTTATACTTTACAGCGAGGGCGCAAAGCCTTCAACTACCGACGCAGTATAGTTTGTCACGACATCACAGATGCGATCGCAGCGCTGCAATCTTTAGATCCAAATCAAGTAAATACCCGGCATACAGAAATCCGCAATCCAGCCGTTGTCTTCATGTTCCCCGGACAAGGATCGCAATATGTAGACATGGGACTGAATCTCTACAACCGCGAGCCTGTGTTTCAGGAGGTAGTAGATGAATGTGCTGAAATCCTTAAACCTTTGTTGGGTAGGGATTTACGAGAAATCATGTATCCAGCACCGAGCGATTGCGAAACTGCGGCTATCTCTCTGCGGCAAACTTGCTTTACTCAACCAGCATTATTTGTCATTGAATATGCTTTAGCGCAACTGTGGCAAAGCTGGGGAGTCAAGCCCCAAGCCATGATTGGTCACAGCATTGGTGAATTTGTTGCTGCTTGTATAGCGGGTGTATTCACCTTAGAAGATGCGCTGATGTTGGTTGCAAATCGCGGTCGCTTCATGTGGGAGTTACCAGAAGGGGCGATGCTCTCGGTGCGCCTTCCAGCCAAACAGATAGAGCCACGATTGAGTGCAGAATTAGCGATCGCCGCAATTAACGGCCCTTCCCTGTGTGTAGTTTCTGGCCCCACAGAGGTGATCGCGGCTCTACAAAAACAATTAGAAAGCGAAGAAGTTGTCTGTCGCCATTTACACACTTCCCACGCTTTCCACTCCCCAATGATGGATAGCATCATAGCCCCCTTTGCTGAGGTAGTTGGAAAGGTTAAATTATCGCCACCCCAAATTCCCTTTGTATCCACAGTTACCGCCGACTGGATTACAGCCCAACAAGCAACTGATCCGATGTATTGGGCTACACATCTGCGTCAGACTGTGCGATTTGCGGAGGGCGTACAAACTCTATGGCAGCAACCGGAGCGCGTACTGTTAGAAGTGGGGCCACGAATCACAACTACGACCTTAGCCCGCCAACAAGCAAAAGATATTAAACAACAGATAGCCATTCCTTCTCTAAGTGATAATGCTGAGAACGAAGCTGAATGGACAGCATTACTCAAGGCAGTAGGACAACTGTGGCTAGCAGGAGTATCTATTGACTGGAGCAACTTCTATCAAAGGGAAACGCGACAACGAATTCCTCTACCTACCTATCCCTTTGAGCGCCAACGCTTCTGGATTGATCCTCCACCTCATCCCAATCGTGCAGCAACTTCCAAACTTTTAAATCCTCATTTATTAGAAAAGACCCAAACTATGACAACATACCCTCAGCAAAAGCTTATTCCTCTGCTCAAAGAAGTTATCGAAGAAACATCAGGATTGGAAATTGCTAGTGTTGACGACTCGACAACATTTTTAGAAATGGGATTAGATTCCTTATCTCTAACGCAAGTCGGGTTAGCTTTGAAGAAAAAATTTAAAGTCAAAGTAACACTTAGGCAGTTACTAGAAATTTGCCCGAACTTAGTAACGTTGGCTGACTTGATCAATCAAGCCTTGTCTCCCGAAACTTTATCTGCACTAGGATTAATAGAAACCGTTGCAGACCCAATTCCAGAAGCACCATTGCCAGAACCTCCACCTGCAACCACATCACCCACTTTGGTAGTGCATGAAGTTCATACAAATGGATCAAATGGATTTGCACCTCAGATTTCCCTGCAACCTGCTGCATCTAGTAACGTCCTAGAAAGTGTGATTAATCAGCAGCTACAAATTATGAGCCAGCAATTGGCGCTATTGGGTAATAGCAGTCAATCTTTAACAGTCCCAGTTGTACCTGCGGTGACATCTCAAAATAATGGTGTCAAGCCACAAAACGCTGTATCTGTCCCCCCAACCCAAACCAGCAAAGAATCAGCATCAGTAGAAACAGAGTCAAATGGTGCTAAAAAGGCATTTGGTGCGGCGGCTCGAATTGAAAAGACCCAAACTAAAACTCTGACAGCGCAACAACGCACTCATCTAGACAAAATTATCCAAAGATATACAAAACGGACTCAAAAATCTAAAGAATATACTCAAACTCATCGCCCTTATTTGGCAGACCCAAGAACTGTTTCCGGGTTTAACCCGACGATGAAAGAGATGGTTTACCCCATCGTGGTGTCTCGTTCATCTGGTTCTAAACTTTGGGATGTTGATGGCAATGAATATGTCGATTTAAGCAATGGTTTTGGCTTGAATTTGTTTGGTTGGTCGCCACCTTTCATTACCGAAGCAATTGAAGCACAATTGAAACTCGGCATGGAAATTGGGCCGCAAACTCCCTTGGTTGGAGAAGTGGCGAAGCTGATGTGTGAGTTGACCAACTTTGACCGAGCAGCCTTTTGTAACACAGGTTCGGAAGCGGTTCTGGGAGCGATGCGGATGGCACGCACCATCACAGGACGTAACTTAATCGCTATATTTTCTGGAGCTTATCACGGTATTTTGGATGAAGTAATTGTTCGGGGTACAAAGAAACTCCGGTCAATTCCTGCTGCTCCTGGTATCCCACCCGAAATGGTAGAGAACATTTTGGTGGTAGATTACGATTCACCTGAGTCTCTAGAAATCCTCAGAAGTCGGGCTGATGAGTTAGCAGCAGTGATGGTGGAATCCGTGCAAAGCCGTCGCCCTGAATACCAGCCCAAAGAATTCCTCCAGCAATTGCGTGATTTCACGGAAGAAGCTGGTATTGCCCTAATTTTTGATGAAATCGTTACCGGATTTAGAATTCATCCAGGTGGCGCTCAAGCGCATTTCGGTATCAAGGCAGACATAGCAACCTACGGCAAGATTGTGGGCGGTGGGCTACCAATTGGAGTCATTGCTGGCAAATCACAATATATGGATGCTTTGGACGGTGGATTTTGGCAGTTTGGCGATGACTCCGTTCCAGAAGTAGGCGTGACTTACTTTGCCGGCACATTCGTCCGCCATCCTCTCGCACTAGCAGCCGCCAAAGCAGTACTTCAGCATTTAAAACAGAGTGGCCCCAGCTTGCAGCAAAATCTTAATGCCAGAACCGATAAGTTTGTAGCGGAACTCATGGGTTATTTCCAGCAAGTTCAAGCACCGTTCACAGCTTATAATTTTGGCTCCCTGTTTATGGTGAAATCTGCACCAGAGTTCGCCTACGGAGATTTACTCTTTTACTTGCTGCGGGATAAGGGAGTGCATACTTGGGATCACCGTCCTTGCTTCTTGACGACAGCCCATTCCGAAGCTGATCTGGCTTTTGTAATGGCAGCCTTTAAAGAAAGTATTGCCGAAATGCAATCTGCTGGCTTCTTGTCTGCACCGCCTATAGAAGTAACAAACTGCGATCGCAATGGATCAGAAATTACCAATAACAGCCTACGCAATCGTCCTCCGCAACCCAATGCCAAATTAGGACGAGATCCCCAAGGGAACCCCGCCTGGTATATCCCCGATACCGAACGTCCTGGGAAATATCTACAAGTTGCAAGTGTTTCCTGAAGTGTTTTGAAACAGCCATTTTTATCAAAAAAGTAGCAAAAAATCTGCCGATATTAAGGTTTTGATATGACTTTGAGAGCTTCCTTTGCTAAAAATTTACCTCACTTGGCTATGAATTAATCGATAGTTGGACATGAGGTTGCACCTGTTACATTCCTTTGTTTTGGTCAGCTTGTCCTGACCAAAACATAAATAACTGGTGACAAGTATATTCAGGTAACAAGTAAATCATAGCCAAACACTTACATTTCACTCATGATTAAACTTAAAAATAATCAATGTATAAACACATTAAGCCTCTTACTTCTCTGCGCGGTATAGCAGCTTTATTTGTTGTTATACACCATTTCTCTTATTACACTTTACCTAAAACTGGTTCAACTTTATCAGCCTATAGCGATTTTTTTAAAAATGGATATCTGTGGGTTGATTTTTTCTTTATTTTGAGTGGTTTTATCATGACCCACGTTTATGTTGGGGATTTTTCATTAAAAGTTAATTCGTCTAACTATCGTTCATACTTATTATCACGTTTTGCTAGAATTTATCCTCTGCATATATTCATTTTGTCTCTGTTTGTTGGATTAGAAATCATAAAAATATTTTTACTACCTACTTCTGCCTTCACGGGTAAATTTAACTTAACTGCCCTTTTTGCTAACGTTTTTCTTCTACAAGCCTTCGATTTAAATTGCCCACCTTTATTTTGGTGTGATACTTACTGGAATGAACCTGCTTGGTCAATTAGCGTAGAGTTTGTTATTTACTGCATATTTCCATTTTTATTATTATTATTAAGAAATAGTCCCAAAAATGATTTACTAGTTTATAGTTTTACTCTCATTAGCATATTATTACTAATCGCCTTTACCCGTGGCAATTTAGATAGTATTATTGGCATACCTTCGATAGCTAGATGTGGGCTAGAATGCGTACTCGGTATTATAACTTACAAAATCTATTATAGAGGTAATTATAAAAAGTATTTCAATCTTAATTTACTGTCAATTATAGCTATAACTTGGATAATTATGATTATGAATTACTACTGGAATTATTGGCGTACCCTTCACGATTGGCTAGTTTTACCAGCTTTTTGTCTACTGATTTTAGCTGTATCTGTCAACAATAATGGTGTGATATCCAAGTTTTTAAGTTCACGGTTAATGCTATATCTCGGCACTATATCTTACTCAATTTATATGATTCATTGGTTTATTCAAGAATTGTTAAAACTATTTTGGCTTTATGAATTTCACAACCCTTTTGGCAAAGGGTTTACAGAATATGAAGCATTGACATCTCTAGGAGTATTTCTTATGATCGTATTATTGACTGCATCCTTGACATATAGATTTGTAGAAGTTCCTGCCCGTAATTATTTAAAATCTACAATCTTCGCTAAACAATGAATTGAGCGTCAGTAGTTTATCAAGACTGATTTAAATTTAACCACATTCAATAAACTGAGAAAATAATAGAGTTTTATGACCTTATCACCTGTAGATTACCAATCGACATTAACTGCGGTTGATTTTGATCCATTTGCAGATGGAGAATTACTTCTAACCGCCCCTGCTACAGAATCACAAAAAGAAATTTGGGCTTCTGTGCAAATGGGGGATGCTGCCAATTGTGCTTATAACGAATCCCAATCTCTGAGACTCAAAGGCGAACTTGATGTCAAAGTTCTCCAGTCTGCGATTGAAGAGTTAGTACAACGTCATGAAGCACTACGAACAACTTTTAGCACCGATGGCAATACACTCTGCATTGTTGCTTCTCGGCAAATTGAAATCCCTATTATTAATCTTTCTAACCTGGAACCACAAGAACAACAGGAAAAATTAGCTAGTATCTTGCGACAAGAGGTAGAGCAACCTTTTGATTTGGAACATGGCCCCCTATTTCGGGCAAAAATTGTCAAATTGCAGCCGCAGGAGCATCTAGCTATTTTGACAGCCCATCATATTATTTGTGATGGTTGGTCTTGGGCGGTGCTGATGCCAGATTTGGGTAAACTTTATTCTGGCTTACAACAGGGTATTGTTCCTGAATTGGAAGAACCAGACAATTTAAGTGAATATGCGATTTTGCAGGAAGAAGAGGCGGATAGTCCAGAAGCGATCGCCACAGAACAATATTGGTTGCAACAATTCGCTGACACTGTACCTGTTGTAGATTTCCCTAGCGATCGCCCTCGTCCACCACTCAGAACCTTTAACGCCGCCCGCGAAGATTGGCATTTAAATCCCGAACTAGTTGCCAACCTCAAACAACTAGGCACAAAACTCGGTTGTAGCTTTATGACTACTATCCTGGGAGGATTTGAGGTTTGGCTGCACCGTCTGACGGGACAAAACGACTTGGTTGTAGGTATTCCAGCCGCCGGACAAGCTGCTTTGGGGCAATATAATCTCGTAGGGCACTGCGTAAATTTATTACCATTGCGTAGCCAGATTGATGGCGAAAAATCTTTCAGCGACTATTTGCGATCGCGGCGATCGGCTGTCTTAGATGCTTACGATCATCAACAATTTACCTTTGGTAGTCTGGTCAAAAAATTAGTTTTGGCACGGGATTCTAGCCGTATTCCCTTAGTTCCCATTACATTTAATATCGATCAGGGTTTAGATAGTGATAAACTCCCCTTCACTGGTTTGGAAGTAGAATTTTTCTCTAACCCCCGTTCCTTCGAGAATTTTGAACTGTTCATTAATGCTACTGAATTACATGGCCAGATGACTCTGGAATGTCAGTACAACACTAATTTATTTGACGCTGACACTATCCGCCACCGCATGGCAGAGTTTGAAACTTTGTTATTGGGTATAGTTGCTAACCCCAATCAAAGTATTGCTAAATTGCCAATTTTACCAGCAGTAGAGCAACAGTTATTAGCAACATGGAACCAGACACAAACAGACTATCCCCAACATAAATGCATTCATCAGTTATTTGAGGAGCAGGTAGAACGCACCCCTGATGCTGTGGCGTTGGTATTTCAAGAACAACAACTTACTTATCGAGAGTTAGATATTCGCGCCAACCAATTAGCGCAATACCTGCAAACATTAGGAGTAGGTGCAGATGTGCTTGTGGGAATCTGCGTCGATCGCTCCTTAGAAATGGTGGTAGGTCTTTTAGGGATTCTGAAAGCAGGTGGAGCTTACATCCCCCTAGATCCGGGGTATCCGCAAGAACGTTTGGCTTTTATGCTTTCAGATACCCAGATCAAATTACTGTTGACTCAAAAACAGCTAATTGACAAACTACCTGCTCACGCAGCAAGTGTAATTTGTTTAGATACTGACTGGGATACTATCAACCAAGCAACACCAGAGAATTTAATTAGTAATGTCAAGGCTGACAACTTGGCTTATGTAATGTACACATCTGGTTCTACAGGTCAACCCAAAGGTGTTAGTGTTATCCATCAAGGTGTAGTTAGATTAGTCAAAGAAACTAACTATGTAAGCCTCACTAACAAAGAAGTATTTCTGCAAATTAGCCCTATCTCTTTTGATGCTTCAACTTTTGAAATTTGGGGTTGTTTGCTTAATGGTGGAAAACTAATAATATTCCCTCCCCATACGCCATCTTTAGACGAATTAGGACAATTTATTCAGCAATATCAGGTAACAACCTTATGGCTAACGGCGGGTTTATTCCATCTAATAGTCGATGAAAAAATTGATGCTTTAAAACCCTTACGTCAACTGTTAGCAGGTGGCGATGTTTTATCCGTTACCCATGTCCAGAAATTTATCAACACAGTAGAAAACTGTAAACTAATTAATGGTTACGGACCGACAGAAAGTACAACTTTTACCTGCTGTTATGAGATTACAGCACCACTCAAGCCAGGGGCTTCTATTCCTATTGGTCGCCCCATTGCTAATACCCAAGTTTATATATTAGACTCCCATTTGCAACCCGTCCCAATTGGAATCACAGGTGAGTTGTATATTGGTGGCGATGGTTTAGCACGAGAATATTTCAATCGCCCGGATCTGACGGCTGAAAGATTTATTGCCAATCCCTTTAGCTCAGATACTCAATCACGCTTATATAAAAGTGGAGACTTAGCTCGCTATTTGCCAGATGGAAAGATTGAATACCTGGGTCGGATTGACAATCAGGTAAAAGTGAGCGGTTTCCGTATAGAATTGGGTGAAATTGAAATTGCACTTTTGCAATATCCGGCAGTAAAAGAAGCGGTAGTAATTGTTCGAGAAGATGCTCCTGGTGAGAAAGTGCTGGTTGGTTATTTTGTAGCAGAAATTGGCCAAGATAGCCCGCAAATAATCTCCGAGTTACGTCGATTCTTAAAACAGCAGCTTCCTGAATATATGGTGCCCAA
The DNA here is from genome assembly GCF_001712795.1 of Nostoc sp. KVJ20. Lineage (GTDB taxonomy): Bacteria > Cyanobacteriota > Cyanobacteriia > Cyanobacteriales > Nostocaceae > Nostoc. The sequence goes on from NZ_KV757643.1 coordinate 59,391, forward strand.
AATTTTTATGGCACTGGAAGCCTTGACGCTAAATGCTAACGGCAAAGTTGATCGTCGGGCACTACCAAAGCCTGATTCTTTCCGTCCAGAATTGGAAGCAAATTATGTAGCGCCTCGTACTTCCATTGAGCAGCAGATTGCAGATATCTGGACACAGGTTTTAAATGTCAGGCAGGTTGGGATTTACGACAACTTTTTTGAACTGGGTGGATATTCTCTACTAGGAATTCAAGTGGTTTCTCGACTGCGCCAAGCCTTGCAAGTAGAAATTCTCATGTCCAATTTATTTGAATTGCCAACGGTAGCAGATTTGGCTGAACGAGTGGAAACTCTGCGTTGGGCAACCCAAGGTGTTCAGGCTGCTGATAGTGAAACCGCTGATGATTATGAGGAAGGTGAGCTATGAAAACATTAGATGAACTACTCTCTGAACTACGTCAGCGCGATGTTAAACTTTGGTTAGAGGGCGATCGCTTACGCTATCGGGCGGCAAAAGATAGTCTCACGCCAGAATTGCTCACCGAGTTAAAAACTCAAAAAGCCGAAATCATCAACTTTCTCCGACAAATTACTACATCTGCCAGTTCACAGATTCCCCCAATTGTCGCTTGTGAACGGAATAGCAACTTGCCGCTTTCCTTTGGTCAGCAACGGATATGGTTCCTGCATCAATTTGAGCCTAATAGTTCCTCAAATAATATGCCCGTTGTGGTGCGTTTTACGGGGAATCTCAATGTTGCTTTCTTAGAGGAAAGTTTGCGAGAAGTCGTCCGCCGCCATGAAGTTCTGCGGACAACTTTTCCAGCAGTGAATGGAAAACCTACTCAAGTCATTGCCACTGATGTTTCTTTGACGCTGCCAATAATTGACTTGCGGCAAGTACCAGACGAAAAAAGAGAGGCGGAAGCTCTCTTACTGGCAACTAAAGAAGCTCATCAACCCTTTGATTTAGCCAATGGACCGATTTTGCGGTTGCTGCTGCTACGGTTGAGCGATCGCGAGCATCTGCTAATCTGGAATATGCACTGCATAGTTTGTGATGGAGCTTCTTCTGATCTGTTCTATCAAGACTTCACTACTATCTATAAAGCATTGTCGGGGGGAAAGGCTTCTCCCTTAACTCCCTTACCAGTGCAGTATGCCGATTTTACCAATTGGCAATATCAGTGGCTCCAAGGAGAGGTTTTAGAGTCACAGGTAAACTACTGGAAGCAAAAGCTAGAAGGCAATTTACCGATCATTGAGTTACCTTACGATCATCCGCGTCCTCATGGTGTGCAGACATATCGGGGCGATCGCGCTGCCCTGCTACTATCAAAGACGCTGAACCATGCGCTAACAGACCTGAGTCAAAAATGGGGTGTCACCCTGTTCATGACTCTACTAACAGTGTTTGAGCTATTGCTCTACCGTTATTCTGGACAAGAAGACCTACTGATTAGCTTTGCCAGTGCAAGCCGGGGACAAGTAGAAACCGAGCGGCTGATTGGATTTTTCTCTAATACTCTTGTAATGCGGGGTAACTTAGCAGGAAATCCAACTTTTCGACAATTGTTAGACCGCGTGCGTAAGGATTGCTTAGAAGCTTATACCCATCAAGACTTACCATTTGAGAGACTAATTGAAGAACTTAGACCAGAACAACAAAGTCGGAACAGTTCGTCTTTATTTCAGGTAAAGTTCTCCCTCAATCCTCCTTGGTCGAATGGTCGGGGGATGGGAGCAGTGCAACTACCTGATTTGACGATCACTTCTCTATTTGGTTACATCTATCATGGCAAGACCAAATACGATCTGACATTAGTCTTGCGGGAACAGGATAATGGTCTGGGTATGGTATTTGATTACAATGCCGAGATGTTTGATGCCAGTACCATAGAGCGAATGTTGGGACATTTCAAAACTTTACTCGAAGGCATTGTTGCTAATCCCGATCAGCCGATATCTGAATTACCTCTGTTGACAGCACCTGAGCATCAATTATTGGTTGACTGGAATAGCAAACAAGCTGATTATCCGCATAATACTTGTATCCATCAGTGGTTTGAGGCTCAAGCTAAACGAACTCCAGATAATATTGCAGTAAGTTTTGAAAATCAGCAACTAACCTATCAGGAACTCAACCAGCGTGCAAATCAATTAGCCGACTATTTGCAAACTCTAGGGGTAAAATCGGGGGTACTCGTCGGTCTTTATGTAGAACCTTCGCTAGAGATGATTGTGGGGCTGTTGGGTATTTTGAAAGCTGGGGGAACTTACGTATCCATAGCTCCGACATCTGGGCAAGATAGGCTGTCTTTCATTTTAAAAGATGCCCAAATATCCGTAGTGTTAACCCAAAGCTCATTGGTTGAGAAGTTCTCTGAGCATCAGGTAAAAGTTATCTGTTTGGATAATGATTGGGAAGGTATCGCACTACACACTACAGAAAATCAAAATTACTATACCACAGATCAGACTCTCGCCTGTGTGATGTATGTGTCCGGCGGCAATGGAAAACCCAATGGTATAGCCATTACCCACCGTAATCTTGTCACCCACAGCCTAGCAATCAGTGACACTTGGGAGTTGACCCAGAGCGATCGCCTCCTACTCTTACCTAGTATCACTTACAATTCTTTTATAGAATCATTGTTCCCCACTTGGATTGCTGGTGCGATCGCAATTCTCCAGCCTCAAGAGCTACAAAACTCGACGGCGCAGTTTTTCCCATTCATCGCTCAACAAAAGATTACCGTTGTTAATTTACCTACTTCTTTTTGGTATGAGTTAGTTAAAGAGCCATCTGTATCTCCACAAACCTTGCCAGTCAGCTTGCGCTTAGTCATGGTTGGTGGTGAAAAAGTCTCACGCAATGCTTATTTAACTTGGGTAGAAAAAGTTGGCAAGCAAGTACGCTGGCTGAATGCTTACGGATCGCTAGAAACGACTTTAACCGCCACGGTTTACGATCCGGCAACTGCTACTGAAGCCAGTAACACTCGGCCCGAAATTCCCATAGGGAGAGCGATCGCCAATACAAAAATCTACATTCTCGATCAGCGATTGCAACCCCTGCCAGTTGGCGTTACTGGCGAAATATACATCAGTGGTATTGGTGTTGCACAAGGCTACTTTAACCGTCTCGAATTAACATCTGAGAAATTTATCCCCAATCCTTTTAGCAGCGAACCTGGGTCATACCTTTACAGAAGTGGCGACTTAGGACGCTACTTAAGTGACGGCAATATTGAGTTTATTGGTCGCCTAGACAATCAGGCTAAAATTCGCGGCTTTCGCGTTGAGTTGACTGAAATTGAGACAATTTTAGGTCAATTTCCAGGCGTGCAAAAAACTGTGGTGATTGCCAAAGAAGACATTCCTGGGGATAAACATTTAGTTGCTTATCTCGTCCCCAAAGAAGGGGAGACTTTCGGAAGTGAGCAACTACTAAGTTTTCTTCAGCAAAAGTTGCCTGAGCATTTGTTGCCTTCTGCGTTTGTAATAGTCGATTCTCTGCCATTGAATGCTAATGGTCAAGTTGATCGCAAAGCTTTACCTGCGCTCAATCCAACTAATTCTAAAATAGAAAAAATATTTGCTACAGCAGAAAACCCTTTACAACTTCAATTAACAGAAATCTGGGAAAATGTTTTAGGAGTTCATCCGATTGGAATAACAGACAACTTTTTTGATTTGGGTGGACACTCGCTGCTTGCAGTACGTCTGTTTTCTGAGATTGAAAAGATTGTAGGCAAAAACTTAGCTTTATCTATACTTTTGCAAGCCCCAACTATTGAGCAATTAGCTAATATTGTTGAGCGAGAAAAATCCTCAAAATCTGGGGTTGCTGCGACACCAACATCTGACGTCAAGTCTGAAACATCAATTCCTTGGTCATCTTTAGTAGCTATTCAGCCCAACGGTTCTAAGCCTCCTTTCTTCTGTGTACATGGTTTGGGTGGAGAAGTTCTGCGTTTCCGTGAATTGGCAGTGCATTTAGGATCAGATCAACCATTTTATGGACTGCAACCACAAGGGTTAGATGGAAAGCAACTTCCTTATACCCGAATCGAAGATATGGCAGCGCACTACATTCAACAAATCCAGACTATTCAGCCCCATGAGCCTTATTTGATCGGCGGATACTCCTCTGGGGGGATAATTGCTTACGAGATGGCTCGGCAATTGGCCATGCAAGGGAAGAAAGTAGCTTTGCTAGTTTTATTTGATACCTACGGTTCAAGAAATATTGAATCTGTGCCATTAACCTCTCGCAATTGGAAGAGTCTTTTAGCAATTGCATATAACGGTCTTATTGAGCAGGTAAAAGGAAATACAGAGCGGCTGAAGTATCAAATCAAAGAGATACTCTGGCGGATTGTCTTTCACTTTCACCTGATTCTCGGACGCCCCTTACCTTACTCCAACCGGAAATACATGGTGGAAGAGGCCACCAGACAAGCACTCAGAAAATATGTTCTACAAGTTTACTCAGGTCGAGCAACCGTATTCCGAACAGAAGATGGTCTTGTAGTTGGACAACGAGAGGCTGATGCCAAAATGGGTTGGGGTAAATTGGCATTAGGGGGAGTGGATATCTATGATATTTCTGGGATTCATAATTCCATTTTTAAAGAACCCCATGTACGATCTGTGTCCGAAAAAATGAAGGCTTGCATAGATCAAATTATTGCAGAAAGTAACTCAGTGAAGTAAAAAACTTAACTCTATAAGCCAGATATAAAACCTATTTTGCTTCTCACTTCTGACTCTTTGAACTTCGTTACTCGATTAAAGTTATTTCTGAATTCTGTTTTAGTGATAGCTTTCCAACCTCATCTCTCTTGCGGGATGGGGTTGTTTTATTTGTGAGTAAGAACTTTTAAAGGCGGCTTGATATATGTGTAAATGCGATCGCTAATAAAGCCTTTGCATCAGTTCTAAACAGGATTTTGATAAGTGTATTTACTGAGGGTTTATCTTGTTTTATACAATAAACTATATAGTGCATTCCTGACCTTGCTAGCAAAGAATATTACTTTTACTAACTATTTTGCAATCTCAAGACAAACATGATGCAGAAAATCCTGAATTTCGTAGAAGTCCAAAAAAATGGCACAAATGGTGTCGATGGGCTTGGTAGTGTCTACTCCATTACGGTCAGCCCTGACGGCAAATTCGTTTATGCATCTGGATATGGTGACTCGGCGGTAGCGGTATTTGAGCGCAATCAAGAAACAGGCCAGCTGAGTTTCGTAGAAGTTCAAAAAGATGATACAAATGGCGTTGATGGACTTGCTGGTGCTGAATCCCTCGCTGTCAGCCCTGACGGCAAATTCCTTTATGTTCCTGGATATAATGACTCGGCTGTAGCAGTGTTTGAGCGCAATCAACAAACAGGACAGCTGAGTTTTGTAGAAGTTCAAAAAGATGATACTAATGGTGTCGATGGACTTAATGGTGCTGCTTCTGTAACTGTCAGCCTCGATGGCAAATACCTCTATGCTGCTGGATATAATGACTCGGCGGTAGCGGTGTTTGAGCGCAATCAAGAAACAGGCCAGTTGACTTTTGTAGAAGTTCAAAAAGATGATACCAATGGTGTCGATGGGCTTGCTGGTGCTAACTCGGTCATCGTCAGTCCTGACGGCAAATACCTCTATGTTGCTGGATTTGATGACTCAGCGGTAGCGGTGTTTGAGCGCAATCAAGAAACAGGTCAGTTGACTTTTGTAGAAGTTCAAAAAGATGATACCAATGGTGTCGATGGACTTGCAGCCGCCGCTGTTGTAACTGTTAGCCTCGATGGCAAATACCTTTATACTGCTGGATATAATGACTCAGCGGTAGCGGTGTTTGAGCGCAATCAAGAAACAGGCCAGTTGACTTTTGTAGAAGTTCAAAAAGATGATACCAATGGTGTCGATGGACTTGCTCAAGTCTACTCCATCACCATCAGCCCCGACGGCAAATACCTCTATGCTGCTGGATATAATGACTCAGCGGTAGCGGTGTTTGAGCGCAATCAAGAAACAGGCCAGTTGACTTTTGTAGAAGTTCAAAAAGATGATACCAATGGTGTTGATGGGCTTGCTGGTGCGACTGTTGTAACTCTCAGCCCTGACGGGAAAAATCTCTACGTAGGTGGATATGACGAGGCGGCGGTGGCGGTGTTTAGTGCGCCTTTCAACAATGCGCCAGAATTGGCAAATGAAATTCAAGATCAAGAAGCTACCGAAGATAGTGTCTTTAACTTCATTGTTCCAGTTGACACCTTCAGCGATGCAGATGTTGGAGATATCCTGACTTACACTGCAACTCTGGCAAATGATGATTTACTACCGACTTGGTTGAACTTCAATCCTACTACCCTTACCTTCAGTGGCACTCCGACAAATAACGATGTGGGTAGTCTAGACATCAAAGTTATCGCTGAAGATATTGCTGGAGATAAAGCCAGTGATGTATTTACACTTGCGGTTGCTGACAAGAATTTTGAACCGACAAATTTGATATTTACCGCTATCAGCGATGACGACGATGACGACGATGACGATGATGATGACGATGATGACGATAGTGGTACTGGCGACGGAGATGATGATGACGATGATGATAAAAAAATCATTGGTTTCTTCACCACCATTGACCCAGACCAAGACGATAAACACACTTATAGTTTAGTGGCGGGTGCTGGAGATACTGATAATAGTGCATTCATCATTGAGGGAGATAGCTTAAAAATTAAATCTGATGTCACTAAATCTAGCTATAAAATCCGCGTTCGCACTACTGACCTTGGTGGACTTTCTTTTGAAAAGGATTTAGCTGTTAATATTGATGGCTTTGGGTCTACTACAAATACCCAGATAACAACAATTTTTCAGCTTATAAATATTACTCAGAATATCTTTATTGTCAACAGTAAAGTTAAGGGTAAAAAAGGAAAGCTCTCTCTTAAGATTAAAAACAACAATTCTAAAGAGGTGAATGAACTGTGTGTATTTGCTGTTGACGATGATGAAGGTAGAATTAACGGCATAGCCCCTGGTGCAGAGGGTTATACGCGAGTTGCTTTAGAGCGTTCAAAGGTGATTTTTTCCTCCATTGCTAAACTGCCCAAGGGTTTTAAGAATGATGATCTGAAAAATATCTTAGAATTCGAGTCTGGTACAAAACTCAGATTCTTTCTGATATCCAACAGTACTACTCAGGCTGTACTGTCTGGAAAAAGTTCTTTCTCAAGTGTCGTTTTTTCTTCAGCTACAAGTAACAACACAGAAGAGGAAGGATTTTCTCTCAACTTCAAGGATTTCACTGTTACAGTTCAGACAACAGAAGAAGAGGTATCTTTAGGTACTGGTTTGCAAGGCAAATATCAAGGTGAACTGATTGATTTACGAAGTGTGACGCAGTTAGTAACAGCCGAGTTTACAGTCAACAGAGAAGCAGCTTACAACAACTTTGTCGGCTTCTATCAAGTGGCTGATGAAAATGGTGGTATTGACACCAATGGTGATGGCAAAGCAGATATTCTCGTTGGCCAGGCTGGTTACGCCCAAGCCGCTGTGAGTGCGCGTGTTACAGGCATTGACTTGGTAGCGGACAACCAAGGTACTGCAAATTACACTGGCACTTTCGGGCCGAATTCTTTGTTTGCACCATTTATTATTGTGGATGGTAAACCCGATGCTATTCTCAATGGCAATGGCAATAAGAAGGTTTACTTCTCATTCTTGGGCGCTAACTCAGATAAAGTAGATCACATTCGACTGTTGGGAAATAATACCTTTGGTTTTGAGGATTTGCCAAATGGTGGTGACAAAGATTACAACGATGTGATTGTGCAGGTAAAATTGAGTGTTAATCCTGCCTAGTATCAAACGCGAGTAATTACTTAGCAAAATCAAACAACCTCATCCCGGTTGCGGGGTGGGGTTGTTTAATGCATGGTGATTAAATTGGCGTGATATTAATTAAACTAGTGAATTTACTGAAGGCAGTTATTGTCTTTCCTTCATAAATTTAATGGTTGATTCCTCTAGGGTGACAAAAATCTTCACCTTTACTTTTCCAGTTAATTTTTATTAAATTAAGCTACCAAAAAGTGATGGAAAATTCTTTCATAATCGGGTATCACGCTGTTTATCAAGAAAGCTCACTGTCTTTTGCCATACGTAATATTGTTAATCCCTATGTTAAAAAATTTGTAAAACATAACTCAGAAATTTAAAGGTTTTTTTATTACATAATTCTTAATAGGGTATTTACTTAGGAAGGCATCTGTGATACTTTCATGTTGATTATCATAAATTCAAATAGGCAACCTTAAATTTAACAACCGCTTTTCTGTGTCTTGGGTTGATGATAAGTATCCATCGTTCATAGTTGCAATGCTAAATATTGATTTTAAACTTGTATAAATTATGTAGCGTTAACCAAGTGATAACTTGTTCTCGATATATTTACACTATTTTGTTCTGAACAATGCATAAAAATAGAAACCATCTGATGTAAGTGCAGGTATGCAATTAGACTAAAATACCCTCTGTATCTATACATATTGAGCCACACTGAATGCCATAAAAGTCTTGCTGCTGGTGGCATAAAACCAAACACTGCCACTGTTAGTAAAAAAGATACTCTCTAATATTTTCCACTTTATTCCTCACTTTTACCTTCAACTTGTTTTATATGACTTATATTAAGAACACTTTTACCGAATTTATCACCACCCTAGAAGGGTTTGAACAGTTACCAGATGGAGCGATCGCTAATCTATCAGAACAACTGCAAGCTTGGCGATATCGCATAGGTCAGAAAATCATCGGTAAAGAAAGTCTCCCAGAACGCATCACCATTATTTATGAGGGACAAGTGCGCCTGTTGGGATACGACCCCCAGACGCAAATGCCAATTACCCTAAAATTACTGCAACCAGGGGAAATTATTGGCGAAATTGGTTTGTTGCGCGATATCCCCTGTGAAACAGCGATCGCTTCTACCGAAGTAGTCTGTTTAACCTTGAGTGCATCAGCATATTTTAGCTTTCTGGCTTCATACCCAGCTTTTGCCGAAGCTCGTAAGAACCGCAGTTATTTGGTAGAAGTTTTCGATATTCTCGGTTCCTATTGGCAAAAACAAGCGATCGCTACTTTAAACCTCAGAGAACTGGCAGAAACAGCTTTACCACAGGCGAAAGTACAATATTTACCCCCAGGAAAAACTTCATTCAACCAACTGGACAGTGAAAGCGTCTGGTTTGTAAGTGGCGGTGGGACAGTCACGAATTTATCACCTGGCGATCGCTTAGAATCAGACGACGACAGAGACAAGATTCAGGTCATAGGTCAAAACCCCGTAAGGTTACTTGGTATACATCCCTCAGATTTGATCTTGGAAGATAGCCATGAGATAGTACTTGCGGTAAATAACACCCAATTGGATACCCAAGATGAAGATGAATTAGATATCCCTTACGCATCAGACGAAATAGTTCCACAGACAGCCCCCCAGACTTCAAATAGTTCGTCAAAACAGAAATACCCGTTTTTTGGTGGTAAAGGAGAACTAAATACAGCCTTCGCCTGCTTCCAAATGGTCGCAAAGCACCTAGAAATACCGTTTCGCCGAGAAGTGGTTCGCCGCATCTTAACCGAGCAAGTCAAACGTCAGGGTACTATATCGTTTCAAGTTACTGCTTACCTGGCGGAGTTGATCGGACTTAAGGCGCAGTTAGTAGATATACCAATTGCTTCAGTGACGCGCATTCCGACACCGGCGTTGATTCGCTATGGTGATAATTTTGCAGTTTTATATGCAGCGGATGCAAACACCGTGGTAGTGGGTGTCCCATCTAAAGGAATTGTGCGCTGCAAACCTGCTCAATTGGTTGAACAATTAGATGTTGATCCAACCACCTTCCCACCCCAAGCGAGAGTATTACTGCTTACTGCTACCAATCAAACACCCCAAGAACGCTTTAGTTTACGGTGGTTTATACCCTATTTGTCAAAGCATCGGCGAGTCTTAATAGAGGTTTTTATTGCTTCCTTTTTCGTGCAGTTGGCGGCGTTGGCAAATCCGCTAGTTGTCCAGTTAATTATCGACAAAGTTATCACTCAAAATAGTATTGGTACACTACATATTTTGGGGATTTTACTATTAGTAGTCGGGCTATTTGAAGCAGTCCTGACTACCTTACGAACCTACTTATTTGTCGATACCACTAACCGGATCGATATGGGATTAGGGTCGCAAATCATCGATCACTTACTACGTTTACCGCTGCGTTATTTTGAACGCCGACCAGTGGGTGAACTTTCTACTCGGATCAACGAACTAGAAAATATCCGCCAATTCCTGACGGGTACTGCCTTAACGGTGGGGTTAGATGCTCTGTTCTCGGTGGTTTATATCGGTGTAATGCTGATTTACAGTTGGCAACTCACCTTGGTAGGCTTAAGCACAATTCCTGTGTTTATCGTGATCACCTTAATTGCTTCTCCCACCATTAGTAGACAGTTACGCGCCAAAGCCGAACGCAACGCCGAAACTCAATCTTATTTAGTGGAGGTGATGTCAGGAATTCAAACAGTTAAAGCGCAAAATATCGAATTGCGATCGCGCTTTTCTTGGCAAGAGCGTTATGCTCGGTTCGTCGCCGCTGGTTTTAAAACAGTTGTGACTTCTACCCTCGCGAACTCTACCAGTAACTTTCTCAACAAACTCAGCAGTTTATTAGTTTTGTGGGTAGGAGCTTATCTAGTACTCCAAGGAGAATTAACTTTAGGCGAATTAATTGCCTTTAGAATTATATCGGGTTACGTCACCAGCCCCATATTGCGTTTAGCTCAACTCTGGCAAAGCTTCCAAGAAACTGCCTTGTCTCTAGAGCGTTTAAGCGATATTGTCGATACACCACAAGAAGGAGAAACAGACCGCTACAACATACCCTTACCTGCGATTAAGGGAGCAGTGAAATATGAAAATGTTTCCTTCCGTTTTGGTACAAGTGGCCCTCTACAACTTTCTAATGTCAACCTCGAATTTGCACCAGGGAAATTTATCGGCATCGTCGGACAAAGTGGATCTGGTAAAAGTACGATGATGAAATTACTGCTGAGACTTTACGAAACCGAGTCTGGCAGAATCTTGATTGATGGTTATGATATCGCCAAAGTGGAACTTTATTCACTGCGACGACAAATTGGTGTAGTTCCTCAAGAAACGTTGTTATTTGATGGCAGTGTTCAGGAAAATATTGCCCTAACCAATCCCGATGCGACAACCGAAGAAATTATCGAAGCGGCTCAAGTTGCGTGCGCCCATGAGTTTATCATGAACTTGCCCAACGGTTACAACACACGGGTGGGAGAACGCGGTTCAGCACTTTCAGGTGGACAACGACAAAGAATTGCGATCGCTCGTTCTGTTTTACAACGACCAAAATTATTAGTTTTAGATGAAGCAACTAGCGCCCTAGACTATCCCACAGAACGGCAAATCTGTCTGAATTTAGCCAAAGCATTCAAGGGTGATACAGTATTTTTTATTACTCACCGCCTGAACACCGTGAGTAATGCAGACATGATTGTTGTGATGGATAATAGCAGGGTTATAGAACAAGGAAGCCATCAAGAATTAATGGCTACTAAAGGTCATTATTATTATCTATATCAGCAACAAGATGTGAACTTGTAATTAGTCATTAGTTGTGGGCAAAGGTTTTTGGCATCGGTAAACATTGCCCACCCTACAAAAAATTTAAAATCCAAAATCCAAAATCTAAAATCCAAAATCGTTATGACTCAACTTAATGGGAATCATCTCAACGGGAATCAAAAAAACGGCAATCAGAAAAATGGATCTAAACAAGATTCACCGATACTGACAAAACAACAGAAAGCTGATCAAGAGTCTTTAATTAATTCAAGTTCTCAAGAATTTGAGCAATCTGTTGTCTTGCGCCAATCTCCAATTTGGTCGCGTACAATCATGGTTACTCTTATGGCTTTGGCCTGTTTTGGAATTACCTGGGCTTATTTTGCAAAAATTGAGCAAGTAGTGCCAGCAACAGGGCAATTAAAGCCGGAAGGAACAATCAAAGAAGTTCAGGCTCCTGTTAGCGGAGTAGTAAAAACAGTTAATGTCAAAGATGGACAAGAGGTAAAGCCAGGAGATTTGCTACTGACCTTTGATTCCATAGCCCCTGTTGCTGAATTAAATTCTTTGAACCAGATTCGCATTGCATTAATAAAAGAAAACCAGATTTATCGCCGATTAATGGGAGCGAGTAATGCTACAGGCTCAGAACTGTTATTTTTGCGCGGTAATTTGCCACAAGAAACTGCTTTTCTGCTGAAAAGTCGGGCAGCACTAGTAGCAGAAAATGACCTATTGCGGACTCAATTAAAAAATTCTGGTCAAGATTCTAGACTAGGTATTGATGAACAGCAACGTCTAGAAGTTGCCAAAAGAGAGTTAGATTCTCGATCAGCTGCGGCAGAATTAGAAATAGAGAAAACCAAAAAACAACTGTCTCAAAATCAAGTCAAACTAGAAGATACTAAAGCCGGTTTAGCAATTCAACAGCAGATTCTAGATAAACTTAAAATATTAGCAGAAGAAGGCGGTATTTCTCAGCTTCAATATCTCAACCAACAACAACAAGTACAAACCCTCGCAGCGGAAGTAGCACAACTAGGTGAAGAACAAAAACGCCTCCAGTTTGATATTCAAAAAGGACGGCAAGAGCTAAGTAATACCGTAGCTGTTTCTGATAAAAACATTGTAGACAATATAGCTAATAACAAAAAACGCATTGCCGAAATCGATAGTCAATTCACGAAAGTTCTTCTAGATAACGAACAACGTTTGGCAGATGTCAATAGTAAAATATCTCAAACACAGTTAAACGTTAGATATCAAGAACTCCGCGCACCTGTAGCTGGAACAGTTTTTGATTTGCAAGCAAAAAACCCTGGTTTTGTAGCGAATCCGACTACAAAACTGCTGCAAATTGTCCCCAATGAAAACTATATAGCTGAAGTTTTCATCACCAACAAAGATATCGGTTTTGTACGGAAAGGCATGAAGGTAGATGTCAGAATTGACTCCTTTCCTTACAGCGAGTTTGGCGATATCAAAGGGGAAGTGAGTAACATAGGGTCAGACGCATTACCGCCAGACCAAACCCATCAGTTTTATAGATTCCCGGCAAAAGTGTCATTGGATAAGCAATCCTTAGTGATTAGGGGTAAAAATGTTACCTTGCAATCAGGTATGTCCATCAGCGCCAATATCAAAGTGCGTGAAGAACGGACTGTGCTTAGTTTATTCACTGAGTTGTTTACCAAGCAAGTTGATAATCTTAAACAGGTGCGTTAAACAAATTTGAGATTGGAAATTGTGAGAAACTGGAAAATAAGTAATGCATTAGTAATGGTTTATATTAAAAAATATAAGCCATTACTAATTGCTGATATCTAAAATGGTTAATTCTCAACGCATCGAACCCGCTCCTGGACAAGAATCAGTTTGGGATTACCCCCGTCCTCCTCGTCTAGAGGACACAAGCAAACATATCCAAATAATCTTTAACGGCGTAATAATTGCAGATACCCACAACGCCAAACGTGTTTTAGAAACTAGTCATCCTCCTTCTTACTACATTCCTCCTGCGGATATCAAAATGGAATATCTACAAATGACACCACAATCTAGCTTTTGTGAGTGGAAGGGAGGTGCTGGTTACTACACCATTCAAGTTGGTGACAAAGAAGTTCATAATGCTTGTTGGTTCTATCCCAACCCTACACCAGCCTTTGAATCTCTCAAAGACTACGTAGCTTTTTACGCTCATTTAATGGATAAATGCTACGTTGATAGCGAAGAGGTGCAACCACAACCCGGTAACTTCTACGGCGGTTGGATAACTAGTGATATTGTTGGGCCATTTAAAGGCGCTCCTGGTACTTGGGGATGGTGAGTCAATTTTAGATTTGGGATTGTAAACTTGATAAGTCTAAATAAAAGAATCTCTTTTAACGTTTAAAATCCGAATTTTATCGAACAGAATTCTGACTTCTGAATTCTTCTTCAACTGAAAAAATAGGTTTATAAACCAATACGGTTCAGCTAAGGGCTAAGTGTACAAAATTGTGGGTTTTCGAGACGCGATAAATCGCCGTCAAGACAAGTGTATTGGTCTTATCTGAACTGTATTGGTTTATAGATTTACTAAATTGATGTTATTGCTATCTAGCAGCTTTCACTTGAAACATCAAATATGTCCCTCCTAGACCTTCCACAATTGTGCGTGTATTGGCAATCATCATTTTTTGATAAGTGTCCCCGTCGCTTCCTGCTTCTCCAAGTCCCTCAGCATACAGGTTTCTGTTAGAAACTTTCACTTCGGCTTCTGTGGCTACAGATTCAATCAAATTAGGGTTAATTTCTACCTTAGCAAAAACTGTTGGCACTCTAGCCCGCTTAATATTTGTAGCTAAATTTTTGACTCGTGCGGCTGTGAGTTTTTCGTTAGTACTAATACTTTGTAATCCCCCCGCTAATGGAATATCGTATGCTTTGGCGTAATAACCCAGTCCATTATAGGTTGTAACTAACTGGCGTTGTTTGGCAGGAATACTGGCAATTCTTGACTTAATCCAGCTATCTAGTTGAGTCAGTTCATTTGTAATTTTTTTGGTATTGCTGGTATAAGCCTCTGCATCACTAGATTCTAATTTTCTCAAGTTACTATTAATTACCTCCACCATTCTGATAGCATTTTTGGTATTGTGCCAAAGATGAGGATCAGTTACATTCTTACCACCTGCCTGAAATTTTTGTGGCTTAGGCACTGCCAGTTGACCAACGGCTATTTTCGGTGCTGGGTTTTTAGTCGCTTTAATTAATTTGATCAGATTTGGTTCAAAATTATAACCAGTATAAAGAATAAGATTAGCTTGCTCAATGGCTTCACGATCTTCCTGTTTTGGTTTATAAAATTGGGGGTTGGCAGTAGGAGGAATTAAGCAGGTGAGGTTAACTGTATTTCCGGCAACCTGTCTGGTTAAGTCACACAGTACGCTTGTAGTCGCTACGACTTGAGGAAGATTCTCATCTACCTGGGTGGTAGTCTGAGTGAATGTGGTTCTTGCAGCTTGATTTCCACACCCAACAAATCCAATCGTCAAAGTAACAAAAGTAGCTCGAAAGAAATTATTCAATGGTGATTTTTTTGACATCCTCAACTCCTACTGGATGTATAAAAAAAGATAATCATTATCGGTAAAGTATTAGTGAAATAGCAAGAGGAAGTCTTCAGCAGGGAAGAGGTTAAGGGGAGACAGGTAAGCCTTCGGCTGAGAAAAGGGTAAAGCTTAAGGGAGGAGGAATTAATAGACTCTCTCCTTTCCCTTTTCCCCAGTCCACACCCAGCAATGTTTGGTTGGTGAACCATTAGTGAGGTTTTTACAGGCAAAATATAGGAATCCGCTTTGATTCCTGAAATTATTTGCGTAGGGAGGGAACAGGGAACGGGGAACAGGGAAGAAGGAATAAAAGTGTACTGAGTTTTTTTCAAAAATCAAATACGAGTCCTATATTTAGTTAACTTCACGCAATAGGCTGGAAAACTGGTAGAGGTAGGAGCACAATAATAAAGACGATGCTGGTAAGCCTTCAAGGAGTGTAGTGTAGTTCTCTCACCGTCTGTTGAAGAGGCTATACCATTGTGCTTGCACACCACAAAGATCGCAAATTGAATAGAGTTATCAGGTTAAGGAGTGGGACGTAGTAATGATGAGGCTTATTGAGCATACGGGTTGATTTCGCAAACCGAGTCGTGAATCTAAAGTAATTGTAGCTGTGGTTTTGCGAGGTGTGGACATATAGTTGTTACAAAATTGGCAAATTGGCGATTTTTTAGCCTTCAGCCTTTGTTAGACTAAATTTTCACCCTCTAATTTTTTAATCATTAAATCAGAGCCAAACAAAGTATATAGAACAAATCCTCAAAGCTAATATTGAAGATAAACAATGGTAATTTTAGTTGTCATAATTAACACCCTCATTTCCCTGACACTACTGTATGTGGCTTGGCGGGTGTGGCAACTCAAGCAGCAGCTAGCATACATAGCAGATAGATTAACCGCCTATGAAAGTTGTACCCATACAGCACTGAATAAAGCACCCGAAAATATTTATCTCAGTCAGCAGAATATCCATAACTTACGGCAGAGAAATCAAGCGCTACAAATACAAATTCAACAAGTGCGGCAAATTATCAGTCTACTTTTGCTAGGAAGGCAAATCTGGCAGCGTTATTTTCCGAAGCTAGAGTTAATAACCGGGAAAAGAACAGTTGGAAAATGAGTTATGTCAGGTTCACATGAACATTTATAATTAGGGCTGACGAGGGACACTGAGAGGAGTCCGTAGTAAGATACCTCATGGTGCATTAACTTCTGGCGTAGGCATCGCTCCCCCTTCTCATCCCTTACTCTTTAAGTTTGCTAGCAAGAGCGTCTCCGTCAGGAGAAGGGTACGGAACTACGAGGGATGTGCTAACACAAAGAAACCGCGCCAGAAGGCTTGTCGGAGGTTCTAAACTTGGGGATATACGGATATTTTTGGATTATTAAGTAATTAATGCTTTTGATATTAATGAATAAAAGCAACATTTCTGGCTGATATTTTGTCACGATAGATTAACTGGATAAAATCGGTTGAGTCTTGCAAGGGGAGACAACCCACCTAAAATGGGTGTAAGGAGAGAAACAATAAGATGTCTAATAACCGTTCTGGAGTATTTATTGGCGGTTTGATGCTGGGGGCTACCATCGGTGCTTTGACCGGGTTGCTTGTCGCTCCACGCACAGGGCGCGAAACGCGTAAAATTTTGAAAAAATCTGCCAATGCTATCCCAGAATTGGCAGAAGATTTATCAACGAGTGTGCAAATCCAGGCAGATCGTCTCTCTGCTAGCGCACTACGAAACTGGGATGAGACTTTAGATAGATTACGGGAAGCGATCGCAGCTGGTGTAGATGCCAGTCAGCGAGAAAGCCAAGTCTTGAAGCGACAAGCATCTGTGGAAGACTCAGATTCGCTTCCCCAGGAATTAGAACGCTCATAAATGATACAACCGTGATTGAACCCCTGTTTTGGTTGGGACTTTCCTTACTTTTAGTCGCCACA
The DNA here is from genome assembly GCF_001712795.1 of Nostoc sp. KVJ20. GTDB lineage: Bacteria > Cyanobacteriota > Cyanobacteriia > Cyanobacteriales > Nostocaceae > Nostoc. Next base: position 76,578 of record NZ_KV757643.1, read on the forward strand.
AGCTTGACTGCGGTTTTAGTGGCGGCAATACCGGCTTTGCAGGAGTTAGCACGCGCGGCTCGCAGTGCAGAAAAGCTATTTGATACCCTGTCACGGGAGTTACCGCCCACTCTAGAAGCTATCCGCGTAACTGGCTTAGAAATCACTGACTTAACTGATGATGTCGGTGAAGGTGTAAAAAGTGCTAGTCAAGTAGTGAAACAAGTTGACCAAAGTCTTGATAGTGCAAGAATTCAGGCTCAAAATCTGCAAGTAGGTACACGGACTATTTTTGTTGGCGTGAAAGCTGCTTGGAGAAATTTCACGCGCCAAAAACCTGCGAGACGAACAGGCGATCGCTTACCAAGCAATGAAAAACCACCACTCACGTTGCGAGAACGAGAAGTCCTAAAGCAAGAAAATCGTCGGAGCAAAGCAGAGGTATACCGCGTTAATGACGATTATAACGATGCCACTAGCTGGGAAAACAATTTCGATGATGAAGATTGAGCAGAAAAAGGGCGTAGAGCATTGTTTATTTTTATTGTTGCAGTGTTAAAAGGTGGTATTTCATCAGCTTAAAAAAGCCATTTTTGTTTATGGATAAACTTTGGCGTTGTATTCAGCAATTTGGGAAAACGAGTGAAGCATATTTTAATCAAGCCGTCTTTTTAGGAGAAAAGATTGTTCCCCAAATCCAATCATTCCACTTTTATTGTATGGGGAACTCCGCTATGGCTTAGTCATTTTGAGTATTTTAACCGATTGACAAAATACACATTATCTTAAATTCTCACGAATACCACTCCCCAATCCCTAATCCCCAAAAACGCTTTGCTTTGATCCCCTAGATTAGAGTAAAGTAAACAAGTGTAAAGAACTATCATTTTTCTAGTACTCTTTTAAAACAACCTGTTCGCTTTTACCGTTGATATTTGTATAAAAACGTCCATGCAATCTTGTTTTTGGCGACGAATTCTCGTATCTATTGCAATATTTTTCCTGGCTGGGTCAATTTGGGTCATGCATTCTCCCCCAGCACTGGCTTATGACAATCCTGAGTTACTCCCTAACACCTTTACCCCAGTTGTAGACTTAGCTAAATCTCTGCCTGTGCTGCAAGAAGAAAAGCTTGTCAAAGATTTAGAGCAGTTTGAAGCCGATACAGGCTGGAAACTGCGAGTATTGACTCAGTACGATCGCACCCCAGGTCGCGCAGTTATAAAATATTGGGGCTTGGATGACAAAAGTATTTTACTAGTTGCCGATTCTCGTGGCGGTAACATTCTCAGTTTTAGTGTCGGCGATGCTGTTTATAAGCTTTTACCCCGGACTTTCTGGATAGAATTGCAAACCCGTTTTGGTAATTTGTACTTTGTCCGCGAACAAGGCGAAGACCAAGCCATTCTGCAAGCTTTAGAATCGGTTAAAGGCTGTTTAATCAAAGGTGGTTGCAATGTTGTCCCCGGACTGCCACGAGAACAGTGGATTCTCACCTTGATTACCTCAGTTATTGGTGGGGTGATTTGTGGATTTGCAGCTCAACCCCGCGAGAAAGGACAAGTTTTTGCTTGGCAATGGGCTTTAATTTTCTCACCTTTGTGGGGAATCTTGTTTATTGCCTTTGGCATTGGGCCAGTGGTGACACGCACAAGTGACTGGTTACCTCTAGTTCGCAATATCTCTGGGTTTCTCATTGGCGTCTTGGTTGCCTACTTATCTCCTATTTTCAGTCGGCCTTCTTCCAGTAATGAGTTATGAGTGAGTAGTTAGGAGTTTTTAATTAACTTATCACTCCTAACTCCTAACTCTTAACTCTCTGAAGCTGATAAGCTGAAAGCTAATATTTGAGAAGCTCAACAAAAATGGAATGGCACGTAACTGATGCTCAAAGTTTAGCAATTATTGATAGTGAAATTGGTGCTCATGTCTTTTCACCCGCAGAGTATGAGATTGTGCGTCGGGTAATCTACGCCACGGCTGACTTTGAGTATAAGTCTTTGATTCGCTTTTCTGAGCGTGCCTTGCAAGCTGGAGCCGCAGCACTAGCCGCGCGTACCACGATTGTGGTAGATGTGCCGATGGTACAAGTAGGTATTGCATCTGACATTCAAAACACCTTTGCTAATCCGCTGTATTGCAGCATGGAAGCTCTAACACGCCCTCAAAAAGAAAAAACTCGCGCAGCATGGGGAATAGAAACCTTAGCAAAGCGTTATCCAGAAGGTATTTTTGTGGTTGGTCAAGCACAAACGGCATTGACTGCACTGGTAGATTTAATTGAAGCTGAGGAAATTAGACCTGCTTTAATAATTGCGACTCCAGTGGTATTTGTAAATGCTGATGAAGCTAAGGAGCGTTTACAAGACTCTCTAGTGCCTCATATTACAATTGACAGTCGCAAAGGGAATGCAGTTGTAGCAGCTGCGATCGTTGATGGATTGGTAGACTTGGCTTGGCAAGCCTATGGACAAGATGGAAATCGGGGAAGCTAGTCAGGTCGGCTCTATTGTATTCTGTATCCAAAAGAGTATTCAAAATCACTGGATATCCTGATATTTTTGTTAAGTAGTGCATATCAAGGAGCCTTTTGTTGTGGTAATTCAAGGTTTCAGTTTCAGCGCATATCTTGCAATTCCTGTAGTATTAAGTCTTTTGGCTGAGGGAGAAAGTATAAAAGTACCTTTAGTTGAAAACGTCCATCAGATATCCACTAACAAGGAAATGCTCCTATCCAGCCGTGAGCTAATCAGCGCTCAAGTAACACCGAAAACATACTATGTTAGTGGTGCTGGAAACGACAAAAATAGCGGACTCTCTACTTCATCCGCTTTTAGAACTATTCAAAAGGCAGCAAATCTAACTAATCCTGGCGATACAGTATTGATTATGAATGGAGTGTACACAAATTCAGCAAAGGCTGGGAGTGTAGTACATATTAAACGTTCTGGAACTGCAAAAGCATGGATTAAATATAAAGCATATCCTGGGCATTTACCAAAAATTCAGCACAATACATGGAATGGTATCTTAGTTTCAAATGGAGCTTCATATATCGAGATCAACGGGCTAGAAGTCATCGGAAACAATGCCAATATAACCCTTGATTATGCGATGAGTCAGAAAACTAACAAACTAAACCCGCTGACGAATGGAAATTGCATCAATGTAGATGGACGAACAAATGGTCATAGCCGCCATATACGTATTGTCAATAACAAGGTACACAAGTGTGGAGGAGCAGGCATTTCAGCGATTGAATCGGACTACGTAACAATAGATAATAATGTGGTGTTCGATAATGCCTGGTACAGCGTTTATGGTTGCAGTGGCATTTCGATGTTGAACAATTGGAATTCTGACAACAACCGGGGATACAAGATGTTTGTTACCAACAACAAGTCCTACAACAATCGTATGTATATCCCTTGGATTGCAGTTGGAAAGATCACAGACGGTAATGGCATTATTATTGATAGTACAAGAAATGATCAGAATAACTCAAAATTGGGTGCATATAAAGGATACACTTTAGTTCAAAACAATCTTACATTTAATAATGGTGGATCAGGTATTCATGCATTTTTGAGTGAGCATGTTGATATTGTCAATAACACAGCTGTTTTAAATAATCAAAGTCCAGAAATTAATGGCGGGCAAATATTTGCTCATACGTCATCTGATGTCAGAATTCTTAGGAACATTCTTTATGCTTTCCCTGGAAAACAGGTTAATAATAATACTAAAAATACAAATGTTGTTTATGATTCTAATATCTACATCAATAGTTCTAAGGTAAGTGTTAAGGGCCCTCGTGATATTGTTGCAGACTCACAATTTTTAAGTAAGTATCCTACTCTAGAAAAAATCTCTGGTGATTGGAAGTTGCGGCTAGATAAACAAAACCCACCAAAGCGGACTTATGTAGAACCTCAGTCGGCAGGTTTTGTTTGTGGGACAGTGACTTATCGCTTGCAAGGAAAACTTATAAAAGTTGGATGTTCTCGTTAGTAATTAGCCAATCTCGATGAAACGAGTTTCAGAGAATGTTTTAAAAGTGGTTGGCTGTAATTTTAGGCACTTATTGATTCTCACAACCCCCCTTAAAAAGGCTAC
>NZ_KV757644.1 GCF_001712795.1 Nostoc sp. KVJ20
GACTGGTAAACGCCATAATTCCTGCAACTATACTAATAAGTTGAATCTGAGATGTTGTCATGTTTGGTAGCATAATTTCAGATAGATAAATTTCTACTTCAAGCAATCCGTTGACTCTAAAAAGTGAACTTATCGCTTTTTATTTGAGATAAACCGCAACAGTGTTGCACTTGTTAAATACATACTAAAAAACCTGTATGTAACAGGCAATGAACAGAGTTGACAACTTTGTTGATTAATAAAGCGATTCTCACAAGATTTTTGAATCTTGAGGTTGTTTCCCTTCTCGAATCCATAAGTTATGCTGAATGGCCGCTAAAGCTCTTACTCTGGCTGATGGGTTGCGACGTGTTACTTTCCCTTGGCAAGCATACGCTGCTAATGTTCTGGCTCCAATCTTTAGATACTTTGAAGCCTCTTCATACGTCAGCCCCCAAGCCTGACAAAAAATTAACGGGTCTAACTCTTCAAATGTTAGTGGCGGCTGAATCATAATCGTAAAATCCTTCTCTAGGCTATTTCTACGGTTAGGTAATAGCTACTGGTACAATCACACTTTCCAGTTTTTTCTTTCTCTTTTCGGAATCAAACTAGATTGTCCTAATCCCTAAACGAAGAGGCTTTTGTGCAGTTCTTGCAGGAGAGAAAGAAACTAGAATACAAGGTGCAATAGCATCCTACACCCTTAGTTTTGGTCAAGCGATTCTAGAGTAGCATAAATATGCTATCTATATCCCTTTAGATAGTATATTTGTTTTGGAAGTTTCTTGTAAAAAAAAGGTAACTATAGGGGTAAAGTTATATATAAATCTCCTTACGATCAGAAAATGCCTAAGAAAACTACACCAAAAATGGTTCAGACCGCAGTTTCTATTCCAGAGCCGTTGTATGAAGCAGCAAAACGAGTTCAAGCAATGGAAGGATGGAATGAGTCAGAAATGCATCGACTGTTTTGGGAAAAAGGATTTGCGCTTCACGTTCAGGGAACTCTTGCCCGTCATCAATTGGGTTTGATTCCTGAAGCAGAAAGTCTAAGCGAGTGATGAGGGAGCTTCGGTAGCAAGGGAGAAAAGAGAATTATCTGAGAGTAATTCTTCTTCTCTTCCTGCTACCGAACCTCCTCCTACTTCCCTGCCTCTTCTTCTTCAAGAAGCCTTACTTTGCTTCACCAACACCGAACGCAAGTATTGCCGACAAGCTGCTTCTCCCCGATAAATCAGAATCCGCAGCCCCTGTACTTCCTGTATCGGAGAAATACAAATTTCGGCGATGGCTGGAATCAGATTTTGTTGCTTTTGCACATAATCTTGATGCTGCTCCTCTAATTCCTGAATCTTGGAGTTTAACTCCTGTATCTGTCGCAATGCTTTTGTTAAAGAAGATTCTTTGTTTTGAGAGCGATTATCCAGAGTGAATGTCATGTTATTGCTCCTATGTAAAACATGATTTTCTTGATGGTTTTCACAATCGACGCATTTATCACCAAGCAGCCGTGGGAATGAACATCTGTTATCGTTGTTTTTTGGTGGTTCGTGCTTAGATAACAAAGAAGAGAAGTCGTAAATCGTTACAGTTGGTTCTGGTTCAAGTTTTGGAAATGACTCTATTACGAGTTCAGGATTGCCCAAACCAATTGCATTTTTAATTTCCTGTTCCATGACTGGATTCTCCTTGTTGAGAAAATTGCTCTACCTGCTCGATTGCGTTGACTACATCTCCCAAAATATTGAACGCATCATGTAGCACCACATCGTTTGAGGTAGAAAAATGCTCTGACGATTGAATTTTACGATAATCTTGACTACTCCCCACAAGCCGCAACGTATATTGACATCCTTGTAAGATGGCTCGGATTTCTTGTGTAGTTAATTTAATTTCCATCGTTGTTCCTACTAAAATTTATCTCGTTGAATGCTGAAACTCGCTCCAATCAAAGCACTGCCCAAGAAGCCTGAAAAACTAACTAACATCATCCCCAAGCAAGTCTTTTTCTGATGCTGCCAATATTGAGAACTTGTAGCAATCTCCATTCCCCAGCACCCTATCGCCCCTACTCCCGCAAATCCGGTAAAAAGTAGGGATACAATTGCAGTTGTTTCTATGATGCGGTCGAGAAAAATTCTGGGATTGAATCTTTTTCGAGTCCGGCGTAGAACTAATTTATTACGGCTATTTGAAGGTAAAGATGATTGATAAGCCGCTTTCTGTGTTTTCATTTAACATCCTCCAATTCAACAAAAAATCCCGCACCAGTATTGCTAATCTTTACTTTTCTTTGATTGACCAACATTTGAATCACACTAAGACTGAAGTTGATATGACACAATCGAGTGCTACCACCACATAAAACTCCTGATAAGTTTGGGAGCTTTGTCTTTTTAGAGCAAGGAGGAAAAACGAACAGCGACTTTAGTCGCCTAAGCTGTATAGCTATAACCATCAGCACGGTGAATCACCTGTAGATATCTTGGATGAACATCGAAAATCTTGCTGGACGCTAGCTTAAAACTCGGTCGAGAACGAACACTGATTCGCCCTACCCATCGCCCTGCAAATTTACCTGACGCAACAACAGCGCTTACTAAGTCGCCTGTCTGAAAGCCAAACCAGCTTTTCTGGTTAGTGCGATGTCTATTGGGAAATCCAAACTTGTCAGTGCCGCACATCTGCCGCGTTCCGTGTCCTTTTGCCGTAATCAGCAACGGATTTGAGGTCAACACTTCAAGCGATTCGACTTGACCGACACAAGCCGCATCTAGCCAATGAGATTTAGGCAGATATAATCGAGTGCGATTGAACTTGGTTTGTCCGCCTGTCCCAGTTGTGACTAGCAAGCCTGTTTCTTTCAACGCGTGAAACAATGCCCAACGGGTTGAATTAACGGCGGCAGCGTCTTTGAGTGGGGATTTTGCCTGCTTGAGAATACGATTGAGTAAATCAGGTTTGCAGAAAAGAAAATCTCGTATCTCTTGATTCCCTTTGCTTTGATTGCAGGCATGGCAAGCAATCGTAAGGTTAGAAACTCGATCAGAACCGCCCCTTGATTTAGGTTGAATGTGTTCAATTTCAAAAGGGACGTTCTCGATTGAGCAATAAGCACATCTCCGATTCCATTTTTCCAGGAGGTACTCTCTGACTTCGTATCCTTGGAACTCTCCCTGCTGATATTGAACGCCTGAAATCTCAGGATTCTGCATCAGTTGCGGGTCAAACCGCACCAACTCTTGAGTAATACTGCTAATTGGTGCAAGCTTACGGAGTCGGTTAACCCAGGTGAGAATGGTATCGACCCGATGCTGAAGAGAAGGAGCCAGCCAGCCATCAGGACGGGTGCGATTGAGAAACCTCGCCTGCCGATAGCGAGTTTTGCGATTCCGTCTACTTTGTCGCAATTGGCGACGAGATAGCAGCGCATTCTTAATTTGTTGTCCCCGATGTTGCAGTTCGGCTCCAAAGATGACTTTGTTGCCTTGCTTAATTGCGATGCCCGTAACCTTTGAACCTGGATCTAGTTTGAGTTCTAAATCTTGTACAGGCACGTCGGGACAGGCTTCTTTCAGGATGATGGTAAACGGATAACGACGAAATACCGCAGCTTTTCCAGTATTGAGCAGATGACGCGCTGCACCCGGATGAGTTAGGTTTAGCGGTCGTCTGTCGGTATCAAGAACAAAGACAAAGTTAGACATTGGAAATCTCCGTAAAACGGGTAACGTGTTCCTCGCCAATGTTTTCAAGGCTTGTGAGGCCAGCCGCACTGCCTTACCCCTCGTAAAGCTGTTTAACGACTGACGACAGAGCGACAAACTGGAAAGTATTCGTCGGTGTCATAACCTTAAAAACGTAGTTAGTGAAACTAAGGCTGGTCAGCTAACTGAAGTTGAGGCATGAAGCCCCGTCACTTCAGTGCGGGGTGCTGACAACGACGGAGGTATTGCAAGCAATTGAAAAAAAATTGGGATGTTTAGAAAGCTAGAAAGCTAATGGAACTGAACTAAATCTGCTGGGTTGTTGGCAACAAAGCCCGTGTTTGTTATAGCTGCTTGTACTCATCCCAATTCCTGGGATTATAAGGTGATGACATTGATTCTTGAAATTCCCAGTTCTGAGAACTGATATCAAATAACTCAATTGCTGCATCAAACCCACACTGTAAAAATCGGGTATATGATTCTTCAGACCAAAGAATAGACTCAACAATTGCAGTTAGTAGTTTGAGATTGGTTTCAGTAGCAGCGCCTTCTTTGTGGAGCCATTCAATTGTTTCCAGCAGTTGTTTTTTAGCAGAAGCCGCAGTAGATGGTGGTAACGCTGCAATAGGAATAAAACCTGTTAGCTGTTTCATAAATCCTCCATGTCACCGAAATCAGTTGTCACCTTCTTTTGGGATTTAGCTTTACTAATCTGGAATTCGTTAGCTTTAATCACAGGCATTGCAGCCTCTTTGACTGCTGCTTTTGCTTGATGATAGAGAAATTGAACTACACCTGAAGCATCTTCTTCATCTTCAACCTGCGCCCATAGAGAACAACCTAATTCGATTGATTCATAATTGCCCAAGTTGAACTTTCTCGAATAATTAATTGAAACAGTACCGATTTTCATTGACTTATTTGAACCGCTAGTTCATGTAGTGGCGACTCAAAGATGAATCGCCTTTTTCGTGTCTGATTACCGCTTGTTACCTTGCGGCATTGCTGTCTGATTCTGTCCTTGCAGAGATGCCCTCGCTTCAGTTTGCGAAACCGTGGGTAATGCTGGTGCAGTGACAGCGTTACTAGCCCATCGCTCGTAAGTATCGTTTGTTACCCAGTGAATTGTTGCCCCAGATTCAGCACCAGAGCGAATCATTTCTGCTGCTTCTAACGCATCATGCTCAAAATCAGATTGAGGATTGCGATAGCTCCACTGAATAAACCAGTACGTTCCCAGTGTTCCTTCTACTTTCTGAAACTCGGCACAGAAAATGTAGTTTTTGAGTACGCTAGCGATCGCACCGAAGCAGAACTCTTTGGGATCTCCCGGCATCCCTTCCTCGCACCACTGCTGGAAGGCACGATGGGCGAAGTGATTGTAGAGTCCAGCAAAATTGTCTTTACTACGACGATGGATCAGGAAAGAAAGCAGCATGGAAGCTGGCCCCTTGAACTGGTCTTTGAGTCCGCCAGCTACCGGAATCACCCATAGTTCAGTAAATGGCTCATTAGTAAAATTCTCGTTGATGGTCAAGGCACGGTCAGGGCGAGAGATTGCGATCGCAAAGTCAGCTTTGTTACCTTTGAGATATCCTCCTGCTTGTGCTTCTAGAATTGTCAATTTTGGGGGACAATCGAGAAGAAATTGCCCGTATTCTTTAGCGCAATTCGCTTGTAGTTTCGGTTGGCTGGGTGGAATGAGGAAGACGCTGTTGTTGATTTTGATGGTTTCCATAATTGCGTTGTTGTTGCTAAAAATTGTGTTGATACTGGATAGTGTTCGACTTAGCTATTTATGACAATTTCAGGAATTGTTTTTAACTCGTATTTCAGCACTTCGAGTTGATATAGCCGCTTTTTAATCTCTGCTTCTAGAAGTGTTTTTAATTCCTGCGGCTTGAGCAATTAAATCTCATTCTCTAAATGATTTTCTTCACTATTATCAACCATCTCAATGCTGAGGACGAGACATAAATCGCTAGCTTTTACACCGATAACTCCTGGTTCAATTTCAGTAGATAATTCCTCAATGATTGAATGGAAGTCGGGGTCTTTATCATTGATTTCTACTTCAATCAAACCTGCATTATTCGATATAACAGTTGCCCAAGTTGGTAAAGCTTGAGGAATACTGGTTGCATAGAGTTTCATAATTTTGATTCCTGATTAAACTTAATTTCAACTACTTCTTCGACGTACCCCATTACCTCAGCCAAGTAATGCAGTACATCGCCCACGTGAGTTGCTGCCTCTGGATCAATCTTCTTGTCTGCAATCAACAAAAGCCAATTTTCATCTTGGGCAATCATCTGAATCTTTTGGTAGCAGAAGTTGAACTCTTGTAGGATTTCTATGGGTGACATTGGTTTATTCAATGAGTTGTGGTGTTCCTATTTGGATAAACTGATAATTTAGTTTTGCTCCTTGCCACACAGGTGGGTCTATCCTGCCCACCCGTTTCCTTACTCACGCTGCAACTAAATCTCTAGTTTCTGGCACGTATCTCTTTAACCGTTCCCACTCGTCACTCGTCAGTGCATCAAATTCTTTATCGAACAAATCCTCTTCCGTGGGTGATTGCTCTGTAGCCGTTGTTGATACCCTTGCCACCTTCATGAAGTTGTCTAATCCAACTGCTGCATCAACCGGCTCGGCGTATCGAATCTTATCTACAGCATTTGACCAGTGGGTGATGTGCTGAAATATCACCCCAATCATGGAATCATCTGTGTAGACTCGATAAGTTCTGGGGCAAGCTCCATTGACGTAAACGAGTATGTAACCAGGGATTTCGATAATCTCTGCATTGGGGTCGCTTGGAGGTAGGAGAATTTTCTCTGTTGGCTCATCTAACTGGGCTTCTTGAAGAGAAAATGTGGTAATCATATTCTGTGCCATGATTTGAATTGTCATAAATTTCGTTGTAGAGGCGATTGCATTACTCTTGGGCTGCAATCGCTTTTTCTCACTTCCAGTACAAGGGATTTCCATGACCTCTGCATTCGCATCTGTAGCAGGTATAAGAATTTCCTCTTGATAGTCACCTACTTGGAGTGAGAGGTTGCTTGGTGTACTTTGTGCAATGATTGGTGTTGATGGGCAAATTACATTTTGGAGGCGATTGTATTTCCTTGGGGGAGCAATCGCTTTTCTCACTTCCAGTACAAGGGATTTCTTACACCCCTGCATTCGCATCTGTAGCAGGTAGGAGAATTCTCTTGGCAGTCATAGAAACCCGGATCTGAAAGTGTGATGTTACTTGCTGTGTTATGTGCAATGATTATTTGTAATTGCATATAGGTGGCGATTGCAGTTGCTTGGTGTGCAATCGCCTTTCTCGCTTCAGCAACTTACGCCGCTACTGTCGCTCGGACTCCCAGCAACGCAATCACTTGTTCAGCACTCGCAGCCACACGATTTACCCCGTACTGTCTTGGTCGAGTGTACCAGCCTTGTTGATTGCACCCGACGAAGCCGACAAAATGCCCGTCTTGGTAGAGTTTGGTGCTGAAACTTAGCCAGTCAATCTCACCGCAATATAGACCAAAAACAGTGCAGGCTTTTTCCAATTCATCGCTCAGGCGTTCGTTGCGTTCCCGTGGTGTTTCTGGAAGTGTCGCTTTGACCTCTGCAACTCTTGTAGCGAACCAGTTGCGATCAAAGGGAAGCCGTCCGCCACCGATTAACTGCACCCATACCGTAATCCCGCCTTCAATCCAGATTGTACGCACTGATTCGGGTTCGACCTCTATAATCTCGCCGATGATGCGGCGATCTCTGCTGGTGAGAGGATCTTGGGTTGGGGCTACAACTTCGGCTTGGGTTTCGAGGTGAGTGTACAGTTCTGCTTGGGCGAGGGCTTGCTCATCAACAGAAAAACTAGGAATTGCTTGCTGTGTTAGTGTTTCGTAAGTCATAATATCGATCTCCGTGATAGGGGAAAAGGCGATCGTGAAGTTTCTCAGGCCCAGCGATCGCCTTTATTATTTGTGCAAACGACGTTGTGGTTTAGCACAACGCTCTCAAATAGATTTGGCGTAGCCATCAAAGTTAGTTGCTAAGAGCATTATCAAGACAGCAGACAGCAGCATCAGGGGAGGTGTAAGGAAGTGCTGTGTTTGGAAGAGGACACTCTACTAAATTCAGCTTTGCTGTAAAATCTTTGATTTCTAGACGAATGGCACTAAATAACCAGTTTTTTAAGACTTGGTAGGTCATCGAGATCATCTTCGTTGGCTTGAGCATTACAAGTTTGGCTTCCGGCTGCTAGTCCCGGTGGCACTTGGTTTTGTGGTTGATTGAAATTAGTTAAGTTTGGTAATTTGCAAACCCTTTTTGCGTTCGGGTGCAGGCGGTTGCATTTCCTTGCCCTTATATTTATATAGTGTATTGCCAATGGCAATACTTTGTCAATACCAAAAACAATACAGTTGCCAATACCGCCACAGCTTGATAGTTTTGTGGTAGGCATTCTTAACGAGGCTTGATACGACTATATGGCGAAGAGAGAAAGGACTTTTATTTCGATTGAAATTGATCCAAGCAAAAAAGCAGATTTTGTTGCTAAGGTCAAAAGCGAGAACAAAAACGTTACCGAAGTTCTTACAAACTGGATTGATGGATATCTTGGAGTTGCTGGAGGTATTGACGTTGTTGATCTCAAAAAACGTGTAGAGGCCATAGAACAGGCTTTAAAAGAGGGGGATATTATGGGGGAATCAGCCGCCTGAGAGAGGAAAATCGTTCTCTCAGGCAAACTCATGAACAATTGCTGAAATTGCTTAAAGAAAGACCCGCCGACAGTTAATGTAGGCGGGTTAACTTTTAAAGGTCTTGCTTGTATTGGTTTGGTATTATAATATTCCAATACAAGCACCAGAATAACCCAAGATGATTAAGATTATTTCAAAGTCTGTAAATCTAGTATTGGCCTTAATTGCATAGCAAAAGCGATCGCCGCCCGTCACAGCAATGCGATCGCCTGCTCAATCCGTTTACCACAAAGTGAGCTAACTATAATGCTGCCACATTTTTGGAAAATCCATCTGACAGCTACCCGGTTCACTTTGGTTAAACTGCAACACCCAAATTTTCAAGCATTTACCATAGTGGGCAAGAGATATGCTGACACTAGAAAAAGAAAAAACCTCAGCACTCGATTACAGCAACCTCAACACCAGCATCCAGGAAACCTTCACTGCCATCGACCGATTCGAGTGGCAAGCGGTAGATGAAATCCTCCAGATGAGAGAACAGCAGCTTTACCTGCAAGCTGGATATAAAAACTTTGAAGAATACTGCCAGCGTGAATTATATGCCTGGGGTGGATACCGACGAATCAACCAACTGCTAGGAGCCAAAAAGGTCATAGACGCAGTTGGTGAATTGGGCGGACACATCAAAAATGAGCGCCAAGCTCGTCCACTGCTGCGGCTAGTCAAGGAACCAGAGAAACTAAAACAAGCTGTAGCGATCGCTCTCAAAGATAACCCGTCCCCTGGTGAATCAGACTTTGCGGCTGCTGCAAATATTGTGGTTCCTCAACTTCCACGCAAAAAGCAATCTACTCAGGAACCAATGGTTCCTAAGATTCAAGAACCAGTGGTTCCTGAATCTGCCAAAGTCACAGTTTCACAACAATCACACCCTCGTTATGGGGATTCGGGAGTGATTGAGGCTTCGGCACCAAACCATTGGCAGCAGATTGTTACTTTTGCTGATGGCGAGAAGTTGTTGATCAACAACACCGATTTAGATGCCTCCAGCGTTCCCTTTCCCAGAGAGCGCACTTACCCCGCAGAATATACGGAAGCGATCGCTGCTATCGAAGAACGCCATAAACAAGAGTTAGAGCGACTTTCCCAGGAATTGAGGATTGGTTTGCAAGCAGAAGTGTCGGCCACAGCCGAAGCCCAGGTACAAGAGCAAATTCAATCTCTGCAAAACCTGTACAAGCAGCAGAAGGAGCAGAATATTCAATTGCAGCAGCGTTTAGACGAGATGGAGGGGTTGAGAAAGTTAGAGATTGAGAATCAACAACTCCAGCAGCGCATTCAGGAACTAGAACACGCAGTACAACAGCGTCCTCAACAGCAGTGGGAAAATACCATGACGCAACAGGCGACTAAAGCGTTGAACAAGCAAGTTAAACAAGCTCTGGAGAAAACCATTGATCTGCGATCGCTGGCACAAGAACCACCCAAAGAAAATGCCCAGGAATGCTTGCGGTTAATGGGTATGGCTTTGAAGAATCTCGCTAGCGCTATGAACAATACCCAAGCACTCGAAGCTGCGGCCATAATCCTGGGAAGTGAGCCAACACCATCTGCGATCGCTTACCGTGCCGAACAACTAGAAATGTTGCCCCAGGCGGTTAGCGATATTCGACGGGTGTTGTCACAGCTTGGGTGTACTTGGCAGGACTATTGGGCAGTGGCGCAAGAATATGAGGTGATTAAACAGGACTACTGGGCGGAATTGACCACCCAAGAAACAGAACTAATTACCGCACTCCAGAACGCATCCTCTCAACCGGACACAATCGGACTCGGCTCTATCGTTGCCCATGCTGACCCATATCGCACTTTGTATGTCGAGAGGGGTGAGGTGGTAGAGGATTTAGGAGATGAGGTAATCGTTGCATGGGACTGCTGGAAGGAGCAATCGAAAAAGACTGACAGGTATTTCCGAGAGGAATTGCGATTCTGGCAACCTGAATAGGCTTTCAGTGTACTGATAACTTTTTAGACAACCAAATACAAGTACCAAGCCCTGCAATCGTTGTAGGGAAAATTCCGTGCATCAACATAAACAGGAGATTGTAAAATGACTGCAACTATCACAAAACCCAAGCTCAAAAAGGCTGCTACTAAAGCACAGTCACCATATAAGCGGCTTCATGTGATTATTCCCATACAAGATATGCTGTGGGCTTCGCAGCAAAAGCCCTCTGTTACGCAATTGTGGCAAGAATGCTGGACGGCTGACCCTTATGGTTCCCGGTGGATGCCGCTAACTTCTGCTTTAGGGTATAGTACTTTTATCTCTGCGAAGAAAATTCTTTCTGAAAGTGGGCTATTCATTTTCAAACCCGACAAGTCGATTCAGGATGGTAGGGAAACAGCTAGCTGGATGGTGAAAAATTTGCATGGCAGTCGGATGAAGGAGTTTTGGGAGAAAGCTAATTCTGCGTCACCAAAACCAGATGCTGAAAAACAAGAACTAAATGCTGGGGATTCAGAGATAGATGCTGCCCCTGAAGAAATACGTGCTTTGTATGAAGCATCTATTTCAGGTCAAAGTCAGTTAGAGCAAGGGTTCCAAAAACCCTCACGAACTGCTCAGGAACACCTCACAAACTCTACAAAAGAGTTTGTGAGGTGTAACTCTGACACGCAACCCGTTATTTCGCACTGTGAGGAGACGGCTCACGCGCCCTTGGGGGTCGCGTCGCCTCAGTTTGTTCAAAGCGGGGAAGAGTTGGAGGAAGAGTTACCTGCGGTAACGGACTGCACGACGCTAGCGCTTGTGGATGATGCACCGAGTCAATCTGCTTCGTTGTTAGCTGAAAACCAGAATTGTGGTATTGAGGCGAAAGGCTTTCATGAAGGTACTTGTTCCGCCGCGCCCGTTGCACAAAATGAAAAATCTTTAAATTCTGCGATCGCTAATCAAACACTGGGGCAAGTAGAACAGGGTCAATCTGCTTCCTTTTCGGGAGAAAATCAAGTCTCTGTCCTTGAAGTGAAAGCGGATCATGAAGGCGAAGGTTCCGCCGCGCTTGTCACTGAAAAATGGTCGCATGAGGCGATTGTAGCGAGGTCAAATATGCGACCTGGAAGAAGGGAGAAACTGAATCGAGCGGCGAATTCGGGGGAGAATCCGGGGTTTGACTTCTTGCAGGAATGCTGGAGTGATGACCCGGCTTTGCAAATTGTGATCAAGAAACTACTGGCGAAGTATCCGCAGTGGGGGATTGCGGTTGTTGATGGGGTGTTGATGAAGTGGAATGAGTAGTGAACGCCATTTCAACTACTAACGTACTTCAAAACTCGCTCCCACTCCCAACACCTGCTGGTCTACCAATATTTCTTTATGATTAAATTTTAGCGAAGCATTTGGCAAGCACTAAAATAACGGAAATCTTTACAAAAATAGTATCTGCAACAGTTTTATTTATACCAAGCTTGTTAATTGCAGAGTTAAGATAGTGGCTCGTAATTAATTAGGAACTTTTTATAATGCTTCAGTTAGCTCAGGTTAATTTTGGAACAAATACAGCTACACTGCTTGGAAATCTTTATATAGTTTTAGCAATTATTTATCTATTTATAATAATAAGCTGGCTAGTTTTGAGGAGAAATACACTTACAACCCCTGCTTTGCTAATTTATATTGTTCAAGGGGTATTAGCACCAGTGGTAATGCTCATCTCTGGAATTATCTTAATGATACAAGGCTGGCGTTTAGATCCAATTCTCCAATTCCAACAATTATTATTATTTTTATTGATTATTTATCTAAGTTTTAAAGATACTATAATTAACTTTATTCTCCGAATCAGATAAGCAAAAATTTGCAATTGATTCGGCGAGATAGGCTGATACTAAAGAAGTATTGCTAATATTCAGTGCGAAAATATACTTGCTTATTTTATTAATAGCTATTTCAGTAGGGTGATCTCTACAAGGTTAAAATTCCGTCCTTTAAAGATGGAAAAGCTTAAAATGGCAGGGATTTTAAAAGAAAATCCCGGCTTTGAGTACTTGCAAGAATACTGGCAGAATAATCTGGCTTTGCAGATTGTGATTAAGAAGTTGCTGGCGAAGTTTCCGCAGTGGGGGATTGCGATTGTAGATGGGGTATTGATTGATTGGGAGGGGTAGCAAATCTGTACAACAGTCTACAAACTAAACCTAGAGTGGCAAAGCTAGCTAGAGCAAAACTTAAACGTAGTAAATTCGTTATTATTGAAAATTTTGGTTTACCTATTTACGCCTATCTCAATCATGAAAAATCTACTCTAGCAAGTTTTACCACTCTAGGTTTTATTCGTAGTGCTGCTGGCATTTTCAGTCATCTGTTCTCTTCTACTTTTATCTTATAATTTTTCATGTCTACCTACTTATAACAGGGGTAGGTTCTGCATAAATATCGCATCCAATTTGACCTTTGTTAATGTATACCGCAAAACGGGTCGCGCTCTTTATCAACTTCATTAGGTTGCAAATCTAATCCAGTGCGAAAAACGCATCCTTCTTCTAATAGACATTCTTGATTGTCTGATTCCCAATAAGGAACTTCACCAACGTGCAAGCGTAAAATACCTTTTTCATCGAAACTAACGCGATATTGGCAAGGAAATTCTAGAGTCACATCTGGTTTCTTGAGTTCACCAATTACCAACCATTTTTGCTCGTTTGTTTGCGGATCTATGTTGCGAGTATAAAAGATGTACTTACCGCTTTCTGGAAAACTCGGCAAAGGTTTGCTGATTAAACCTCTAACTGGCGGCTGGTTGCTATCGCTGCTATAGCGAAATTTTTGGAACTGAGTATTAGAATTGCTAGATGCAAAGACTAAATGAAAATTGTTTGAGAGATTCACAGCGTTTGACTCTAACACCTTGCCAGCAAAAATATCTTCATGATTAAATTTTTCTGAAGAAAATAATGCTAGTGTTTCTGTAGTTGCATTAGTTGCTGTTGTTACTTGTGTGAGATCAATGCCATCACCATTGCGATCATCAATTAAATAATGAGGTTCTTTTCGACAAATGAGAATGCGGATATCTAAGGTAGAATCAATTTCAAACTGAATTTTGATGACATTTCGAAAGAAGTTATCTGAGTTCATTTGAGAATCTGACTGCTTGAGTTGATTCCGGAGATTGTCACCATTGAAGCTACCCCAAAGTTGTAATTGCCCACCCTCATAGTCGTGACGGTAAATAATATTGATCAATTCTATGCATGACCAATCATTGCGAATTTTTACTGCCTGATCGTTGGGAGAGATTTGATAAAACTCTTGTCCAGCTTTAAAGATGTCTAAGAAATCAGTACTAGTTTGGGTTCTACTTCTAAAGTTACAGGGCAAATAATAAAATAAATTTTGAACATCAATACGCAGCCTACTTACTCCCCTACGCAGCAATTCTTTAGTTTCTTCCGTGCTAAATTGCAGCTGTCTTATCTTCTCGATGTAGCAAGCTCCAGCAGAGGTAGCTAGCTTGCTAAATTCTGGATCAAAGGTAATACGCTCTGGATTCCACACGAAGTAATCAGACTTGCTAAAATCTTGGTAGATTTCGCGTTTAACTAGGTCGATATTGCAGGTTTTGCCAGATAAAATCAACCAATCAACTTTTTCATTTTCTGTGTCATAACTATCTTCGGTATCATAATTATATTCGTTATCATTCTGGATACTTAAACGACTTTCCATTAGTGCTTTAGCAATGCCTATTGCTTCTGTAATCACTGAAGATGCTGCTCGTTCAAATTGCTCACTGCTGAGGGTGACATAAAAATTATTAAAGTTTTGTTCCTTCTGGATATAGTCAATTCCAATTTGGCTTAGTAGTTCAGAAATTTGCTGCTCAGAGAGAGTAAAATTTAAAGGAGAACCATTTTCTGCTGACTTTTGTCCTAGTTTGATTTTGGCAGTCTCAGCATAATCCCACAGAGTATAAAAAGTTTGCAATCGTTGGGGAGCATCTTTCCAACGGGTGGGTAACACTTGCTCTGCCGTATCTAGAGCATCTTTGTAAGCAGCATATTCACGTTCTGGGTATTGTTTATCTATACATTCTAAAAGTGAGCCTTGCTTGTATTCATCTTTTTCAAGAAAGCGCTCGTTGAGATTGAGAATTAAATCCTTGAGTTTGTCATTTTGCAACTCGCCTGTTGTTATAGCTGTCAGCAGACAGTCAACTATTGCCACCTTCAGTAATCGAAACATTCGCAGAGTAATTAATTCCCCGCCTAATTGTAAATGGCCCGAAGAACCTAACAGTTTAGGAGTAATTTGATAAAATCGCCCCCCAAGCCCTTGGTCTTCATCATTTCTAAAGGGAGTAATATATTTCAAAGTCAGTTCAATCAAGGCTAAGTCAGTTGTTCCACCACCAATATCTAAAACGAGGACATTTTGTGACCAATTGTGACCTTCTCGGCGACAAAGGGTCTTGAAGTACTCCATGTCAATGTTGAGTCCGTCCCCAAATTCTCGCCAAAGATAGAATATTACCACAGCAGTAGCTTCGTCAACGGTTTGTACGTCATCAATCCCAAGATTTTCTACAAGCTGCTTCACCTGCTTGCGAACAAGTGGTGGTGTTATTGTTGGGTAAGTTACTACTACTTTTTGAAAGTCTCCTTTAGAAAAGCTACGACTTGGATGTTTGCGGTAGTCGTCGGTTAACTCGATTAGATACCCCCAAGCAGCTTGGATCAATTGGTTGACTTCAATGGTTTCTTGTTTTCCATCTACAGAAACTAAGAAGTGACGATATTGACCAAAGTACCGTTTGGGTGAGTGATGAAATCTGCTGATAATTTCTTCTAAGGAATTGCTTGTGCTTAGAGATATCGCTTTGTTTTTGTTATTCTTTGCTTCTCTACCCATTCTCACCTTTAAAGGATTCAGACTTGTAATTTCCAACTCACTAGAAATTTCTACACCACGTCTGTCAAGATCCAGAACAACTGGAATGAGATTTTGAGATTCTAGGGTTGGGATGCGGAACACCTCATGATATATCTGGTAAAGTTTTTTGCTGACAGACCTACGAAATTGCTCACTTGTGCCTAAACACAGTTCGATTTGGCGAATACCTTCTAGGTATCGGTCTTGGTTATCAGCTTGAAAAAATTCATGTAACCGATTTGGTTCTATTTGCAAATTTTTGCTAATGTCATCAATAAAGTTTTCCCACTCGCTAGCATTGACACCTGGTAAAGCATTAGTAGCAGGTGAACTCAGCCATTGTGCTAATCGTTGGCGTAACCGGATTTCTTGTTCTTTTGGCAGGTTGGATGCAATTGGTGCTTCAATTGGATCAAAGAGTGTCACAGTAGAATTAGATGTGCCAAAATCTATAGCTAACCAACCAGGAAATGGTTTTTTTCGTTCAGGGTTTGTGCTAAAAGGTTCTGGAAGTCTTGTAGCTGCAATTTCATCCAATCTTTTCTCAATTCTCTTTAGCCGATCTGTCAGAGTTGAATCTAACTCTTCGTCTTTTACCTGCCCTTGTTGGGAAATTACTATCTGATCGGATGCTACTTCTAAGTCAGGATCTCCTGTAGATAAACTTTTAACCTCACTCAACACCTCTTGAATGAGTTCTGTCATCTTTTGATTGTTATTTCTAATTTCATCAATATTATCTAGCTTTAGGAATGTTTCTTCAATTTTGTTTCTAATTTCTGGTTCTTTGATTTCTACTCTCGGTGTGGGTTCATCTGATGTATGATTTAGGATTTTTTCTTTTAACTTTGTTAACCCAATTGATGCTAATTCTTTAAGTACATAGCTTGCTACGTCTACTACGATTGGTTCTAACATTTTATAAATATCCTATTATGTTTTAATATACATTTCCTCAAGTATAAATATCAGGGGAAGAGATTGAGGCAATTTGTGAGAGAATAGGCGAGACAGAATCAGCTTCATTAATCTCCTGTTTTTCACCTGTCATGAGTCTTAGCAATGCTTCTTTTTTTAGCAGATCATCTAGTGTAGAAGTGAAATCTTTTAATTCCCTCAAAATCGCTTGATCAACTCTCTTATTAATTTGAGCTACATATTCCCCTAAATGTAGAATCAGGCTAGTAGTTAACTTATCTCGCAGTCGCAGTATTTGAGGTAGGGGGTTTTGGGCAGACATAGAAATATTTTGTTTGCGCTCTGGTGCCCAATCAAAAAATTGACCACTCTCATGTTTTTCATCCTTATGTGCTAGGGGAAATATACCATTTGCATCAATAGGTTTGTCGTCTTTGAATGTTTTAGTGATGATATATTCTTGCCATTTTTTAGGAGCATAGGTATCAAAGAAATCACCAAATAGATCAGCTTCATCCTTACCACGTTTATCCCTGATATCTTGTTCCATTGTTTCATTGAGATTTTCATCGAAGTATTTTATCTCTGGAACTAATTTATCAGACAATTGTTGTAAGAAGTTGATAATTGCTTGTTGAATTCGCTCAAGAGCCAAATCTTGTAATTCCTTAACAGTACGGTCAAATACCTTATAAAAATCATCACTTTTCGTAGGGATGTTACTTTTAGTGCGCCTCTTTCTTCGACGAGGTTCATCATCCTCATCATCATCTTCTTCTTGAGATACTATGATTATGCCATCTTGGGAGTTGTTGAACAGCAAATGCCACTCGCTCCATTCAAGTATTTTATAAGTTATTTCATCTTTGATAACATCGCTAATAGGAACTCCTTTTGCGTTTTTTAGCGGCTCTTTTCCTAAATTATCTCTCATGCGATTGTAGGTGCTTTTCATGTTGTCAAGATAGGAGCGCAAATCAATTAAAGCTTGACTTTCTTTTGTGTCTATACCTAAATCTGATAATATGTCTTTCAGCTGATTTTGTTGTTGACGCAATTTCTCGGCATCCTTACGAGTGTCTTCATATAATTGCCTCAAACTGTGTTCAGCTACATGGTTTAAGATCAACTCCCGTAGTTTAGGGATACCGCCTTGTTGTGCAAAGTAACCAAGCTGTTTCCCAAGAGAACTGTCTGGGTCTGCTTTTAAAAGAACCTCACTTAAGCTTTGCCACTTATCGCGCATCAGCTTAGACTGTTGTAAACCGATATCGGTTTGACCTTCAAATCTAGCTCGAAACTCTGTAGAACCTACCTTTACTGCACCGGAATTTTTTGCTAAATCTGCCAAACCTATCAGTTGGTCTAACAAGACAATGCGGTCTTGTTGACTTGTCAATGCTGAAGCTTGATCAATGATAGCTTTGAGTCCGCTCAATTGTTGGAAAACAGTTTTTTCTGCCAAGGAATCATTAGCAGCAGACTTAATCAGTTCGTCAATTTTTTGTTCACTTTCTATGGAAAGTTGATTAAATCTACCCACTCCCACCAATATGAAATCTTTGAGGGGTTGTTTGGGTCTTTTTTTCTGAATCATTGTGAAGATTTCACTGACGCTACGGCTTTCTGGAGTCCTCCCGTTAAGTAGGATGAGAATCGTCTGTACTTTCTCTAATTCTCGCAGTGACACAAAGGTATCTCTGACTCCCGAATGCGCCGCACCCAATCCAGGAAAATCTAGGAGAATAAACTTTGCTGTATCTTGTGTTGTTCCCAGATTCCAAATTTCTTTGGATATTTTGACATCAATATTTACACGCCGGATGAGTGAAAAGGTGTTTTGCAATAACTCTACTGAGGGTCGGTTTTTATTCACAGTTACCTTAGAAATTGCAGGTATCTCTTCAAATTTCGTATCTAGAGTTACAACCGACATGCTGGTTAGTTTTAAACCCTCACGAGCAGTAGCGTGAGTTATTTTGAGGCTTTGACCACATAAATCTGCTCCATAGTCAACATAAGTACGAATAAAAATGATCAACTCTCCCAGCAGATAATGTAGTTCTTGGTTTTGAGTTTGATTCCATGCTTCCTTACACCAGTCCTCGTAAGGATTTAGGGTATCTCTATTTAATGTTTCTAAATCTACTTGAGGTAAAGCAGGAAGTTCAGATAGTTGTGCCCATTCTTTTGGTTTTTCCAACATAAATTCTAGGCATTGTTTCACCTCTGCGTGATCAAGATACTCTACGATAAAGTTATCAAATTCAGTAGTTTTTAACTCTTCTTGCTGAAGTAAGTGGATAGCTGTGACGTTGCCTGTGGTGGGTATTTCGCTGACTGGTAAGGCATCTGCGTAGCCAATTAGATTACCAATTAGTAGGGTTTTACCACTACTAAATTCTCCCATAACGGCGATTTTCACAGGCGAGGATGCCAGTTTCACAGTGTTCTCGGCAGCATCTTGGAGGCTTTTTAGACAGTCTTTAACTTTGGGGTTGTCTAAAGTTTCATTTGCTGAGGACTGGTATGGTTCCAACGATTTTACTACTCGGAGTACAGACTCGCCATACTCTTTGTATTTGTACAGATTTTCTAGTATAGGATTTTCAAACTTAAATTTTTTTGGGGCTCGCTTTTGACGCCGAAGAATAGATAAAATTAATTCTTTTCCTTCTCTTTCTGAGCGCCTTTTTCTTTTTGGCAAGTTCTCTAATTGAGATATTGCAAGTTCCTTGTTATCAAGAACCCAATTCAATATTCCACGAGAGTAAACTAGAAGAGGCTGATAATCTTTTAAAGGTTCGGCTAAAGTTTCTATTATAGATGCCAGTCGCATTAGCTCATATTTATCTTGATTTTGTTCGTTGTAGACCTTCTTGAGTTCTGAAGCGAGTTGACGAGCTGCTTCATTTGGTTCTACAAAAGCTAGTGCTGTCCATTGTTGGACTTGAGCCAAATCGCGTTCATAGGGGTCGTTACTTTCAAGTTTTTGCTTTATATAAGCTTGCAAAAAATACGACAATTCTGTTAATCGTTGCTGCCCAAATCTTGAATCATTTTTTAATCGTTTTAGTAGCTCAGTGCGTACTGCTCCATCCATTTCATAAAGTTCATATCCAACCTCATCAACTAAGGTAGAAAGCAACACATTTGCTACTGCTACCCAAGGAATGTTCAGTGCATTACCATCAATATCTTGCTTAAAGTTTGCCCAAAGACGATACAATAAATCAGGAGTAAGTGCTATGGAAAAAGCAGCATGATAAGCTAGAATCAGAATATCTTTTCCAAAGCGATCCTCAAAATACTTAATACGTCTTAGAGCAATTTCACTACTCATATCGTGCGTCCTTCAAAAATTGTCGGGCGTCCTCTGAGTACACCGACAGCATCTTGAAGCCCTCGACGACTAAATTCAAACATTGGAACAATTTTATTTATTTCTTGTGCTGTCGTGCCTTTCCAAGACTCTTTCGGCATAGGATTTAGCCAAGCCACATAACGGACATTACGTCTCAATTTATCAAGAAATTCTTTAGTTAATTTAACTCGTTCTTTGCTGTACCCTCCCCTAGCTGCACCAGCATCACTAAAAATTAAAACTGATGAACGTTCAGCACGCAGTGGACGAATAAAGTCTTCTATTAACTGCGCTTTTTGGCGATAACAATCACAATAAAGATTTTTAGTCGGACAATTTTGAAAATAGTAGATACCTGCTTTTCCTAAGCGTCCTCCACGTAAAAGCGTTTCAGCCAAGCAACTGGATAGTAAGTGAAATGGCACCATTGAACCATCTTGATCTAGTAATAAAAATAACTCAGCCCGATTCACACGGGGAGGTACTAGCACAAGCTCTAGTAATATACCTTTGTATCCAATTTGCTTAACTGTAGCTTCTAAATCTAACTCTACTGGTAGTCCTTCACGCACTGGACGCTTGAGGAAACGCCAGCTTTGTTTCATCTGTCGCGCTGTGACTGGAAAGTATTCTCCTGTTAACATGAAGGTTTTCATTGATAAGGCTTTAACTACCTTTTTCTCATCTTCAATATTTTCAGTTTTTAATGTTGGTTCTAGATCAAAGTTAGACCAAATTAATTCAGTGCCATCAGTGCTGTAATAAGTATCCCTTGATTGCGCCTCATTTGCCTCTGAGGGTGCTTGAGTTGAAGACTCATCCGCATTTTGGGTGGACGGACTTGGTTCGTCAAGCTTGTCATCTATCGGTTCTGATGTTGTGTCATTTAAAGGCGGGGGTATTTGCTCAGATTTGTCATCTACCGATTCTGCTGTTGGCTCCTGAGGTTTAAACTCATTGATGGGAGTCTCGGGTGTTTGGGGTTTTAGACTAGAGGATGATTCCTTGTCTACAACAACTGAAGCAGAATTTTGTGTTTTTAAATTTCTTATAGCCTTTTCAAAAAGATCGTCATATAAACGCTTCTCTTCAGATGACTTCACCCATATTGCCTGACACAAACGTTTGAGGGAATCAAGGTCACTACCAAATCCTGCTTGCAAAGCTTTTTGTAGTAGTTTATATTCATCAATACCTAAACGTAAGCCTGCATTACGCAAATCCATGAATAGGTCAAGCAGTAGCAATTCTTCTGTTTGAGCTTCTTGAGTTTTCTCTACAATTTCCTGACTCATGACTTGCCTTTTGATTCCATTCGCTTTTTGAATCGCTCTTTGACAACTTCGTAATCCTCCCAGTTTTTTAACAACACACCAGGATGCAACAATTGTTCAAACAACTTTTCTTTAAACCAGTGTAATACTTTCTGATTCTCATTATTTGCGTTATTTTCATTATTCTTATTCTTCTGAATTTCATAGATGATAGCTTTAACCCAATCTAACAATTCACTAGTACTGACTATCTTGCCAGATTGTCCTTTAAGGTCACGCATTTCATCTCGTACTATTCCGAAGCTGTTGATAATCTCAGTTAACAAATCTTCCGTTAACCATTCTTCTTTTTCATTTGAGAAGTGAGCGTTAATAATTTCTTTCAGCTTGTCATCTTTGGGAAATTCAATATAATGAAACAGACAACGACGCAGGAATGCGTCTGGCAAGTCTTTTTCATCATTACTAGTAATGAAAATAATGGGTGTATGCTGATTAGCACTAAATGTTTCTTCAGTCTCCTCAATTTCAAATTTAAATTTATCAAGCTCTACTAATAGGTCATTAGGAAAGTCAATATCAGCCTTATCAATTTCGTCAATCAGCAGTACTGTCCGGTTTTCTTGATTTTTAATAGCTCTTCCTAACGGCCCAAATTTTATATAATTAATGGGTTCTCTAAACCGTTCATTAATTTCGTTGAAATCTTCCTTTGAAAGGCTATTTGCACTAGCTAATTGAGCATCTCGCAAGCGTCCAACTGCATCATAAGTATACAGTCCGTCTTTTGCTCTACTAGTAGATTTTATATTCCATTCTTCGTAATCTAGCTTTAGCTCATGAGCCACAGCATAAGCTAATTTGGTTTTACCACATCCAGGCTCTCCTTTAAGGAGAAGGGGTCGCTTTAGATAAATAGCTAGGTTAACCACTTCTACTAGATCATGACTGGGTAGATAGGGATATAATAATTGTCCGTTTTCATCTTTATCACCAGGTTGTGGTTGAACTTCACCTGTATATATTAGTTGTTGATTTTCTACCATTTCAGCCATTTATCCTCCAGATCATACCAGTCATACCCCCATTCTCCACAAATATACTCTAGTACTGACAAAGGCTCACCACCTTGGCATTTGTTCGCTAATATCTCCTCAACATTTATCCTAATTTTATTTATCAATTCTATTGGTAATATGTCGATTTTATTATCTATCCACCCCGTCAATATTCCGCAAGTTATTTTTTGAATTTTTGGTAATTTTATTATTAAATGAGGCTCATAGTTATTTTGAGACAAATTAGCCAAGGGAATATTCCATTGATCTACACTGCCTTTTAAGTCAACTACAAACAGTAATAGCTTATGCTGATGATCGCAACGATAATCATTCTTTACTTTTTTAGTTAGTGGTTTCCATAGTTTTTCAATGAACTTGTTTATATCTGGGGCAAGCACAGCATTTCCTTCATCCAAAATAATAATCACACTTTCAAATTTCAAATTCGTACACACGGCTTCGATAATTTTGTCTATAATATCATCTGAGTTCTGTTCATTATCTATCGGATTTTTATCTGTAATACCATATTTGTTACTTAGTTGTTTCCGAATGCGAACACTAATATTAGGGTTAGAATAATTATTTATATCTATGTTAATCGGAATTATATTCGCTGGATTATGTTTAGTAGTGGACAGTATCAATCTCTTTAATAGCCATTTTTGTCCATAACCTTTTTCTCCATGAATTATGTAAGCTCCTATTGAACACTTGTTTACAAAAGATAGAAATAACTCTACTTGATCAATAAAATCTAGGTTAAGTAAATGGTTATACAAATCTTCTTTCTTTAATTTATCTTGATTATTGTTATTTGTGATCTTAGTCAATAAGTCAGAAAAGTTATCATTTATTTTTTCGCCCCATTCTTTTAATTCCCTCAAATCAGGAATGTTACCTTGCACATAAAAATAAGCTGCAAACCTTAAAAGCCTATCTAATTCTTCTAATTCTAAAATTTCATTCAACAATTTTTCAAAAGAATTAGGCACAGACTTTTGATGATTATTTTTCCCCTGATATTTTTCAGGACAACAGGCCAAATAAGAATTCTGCATTCCTACAAGATGTTGTCCTTCAAAAGGCTCAAGTATATGATTTAAAGTAATAACAGCATTAGCAAATTTTAATTTTTTATTATTAGGGTTTATCTGAAGCGCACTTTCAAGTAATTCCTCAATTAATTGACATTTTTCTGCTATTTGAATAAAATTAAGAGCGAGCTTTTCTAAGTTATCAGAAGTAGTAGCTATAGATTTAAACTCGTCGCTTATATCGTTCAAGTAATAAGTTTTTAACTTTCCGAAATCAAACTCATCTCTTAATGCATCACACAGAGCTTGTGAAAGTAGTTGCCATTGCTTACCATTTTTTAGTTTAATTTTGCCCATATATAATCAAAGCGATAATTACTAGAAAATAATACTTTGCTAACTTTTTTAATTAGTTTACTTTACATAGGCACTTTATTATCATTGTCAAATTTACGTCTCTCCTCACGATTTAATTCGGATTGCTACATTGCTTGACCACTTCGTAAAGCATTCAATAATCTTTGTTCCTCTAAATGCTGACATATAGCACTGAACGGCGTTCCAGCATTGTATTCCCCCTTTTTTCCACTGTGATGGAGTGCTACTAAATCCCAGTTACTGTTGAAACAAGGAGAACCAGAAGAACCAGGCTCAGTATTAGTTTTATATCTAACCATTGTGCCATTCTCATTAATATCAATAATCGCATCAGTATCTAATGCTAGCTTTAATGGCTCACCCTTTGGATGTTGCACTATAAATAACGGAGTATTAGGCAAAAATTGATAATATGGTTCAGTGGGCAATTTAATCCATCCCCGTGCTGGAGAACCTGGTTCCCCAATAGTGCTGTTTCCTGGCTCTCCATCTACCCGAAACAAAGTGTAGTCTAGTGGCAATGGATTTTCTTTATCTGGTAGACATGGGCTTTTAGCAATCAACCAGTTTTCTTTTAAACGGTATTTTTTCCCGTCGCTCAACTGACCATCTAATAGGGTTTTATAGTCGAAACTTAGGACAACATCCTTATAACTTACTTGTTTATTAATTACGTCTTCCATTACATGAAAATTCGTAATAACCACATTTGGTGCAATCAAAAAGCCTGTACCTTGTGCTGTACCTCCGGGAAATTCAATACGGCATACTTGCGGCAGAATTTGACTTATCTTTTCTACCCATATACCAAAATCTAGGAAAGAATTAGTTTTTTTAATAATTTTTTCCAATGAATCTTTTTCTGATAGCTCTGCCGGCAAAGAAATATTAAGAAATGAAGTATCTGTAAAAAAATCTTGGCAAAAATCAATTAATTGTTGGTTTCCAGGATTTGACTGACGCGCACCTAAAATTAAGTTTCTAACCCATCCTTCAGCGTCTGCACGGTCAATCAGCTTAAATGCCAATTGTTCTAAATTCTTGGCAATTACTATCCTATATAGGTTTTTGTCAAATCTATATTTTACAAATCTTTCAAATCTTTCTTCATCCCGAAATGCATCTTGCAAAGCTTCCGATAGTTTTTCGTGTTGATAACCAGGCAGTTTCATACTATTCTCTTATGTGAATCAAACAAGTGATAACTGATAAATCTTTACCGCTCACTAAATACTCTCTCATCAGATGTATTACCAACTTCAATTCACAACAGTTTTTCTACCCTCTAACTCGCTAACAGAGTGGGCTTCATTAGCCTTCAACCACTGCTCAATCATCTCCACTACAACATGACTCATCTTCAGCCCCCGCAAAGCACAAGCAGCATGAAAGCGTTTCTTCAGGTCGTCTGTGATACTAATCTGCATAATGGTTAGTGTAGATAGTGTCTATACAAAGCTACAAATGTACAGAACGAGATTCCAGACTGACTATAGCAGTCTCAGTAGATTTACGATAGAGTTCGCTTAAGCAAATTTAAGCTTCTTCACAAAATACTAGATTTTTTCCTTTATTCAGCTTGGATTTAAGCGTTTAAAAACAATTCATCGCTTGAATTGATTGGCTGATTGTGATTGTTTCATCACAATCACATCCCAGATATGGAGAATCAGGAGTAATTGAGGCAGACGCACCGAATCACTGGCAGCAGATTGTCACCTTTGCTGATGGTGAGAGGCTGCTGGTAAACAATAGTGATTTGGCTGATTTAAATGACGCAATTGTGTCCGAATCGAGTGAGCGGACTTACCCGAATGGCACTAAGAAAAGCTATAAGCTATGCAGGATAAGGACTACAACTTTAAGGCTCACTCCCGCAGTAATGGCATAAGTCAGGCGATCGCGGATAGAAGGATGATGTACAATCTAAAAATTTTTTGGAGGTAGAAAAAGCTTACTCGTTCATGAAATACTTTCTTTGAGACGAGCAAGCAAATACCATAATTACTACTGTGACACTACGAGTACAAATCCTCAAGGATAAATTTAGTCAGGGTTTAGGGCTACCTTTTAAAGAATTGCTGCCAGAATCTGCAATAAAACTTGCAATATCTGAGCTAAAAATCAAATATAAAAAACGGTTGTTTGACCCATTCGTAACTTTATGGGCATTTTTATCTCAAGTATTAGATACAGACAAAACTTGTAATAATGCTGTGAGTAAAATAATTGCACATTTGGCTGAGTCAGAAGTAGAAGTTCCCTCAACAGATACGAGTGCTTACTGCCAAGCACGGGCAAGATTACCAGAAAAGTTGTTAGAAAAGCTTTTCAATTATTCAGCACAAAAACTGGAAGAGATAGTAACTCAAGAACATTTATGGTGTGGTCGAAATATTTTAGTGATAGACGGCTCGACGGTCTCTATGCCTGACACTGTAGAAAACCAAAAAGAATACCCACAACCCAGTAGTCAAAAGCCGGAATGTGGATTCCCAATTGCCAAAATTGGTGTGATATTCAGTTTAGTAACGGGAGCTGCCGTTGCCTTGTGCATAGATGTTCTAAACACTCATGATATTAAATTAGCTAGAAAACTGTACAGTTTTCTCAAACCTAATGATGTGCTTGTAGGGGATAGAGCTTTTTGTGCTTACGCCGATATGTTTACTATCAAAAAGTTTAATTGTGATGTCGTGTTTCGTAAACATCAATCTCGCACAACAACTATGCGAAAAGGTAAAATTATTGGAGATTGCGACAAATTAGTTACTTGGTATAAGCCTAAAACTTGCCCAAAAGGATTGGATAAAGATGAATTTAATGCTTTACCTCCTTCAATAACTGTGCGAGAGATTTACTATTATATTGTTATTCCTGGTTTTCGGACTCAACAAGTTAGCTTAATTACCACTCTTTTAGATGGATCTTCTTATTCTACTCTGGCAATTGTTGGACTTTACGGTCAACGCTGGGATGTTGAACTAAATTTAAGACATCTCAAAACTACCTTGGGTATGGATATTCTGCGATGTAAAACACCCTCGATGATCCGCAAAGAAATTTACGTTTATTTGCTGGCTTACAATCTACTTCGTAGCTTAATGTGGTCGGCTGGAACTACTTATACTACCCCTCCAAATCGCCTATCACTGCAAGGTACTCGCCATCATTTAATTAACTTTATTCCCAAATTATTAGCAGCAACTTCTCAAAAACGCCACCAGATTTATCGCACTTTGCTAAAAGTTATTGCTCACAAGGCTGTTCCTGACCGTCCTGCTAGAAACGAACCACGAGTCCGTAAACGCCGCCCGAAAGCTTATCCCTTAATGACCAAACCCCGGCACGAATTACGAAAGCAGTTGCAAACTGCTTAATACACAAGCGTTTCGGCTTTTCTTAGTGCCATTCCGGACTTACCCAAAAGAATATTCTGAGGCCATCGCCCAAATCAAAGAGCAACACCAGCAGGAACTAGAGCGTTTACAGCAGGAATTGAGGATTGGGCTACAAGCAGAAGTATCAGCCAGAGCAGAAGAACAAGTGCAAGAGCAAATCCAATCTCTGCAACAACTCTTTAAGCAACAGAAAGAAGAAAATATCCAGTTACAGCAACGCCTCTTGGAGATGGAGGGGTTAAGAAAACTGGAGATTGAAAATCAACAACTCCAGCAACGTATTCAGGAATTGGAACACGCTGTAGAACAGCGCCCTTCTCAACAGTGGGGAAATACTATGACGCAACAGGCTACCAAAGCGTTGAATAAGCAGGTGAAACAGGCGTTAGAGCAGACAATTGATTTGCGATCGCTAGCCCAGGAACCACCCAAGGAGAATGCTCAGGAATGCTTACGGTTGATGGGCATGGCTTTGAAAAACTTAGCCAATGCCATGAACAATACTCAGGCATTGGAGGCAGCAGCGCTAATTTTAGGTAGTGAACCTACACCATCTGCGATCGCTTACCGAGCCGAGCAACTAGAAATGCTACCCCAAGCGGTTAGTGATATTCGGCAGGTACTTGCAAAACCTGGGTGTGCTTGGCAGGACTATTGGGCAGTGGCGCAAGAGTATGAGGTGATTAAATCAGACTATTGGGCAGAATTGACCACCCAAGAGACTGATTTAATTACTGCACTCCAAAAAGCATCCTCTCAATCGGACACAATCGGACTCGGCTCTATAGTTGCTCACGCTGACCCATACCGTACTTTGTATGTCGAGAGGGGTGAAGTCGTAGAGGATTTGGGCGAAGAGTTGATAGTAGCCTGGGATTGTTGGAAGGAGCAATCGAAAAAAGCTGACAGGTATTTCCGCGACGAGTTGCGATTCTGGCAACCTCAATAGGCTTTCAGTGTACTGACGACTTTTTAGATAGCCAAATACAAGTACCTTGCCCCGCATCACAGTGGGGGAAATTTCCGTGCGTCAACATAACAGGAGATTGTAGAATGACCGCAACTATTACAAGACCCAAGCTCAAAAAGTCTGCTGCTACTAAAGCACAGTCACCGTATAAAAGGCTTCATGTGATTATTCCCATTGAAGATTTGCTCTGGGCATCGCAGCAAAAGCCATCAGTTACGCAATTGTGGCAAGAATGCTGGACGGCTGACCCTTATGGTTCTCGGTGGATGCCGCTTTCTACTGGGATGGGTTACAGTACTTTTATCTCTGCGAAGAAAATTCTTTCCGACAGTAGCCTATTCATTTTCAAGCCGGACAAATCGATACAGGATAGCCGAGAAACCGTTGTCTGGATGGTGAAGAATTTACATGGCAGCCGGATGAAGGAATTTTGGGAGAAAGCTAATGCTGAAAATCAGCAACCAGATTCTCAAAAACGAGAACCAAATACTGAAAAACGAGAATCAAATGCTGGGGATTCAGAGATAGATGCTGGCTCCGAAGAAATAGGTGCTTTGTATAAAGCGTCTATTTTAGATCAAAGTGAGTCAGAGCAAGGGTTCCAGGAACTCTCACGAACTGGTCAGAAACTCCTCACAAACTCTTCAAAAGAGATTGTGAGGAGTTTCTCTGACACGCTTACAGGAAATTTGCGTGAGGAGAAGACGGCTCACGCGCCCTTGAGGGGCGCGTCGCCTCAGACTGTTGAAAGCGTGAAAGAGTTGGAGGAAGAATTACCTGCGGTAACGGACTGTACATCGCTGACGCTTGTAGATGCTGTACAGGGTGAATCTGCTTTGTTGATAGGAGAAAACCAGGATTGTGGTGTTGAGCCGACAATCTCTCATGAAGGTGCTTATTCCGCCGCGCCTGTTGCCCAAAATGAAAAATCTTTAAATTCTGCGATCGCTAATCAAACACCGGGGCAAGTAGAACAGGGTCAATCTGCTTCCTTTTCGGGAGAAAATCAAGTCTCTGTCCTTGAAGTGAAAGCGGATCATGGGGGCGAAGGTTCCGCCGCGCCTATCCCCAGTGCTGAAAAATGGTCACATGAGGCGATAGTTGCACGGTCAAATATGCGGCCTCTAAGAAGGGAAAAACTCAATCGAGCGGCAAATTCAGGGGAGAATCCGGGGTTTGACTTCTTACAGGAATGCTGGAATGATGATCCGGCTTTACAGATTGTGATCAAGAAGCTGCTGGTGAAGTTTCCGCAGTGGGGGATTACGATTGTGGATGGAGTGCTGGTGAAGTGGGAGGGTTAGCGCGATCGCCATTTTAATTACTGGCATATTCCAGCACTCGTTCCCACTTCCAACGCCAAGCCACCTCTACGTGTTTCTTTACCATTGGTGAATTTGATAAATTCTTGTCCAAAAGCGAGAAAACACATCAGCAACGAGGCGATTGCGTACATCATACCCCCACAGAGAAACTGTGCCATTCCACCATCTTTGCCCTGGTGACTCTAAACATTGATAGTTTCAGGTACTGATGATGCCATGCCTTTGGTTTCCACTGACGAGTGCAAAGCTCGAATTAAAATGGCGTTTGGGAAAACCTGCAATTCATTTTTATCTTTTAATTAAAATTACTTTGTAGCTAACTAAATCTCCATTTTTTAATAATGCCTATCTATAATTATAATCCTCCCAGCACTTGAAGTACGAGGAGGATTCAATACCCCTAATTAGCAATGGTGATTATTGCGTCTATTAGGATGTAGCTGCAAGCTTGCAGATATGGCTTAGATTCTTTGTGATTACGCAACGATATCAAAGTTCGTAGCTGTCAATGCTGGTGATGCTGTGAATGGATTGTTATCGTTATCAATGTTGGCAAACAGAGTACCTGTCCCAAAGCCTGGCGATGTCGAGTTTTGGTTGAAGAACAAGTTGCCAGTTCCAAGACTGTAAGTAATGAGTCCAGAGCTAGTTGCAGCAGCTGCATCATTAGCTACTATCTTAATCTGAGACAGATTGTTGAGTCCGACGAAAGTTGTCTTATCCAAAACAATTTTGTCATAAATGCCGCTGAAGTCAGTAATTTTATCTACACCTAGATCAGCACTATTGAACCAAGCGCCTGAGTTGAACACGAACCGATCGCTACCACCACCACCAGTCAGAATATCATTACCTTTACCACCGATAAGGATGTCATTACCAGTTCCACCATTAAGGGTGTCATTTCCGGTTCCACCATAGAGGCTGTCATTCCCCTCACCACCAAAGCCACTTAATGGTGTAGCTGTGCCACTAGCATCAAGCAAGTCATTACCAGCCCCGCCTGTGAACTGTACTGCATTTACGCCAGTTCCTGCCAGGTTGTTGACATCCAAGATGTCATCACCACCACCACCATTGATTTCAAACCTCTCTGCACTGTCTACAGTTAGGGTGAAGGGAACCAAGTTAAGTCGATCAAAGATTGCTCTTCCTTGAGCATCCTTTTGTAGACGGAAGGTATCTCCTGCTGCCCCTGCGCCGTTAACTTCAACCACGTCATAGCCAGCGTTACCACTGATTTTGTCGCTACCGTCACCGTTGTTCCAGATGAGTCGGTCATTGCCATTTCCGCCACTGAAGATGTCGTTCCCACGATTTCCTACTACGGTGTCGTTGCCGTCTCCACCGAATAGCCAGTCGATACCGTCACCACCTCGTAACAGGTCATTACCAGTTCCAGCATTAAGGGTGTCATTTCCAGCGCCACCATAGAGGCTGTCATTCCCCTCACCACTAAAGCCGCTTAATGGTGTAGCTGTGCCACTAGCATCAAGCAAGTCATTACCAGCCCCGCCTGTGAACTGTACTGCATTTACGCCAGTTCCTGCCAGGTTGTTGACATCCAAGATGTCATCACCACCACCACCATTGATTTCAAACCTCTCTGCACTGTCTACAGTTAGGGTGAAGGGAACCAAGTTAAGTCGATCAAAGATTGCTCTTCCTTGAGCATCCTTTTGTAGACGGAAGGTATCTCCTGCTGCCCCTGCGCCGTTAACTTCAACTACGTCATAGCCAGCGTTACCACTGATTTTGTCGCTACCGTCACCGTTGTTCCAGATGAGTCGGTCATTGCCGTTTCCGCCACTGAAGATGTCGTTCCCACGATTTCCTACTACGGTGTCGTTGCCGTCTCCACCGAATAGCCAGTCGATACCGTCACCACCTTGTAACAGGTCATTACCAGTTCCACCATTAAGGGTGTCATTTCCAGTGCCACCATTGAGGGTATCATTTCCATCATCACCAAAGCCGCTTAATGGTGTAGCTGTGCCAGTACCATCAAGCAAGTCATTTCCAGCCCCGCCTGTGAACTGTACTGCATTTACCCCAGTTCCTGCCAGGTTGTTGACATCCAAGATGTCATCACCACCACCACCATTGATTTCAAACCTCTCTGCACTGTCTACAGTTAGGGTGAAGGGAACCAGGTTAAGTCGATCAAAGATTGCTCTGCCTTGAGCATCCTTTTGTAGACGGAAGGTATCTCCTGCTGCCCCTGCGCCGTTAACTTCAACCACGTCATAGCCAGCGTTACCACTGATTTTGTCACTACCGTCACCGTTGTTCCAGATGAGTCGGTCATTGCCGTTTCCGCCACTGAAGATGTCGTTCCCACGATTTCCTACTACGGTGTCGTTGCCGTCTCCACCGAATAGCCAGTCGATACCGTCACCACCTTGTAACAAGTCATTACCAGTTCCACCATTAAGGGTGTCATTTCCGGTTCCACCATTGAGGGTGTCATTTCCACCCAAACCGCTGAAGTTATCAGAAGCGGCATCACTAATACCTATATCTGCTCCATTAGTCGGACCTGGGCCTGGAATCCAATTTATTGCCATGATAAATACCCCTAATTCTTAATTTTTAAGTGAATAATCAGGTACTAATACTTCATTTCTAAGAGAATATGAAAGTACTAGTTTCTGTCTTTGAACTACAAAACTTATAGTTTTTAGCTGCTAAGTATTACTCAGAGATACATTCTTCTTTTATGCAGAATATTGGTTTTTGTAAAACTTATTCACTATGAACTTTGCAGACAGACCTTACTAGATTCTGACTTTTAACGTCATGTGAAAAAAAAAGAATAGCTCACGAAAGCCTTTTGCAAGCTGCCTTTCAAGTGATTGAATAATTTTCGCTAAAGTTCAAATAAATGTCATTAGCTTTGAATAGATGACAATATTGAGTTAGAAACCGTGCTTATATTGTGACTTTGGTGACAAGTACTTAAGTTCTCCAGCAGTATTAATAAGTAAGTGTTCATCTGTAAAATGTTCAGAGTCTTTATCAGGGCGAACGCACGGTATTTATGAAACCCTTGGTGGATAAGGATCTTGACGAAAAAATAGGCTAAATTTAAAAACGCTGAAACCCTTGCTATTAAAGGATTTTTATACTTTAGATGCGTTTGCACTAGAGTCTTTATCCCAAGTCTTTAAAAGTGCCAGCAACGTAAAAACAGCTATTAAATATCAATTTATCGTGTTACTAATAAAGGGTTTTTACTGAAGAGTGAAGCATTTATTTTTGCCTTTACTCTCAAACAAGTATTTATCTCATGAGTAAAATGTAATACTCTAATTTAACGTGAGTTCGACGTTTAGAAAAAGGCAAAAAGCTTACTAGATATGAAGCATAAGAAACTGAGCAAGTATTGCGATGGCGCGAAGCGCCCACCGGAGGCGATCGCTAAGATTGATTGAGAATCAGCAAAAAAGTCATAAAAAAACACCGAGACTGAAAATATCTTAGAAACATCAACGTCTCAGCTATGTCTCATCATGAAACTACCACTCTTGATCAGCACCATTTCAAGAGTGATGTTGTTGCCCAGGCTTTCGGTCAAGTACTCGGCTTGACGCTGTTCACGTTTGCTTTCTTGTCCTTGTTCGTTTAATATTATTACATCAAAGTTAAATAGTTTCACTTAGCTATACCTCAGCCAAATAATAATAAAAATTACATTAATAATCGTCGATTTCCATACCATTGACTCAAGTCATCCTCAATCGCCTCAAGAATAGCGATCGCTTCGGTTATCGATTTTGAAGAAGCAATTAAAAGTGCAAACGCTTGCTCAACCCGTTGTTGATAGTCGATAGGGCAAATAGCAAACTTAGCTGCGATTGCCACTGCTCCCTTTTCATTCAACAGGTATTGTTCATTAAGAGCGAATAAAACCTGATTCATACACGCCACACTGCGGAAACAACAACCTGCTGCGTAAACGACATCATCGCGTGCAATCGCCTTTTTTGCAACCACCAGCGAGAAACTGATTTCCCAGGCGAAAGTGTCAATAGTTACCTGCTTCAGCCCAACTGGATAAGGCTTTGTTTTGAGCTTCAAAGCTTCTAAAACACCATCCGGGTCGTAAAGTACCTTACAAATAGCAATTTCCCCCATATAAATCGAGGATACAAAACCATGAGGATGTCCTGGTTGGTAATCAATAGTAATTTGTCCAGCATGACAATCATCAATCACACGATTCACCTTCGCCAAATCACGATAGAGAAAATCTACACCTACACCTTCTACCACAAGCCAACCGCCGCCGTTAATCCACTTTCCCCATTCACCAATCGCAGTAATCAAATCTACTCGATGTTTATCATCAAGCTCATAGGCAAGGCGATTTAGAGCAATTAAATCCGGCGGGTTTTCTGAATTATAATAAATTCCCAAATCTACATCTGACTTATTGGTGTGGTTGCCCCGTGCCCGTGAACCGCCCAATGAGATAGCTGTAATTCCCTCAATTGACCGCAAACTTGAAACAATATGGTTGATGAATTGAGGCGATTCCTGATTCATAGAGCGATTGTTACATTCCTATCGCTATCATTTTATATTTTAAAGGCATCGCTACTTAAATCGATAATGCGATTGATTCGTTTAGGCTCACTGTCATTATGAAAGTATAATTTCTGAGCCGCGTCTGTGCCAAATCCTGAAAAGTGGTCGCATAAGGCGATTGTTGCAAGGGCAAATATGCAACCTGAGCGTATGCAGAAACTCATGCGTTGCAGCGAATTCAGGGCAGAATCCGGGGTTGGGTTTCTTGCAGGAGTGTTGGAATGATCCGGCGCTGGTGATAGTTATTAAGAAGTTGCTGGTAAAGTTTCCGCAGTGGGGCATTGTTTGTGTTGAGGGGGGCTTGCATATTTAAAAAATCCGATACTTTTAAGAATCTTTAACTTCAGGCGATCGCTAAAGAGTGAAACAGCAGTGTTATTTTGCTAAGTAATGAACTAAAGCAAAGACAGGCAGGTAAAGCATGGATTTGGAGGATTTGACAACGCTGATTCATGAGCATGGCTTATCAGAGTATCAAGATGAGATTTTGGCAAGTGTGCGCCCGGCTATCTTGTTAAAGCTTGGACAAGCTGAACCAGGACATAAAGGACAAAGCCGTATTGGGGGAGTTCCAGATTTACCCTTGTCGATTCCTTGGCCTAAAAACAGTTTTTTAGACCGCTACCTTTGCTTTATCTTGCAGATTAACTTTGCTGAATTACCCACTTTTCCAGACAATCCTTTGACAAAGCGGGGAATGCTTTATCTGTTTGCTTCGGAAAGCTCTAATAGTGCCGAACAACTAGTATTTTACGATGGGAGCGAACCTTTAGAGTCGATACATTTAAGCCAAGATACTCGTTTGATTACAGATTGCTACGATAATTTAGTAACTCACCGTCTAGAGTTTGAGTTGTTTCCCGATATCCCGCGTTGGGCAACAAATGATTTTGAGCAGCTGTGCGCTCGTCTCAACTTGGACGAACTCAAGTTAAATGATTTGGGTAGAACTCTCAGTGAAAACAGTGTCGGTAAACTACTAGGTCATGCTTCGGGCATTGGGCATGATCCACGGGAGGATGCTTATATAGTTAGGGAGGTGAACCCCGAATGGCTTTACAACTACGAGCAACGGCAGACCTTAGACATGACTCGCGCCCAGAACTGGCATAACTTGTTGGAAGTCGATTCTAGCAGAGCAGTTGACCTGATGTTTAGCGATGCTGGCTACCTGCAAGTACTTATTCATGGCGAAGACTTGAAGCAGCTGGATTTTTCTACAGTCTACGTGAACCTTGAATCAAGCTGAAGTTTCGGTGGAATGTACAAGAAGCCGTGTTTATTGCTGTTTATAAGGAAAGGAGGAAACCTGAGACACAACAGGTCAAGTTATACTGCGATCGCTCATACGGAACTGCCATCGTGTCTCTACTGGATAAACTGACCATCACTTTTTTGTTGAAACTGCGGCAGCATATTTTTATGCAATTGTTACAGGGGTGATGAAGATAAAAGTCCCGCCGCACCTATCACCAATGCTGAAAAATGGTCACATGAGGTGCGACCTGTAAGAAGGGAAAAATTGAATCGAGCGGCGAATTCGGGCGAGAATCCGGGGTTTGACTTTTTGCAGGAATGCTGGAGTGATGATCCGGCTTTAGGGACTTCCAAGTAAAAAAATATTCCACTGCTATTGTTCACTGTTGACCGTTGACGGTTCA
Source organism: Nostoc sp. KVJ20 (assembly GCF_001712795.1). Classification (GTDB taxonomy): domain Bacteria; phylum Cyanobacteriota; class Cyanobacteriia; order Cyanobacteriales; family Nostocaceae; genus Nostoc. The sequence continues at coordinate 35,324 of NZ_KV757644.1, forward strand.
CGAGTTTTTAGTTAACAGTCAACAGTCAACTCAACATTAGACGAGCTACTTAAAGCGATTAATATCCGCTTAGAAAGACAGGCTATTTTTCAATCCTGGTGGGCTACTAAATTTCAGAAAGCTTTTAACTCCATGTCTGCAACGAAGAATTCAGTAATTGTCCAAGAAACATCAATCTTTCCCAACGTTCCAGAATTAAAAGCAATATTTGATTTTATAGAAGCCCATTATCATGAAGGAATTAGTCTGTGTGATGTCGCCCAAGCGCTTGGTTACTCACCTGCTTATTTAACTAATCAAGTCGCAAAGCAAACAGGAGAAACTGTAAACAACTGGATCGTCAAACGCCGGATGCTAGGAGCGCGATTATTACTTCAAAATAATGAGCAGACAGTAGAGCAAATTGCCAAAGCATTAGGCTACCAAGATGTATCTCATTTGTCTCGCCAGTTTCGCCAACATCATGGCTTACCTCCTCATGCTTGGCGTAAACAACATTATGCACTCGCTTTAAAAGGCACTATTTAAATACTACAAGTGTACCTCAATCTATTTAAAACCCTTTGACGATTTTTACAGCCAACTATATTAATTTTGCTACTTCTTCCATTAAGCAGGTAGGGTTTGAAGGTTTTTGAATATAAGTTTGAAACCCTGATGCAAGCGCTTTTTCATAGGACTCTCCTTTAGAAACACCACTTAAAGCAATTGCCGGAATTTCTCTCATTGGGGAAAGTGGTAGTGACCTAACTTGCTGTATTAACCCATACCCGTCTTTTCCTGGCATCACAATGTCAGAAATTAAAAGATCCACTGTGTTTTGTTGAATTAGTTCAAATGCTAACGAAGCATTATCTGCCAACATTACATTAATTCCATATTTACAAAGTAAATACCTTATTAAACTTAGATGATTATTGTCATCATCAACTACAAGTATTGTTAATCCTTTAAAGATAATATCTATCTCTATTCTCTGGTCTGATAAAATTGCCGCCTCAGTATTTTCTAACATAATCAAATTTAACCATTACTTGCTTGAGCAACGCAGGATATAACATAATTTATAATTACAATAAATAAAATAGGGGACTTTTAAAATTTTGTCCCCTGGTTTATATAGAAGGTTTTTTACGTAAGGATTCAGGTCTAATAT
>NZ_KV757645.1 GCF_001712795.1 Nostoc sp. KVJ20
ATATAGCTGTATGCTTTTCGATCTGTAAGGGGTGTAGGTCTCCCTAAAAAGGAGGTGATCCAGCCACACCTTCCGGTACGGCTACCTTGTTACGACTTCACCCCAGTCACCAGTCCTGCCTTAGGCATCCTCCTCCCCGAAAGGTTGGAGTAATGACTTCGGGCACTACCAGCTTCCATGGTGTGACGGGCGGTGTGTACAAGGCCCGGGAACGAATTCACTGCAGTATGCTGACCTGCAATTACTAGCGATTCCTCCTTCACGCAGGCGAGTTGCAGCCTGCGATCTGAACTGAGCTCCGGTTTACGGGATTTGCTTGCATTCGCATGCTTGCTGCCCTCTGTCCGGAGCATTGTAGTACGTGTGTAGCCCAAGGCGTAAGGGGCATGCTGACTTGACGTCATCCCCACCTTCCTCCGGTTTGTCACCGGCAGTCTCTCTAGAGTGCCCAACTTAATGCTGGCAACTAAAAACGAGGGTTGCGCTCGTTGCGGGACTTAACCCAACATCTCACGACACGAGCTGACGACAGCCATGCACCACCTGTGTTCGCGCTCCCGAAGGCACTCCCGGCTTTCACCCGGATTCGCGACATGTCAAGCCTTGGTAAGGTTCTTCGCGTTGCATCGAATTAAACCACATACTCCACCGCTTGTGCGGGCCCCCGTCAATTCCTTTGAGTTTCACCGTTGCCGGCGTACTCCCCAGGCGGGATACTTAACGCGTTAGCTACGGCACGGCTCGGGTCGATACAAGCCACGCCTAGTATCCATCGTTTACGGCTAGGACTACTGGGGTATCTAATCCCATTCGCTCCCCTAGCTTTCGTCCCTCAGTGTCAGTTGCGGCCTAGCAGAGCGCCTTCGCCACCGGTGTTCTTCCTGATCTCTACGCATTTCACCGCTACACCAGGAATTCCCTCTGCCCCGAACGCACTCTAGCCATGTAGTTTCCACTGCTCTTATCTAGTTGAGCTAGACTCTTTAACAGCAGACTTACATAGCCACCTGCGGACGCTTTACGCCCAATCATTCCGGATAACGCTTGCATCCTCCGTATTACCGCGGCTGCTGGCACGGAGTTAGCCGATGCTTATTCCTCAGGTACCGTCATTGTGTTCTTCCCTGAGAAAAGAGGTTTACGACCCAAGAGCCTTCCTCCCTCACGCGGTATTGCTCCGTCAGGCTTTCGCCCATTGCGGAAAATTCCCCACTGCTGCCTCCCGTAGGAGTCTGGGCCGTGTCTCAGTCCCAGTGTGGCTGATCGTCCTCTCAGACCAGCTACTGATCGTCGCCTAGGTAGTCCTTTACACTACCTACTAGCTAATCAGACGCGAGCTCATCTTCAGGCAATTAATCTTTCACCCCTAAGGGCACATCCGGTATTAGCCACCGTTTCCAGTGGTTGTCCCAGACCTGAAGGCAGATTCTCACGCGTTACTCACCCGTCCGCCACTAAATCCCGAAAGATTTCGTTCGACTTGCATGTGTTAAGCATACCGCCAGCGTTCATCCTGAGCCAGGATCAAACTCTCCGTTTTGTATTGGAAAGCTCTATAGCTCAATTAGCTGCTCTTTTAAAACTCCAGCTTAGTTCTCTTTATTTGCTTGACGCAGGCCACTTGTTGTATAATGGCTTTCAAACTATAATATTTTCAAGGTTCGGCGTCCTTCAGGCGTCGCTCTTTCGCGCTCGTCTCTCAGGTGCTTATCAAATATAGCGAGTGCAGATTTTTTTGTCAACTATTTTCCCATTTTTTTTTTGGGAAGTCTGTCGATGCAGATGTAATCCTTAAATTGCAAGGGTTTTACTCTATTAAGTATTTATGGAAATCTTCGGATAAAATTCTGGTTGTAACCAACTTTGGGTCTTGTCAGCTTTTGGTGATCAATAGTGGGCTGGTTTAGGCATCTATGCTGAGGGCAGAAGGAAGAAAGAAGAAAACTACAGAAAATCCTGCGTTTCTTGGGTTACAGAACCTCTACATCACAAGAAAAGTCTTCAAGTTGTATCTGAGTCTTTGTCACAACTTCTACGACGACAGGCAAAATCTTAAAACCCTTCAGCATAGCTGCCTTCTGCTTTAAAGCGCGTAACCTTTCATCATCACCAAAAGTTGCCAAGAACCTTAATCCTGGTTTGAAAATACTTTGATTGCAGGTTTGAGCGATTAGCATTGTAGGCGCTACATCTAGCTTTGCTGAAGCTACCGCAAGTTCGTAGACTCATGGAAATCGCTCACGATCTTCTACTTGAGCCAATACTTCATTGCTCTTGTAGAGCCAGTTTCAATTGCCGATTACACGAATGACTAATAACGTGTAATCAGATAGTGCGACGGCGGCGAACCATTACCATTCAACTTGCTACTAAACCAAGACCTAACAAAGAAGCAGGTTCAGGAACATGAGATAAAGCTTTGCCTGCGTTTCCATTGCCATCTAAAGCAACACCAATGGTATTGAATACTCCCGTTAAACCTTGACAGATTAATGCTCACCCCTCGATCGCACCTAATGCTGTGAGCGTTGCTTTCTGAGCTTCAGTGATGCCAGTAATTCCGGTAATATTCATGCCTTCGTAGGGGCGATCGCTTCTCAAAATCTGCCAACAGTTTCTAGCTATATCCCATACTCGAATGGTTTCGTCGGTACTGCTGCTAGCCAGAAAGTCTCCCTTGGGACTCCAGGAGACACCCCAAATGCGGCTTTGGTGGCCGATCAGCGTGTGACTACATTCATCGGTCTGCAAATTCCAGATTTTAATAGTACAGTCATCGCTGCCACTGGCAAGGTAATTGCCATCTGGACTCCAGCTAATCGCCCACACGATCGCCTGATGCCCGCTCAGTTCTCGTTCACAAATGCCCGTTTGGAGGTTCCAGAGTCTGACGGTGTTTTCTTTACTGCTAGTGGCTAACCATTGACTATCTGGACTCCAGGCGATCGCAACTCCTAACAGCCACTGATCGTGCAGTGTTTTTAAACACTCCCCTGTCTCCACATCCCACAGGTTAATGCGTTGATCGTCCCCTGCTGTTGCCAGCATTCTGCCATCTGGACTCCAAGCGACCCACCAGATCCAACTTTCATGTCCGGCGAGAATGTGCAAGCATTCCCCGGTAACAGGATTCCAGATCCTCGCGGTTAGATCATTCGAGCTACTGCCACTAGCCAACCTTTGACCATCGGGACTCCAAGCCACAGACCAGACCCAACTGGTGTGACCTAGCAACGTTCTGAAACATTGCCCGGTTTTAACATCCCACAGTTTGATGGTGGCATCTGTACTACTGCTAGCAACAATTCCGGCTACATTCTCCTGACCAAAGGCATGGGGGAAATTGGGACACCAGTCTACTGAAAACACCCATCCCTGATGCCCGATCAACTTAGTCTGACGTTCACCTGTAGCAACCTGCCAAATCTTGATCGTTTTATCGGTACTACAACTGGCCAGGCTCTGGCCATCCGGACTCCAGGTAACATTTCTGATCGCATTAATGTATCCGTGGATAACCCGGCGACACTGGCCTATTTCCGTATTCCAGAAGCGCAGGGTCTGGTCATAGCTACCGCTAATGAGAGTTTTGCTATCTGCCCACCAACTCAAGCCCCAGATTGGGTCTTGATGTCCCTGGAGGGTTCGCAGACAATCTCCTGTAGCTGAATCCCAGAGCTTGATGGTGCGATCGCTGCTACTACTAGCCAAGGTCTGTCCATCAGGACTCCAGGTGAGGGCATCAACCCAGAAAGCGTGTCCAGTTAGGGTTTTGAGGCACTGCCCGGTTCGTCGATCCCAAATACGAACCTGTCGGTCGGAACTCCCACTGGCTAGCTTTTCTCCGTCCGGACTCCAGGCTACCCGACGCACGCGCGCTCCTTTAATAGTCAATGTTTTGAGGCATTTCCCCTCAGCCACATCCCACAGGCGAATGGTGTGGTCTTCGCTACCACTAGCTAAGATACCATCAGGACTCCAGGCAACGCTACGCACCAGGCTTTGGTGTCCCACTAAGGTTTGCAAACAGGCTCCGGTTTCAGAGTCCCAGAGCTTGATAATTCCATCGCCACTACTACTAGCCAGCAGGTTGCCATCCGGACTCCACTTAACATCCCAGATTGCTTTTTGATGCTCCTGCAAGGTCAACAAACAATTTCCGGTCTGGGCATCCCAAATTTTCATCGTGTAATCATCGCTGCTACTGGCTAACTTACTGCCGTCAGGATGCCAAGTAACAGCCATAATCGCCCCAAGATGACCCTTTAAAGTCAACAGGGGCTGCTCCAGAGGGGACGATTCCTTCTGATTAGAGATGATTTGCCAGAGACGAAGTATGCCGTGGGTCTCTCCAAAGGCCAGTTTTGTATTGTCTGGACTAAAAGCAACAGCCAGAATGCCACCAAAGGTTTGGGTAAAGAGGCAGTCCTTTAAATCGCAATGGGACAGATTGATCTGGAAAAGTTGTTTACCTTGAAAATTGACCTGGCGAATCTTCAATTGAGAAAAGTCATAGCCTGTCAGATCGAGATCGAGTTGCAAGGCTAGGTTGATGAGATTGCCGACTCCATAGGAAAAAAAGGCAGTGGGGCGATCGCGTATATGCTGCAACAGAGCCTGAAAATGTTCTTGTAGAGTCTCAGTATTATGAAATGATGCCTGTACCATCTCTGCCAGTGGGGACAAAATCAGGCGACGCTGGCTTTCCCCAATATAATCCAGCACAGTAGTTTTAAGCAGCGCGTAACGTTCAAAGAGAACGGGTTGAACGCTCACCAGTTCAGCGGCCATGGTTTGAATCAAAGTATCCGTAACATATTCCATGACCACGGGTTGGAGAGTGTATTGCCCTGTCTGCTGTTCAATTAACGCCCGCCATGTCAGAGATTCCAGACTTTCTAACAAAGTGGCGCGGGTGATGGAGGGAGTGATATCTGCGATTAATTCTGTTGTGGTTGTCCATTCCCGGTTGATGGCTAACCAATACATGATGATTTTCTCTGGCTCTGTCAAACGAGAAAACTGTTGGTCGAGTAACTTATGTAAACCATTAAATACCATCGTTTCTTCAACCAGGAAGGTTGAAATGTTCCCGTCAAACAGACTTTGAATGGAGGCGGCGACAATTTTCAATGCAAGAGGGCTAAAATTATAGAACTCGCACAGGCGATACTTTTCAGCTTCGGTGCCTGTTAGTTTCTTGGAATCAAGAAGGGATAGAGAAGCTTCTAAAGATCCACAGAGGAGGTGCGATCGCACTTTGCCATCCTCAGCTTCAAAGGTGCTGACTTCGACGGGTTTTTCTCGACTGGTCAACAGCACGCAGCTTTGGTGTCTCGTTTCGCCAAGCATACGCAACAACGTCCCATAGTTTTCATATCCCGGCAGATAAACCCCCACCCGATGACCCGGTTGGAGGATAGTTTCCAGGTTGTCCAAAACCAGCAAACAACGATGGGTTCGCAACCAGTGCAGCAGGCGTTCTGGGGTTGCCTGGGCATCTTGCTGGCGGGAGAGAAATGGCACGATATCCCCTAGTAGTTCTTTGAGTTGCGGGGCATTGCGTAGCGATCGCCAGATCACAAACTCAAACTCGTCTTGCAAATCTTGAACCAGTTTAGCGGCCAGGGAAGTTTTGCCAATACCTCCCATCCCCAACAGGGCTATGAGACGACAGCTATCGCGCTGCATCCATTGGGTAAGTGTTTCCAACTCCGTCGTCCGCCCGTAGAAAACTGAGATATCGGGTGCCTCACCCCAATCGATATTGGGTGCTGCACAGGACGGAGCAGATGCAAGCGTTAAATCTGGCTGTTGCTGTACCGCATTGTCGGTAACTTTACTGGTGACTTTCTTAGCTGTACCAGATGACTGCTGCTTACGCCATTGCCGTTCCAAAGCTGCCTGTAAGGTTGTCTTACCAACGGTTTCACCAAAGGCATCCGATAGGAGTTTCCACAATTTGGGAGCGATATCAAATTTTAAGTAGTTGGGGGAATAGCTGGTGTCATTGGCAATTTGATCGTAGGTTCGTCGGTTATAGGCTCCTTTTAAGATGGCCAGTTCAACGGAGGTGAGCCGTCGTCCGGCTTTGAGGAATACAAGTTCATCAGCAACATTGAGAGCGTCCTCAAATTCCACCTACTGCACCTCACTTATGGGCAAAACCACCTCAATTTTCCCTCAATTTTCCCTCAATTTTCCTCTATCGACTCAAAAGTAAACATGGCGCAGACTTAAATACATGAGCGGCACCGATAGATTTTCCTATCTCAACCGTGAAGAAGTTGATATTAACTTGATTGCCCAACAGATGCTTCCTAAATTTAGTTGACGTAATTGATCAAATTACTAGGCTATTTTTCCGGTTCAAGGATTTGTTTTGATATTCCAAAATCAAACAAAACAGCAATCAACTAATTCAGTCTAATTGACAAAATTACTCTAACTTTTTATCTTTTTCAGGAGAGAAAAATGGCTAACTCAACACAGTTCAATGATACATTAGAAGGTACCCTATCTGCTGACTTCATCGATGGTCTAGGAGGCAATGACAGGATCGATGGTTTAGGTGGCAATGATACTCTTTTGGGTAATACTGGGAATGATGTCCTTGATGGTGGCTCAGGGAATGATATCCTTGATGGTGGCTCTGGGAATGACACCTACGTTTTGCGCGCAGGTTTTGGCAATGACATCATTCAAGAGTTCAACGGCACCTTGGGAGGAATCGATCTCGTCCAAGCTGATTTCAGCTTCACTTTAGGCGATAGCGACCTCGAAAACCTGCAACTATTCGGCACAGGTAACATCAACGGCACTGGAAACCTTATCCGCAACCAGATATTCGGTAATTCTGGCAATAACGCTCTCAGTGGCTTGGGCGGCAATGACACTATCCAGGGGGGCGCTGGCAAAGATACAATTTCTGGGGGTAGTGATAATGACTTGCTGTTTGGAGAAATTGGTGATGATAATCTGTTTGGGGATGGTGGAAATGATACCCTCAGTGGTGGTACTGGCAACGATACACTCTTAGGCGAGGAGCAAAACGATATACTCTTCGGAGAAGATGGTAATGATGTTCTAAATGGCGGACTGGGAACTGATACTCTCGTCGGTGGTAATGGTAGTGACACTTATATTTTGCGTACTGGTCAGGGCACCGATACCATTTTCGAGGACAATGGCAGTTTAAACGGGATCGATACTATCCAAGCGGATTTCACCTTTACCTTGAATGATGCAGACATCGAACACCTCGATTTAGCGGGTTTTGGTAACATCAACGGCACCGGTAACGCCGTTAATAACAGCATATCTGGGAATACTGGCAATAACGTCCTCACTGGCTTAGGTGGTTTTGATGTCCTTGACGGCGATTTTGGTAATGATACTCTCTTGGGCGGTGCAGACGGCGATGTCCTGTTGGGTAGCTTGGGTAATGATGTCCTGCGGGGTGAAGCTGGTGGTGATTTCCTTAATGGTTTCTTGAACACTAGTTCTGCTTTGGTCACCACTCAATTCGACACCCTATCAGGTGGTAGTGGAGCCGATCGCTTTATCTTAGGCGCATCGACCAAGTATTATCTCGGTGATGGACAAGCGACTATTGTTGACTTCCGTTTATCTGAGGGCGATCGAATTCAGTTACAAGGCAGTTCTACCGAGTACAGGTTTGGCACTTCCGGTTCTAGTACTGTGATCTTCAATGGGATAGATGATGTTATCGCTATTGTTCAGAATGCAAGTAATCTCGATGTCAGCGCTGGTCTGGCTTTTGCCTAATCTGAAGCTTCTTTCTGGGGCAACTTGCAATAAAGAGCAAAAGCTTAATAGTAGTAACTTAGGGGAAATCCAACTAGGATTGTCCCCTTTTTCTTGTTTTCTTGAAGTCAGCATTTTGCTCTTCAAAATCGTCAAAATAGTAGTAATGACTATTTAAGTAGAACGACGTGAAACAACCAAACTATGTGAAGATAAGTAAATACTGCCTTCTGCTCTGTGCCTTAAAGAGCATCCCTATTTAAGACAGTCAATACCAACTATAGGCACATAGTTAAGGAAATCCTGCAAAATGCTAAAGAAGCCGAGTTTGATATTGCCCAAAGAGGTGAAAACTCTTGCATTACCTGGATTACATTTTCACCAATAACGTTATTGGTGGCGAGTCTACCTCGTAATTGGTTTGGTATACGATGCAGTAGCACTGACACTTCAGCTACTGGCAGATTGAGTTTCACAAATAAAAATCTCAAAGCTCCATGCTGAGTTTAGCCTGCACTGTTCTGGTTAATCTATTTTCATTAATGCTTGCAACTGGGCCAGTAATTTCTCTATACGAGCTTTTTTCTTAGGGTCATCCCAAACCTTAGCCTTTCTAAGTTGCCGGAAAGTTTCATCGGCACGCTGTTGAAGAGATGAAGACTCTGCAAGAAATGCTGAATCGGGTTCTGACTGCTGCTGCCACTCTTTAATCTTCTGCTTGATTTCATTTAATGATAATTTATTCGCAACGGCCACACTTAGCAGTTCTTTTCTCTTCTCCTCATTTGTTACCCGTGAGATTGCTTTAGCTTTGCTAGCTTCCAATTTTCCAGAACGCAATACCTCTAAGATGTCACTTGGCAGATTGAGTAATGGGAGGCGGTTGCTGATAAACGAGTCAAGTTTAATATTACCCAAAGAGGTGAGAACCTCTTGCACAACCTGGATTACATCTTCACCAATAACGTTATTGGTGGCGAGTCTATCTCGTAATTGGTTTTGTATGCGATGCAGTAGCACTGACACTTCAGCTACTGGCAGATTGAGTTTCATAGATAAAAGTCTCAAAACTCCATCAGCTTCTTCTAGGTCAGTCAACCCGGAACGAGCAAAATTTTCAATTAAAGCAATCTCCAGAGCTTCTTCATTGCTAAGTTGTTTGACAACTACAGGGACTTCTACCAGCTTTAGAATATGAGCAGCTCTGTAACGCTTTGCCCCTGCTACAACCTCATGCTTGTCACTGCCAGGGATAGGGCGAACTAGGAGGGGCGCAAGAATACCGTTTTTTCTGGCAGTAGCAACAATTTTTTCAACTTCTTCAGGATCGATGTAATACCTTAGCTCCTCGGATGGCAGAACAATCGAGTTTAGAGGTATGGAGACTGTGTTCTGTTGTCCCTCGTCCCTAAAAATAAAATCCTCTACCAATCGCCTACTTTTTGCCATTGGCTACCTCCAAGGCTTCAGTAAACAGTGCCTCAAAGTCCTGAGCAGCGCGTTTGGCTGTTGTTCCACCCAATCCCCAAACAGTAGTCCCTTGCCCTGGCGCATCAGCAATCACCTGAAGGTCAAATAACATTGACTTTAGCAAAGGAAACCCTGTGTTTTTGGCATCTAAAGCTCTTTGAGCATCCTTGAGTAACACAGTTCCTTTCTTTGCTTGATTTAAAAATAAACCTACATTCGGCATCCCACCTCGTAATTCTCTTGCTTGACGCAAAATCCTTACCATCTTTGATGTACTGTGCATATCTAGCCCAGATGGCTTACAAGGTACTAGAGCTAAGTCACATCTGGACAAAATTGCTTTTGTTGTCTCGCTGAGACTACCGGGGCCATCCACAACCACAGCTGAATACTGTTCTGCCAGCGTCGGAAGTTCGTCAAAAAGGTCGTCCGGGTCTATCATCGTTTTACAAGGTAACTGTAAATCTTTCATCCAGTTAGTGCTGCTTTGTTGCGCGTCGGCATCTACAACAATCACCGTTCCACGCTGGCTCAACCAGTATGCAAGATGCCCAGCTATTGTAGTTTTTCCCGCGCCCCCCTTTTGATTCGTCAACCCAATGATCATGATTTTTTTTGAGTTTTGTGCAAAATGTACCACTAAAAATAATGCTTTCTTATGACTCAATCTCAACCTTCACTGCCCCAACCCCAACTCCAAAGAGCTGGTATTACCTCTGAACAGTATTTTGAATTTACCCCAGAAAAGTTGGAACTGAGTGACGGATATCTCGGCTATGGTGGACAAGACCAGCTTGGTTTCCATTTGGCTGTCCTTACCAACATGGGGTTATTATCAGCAATTAGGCATACAGGCTTGTCACTGTGGCTAGAAGCCCTTGACCGTTGTATACAGGAAAAACTAGCAACTGTCAACGACGCTGACCCAGAAGTAGCAGAAGCGATGTTAAATCGATTTAATCGGGCTATGGCAGACCTAACAGAGGTGATAGAGTATCTTGATAAATAGGATGATTTAACGCGGACTAAGAATAATTAGAAATACAATAACGGTCTGCAATAATTTATTATCCTAACTGCGGTTTCATCTCATAAATCGACTCCATCAAGCGTCAATTAGCTCCGACTCAACTCAAGTTACTGTCAAAGATAAACAATGAATATTGAGCAGACTGTCTTAGAAGTTTCAGGAGTATAAATCACCAAAACTCTGTTAGTAGATTTGCAAAAGCTCTCCTCTAACTCTGGAGAAACAATAGCAGCGTACTATGCGGTTCATGCGTGATAAATTACCTTTTTACCCCTATACAGAAGTGGTAATGGCACTCCATGATGCACTTGCATTTCAAAACCGATGGATTGACTATAATGCCAGCCAATATCAGGGAGTTTATGACTTACTTACATCTCTAGTCAATCAAGAAAAAATCAACAATTCGTCAGTTGAGAACTCTATTTTAACTCTCTTAAACTTAGGCTTTGATATCCTATGAGAAATTCAGAAATTCTCGCTAAGTTAAAACAAGCATTTTCCACTCATGTCTAAACTCGTCTAGTATTTATATAGCAGTACATTATTGTTCAAGGCTTGGTAATAATTAAAATATGGTTATCAATTTCTCCTCCGTAACACTACCTCAGTCTGAAAACTTGAAGTTACATATCCTACTAGAACGTAATCATGAAGGAAATGTAATAGCTTCTGTCCTAGAATTTCCCAACACTCAGGTTGAAGCACCTACTACTGAACAAGCTGTGCAAGAATTGAAAACACTTTTGTCAACTCGTCTTGAAAAGATAGAAATTATTCCATTAGAAATTCAATTGCATCATAACGATGCAGAAAATCCTTGGATAAAATTTGCGGGTGTGTTTAAAGACGATGCAGATTTTGCTGAGATTGCTAATAATCTCAGAGCAGAACGTAACGCAGTAGATGAAGATTAAAAGACTGAGGATTAGATTCAGATTGAGAAATGCAGGATGAGTTTTTATATACTCGACACAGACCATGTTTCGCTTTTACTTCAAGGAAACCAAGCTGTTATATCTAAAGTTGCTCAAGTTTATCCCAATTTGGCTATCACCATTATCACAGTTCAAGAAATTTTTAACGGGTGGGTAGTCAAAATTAATGACCGGACTGAATCTGCCAACTTAGTAAACCTTTACACTAAACTGTGGACTACTCAAGAGTATTTCAAAGGAGTGAGAATACTCAACTTTGATACTGCTGCCTACACTTGTCACCAAGGTTTACTCAGAGAAAACCAGCAACTCAATAAAAAAAGGCTACAGAAAGATTTGCGAATAGCTGCGATCGCTCTTTCAACAAATGCGGTGATGGTTACTCGTAACCAAAAGGATTTCTCTCAAATTCCCGATTTGGTGCTGGAGGATTGGACACATTGACTACATCCTCTGCTATCAATTTTGATATCAAAGCAGGAAATTACAGAACTAGCATTACTAATTAACACCATTCAACTTCCGCAAGAAGTATTTTGCTCTCTACTCCATGTTTTGATTAATGCCTATACCTGTTGCCGTATGATAGACGTTATTGGAAAGTTGTATTATCAATAACGAAGCTGTAAGCACTTATGCCTAACGAGCCAATATTTGGTGAGCTAGTTAAAGTCGAGTTGGAAGCGTGTTTAGATGCTCCGATCGCTCGATATTTTGACGCGCAGCTTGACACTGACCCGGATGTGTTGGCGCAGCTGTTGGCAGATAAGCGTAACCCCAATACTCGACGGGCTTATGAAAAGGATTTGAGGGATTTCTTTCTGAAGATGACTCTTGTGCCGCCAACTGGTGATAGCGTGTTGGAGTTTTTGCACTTGCAGCGAGAGCAAGCGGTGATGGTGGTGTTGAAGTACAAGGCGATGTTGATTAAATCTGGGTTGCGGGAGGCGACAATCAATCGGCGGTTGGCGGCGATTAAGTCGTTGGCGAAGATGGGGCGGAAGTTGGGAGTGTGCAACTATTCCCTAGAAGATGTTTCAGGGGAGAAGGTCAAGGCTTATCGGGATACGCGGGGTGTTGATAGCAAAGCGATATCTATTGTAATTCAGCAATTTGATAGAGAAACTTTGATTGGTAAACGCAACTATGGAATTTTTCTGGTGCTGTGGGGTTTAGCGTTGCGTCGCCAAGAGATATGTCAGTTAGATGTGGGGGATTTTGATTTTTATGGACGCAAGTTGAGGGTTTTGGGGAAGGGTAAGGGAACGAATGAAGAATATTTAGATATGTCCAAGGATGTGGCGGCTGCTCTTGCAGATTGGTTAATTGCACGAGGGGATTTGAATGGCAATTTACCGATATTTACAGCATTGGATTTTCATAATGAAGGACATCGCTTAACTACTGATGCCATCTATAAAATAGTGGCGACGGCTTTTAAGAAGGCAGGGGTGAAGAAACCCATGTCACCGCACAGGGTAAGGCATTCGGCGATTACGGCGGCGCTTGATGCCACTGATGGGAATATTAGAAAGGTGCAGAAGTTGAGCCGTCATGCAGATCCGCGAACGCTGATGATTTATGACGATAACCGGAATAAAGATTTGTGGGAGATGTCGGAATTGTTGACGGGAATGTTGAAGGATTCCTAGTGATGAAAAGTAATCTGTTAACTGGTAACTGGTTTCGCCCTAGCTCCTGAAATTACTAAGTTTTACTTAACTAAAAGTTTTGGGATTAATAGGTCGTGATTGCTTCAACCAGCAGTAGCAGGTAAATCCTAAACTTAATAAAACTAAGAGGATGTTTGTTTTCGGCTCTGGGACACTCACAGGAGTGATAGTCAATGAGCCGGAAAAATCATTGTTAGGAGTGTTAATTTGGTCATCAGACAAAGTTAACTTAAATTGACCCGTAAATGTACTACTTGCTGGAATCAAAACTTCTTTGAGTTGAGTAGTTAAAGGTAAGTCAGTGTTAGTAAAGATGATTCCAAAAGAGTCAGGTAAGAAAAAAGGAGGCACAGAGCCAACATTGCCAACTAAAAATTGCAACTCTTCTCTTGTCCCCCTTGGGCCTACAAATATTTGATTACGATTAGTTCCGCTTGTAAAATTCGCTGTACTCAACGTTATTGCATTACGAGTAGGTGTACTAGCGAATGTGAGGTTTAAATCTTTAATAGCTCCATTATATCTGCCTGCAATTGGAGTAGTAGATGAGTTAGCAACGTCAGTATCTATAACAAAACTACCCTTCAGTCCGAAAACTGTTGCCGCAGTGCCAAATGGGTCAGAACCAGTTAATGTGCCATCAAATTTGAAGTTGAAGAAAGCAGCAACAGCAGGTGTTGTAGTAACTGTAGCTAAAACAATAAATGCTGTCATACTGGTGACAACAGTATTAACAGTTTGAGAAAGAGTTGGCAGCTTGCTCATTTTAATTATTCAAAGTAGGTTTTTTGATACTTAAGTCAAATCCTGATTTTATCAGAGTTGTGCTTTGTGTCATTAAATATAAATATCACAGATTGAGGTTAAGACGATATCCAGACGAAATCGTAAATATATTAATCTCTCAGTTTTCATACGCGACGCAGGGGGAATTTATCGCCGGGGCAATTGTCTTTATTTTGAGATGTGTTGCCAATTTTGGGGTTTGGGTAGCAATCCACCCCAAATATTGATTTAACTATCTTTGGTTTGCAATAGTGAGCCTAATGAATTGCGCTGTAACCATGCACATAGTTTTATATTTTGGTTATCATCTGGCTTGGACTGGTACTCCCCAGTTTCAAGTTCTTCACGGAGCTTGCCTGTACAATTTGACTTTAAGTCCTTGAATAGATATTCAAACATAGCCAGTGGCAGCAGTACACTCTCAACTTCTACATCGTCCTCACTAAATATAATAGTTTCAAATATAAATTTATAACCAGCCCATCTTATAGTAGGTAGTCTATCTACAGCATCCTTTAAGTTTTCTATTACACGCTGATATTGTAGGTCGGGGTTTTTTCGTCCGTGCATTATCCACCAGTAAACATTGTGCCTGACAAAATATTTTCCATTTGTGTTACTACAGACTTCTACTTCTACACCATCTACATACAAGAACTGACGAGTCATTATTCTCGCTTCACCTTCAGGCATTGGCTCTAATTCCTCCCATGCTTCAACTTCAATGACATATTTATCTTTCCCTTGTTCTGACTGAAATTTATCAACCAGTTTTATAGGAATAGGGTCATCTTCTAGAGCATCTAAACATGAAAGATTATTCTTCAGTTCCTCTGATGTATTTTCTAAAAATACTTCTAGCTGTTCAGAGGTAAAAGCCATAAATTCTACATCAGCAATAGTCCTAGTAATAGGATTATTCATAAAGTGGACTAGACCATCAAATGGGGATAGGTCTATTCTTATATGGTTATATTGAGTTGACCAATAACCGAATTTACCTGAAAATTTAGGTTCTGTGTGATACTCTTTCCACTTCAAAGGGCTGGCTTTTTTGTTGATAGTTTTTAATATAGTTCTTATGCTACCCGACAGACCACGCTTGCCATATACAGGGTACACCAAGTAAATTGTTGGTGGTTCTTCGTCAGCTATTGGGTCAAAACCAAATATCATAGTATTTAACTTTGCAAGCTGTTGAAGACTCTGCTGTAGTGCTATCTCCGATGGAGTTATTTTTCTAATTGGCGACACCACTTTCGTCCAATTTAGCGGCGGCTTGTATAACTCTATCAACTGATTTTCGAGATGTGAGAGTGTGGTTATATCATTAGCACAAGTCAGCCAACTAATACTGATACGGTCTTTGCGATTAAACCTCTTTAGCTGGTTAAATCTATGGTGTTCTCTCCAACGCTCAAACAAGTTGATTGTTCTGCCAATATATAGAACCTGACCTTTACTATTAGAAACGAAATAGATAGCTGCACAATTAGGTAGATGACTTTTTTCTAATAAATAAACTGAGGGTAGTTCAGATAATGCAAGGTTTTCTAATAACATCTTATGTATTTAAACACAAAGCAGCTATTGAAATATCATGCCCTAGTTTTCTTCTAAAATAGCGATATCACCAGATCCGTACAAAAAAATCACAGCAAAAGCCGTCGTCAAGCAAGATGAAGAGCGTCCCTAGTTAAACAGGTTGATCAATGGAGTCGAAAGAAACTAAGAAACTACTAAAGCCAAGGAAAGCAGAAACCGAAAAGGCGATCGCTCATAACTACTGACAACAATCCCACAGATGTTGTACCAATTGATCACCGCCAAGAGCTACCGTCTCTAAATTATGGCCAAGTTATACCGTAATCACTACAGTTATTGTCATTCAAAACCTTTTTCACACCACCTTCTCCTACTGCTCCCTGTTCAAATAACGCTTGATATCTTTGTTTCTTTTCCATACACAAGAGTCTTGCTGCGTCAAATTGGCGTTGTTTTTCTGCGGCAGCTTCAGCATCAGCTTGGCGTTTTCTTATTTCCCGTAGAGCCGCCTCAGATTCGGCTCGGATTTGATCTTGGCGTTGTCTGTATGCCCGCAGAGTAGCTTCAGCTTCCGTTGGGAGAGCAGTTGAAGTAGGCTTATTCCTTGGTTCGTTGACATTATTCCCTGGAAGAACTCTGCTCGGAGTATCTTCATTTGGGGGTTTTGTGGCTGTGACGGCTTTAGGAGTGGATGGCTCAGATGAACTAGAGGATGTTTTTGGTATATCTTCGTTGAGCTTTGTGTAGAAATAGGGAGTTAAAGCATAAATTCCATAAATTATACCTGTCAATCCTAAAATGGTGGCAAAAAGTACAACAGCCATAGAACGCATTTTTTTAGCTGTGTTAGAAGAATAATTTTCTGGAGGTGTAATTTCAGGTTTTAGAGGAGTTGTGGACTTACTATCTGCGCTCGCTTCGTTAATTAATGAAGAGGATTTTACTAGAGGCACAACACGCGCAAAAATCGGCTCGACATCTCTATCTTTGAGTCCCAAAGCTTCTTGAAAAGCTTTCAACTCTTTTTGAGTATCTTGATTTAAAGGATATTGCTTATTAATTTCCTCAAATAATACCTGCTCGTATCGCTGCAATCTTTTTTGGTATTCTTGATAAGGTTCGAGAACTTCAGCTTCAATAATTGTCGCTTCTTCAGATGACAATCTTAAACTCTGCCTTTTCAAATCTAAGGTATTGCGTCCAATAGCAGAAATTACACCACGACTGGCAAAACGCTCAACTTCTTGCCGATATCTCAACTTGGGATCGCCGATGGGTGCTTTAGCTAGCCGAATTTTGAAGCCTTCCTTAACGGCATAGATTTCTGGTTGCATGGCGGGGGCTGCTTCTTTAACTTTCTTTTTGGCATACTCATGCAACTCATCTATGGAAATCACACCATCATTATCTTGATCTGCTGCTCCTGTTTCAATACCTTCGACGACATAACGAGTATAAATTGAGAGACTGTCTCCCTCTTGTTGGAAAGAATATTGTGTAGAAGTAGAAGAGGTGAGAACAACTCGCCCTTCACCTCCCAGTTGAGTATAAATATCTACAGAACCGTCATCCTTAGCTGATAAACCCTCTGCAAATGCGCCACTAAAACAACAGTCGAGAATTACGACTTGTCTCTTACTGCGGCTATCGCTCATAACATTATGTATAAAATTAGCCGGAACTGCTGTCGCTTTGACAAGCCGCCCCTGGGGATTTTTGCGAGTGAGACTAGTTGCTAAGTAAAGTTTACCCGTTTCATCTTTAATACCGTGACCAGAAAAGTAAAGCAATATGAGGTCTTCTTTTCGGCGATCACTAAACAATCCCTCAATGGCTTCCTGCATTTTTTGCGGATCGGGATTCTCCAGCTTTTGGATATCTGCTGCTGCAAATCCACCCATTTCTGGATGCTGCAAAACTTTAGCGATCGCTTGTACGTCTTTGACTGAAACTGGTAATGGATTCAAGCCAAGTCCATACTCACTGACTCCTATTAGCAGTGCTACCTTCGCCATGTAACTATAACTCCCTCCCAGTTTTGAGATGTCTTAGACGGCTGCGTGGAACTTTCGAGCTTGTTCAATAGTGGCGGTGAATACCAATTCAAAATACCATACGGGTTCGGGAGCAAGAGTACAAAATTGAAAAAGCCAGATATAATCAGGGTCTGAGTGTATGTATCTGTCTCATTCTTTGTTCAAATTGGGATAACGCCTGCTGAATACTAGCTTTGACATCATACCCGCTATGCGAATTTCTCTGGAATTTATTAATTTTTTGGGACTTCCAGATAAAAAACCTTTAGGCGGGAGCCACCGTAAGAGCCAGCAAAAGTATTAATTTTTAACTGATTATTTACGAGTAGCAGTTGAGTGAACAAGCTAAACGCAGAACTTAAAGATGTTCGACAGAGATTCTGTCGAACATCACCAAAGGCTTGTTTAAGAAGGGTAATGAACATGGGTAGGTAGCCAGCCGCTCTTAAGAAGGAAGATAGAGAAAAGTTAACTACTACCACTCCCCGACTTATTTTTCTCGCTCTCCTCAGCAATACATCATTCATTCACAATCAAGTTATAGTCAATATAACCGAGCATCGCCCCTCTTTTTATCGCCTCATAACTGTTCTTGACGTGCCATTTACTGTACAAATCACTGGCATAAGTGCGGCTCGCTTCTGGTAAGAGCCTCTAGAAACTAGAGGGGTACGCCCAGAGTATATTCTGAAACTCACTTTCAAAATATATAACTGTTCCTTTGATGTAGGTGAACCAAGTACCCTAGAAAGGTAAGTCCTACCCTTTAAGAGATAAGTGACTCCCGACCTGACCACACCGAATAGGCTCGGAATCCTATAGAGTGAAGCTGGTAACAGGGCGCAATCAGTTGTAAAACAAGCAGGTAACAACACTGGCGCTAATGGGGGGATGGCATGAATAAACAAGTCCTAAAAAAGTGTCTCAAGTGAAAGCTACAACCTGAAAACAAAATGTAGACTTCATTCACTATAATCTCGCAACATATTTATGCAATAGTTGCAATCTCTGAGATGTGAATAGACAAAGTGGGCTGTTCTAAACCATCAATCAATCGAAAGAACGGAACGAGTAAAAACGATATAAGGGTCTGGAGAAAGGTCGAAAACACCAGTAGGCTAGACGAGAAGCGGAAACCCTTTATATCGGGTAGGACAGCGAGTAACTTCGCTGAGGTATTCAGGAAAACGCAATTTGGAGAAGCGTATGGTTAGACACAGTGTAAAAACTAGTGAATCTTGGAAATCATTACCCTGGAAGAAATTTCAGAAGAACCTTTTCCGCCTTCAAAAGAGAGTGTTTAAAGCTATTCTTGTTGGAGACGAGCGCAAAGCAAAGTCACTACAAAAGCTTATCCTGAAGTCCAAAGCTGCAAGGTTTCTGGCAATCCGTCAAGTCACACAGCTAAATGCTGGTAAAAAGACTGCGGGTGTTGATGGAAAAACCGCGTTAACCTATGAGGAAAGATTCAACCTAGAACTGCTCCTCAGACAAAAGGACTGGTATCACAACAAATTAAGACCGATACCAATCCCGAAGAAAGACGGCTCCATTAGATATCTCAAGGTTCCGACAATTGCGGATAGAGCTTGGCAATGCCTTGCTAAATATGCACTTGAGCCAGCGCACGAAGCCACTTTTCACGAACATAGTTATGGATTCAGACAGGGTAGGTCTACCCACGATGCCCAACAACAGGTATTCTTAAACCTTAAAAGTACCTCAAATGGGATCACAAAAAGAATCATTGAACTTGACATTGAGAAGTGCTTCGATAGGATAAACCACTCAGCCATAATGGTGAACTTGATAGCTCCTAGAGCATTGAAAACCGGAATATTCCGAGCATTAAAAGCCGGAATAACCCCAGAATTTCCGAATCAAGGAACACCACAAGGCGGGGTAGTAAGTCCACTTTTAGCTAACATCGCTCTAAATAGTATTGAAGATTGTCACCAAGTAAAAGACTCACGGGGAAGAATAAAATCCCGATGTGTTCGATACGCCGATGATATGGTATTCTTCTTACGCCCTGAAGACGATGAAAAGCAAATACTTGACAGAATAAACCAATTCCTAGCAGAAAGAGGATTAAAGGTAAGCGAGAAAAAGACAAAGCTAACCGCCTCGACAGATGGGTTTGATTTCCTTGGCTGGCATTTCTATGTGCAGCAAAACGGAAAGTTCCGATGTACTCCCTCAGAGGAAAACTTCAAAGCCTTCCGCAAGAAAGTAAAACACATCGTCAACAACTCGAATTATGGAGCTAAGGCAAAAGCTCTTAAGCTTGCGCCAATCGTTAGAGGGTGGAGACAATACCATAAATTCTGCAAGATGGACGGGGTAAGAAACTCGTTATACCACATCGAAACAAGAACCTACAGGGTATTCAATAAGGAAACCAAGCAAGATAGGTATACAAGTAAGAAACTACTAGACAAAGCCTTCCCGAAGGTTTCCAACTCCGAAAATGCCTTCGTCAAAGTCCGAGGAAATAAATCACCTTTCGACGGAGATTTAGTTTACTGGAGTAAACGCAACAGCAAGCTATACGATGGCATAACCTCAAAACAATTACAAAAGCAAAACCATACGTGTGGTAGATGTGGTTTAAGAATGACCTCTCTTGAAAGAGTACATTTACACCACATAGACGGTAATCATGATAATTGGAAACCAAAGAATCTAATTGCACTACATGAAAGCTGTCACGACTACATCCACACGAGCAACAGAGAAATGAAGTAGATTAGAAACGACCTGCGCGAAAACCCGTACCAAATCAGTTAGGAAAGTGAGTTTAGTTATTACTTTCTGGGAAGGCGGAAGGAATCTACAGAATTAATCTTTAAGAATATCGGAAGCTGTATGCGTAGAAATACGCACGTACAGATTTAACTGAGAGGTGCGAGGGATAATACCCTCCATCGACTCAAACCGTTTGACTGTACTAACAGAGAGAAACATTTCTTTGGCAATCTGTTCAAAACCTAAACCCTGAGCCAGTAATCGCAGGACTTGTATTTGTCGTTCGGTGGGAGAGTCAAGCAAGTTTTTATCAGCAAAACTAGGGTCAATATATCTATTTTTATCAAGGTTTTTTAACAGTTTTTTAGCCAGCTTCGGGTCAAGCAGGCATTCATCAAAGTAAGCTCTCTTGATGGCTAGTTCAATCAATTCTACATCAGCACTTTTGAGCATATAAGAATCAGCCCCATGACGGAAAGCTGACTTAATAAAGTCTGAATGAGTCTGATTAGTAAAAATTACCACTTTACTATTAGTTTTCCTTTTGATTGAGCTAGTCAGTTCTAAACCACTCATGTCGGGTAAGAGTAAATCAACTAACACAACATCAGGGTTGGTCTGTTCAATTAACTGAAACCCTAGCTTTCCAGTGGTAGCATCACCAGTTACTTCTATATCTGGGGATTGTGAAATAGCACCTTTGATGCCTAAGAGCATGAATATTTCTGGTTCAACAATTACTATTCTCAGCATAATGTTGATAATCCTCTAATAATAAATGGCTGTTTATGAGGTTATTTCTTATTGGTGTCTAGCGGACACGCAGTAGACACTTGGTGTCTCGGTCGTGTCTGGGCTGGTGTCTGCTGGTGTCTTTGCTATACAAGGGTTTTGAGCTTTAGTGTCTGTGGTGTCTGGAGTCCTGTGTCCGCTAAAAAAGGGTGTTTTTGAGGCGAGACACCAGACACAAAGGGCAGTCAAATTTGATTAAGCTTGATAACACCCTCGGCTATCCAGTCCGCCAATCCTGCCCCAACAATCTCGTACATCCAGCCCTTGATTTGCTCAACAGTAAATCTCTCACCGTTCACTTTAAAGTTGCCTTTGAACTCTCTTACATCAGCTTCAATTCGTTCAGTTCTGGTGAGATATTCATACAGCTTTTGCGCCATTGGTGATAGTTTCTTCGGTTCATCTTGGGTATCACCTGCTTTGTTACCAAGATTGAATTCCAGTTCATAAATCCGCTCTAAAGTAGCTTTATCGATAGGGGGATTGGGGTTAGATTCTGCTCGGATACCGTCGCTAAAGTCAGATATTTTCGCTGTCATTTTGGGCAGATTAACATCAAGCCATTCGTTAGAACTATCGAGTTTTACCTTTGCAAAACCAGTAGATTTTGGC
Source organism: Nostoc sp. KVJ20 (assembly GCF_001712795.1). GTDB lineage: Bacteria > Cyanobacteriota > Cyanobacteriia > Cyanobacteriales > Nostocaceae > Nostoc. The sequence continues at coordinate 21,398 of NZ_KV757645.1, forward strand.
TGTAATGTAATCGGGTCAACTTCTGCCAAACATTCAACTTGAAGCATTTTAGAAACGAGATTGTGCAAGCCTTTAATTCCGAATAAACAAGTCTGGGTATTGTTATGAGCTACAACGGTTAAAGGCATCTCTTGTTTACGGCTTTTGGTCAGTGCCAGCTTGCCGAATTTCTCTAATAATTCCGCATCTTTAATGAAGTCGCCGTATGTGGTTGCTTCCTCACAAATTAGTGCGGTTGCTTTACCTTCTGCCCAAAGTTTTTGTCGCCATTGCGACTCACTCAATGATGAATTATTAAAGGTTTTTAACCGTGATTCTAATTCTTGAACGTAATCGCGGATCTGCTGTTCAATATCATCCCAGGAGTGGTAACTTTCAACTCCTCGCCATTCACTACGGTTCGAGTCGGGGTCAAGGACAATCACCTTATAACCTGCCTGTTTTTTCTCTTTGACAACGTAACGGGCTAGCCAACTTTTACCGCCCCCTTGGTTGCCCCATATCAGCGCAGTTTGTTTAATTAGGTTTTGCACCCATGCCGTTTTATTGTCCTGTGGTGCGATTGCTCCTGGCTCTGCCCCAGTAACCTTGTCGTTGGGGTCAATCGTCCCCTGTAAAGTCTGACTCCCTTGTAAGTAAGGCGTTTTCATCTCACGAAGCTGCTTGATGTAATCTGCCTTCTGTTGCTCGGTCATCCCAGCCGTCTGCGCCTCAAAAATAGCGTCAGTTGCCTCCATCTGGGTAACTTCAATCTCAGTGTGGGCGTAAATCTCGGCTTTTTGTATGTCAACAGTGCGGTCATTGGCGATTAGATCCAAGTCAGCTTGTAGTTGGACTTCTGCGATCGCAACGTCTCGGCAACTCTCTAGTAGCTCGGAACGTGCGGCCATCTCTGCCTTTGCTGCGTCCCGTTTTTGGGCGATGTCTTCAAAAACTGCTCTCTGCTTCTCTTCCGATTGGCAGTGCCGCAGCATCCACCCAGCAAGCGCAAACCCCAGGAATCCCCCAAACGCCCAAAACGGTTTGTAAGGGTTAGTTGCCTTTACCAGCCCATTAACCCCCATAGCTGGGTCACGCACTACTTGACGCGGCATTCCTTCTAGCTTCCACTGCTCCCAGTAATGGGGGGTCATGCGGAATGGTCTGTTATTCTTGTCCTGACATACCAATTTTTTCTGGGGAGTCCGAAGGCAGAAATAAATGCGGTCGCTTGACTCCCCTTTCCACGCCATCGCAGCCGAGCTAATTCCTACAGTCAAACTCAGCCCAATTGCAACAGCTTTTTTATCCATCGGTAACTGTCCGAACCACTTCATTAAACCCGATTGTTGCGACTCGGATAAAGTTTTATGTTTCTCAGATAGATAATTCATTTACCTCTTTTACCACCAAATAGAAAAAACATTAATATCGCTAGAAATATGCCCACTCCTGCACCATCCATCCAACTTGAAGATTCAGCAGTTTTTGGCTTATAAACCGACTCAATTGAAGTCTTAACTGTACTAGTAGAAGTTCTCGCTTCATTCCATTCACTAATCGGTTCAGATAGCGCACACAATAACGCCAGTGATGCACTGCAACCAGTCATTAGATTAGTGACAAAATTATTGAACCCTTCACCTGTTGCAGTGGCAGTAAAATACAGATGTGCAGTACCTACAGCTAAGAACATTCCAACAGGGTGAACCTGCAATAGGTGAAAGGTAAAAATAACAGCACTGTTTAAGCAACTGCCAGCGACAATTTCACAGGCATTACCAGCACGTCTAAAAGTTCTACCTCTGTTGTTTTCTGGTAGTGGTGGTGGTTGTTCGGGTTGTTGATGCTGCTGATGTTGTTGTTGTGATTTCTGGGCCAGCCCTTCATGCAAGAAAGGGCTGACGCTATGAGGATCTTCATTTCGTTTCCTTACTAGCATCAGCCTTGCCTTTTAACTAATAGTTATCTGTCGCCTAGTTTCTGCCACAAGTTACCCAGCATTGCACCCCAACCGCGAACTGTTCCCGTTGCCGAAACACTAGAAGATGGTGCATGATTTTGGGATTGAATCGGTATAACTTCCTGGGGTGTTTGGTTTGGCTCTAATGCTCGTGAACCATACCGCGCACGGGCTAAAAGTTGTTGGCGTTTCTCTCTTAGTCCTGTTGTGATGGCTTGCCGTTCTGCTTGCACAACTTGCTTATTTTCGATGCCGCTAATCTTGTTTTCATGTCTCCACAATTCTGCTTGTAAATCTTGATGTAGTTGGGCTGCAACTTCGGTCAGTGCGTGTTTACGTTTCTGATCAATTCGCAGTAGATCCGCTCTATCTTGGGCATCTATTTTACTCATCTCTGAATCAAATTCAGAGTTTAGTTTGCGAATTTTGGCGATAGCACCCGCAACGTGAGAGCCATATTGTTTACGAAGTTCGACCCAGGTTACTTGTCCTTTGGTCAGCTTCTCCATTGCCTCAAAGACGACCTTAGCATTGTCCAGAAATGGTTCTAATCTGTCAGATAATTCTTGGGCATTATTCGCATAATCGGCAAACTGTTCGAGCTTATTTATATCCGAAAGATAGCCCAGAATATCAGACTCAAACCCTCCCCATGCTTGCGCTTTTTCATCAATATGGCTTGCATGACCAACTACCGGATTACGTATTGCAAAATCCATTACTGAACCTCCTAATAAGGTATGTTGTCGTAGTCGATATCGCTCGACTATTGAGGCACTTCATCCCAGTAACCCATGTCTTCAAATCGGCTATAAATTCTCGTTGCTAATTGCCTTACGGGGTCGTCCAAATCATCAGAGATTAAATCAAATCTGTTGGAGCCAAACGCCAAGATATTTGCAATGTCAGCGTCAATCCCATTACCCAAGAATTGACCAAATGCAGCAGAGTATGGATGGTCATCAATGGTTTCATGAGTTGCTAAGAATTCCGTTCCAGTGAGGGGTAAGTAAAGGCTGCAAAGAAAACTATTTATTTCGCGCTTCGTAGCTGTTGGGTTAAGAGCCTTAAATTGCTGGAGTTTCAAAGCATTATCAGTGAAAGAACAGCGTCCCCAATCATTGGGATTTCTATAATCGAGTGCCATGCTGCTAAAATCCTTGTAACGATGTGTACTTGATGCACTTTCGGATGAGGCGATTGCACTTACTTTGCTCGGTCAGGGCAATCGCTTCATCATCAGTTCTCACAAAACTCAACAAGTTCAAAAACCTCCCTCTGCACTTGGTTTTGGTTTAATTCTTTGCGTCTGCCTTTCGAGTCATTGAATATGAAAGGGGCATTGACTCGACAATTAGAGCGATGGCTGTAGCGCAGTTGTTGACCACGAAATTGGTAGAGGTGATTACGCTGTAAGGCTGTCGTTGAAAGCATAAGTTTGTCCCTCAACTTGCGAATAGAACTCAATATTTAGAATCGCTTCGTGAATCTCCATCAAGGCTTGGACTGCATCGCCCATTTTTAGGTCATTCGATGTACTGAACCGTTCGGACGCTTCGATTTGTTTGTAATTGGGAGATGCTTGCACGAACCTAAGAGTCTGTTCGCAACCCAAGATGATGGTCATGATTTCGGTTGTTGTTAGCGATGGTTGTGTCTGCATGGTGTCTTGGTTGCTCATGACTTCCTTCCTTTTCTTTGGGTTTTCATCGGTGTGGGTTGGGGTTCTGGCTGATTACTTGGGGCTTGTGGCTGACTCGGCTTTTGCAGTACATAGCTGATAGCCCCTCCACCCCCCACGGCTGCGGCGATGGTGAACATATTGTTACGACCGAAGTACTGCACTCCGAAATAGCCAAAAGCGATCGCTGTTGCACCAATGCCTAAAACCGTGTTTCTGAATGTGGTTCTGTTCATGCTGCCCCTTTGAAATTAGTGACCATTGCGCTAAGTGCCGATTTATTGGGCTGTGTAGATTGCGGTGTTTCAACTTTGGGCGATGCTTGCACATTGCCGTGTTGAAAAATCAGCTTCTCTACACCTGCTGATAATGCTTGTGTGGGCGCGTCTTGGGGTAAATCAAAAATCTTGCACAATTCAATTACTGCTAGGTAGGAAATGGTTATACGCCGAGATTCGTAATTCATTGATCAGGCTCCTAGAGATATTTGAGTTAATAGCTTCAACCCCAAGGCATTGATGAATTGGGGATTGTTCAAAATCACAAAGCCTAAACCGGCTAAGTTCTGATCCACCACTGGCAAGGAAACACCCCCACCCCAGGCGACAAGGTATTTCGCTCGGTCTAGATAATTGCCAGCAGTCACAAAGTTGGCGAATTTCTCAATCCTGTTACTCCACCACTCATCTAGGCACTGGCTGTACTCTGCCTCGAACTTTTTACCAGTCAGGTGGTTGCCGCCATAAGTGAAAGTCCCTTCAATAATCCCTTGGTTTACTAAGCTGGGTGAGTGCTTCACATCCTTGGACAACAGACTCACTCGGTCGTTTCGCTTGTCGAGAGCTTCTGCAATCATGGTATGCAGTTCACCGCAACCACCCTCTATCAGGTGTCTGTCAATCACTGCACCACTGCCGTTGAACACGGTTACAAGCCACGTTGATGAACCGATATCGAGTGCGATCGCTAATTCTGAGGGGTCAAGTACCAGAGATGCTTCACCGAATAAGCAGTGGGCAATGCTGCCAAACCCTTCGGGGTAAATGCCTGTAACAACAATCTCAACTGTTTTGCTGACAATGGAGCGAGTTACAGGATGCAGATGTTGGAAGGTGTGAACCCCTTGAACTCTGCGTTTAATCTCCTCTCCCCAGCGTTCCGGGTTATGGTTGCTCAAACTAATCGAAAGCTTGACCCCATCGGGAATATTGAGAACCGCTAAGTCTGCAAGAATGCTTTCTAGTGCCAGTTCTGCTTTTTTCGCCTTATCTTCGTGCAGCAAGGTGTGGTCACTTTGAGCTAGAGCCGCACTGCCCCAGAAGAATTGAACATCTTTTAAGTCCAGGCGTGAACCTTCTACATAACGCAGCCATGCCCCATCTTTTGAGATAGTTTCGTGGTGCATGATGTTTCGGTTGCGAACAAGTGAGTATGCGGCTGGCATCATGATCGAAAAATCACCGATGATTGCCTTGCCATACCCTGCACCTGAGTCTTTTCCGGCGATCAGGTCAGTTAGCCCTGATTTGGCTAACAAGTCTGCTTGAACGAGCCAATTTTTGGCATTGGAATATATAGCTGTCATGGTTCAGATGATTGTTAAAGTCTTGATTTTTCTGGCTTTGGAGAATTTAGAGGCTGAATCGCCTTAAATCCACACATCCAGTTAGGGGTTAGCCATAGCATCACTTTCTGGCTTCTATTGCCTTTGTTGAGTGGCTGTTTTTGGCTTGATAATGCTATGGTAGCAAAGTGTGCATTTTGCGTCAACTGCTACGAAGTAGTAAAATGCTACTGTCTAACAAGAAATAAACTAATGGGAGGAAGTAGTATTCTATGAATTGTTCACAGAATGAGATTATGAGTAAACGAATATCGGTTGTGCTGCCAGATGATATAGGAGAAGCTGTAGAGAACATGGCAGAGTCAGAAATGCGATCGCTTAGTCAGATGGGAGCAATCCTAATCGCTGAAGCAGTAAAATCTCGGCAAGGTGAAACACCAGCACCGAAGGACAAAAAAGATAAGGGTACACCATGACTGACGAAAGCCACAAGCATTAGAATCAGTACAGTTCGTGCTGATTTTAGATCATCATTAATGTTTAAAGTCTCCAATGACTACCCTGAAAGACCCAACAGCAAATTTTCAACTCCCACTGCACAACGAAGCAGCGTTTGAAAAAATTAGGGAGGCGATAGATTATCAATCCACCGTTGCTCTAGCGGCTGGTGGTCTTGCGCTGGGTACGGGTGGTGCCATGCATCCGTTAGGTTGGTTAATTTTTGGATTGGCTTACAAGCCGTTGGTAGTAACTCAAAAACTGGTAAGGTTACAAAGATTAGGAACCTCAATTTTCCACGAGTTTGAAAACGAAGGAGTGCAAGTTTTCCCAACACTTCCGGTAGAAAACAACAACCCTATCGACTTGTTTGTGAGATTTCCACGAACAACTCACCTGTTTATCTCGATCCGGTCAAAAGGAGATAGGGAAATTGTCTACAACGAAGCAAGAGAGGTTTTACAGGTCAAGCGCAAAGATAATAATGGATTGAAACTATGGAACCCTTGCCCACTGGTTGAGTTAGCAGATTATGAAAAGTGGCTCAACAAGAACAAAGATAAGTTTTTGATGACCTCCCGTGAGGCTCAAAAGACTCCCACAGCAAAAGTTTTGGTTTTATGTCCTCCCACTAAGGCATCGCCAAATCACAAGGAACATCTTTATACGGAGATAGGAGATATGAGAGTTCTAGTTCTCAGGAGAAAAGGCAGTGCATTTGTCATTACAGAGTCGGAAGTCAACAACTTTGTTAGGGCTTGGTTATCCAAGTACAAGTAGGCTAAAAGTTGAAAACCTCGTTTCCCGTTGGGAGACCGAGGTTTTCAGATTTTCATTCAATTGGAATTGGGAATTGGGTTTGGTCGCCTAATTAATATCCCTAATAGTAATTTTATCTTACACGATCAGGTGTAAAGCCAATGTAATACTGGCTCACCAGATGTCAACAGCGTTTCAGGAATTTTAGCAAAGCGTGATTTTTGAACGTTTGTACTAGAAGATTACTGCCACGGGATAGCTCCAATTCCTCCAACCCACATAATGGAGGATTTGTAAAGTGTCAAAAAAACAGCTATTTCATACTGAAACTACCAGCAAGCTGCTATTCGCAACTATTGTTAACGCTTGCCCCCACTGCGGTAAACCAGACTGGTGCTACTCAATCTTGTCTTTTACAGTCTGGAACAGCGATCGCTTTCATCAGCCTAACTATGCACTGGCTCAACCGAAACAATCGCCAACTTATGTATTAAGCAATTGTCAAAAATTAAATAATGTTCAAGGAGGTATCGCGTAATGGTTGCACAATTCTCCAATCAGCAAGCACTCGCCTCCTTTGATATTCGCAATTTTGTAGACCAGCTAGAACCAGCCAGAGAGAAAAATAAATACATCTGCCCAGTTTGTGGCGGGAATGACTTATCTATTGTCCCAGAAACCGGGAAGTACAGATGCTTCAATAATTGTGAGTGTAAGGACATCAGAGAGGCGATTAAACCCTGGGCTGAAGTGGTGGCAGAAAGGGCAGGGGCTAATTACACTCCATCCCTAAACCGTTTGGCAGCAAAGCCCAAGAGAATCTTGCCTAAACCAGCACCAATTCCAGATGGTGAATTAGCACTGGTGATGTTGACCCAAGCGGCGACTGACATACCCCAAACTCAAAACATAACTTGCAAGCTCCCAAAGGGAATACCAGGGAACGCAACACAAACAATCTATCCTTACTCACAAACCCAATGGGTAATTCGCTATGAATGGGCGGATTACATCAAAGAGAAGGGAAAAGATAAATCCTTCCGCCAATGGCACAGGCTCCCGGACGGCACTCCAGAGATGAGAAAAGGGGATGAACCCTGGAAAGCTTACCGCATTGATGAAGCGATCGCCGCCGCTAAATCTGTGGCAGGAACCCCGGCACTACTCCAACACGAAGGGGAGGGGTGCGTAGAAGTTGGTCGAGAGCATGGGCTTGCTGGATTTACCTTCCAAGGTAGTGCCTGGGACAAAAAATCAATCCTGCCAGAATACCAACTTATCAAGGATTCAGGCATAGGATTAATCGTTTTCCTGCATGACCCCGATGACACTGGGTTAAAGAAACTCCAGACTTGCCAGGAATGTGCCAACGAGGTGGGGATTGCATTTATTGGAATTAACCCTCACGACATCTGCCCCGATTTACCATATAAATCAAGTGACATCAAAGAAATCTTGGGGCAGATGGAAGTACCAGAATTTATCCGCAGGCTAGAAGAGGAGATCCACGCGGCTGTGGCGCAGCGATGCCTACAGCAAGCTGCGCTAACGCAACAAGCAGAGGTAAATGTCATCGATGACGATGATGACCAAAATCCTGTTGTAGCCTTCACTCAGCAAGCTTTTCAAGCTCTCTACGGAGATAAGAACTGGATTTGTGCTGCTGATAAGCTTTACTACCACACTGGCAATCACTATAAACACTCTCCAGATTCCACAGAACGCAAAAGAATCTACGACTTTTGCAATTCCTTTGTGGTCGAGAACGAACAGGGTAAAAAGTCTTGTCCCTATGCTTCACCTAGTTCAGTCAAGAAGGTTTTGGAATGGGTAAAAATGGGGACAGAAATTGACCCAGAACTAATCAATCCTCCTGGCGTAAATTGCACTAATGGGATAGTCCGGGTTGAGTGGGAAGGCAGGGATTTTACAATAAGATTAGACCCGCATACGCCCCAGGACTACTTCATTTATGAACCGTTAATTGAATATGACCCGTCGGCTGACGATACATATTGTGAGCAACTTTTAGCTTGCTTAGACAAGCCACAACAAGAAATATTTCTTAGAAATATTGCTGCATCCCTTGACCTTCAAACTGTTAGAAAATTTAGAGGGAGAGAGGTAAAAGCAATGTTTGCAATTGGTCTTGGTTCTAATGGTAAAGATGCTCTGCGCGAATGTGTATCAACCATTTATGGGAAAAACGGATTAACTTCTGTTTCTTTGGGTGACTTTCAATCTTATGACGAAGGCAGAAAATTCGGACTAGCCCCACTTATATATAGTCGAATTAATTGGGCTTCTGAAAACCCACAAACATCTAGGATTGACAGACTCCAAAGCCTAAAATTATTTGTCACTGGAGATACATTACATTGCGAACAGAAAGGGAAAGACCATATAGAATTCTCTTCTAACGCAATAGGTGTTTTCAACTTAAACGAGACTCCCGCTTTTCAAGGCGTAATCCAAGCAATCAAAGATAGAATTGCAATTCTAGAATTCAAGAAAACCTTTGTAGATAATCCTGACCCCAATAATCCAAACGAGATAAAAGGCGACCCTCGATTTCGCTACGACCAAGATTTCATTAGAACAAAATTAGCTCCCGCATTCCTAAATAGAATCTTAAAAGCTCTTAATAACCTTATAGAGTCAGGTATCGATTATGAATGCACAACCGACGCTTTCCGCAACCTTCAGAGAGAGAATAATCATCTTTTTGACTTCATTGAAGATGAAAAACTGGGTTACGTCGAAGGTGGGGAGATGTCGGCAAGTGCTTTGTGGATGTTGCTGGAGAACTGGTACAAGCAGAATGGCACATTAACTATAGATGAAAACAACCGCAGGACATGGATTGACCAAGTACGACCCAGCGATAAAAACGTGAAAGGCATCAACCAAGTCATTGCTCGAATCGCTCAACTCTTCCCGAAGGCAGTCAAGGCAAGTCGGTATTGTGATGTTCGGAAAAAACAGATTCCAATTCTCAAAGGCATCGGAATTATTGAGAATACCCGCCCCATTATTGAGAATACCCGCCCCATACCCGCCCCACTACCCGCCCCAGAAACCCAGTCACAGCAAGCAACCCGCCCCACCCGCCCCAGTTTTTCTAATTTTGGAGAAAACAATGAAGAGTCAGATATGAAAATTGAATTGCTTTCTCCGACAATGGAAAAAGAAGAATATGTAACCCCAACTGGGGCGGGTGAGGCGGAAGTCTTACAGGATAAGGAAAACTGGGGCGGGGACAGGGGCGAAACTGGGGCGGGTAGCTCCCAAACTGGGGCGGGTAGCTCCCAAACTGGGGCGGGTAGCTCCCCAAGTTGTGCGGAAAAGCTAGAAAGTGGTGCGGGTGAATCCGAGTCGGTGCGATCTTCCGAAGATTCCAAGGTTTTAGCCTCAGAAGCGATCGCTTGTATCTTGGAATCCCCTAATCCAAGTTTGGAAGTGATTAAAGAGATTTTGAGCGAAATGGAAATCTCTTCTTATTTAGAACTGCACGGGTTTTTGACCTTGGGTGAATTCGCGCAACTTGAGATGCTAATACCAGTCGCCGAGAGGGAGGTTCACTTTGGCTCATAAAAATGGGTGGTCACTGCCACCCGTTAGCTTACTGTTTTATAAAAAAACTACTTAAGGGTATCCGCCGTTCGCTATATTTACCCCAACAAACGGAATTGTTTGTTGGGAACTCGGTTGAAGTGCGATCGCTGAGGTAGTGTTTTCAAGTCGGTTAGAAAGCCCGGTTAAGTTCTCGTAATCACCGCGTTACAATCTAGTTCAAAACGAAATTTTGTATGCTGACTGAACAAAACAAAGCCCTCGTTCTCCAGTTCTACAAAGCTTTTGACGATCGCAAAATGGAGCAAGCCTTAGAGCTTTTGGCTCCAAACTTTGTTGCTCATCTAGCGGGTGTACCTGAGCCATTGGACGGGGCAGGGTTTAAGCAGTTTGGGATGTCGTTTTATTTAGCCTTCGGTCAGGGACAGCACATTTTTGATGAGGTTATTGTTTCAGGCGATAGGGTTGTAACGTGTGGAAGATTCACAGCCACACATCTTGGAGAATTTCAAGGTCTTCCGCCAACAGGTAAACAAATCAATTTGTCGATCATGCACATCGATCGAGTCGAGTCGGGAAAGATCGTGGAGCATTGGGGGCAAGGCGATGCACTCGGATTGATGCAGCAGTTAGGGATTGTTTTCTTACCCGCTCCGAAGCTACTACCATATATTCTGAAAGGAGTTGTATCCAAACTGTTTAGGAAAGCCTGAAAGTAGTTGCCAGTGGCAGAATAACCCGCTTGCACCCGACTGCTGACAGATGCTTGGTTGAGTCCGAGAGGTTGCTAGCAGGGGGTGAAACGGAACGTTATACCGCTAAAATTCTCGATGAGAGGTTAATTTATACCTGTCTGCAACTTAATAAATTCAGCCATCAATGATTTGTGCTGAGTATTCCTTAACCAAAAACCTATGATTCGACTGATTACGCCCAGTGACACACCTACCTTGATAGCTTTGGCGGAAGCGTCTGGGTTATTCGAGCCAAATCAAACCGAAGAACTCGCCCAAATGCTGGAGCAACACTTCAATAGCGAACTGGAGAGTCAAGATTTGTGGTTTACCGACGACGATAATGGGGGTAAATATAGCGTAGCTGACACTAGGGGCAAGATAGGTTGAAAGTATTACTGTATAAGGTTTTAAGCTATCGCATTAGATAAATCATCCAAGCCTTGTTTGCTTCTTGTTAGACAAGGCTGTAACGAAAGAATAAGGGTTTCAGTCGTGTCATTTGCATACTACAAACCTCGGTTTTCGGTAAATTTGTACTATTTTACCCCTGGTGTCAGCTACGCTATATTTACGCCTAATAGCGAGTTTAATACTTGGGCTGCTTCCCTTGTTCCACAACAATTGCTCCTATATTGGCTTCAGCAGTAGGCTCATTACCGACTCGCCACCAACCTAAAGCTCCCTGTTCGCATCCATAAGCTTGGGCATAACGGAAGCGAATGTAATAAGTTCCTGGTTCTTTGGGTGCCTTTAGGGTGAACTTGTTTGAGCCTGAACCCTTGATACCTCCATCGTAGATACAGGCTTGAGCGCTATTTTGACCAACGATACCCACAATAATTTGATTAATAGATCCCGGCTGACAGTCAGGACAATCATAAATGTAATTAGCCGATCCATTAATCTTTTCTCCAGGAGCAACACTTATAACATTACTTTTGTTGTTAAGTATGAAATCAGTGAGCTTCACTTGACCAGAAGTTGCATTATTAGGTAGTGTAGGTGGAGCTACTTCAGTATTATTTTGTTCTTCACTGTCAATTGAAGCCATAGCTGCCTGTTGTTGTGCTTTTGCTAAGGCTTCTGGATCAATGCGTAAATTGGAATTGACCTTTTGGGCTTGTTTGAAACTATCCGTGGCTTTCGCAAGATTGCCTCCTCGTGCCATTGCTTTACCCTGATTGACTAAAAATTGGGCTGTTTCGATGTTGTCCCAGCCGTATTTCTGGCAAGTTTTGCTAGCATCTCTAGTTTCTTCAGTTTCACCTTTGACAAGAACAGAATGGAAAAGTAATCTATTGCACGCTAGTTTTAACGAAGCTTTATAATCTTCCGAGTTAGAAACTTTTTCGTTGAGAGTTCTGAGATTCCACAACCGTACTGTTTTGTCCCAACTTCCAGTAACAATATAATCTTTACCTAGCGGGCTAAAGGCAACTGAGGTAAGTTTATCGTCATGTCCTAAAAAGGGTTGTCCAATTAAATTACCTTCCAAATCTCTCACTTGCACAGTTTTTCCACTGGCAATGGCAATAGACTTGCTATCTGGACTGAAAGCAACCGAAACGATATCACTTTCACGGATAGTTTTATCTATCTTTTTTTTCTGAAAATCTATCAACTTGACTGTGTTATCTACACCACTAGTAACGATGTATTTTCCATCGGGGCTGATAGCCAATGAACTGACACCATATATGTGTGCTTCAATAGGTTTTGCAATAGAGTTACCTTTTCTGTCCCAAAATTGCAACGTATCACTAGCAATAACGATTGTCTGTCCATCAGGACTAAAAGCAACTGATTTGATCTGTCGCCCCTTAAGTTTTAAGAAAGGTTGAACGACATTGCCCTTCAAATCCCACAATCTCATTCCATCATCACCACTGCTGATAATGTACTGACTATCAGGACTAAAGGCGACTGATCTGACTACCCCTTGGTGTCCTTTGAAGGGTTTACCGATAGAGTTGCCCTCTAAATTCCATAACCGTACTGTCTTATCAGAACTGCCAGTAACTATATAACGTCCATCCGGGCTAAAATTGATCGTATTAACATAATCTTCATGTCCCCTGAAGGGCTTACCAACAGGATAACCATCTAAATCCCATAACCTTACTGTTTTGTCTTCACTGCTACTAGCGATGTAATTTCCATCTGGGCTAAAGGTTACTGAAGTGACATTCTGCTTATGTCCTGTAAGAATGTTTCTTTCTACAGGTTTTTGTAGCAAATCAAATAAGGTAGAACTAACTGAGTCTAGAACTTTTTTTAATTTGTCTTGGCTTTCACCAGTCAGCTTAACTGCTGTAACTAACCCGTCTAAAGGCTTCTTTAATCTTGCCTTAGCAGCTTGCTCACCCAGACCTGCAATAGTTGCTTGTTTAAAGGCATATACGCTTGTGGAGATAGCTAATACAAGTGCTATAGTAGTTCCAGAAAGTAATGACCTCAAAATGAATATCTGGCGTTTCTCTCGTTGAATAATTTGATTTTGCCATGCAAGGCTAGCATCAATAAATTGCTTTTCTTCTGTTGTAAAACCACCAACATTTTTAAAAGCATCTTTATTTTTCAACTCCATAATTTGATTTAATCTGGAGCCTTTTAAAAGTTCATCTTTAGCTTTAGATTCATTTCCTCTACGAATTCTTTGCCAACGCCTTGCTTCACTAGCCAACCAATTTTTGAGAATAATTGCTTCTTTTTCCTCTTCAATCCACCTTTTTAAGGTATCCCATGAGGTTAGCAAAATTTCATGAGCAATCTCCACTGTAGCTGCTTGATTTTGACTATTGTTAAGTAGTAATCTTTCTTGACTTATAAAATCATAATTACTGACCAGGATATTTTCATTAATAAACTTATTAAGAATATTTTCTACTGATTTATTAGTAAATTCATTTCGATAAGCCCTTCTACTAACTGCTTTACTACCTAAATCAGTATCAACAATATTCACTAATCTCACAAAAACTTGCTTAGTGACTATTTGTTCATCTTGATTTAGATTTTGATAAATCTGATTAATCCGCTTTTGTAACGCTCCTCTTACACCCTCTAACACTGCATAACTTTTCTTGTTTAAGGTGCGGTCTTCGATATTAGGACGACCATCAGCACCGAGACTTTTACATTCACTTTCCCAAAGCAAATTCAGGGTGTACTGCAATAAGGGAAGATAACCTTTTTGTCCCTCTATTTCTTTGATAATTTGTTCAACCAACCCTTCTTCAAACACGACCCCATGCTTGAGTGCTGGCTGCTCGAGCGCCTGTCGCAGTTCATCTGGATACATCTCAGTCACCAGATGAATATTATTTTGATTGGCAATAATACCTAGATCGGGATAGAAACTAAATTGCTCCAGAAAGTCAGACCGCATTGCCAGTACAATCTTGACAGAACTATTTTCAGACTTGGCAACCTGGACAAGACCTGAAATAAAGTTTTTGCGTTTGTCTGCATCATCACAAATAGTGAACAATTCTTCAAATTGATCGACAAAAATTAGCCACCGTTCTTCCTCCTTCTTTAAGGTGCTAATCACTTTAGTTAGGGTATCTGCCTTTGCTTCTAGGGCAACCTCGACTGACGATTTACTGAAGCTATAGTCCTTCTCCTCACTGAGTAAACAACGATATAGGGAATCAAAGGGATCTTGATTGGGCGTAAAGATGAAGTCATAAAATGTTTGAGACTCCAGAGATTTCTTCAACTCAGGAATTAACCCCGCACGCACAACAGAAGATTTGCCACTCCCAGAAGCTCCTAAAACTAAACTCAGGCTACTTCGATTCACTGCCTCAAATAATCTAGTAATAAGCTTATCTCTACCGAAAAAGCGATCTCTGTCTTTGAAGTTAAACCTTTTGAGTCCCTGATAAGGTGAATTCTTATTCAGTTTTCGCTGCGTGACTACCTCAAGCGAAGACTGGATAATCTGAGTCTCAATAATGTTCTGAACTGGTGCGAAGGTCAAGTCACGACCAACGTTAGTATCCTTAACAAGGTTATCTTGTTCTTGAGATTGGCGCTTTGAAATTGGCTGGCTCATAGTACTGGTATCTCCCATGCTTTAGCGACCAGAGGCGCAACTTATGCTGTCGGTTCAGCTAAAGCCAACACCTCCTCTAATCTTTGTTTAATTGGTCAAGTTTTATCTGACCCTTAGTTAGTTAGATTCCGACTTCCTTAACTCTTCTTACCTTCTTGAGTTGGCTTAAATTCAAAGTTTCCACCAACATTTACGCCGCTCACCGTGTTGGTTTGAGTTTGATTGATTATTTCCTGCCCTCCAGGTTGTTCTTTGATCTTGTCGAGTAAATCTTGAGCTAACTGAAGCATCTCAGGATCATCTTTGACCTTAGCGATTTCAACTTCTTCTTGCACTGTGGCTTTGCGAGCTTCAGAGTCAGGCTTTTTTTCTAATTTATCGACGGCATCAACAAGGTCACTTTCAGAACCACATTTTTTTTTCAAAGCTGCTTTAAGTGCGCTGTAGCCGTCTTTGATAGCATCCTTGCTTAGATTAGCCAGAGCAGCCACAATAGCTGTTGTTATAACATCCATAGTTCATCTTTAAAGGGTAAATGGATTGATACATTTAGAAGCAGGTTATTATGCGTATTCATTTCGAGATGAGCGGATTCTAGAAAATTTAATAGTTTAAATAATTCAGCTAAATAAATTCTCTTTAACCCTTAAAAAACTCAAGTTTAGACATCACAAAGTTGGTCATTATAGTAGGCGGAAAAACCGCTAATTTTCTCAAATACAAGAGCGCCTAGAATTGCCGTATTTATTTATTTAATTATCTTAGACTCAAAATATTAAGAGTTAATTGAGCGATTTCTGCCAACCCTGAAATTACCTCTTGCAGATTTTTTATATTATTCATTAATTCATCAACTTTTTTAGTAAGATTTTTCAATTGAGTTAATTGTGATTCTAACCGAGTTAGTAATTCTATCGCAGCAAATATAGCAATTTGATTTGCATTCTGTCGAATTCTTTCTGAATAATCCCTTAACTTGTCTCTTTGTTCTGATGATAAAGTATCTCGATAATTACGCCGAAAGGCATCTACTTTATTTGCAAGTTGCTGAAGCATGTCTCCGTACTTAAACAAAGTATCTACTCCATTAGTGTTGATTGTCATAATTTAACTATCCTAGTTATTGAATCGGTAAAAGTATTAAAATTATGAATATACTATCTTTATTCGTGAAAGCTATTTAATATGTTAGCCTTGTCTATAAACTTGTTTAAGGCTTTATTATTTGCATTCATTATCTTTTGAAAAGCCTGTTTAGAAGGTTGTTTACCATCTTTATATATAACTGCTAATTGTTCGTGACTGTCAACGATAGTTTTTAACAGATCAATATAGGCATAACCTAACTCTCGTCGCTTCTGGATTTTATCTTTTTCAGGATTCCAACGATCTTGGTCAATACTTATAAGTGTATTTGCAATAGATACTACTGAACTTCCCTGTTTTCTTTCATTGCTATCTAAAATTTCTTCAATATAATCTATATAATAATTATCAAGAAATGATTCTTCAGTCTTGAGAGATTGATCTATATAGACCCTCTGTACGATACTTTGGAGTCCTTCAGTATAAGTTTTAAATGGCTGATTAGCTTGAGTTATAACTTCTTTAAGAGTATTACGTCTTTTTTCTGCAAATATTTGTGTAAGAATAAAATTAGCTATATCAACTCCTGCTTCAACTCGCTTGTTTACTCTCGCTGTATCTGCTCCATCAAATTTTAAAAGGTCTGTTAGTTCATTAGATAAATTTTGAGAATTTGTTTTTAAAGTATTAAACTCTGTATCAAAGTTAATTAAATCATCAGCAGCAAGTAAACCTAAATTTTTCATATAAAGGACAATAACGCTATTTCCTTTTTTCATTAATGAACCTAAATAAAGAGATGATATCTGAGGTTCGGAGGAGCTAGAAAACTGATTTTTTTTATTACAACTTTCTTCAGCATCAACACGAGTTTGTAAACGATTAGATGGTGGAAATTGTTGTAGTTTTTGTTTAAAAGATTGCAATTGTCGAATTAAGATTGCATCGGGGTTTTTATTGCTTAATCTCCTTTCTAACTTTGCAATTTCCTCTAATAATATATCTTTTTCAACCACTCTTGATACGTTGTCTGTTCTGTCAGGTGGTAAAATTTTTACTGCTCTATATCGAGCCGATCTTAAACAAGATGTATAAAAATCATCTGCAATAGTTGGTAAAACTTGTTCGGCTAATTCTGCCTTCTTAGAAAATTCACGAATTTGTGCAAAATTTGCATTATTACTACAGCTATTAATGATTAAAAAACAAGGAAAAATTAATGTTTTAAATGAAATTCTGTGTAAAAATTTGTTTTTTATAAAAAGTTGATTTAACATTGATCTTTATTTTTTTCTAAACTCAACTAATTTTTTAAACACTTTTTTCGGTATTGTCAACTTGATGGGATAGATTCAAAAATAGTCAAGATGATTCCTGAGTGGTCAGAAACGGCTTCATGCCCCTATTCTTTGCATCTTGCTTTCGGGTATTTGCGAATGAGCAAATGAATGAGCGAATTGCTCATATGTCAGTTTTACTGCTCAGTCACGCTTGTCTTATTTCACTTAAGTGTAATGAATTCCAACGCTCAACTTCTTCTAGATTCTTACAATAATTTGTCACATTCTTATGGTTTTAGCGCACCTACTTTGGTTTTACTTTCACCCTTTGTTTCAATCCAGCGTTATACTCTGACCAGTTGCGGGCCTTGTAGCTCATGGCGATACCCGGTTTTTGGTGGTACTTAAACCCTCTTTTTGTGCAACAACGCTGCTCTCAGAAGTAAAAATTATGAAAATGCGAAAACTAGGCAGTCAAGGACTCGTGGTTTCCGAATTAGGATTAGGCTGCATGGGCATGTCTGAATTCTATGGGAGTCCCAATGATGAAGAATCGATCGCAACCATTCATCGTGCTATTGATCTAGGCATCAATTTTCTTGATACCTCAGATATGTACGGTCCATTCATCAACGAGCAGTTAGTTGGGCAGGCGATTCGCGATCGGCGCGATCGAGTGATTGTGGCAACTAAGTTTGGCAATGTTCGCACACCCGATGGGCAATTTCTCGGCATCAGTGGCAAACCTGAGTATGTACATTCTGCCTGTGATGCTTCCTTACAGCGCTTAGGCATTGATACGATCGATCTGTATTATCAGCATCGCGTTGACCCAACAGTACCGATTGAAGAGACGATCGGCGCAATGGCAGAATTAGTACAGCAAGGCAAAGTCCGCTACTTGGGTATGTCAGAAGCAGCTCCAGCCACGATTCGGCGGGCACAGACTGTTCATCCGATCACTGCATTGCAGACGGAATATTCGCTATGGAGTCGCGATCCAGAGGATGAAATTTTAGCTACAGTGCAAGAATTAGGCATTGGCTTTGTTGCTTACAGTCCATTGGACCGAGGTTTCCTTTCTGGTACGATTACTAAACCTGAAGACTTAGATCCAGACGATTTCCGTAGTCACTCACCTCGATTTCAAGGCGAGAATTTCTACAGAAATTTGCTGGTGGTTGAGCAGCTACGGGCAATCGCACTGGAAAAAGGCGTGACTCTTAGCCAACTTGCCCTTACTTGGCTTTTGGCACAGGGAGAAGATATTGTGCCAATTCCAGGAACGAAGCGCCGTGAGTATCTAGAAGAGAATATTGCAGCAGTGGATATTATCCTGACACCAGAAGAGATACAACTCATCGAAGCTGTAGCACCGAAAGGAATTGTTGTGGGCGAACGCTATCCTGCTCAACATATGAGCGCTGTGAATCATTAAAATCAGCCCATTATCAACCTAAGCATTTGAAAGCAGCAATTCTCATTTTGAAATAAATAGAGTATTAACCCCCATTTTGAAATTCCCAAAGTAGTATAAAAGAACTAGTTTTTCAGGGAGAGGCGATCGCTAAAAAACTATTGGTTCGAGTAATTAAGTATAAATACTTAATTATCTTGGGTAATTGCTTGACAACGAATGAGGGAAATCCAGGAAGATAGTTCGGTTTTTAGAATAGGGAATTGAAGGGAAATAAAAATTTATAATTGTTGTCTTTGGAGATAAAATTGGTGAGTTAAAAATCCAACAGCGCGTTAAATTACTCAAAGATGGCTCAAAAAGCAGCAACCATAGAAATTCCTGAATTAATGCAATTTTTACGGTCATCATTACATGAATTACCCGATGAAAGGAAGCCCGGAAATAATACTAAATATCGGGTAGAAGATGCAGTGATGGCTGCATTTTCAGTCTTTTTTACCCAGTCACCGTCTTTTTTAGGAGGAATCCTCAATGTGATTATGCCAGCCTAATTTTCCAACCCCTTTATACTCTTCTTGTAATATTCCAAGTCCTGTTCAGTCAGGAATCAGCGCAATGAGAGAATTGCTCATGTGCGTCAGTTTTACTGCTCAGTCACGCTTGTCTTATTGAACTTGAGTGTAATGAATTCCAACGCTCAACCTCTTGTAGATTCTTGCAATGATTTTTTACATTACTTATAGTTTTAGCGAACCTGCTTTGGAGTCACTCCGATTAGACGTTTAAAGTGTCGTGTCAAGTGACTTTGGTTAGAAAAACCCACTTGTAAGGCAATATCTGCAATTGACAAATTCGTTTTCAACAACAGCAATTTCGCCCATTCCACTCGCTGTTGAACCACGTACTGGTGCGGCGAAATTCCTGTAGCGCCTTTGAACAAGTTGGCAAAGTAAGTCGGGCTGATATTAACAACTCCAGCAATCTCAGCCAGTGATAAATCTCGGTCAAGGTGAGCGTGAACATACTCGATCGCTTGCTGTAAGCGGGTATGAGTTAAGCTTCTGTCTTCAAAAGTAATGGGCTGAGTGAAGGTAGAATAGTGTCGCAGCAGATGAATGACTAAGACTTGAGTTAATGATTCGACATATAATTGCCCCATGATGCTATCGGATTGCAACTCAGCTAACAGCAGCATTGCAATATGATGAAGCTGTGAATCTTGCCGACCGAAACAGTTCACGAGGTCGAGTCGGTCGATATCAATTTCGGATGCTTCGGCAGCTTGTTTAATCAACTCCGGTTTTAACCAAATATGCAACTGCTGCTTTTTGGGACGGTTGATCTCCCTTGTGGGGCATCGCCAGGAACCTGAATGTCCAGCAGGAACAAAGATGGTGTCTCCCTTCTGCAGGATGGATTCATGCAAGCGATTGTCGCGTTTCTGGATCAAAGGGGCGGGGGGACCCAGGGGTAAGATGAGCCGATGATCGGATAGGGCAGGACTTTTAGCTTCATCGGGAGATGCAGAGTATTGACACTGTTCAACCAAGATGCCATTCCAGTTCAGTTGCCGACTGGACAGCATCAGAGTTTTAGTTGATCGTTGCCTGAGTTCAAGTGGGCTAAGAAGGTTGCTTGCCATAGGGTTTGTCTTCACCTAATTATTTGCAGCTTAAAGAATAAACGCTTCCGATTTTTTCAGCCTCTATTTCCGTTTTTGCAGCCATCTCGGCTCAATGCCCACTTGATAACAAGTCAATCATGATGTCCTCAACTAGAGTTTAAAGCTGATCCTACCCCTTTTTAAAGCCCTTAAATAAATTCGCAAACAGTGTCCATATCTCGGCGACCACCGCATAAGGTAACAACTTCTCTAACTTTATGAAGAATACCAACTTATAACCGAATGTTGGTATTTCAACCAAAATCTGCGATAAACTCCTTTTTAGGATGATACATTTCGGGAGCTTTACGTATGCCTGCAATCAACGTAAAGGAAGACCCCCAACTATCGAAAGTTGGTAAAATTGAAAATGCTGACCCTAAAGATATTCAGCATACCGTTCGATATACACAGCTATCTCCCGAACCGTATAAAGGACTTTGGAAGAAAGCCTGAGTTACCTGTAAGATATTGGTTACATTTATCCAATGCGATGTCGCATTGGATAAACCGCATTCCACATAAGGGCTAATACGTGGAATACAGGACTGAAACTACTTACCAAACCTGATAGTCCAGCAATCGTCTCGCAAATCTGGCGGGAGTTCTGCGGGGAACTCATCAGTAGCATCTATCATGATGCTAAAGTGTTGATCCGCGTATTTTCCTAACCTTTTGATTTCACGCAGCCATTTTGCAAGGTTCTTACCCATAAAATCAGGATTAGACGTATCGAGAATCAATAGACGTACTCCGCTACTAGCCATCCGTCGCAGCCGTTTCTCAATTTGTTTAGATGTAATTGATGAGGGTTTAATGCGGTAGGGGTCAGCAACATAGATACTTATGACAGCTACACTGTATCGACCTTCTTTTATTGCATCACCATTATCAATACTCCCCATGAAAATAAAAACTTCATGGTTATCAGGGCAGGATTCCAAATCAACAACATTCAAAACATTAGTGGCAATTTCTTTATTTAGGTATTGATGAGTCGTTGATTCATCCAGCCACAAAGTCTCAAGCCCATCTTTGTTTGGGTAAGTGAACGAGCCTTTGTCTGGGTGAAACTCTCCAACATTAATTAAGGCATACCCTTTGCCAAACTCCCGCTTCATCTGATGTATCTGCTTAAACGCCTTCGCCACAAAACTTGTATCAAGAAGCACTTGTGAGCAGAAGTCACTTAAAGCTTGCTGCAAAATTGAATTGGCATCCACAATAAACAGTGCTGTACTTTTAGTTGATGATACTAACTCACTCTAGTATGTCCGATTTTGGGGTAGACATAGCTCACCCCTAGCTCATTATCAATTTCATTTTTTTCTTGACTGCCACAAAAGAGTTCGTCGAAAAAAAAACTTCGTATACGAACTAAAAACTGACCTCAATGGCAGAATTATGGCAAATTTCTGGAAAATCAAAAATTGGCTCCTATTATGGCTGATTTATGGCACGCCAATGGCATCTCAATGGCAAATGAATGGAATTTTGAAACATTCTTTCTCAACTAATTAAAACTATTGAGAATTAGGGTTAAAACTGGCATAATTATGGCATTTCAATGGCAAGGCTATGGCACAGTAATGGCAAATCAATGGAAAATGCTGAAATTATGGCATTTTCAAATGTCGTAGTGATATTATGCTCCAGCCAAAAATTAATATCATTTTCTGACGCACAGTACGCCAAAAAGTTTGGTAAGTTTTTTGGAGCGAAAAATGATGATTTAAGTAAATTTCAAATCACTTGAATCAAAATTAACTACTAAAAAACTACTTTTATACTACAAAACTAACTGTACAGTTCACTCTCTTGATCGCTGACTATTAAAGACTCAATTCATCATCCTGCTCCTGCTGTTGCTGATTCTGTTGTTTTAACTGCTGCCCATAATCGAGTAGCTGCTGATTCCAATCGTCAGCCTTGCATTTGAGCCGCTTGGACTGTGGCAGTAGTTCCTTAACAACTCGTGCAGCTGCATTACCAGAATCGTCCGAGTCAAACGCCACTTGTAAATTAGGAATATTCTGCAATTGCTCTACTGGTAAGCTTTTGGGATTATCTACCGCCATGTACAAAGTTCTATTGGGTGGCACGTCGCCTCTAAGCTGATATTCCAGCATGGCAAAAGACACGGCATCAATGGGCGATTTCAAAAGCACCACTTTCTCTACAGGATCTGTTGGCTGTCCGCCTAAGCGAAAGTGAAACCAGCCCTCACGCCTAACTGTTCCTTTCTCGTAGCCCTTAAACGTGTTGTTTTCTCCCCGTGTTCCCCGCAGGAATGCTCCTAATGCCTGGGGTTCTTCGCCAAGATTCCGCATGACGAACACAGCGTTTTGCTGATCATCAGCGTAAACTAACCCCCTTTTATGTAGAAGTTCCACAAAGTTTGATGGTATCCCCCGTTTTTGGGTGAGGTAGTTGGAGACAGAAGACCACTTGGCTTTATCCTCAACAGGTAGCTGAAACGGGGTTCGTGGTTCTAATTGGATAATTTCAGCAGCCACTGTTTTAGCTTTGGCGATCGCTGCTCGTTCTGCTCCAGCTTCACCAAATCATTCATGCAACCAGACAACCGCCTGCCGTAGATTGCACTGGTTAACGTGCATCACCAAGTCAATTGCACCACAGCCGCCTTTCTGTTGATCGGGGGCGAAGTCGTAGAATTTGGGCCCATCTATATTAATGATGTGTCCGTGACCCTTCCATTTTCCTTCCTCGTGGTGTAGCCCCAACTCCCAAGCGACATCCTCCAGGGCCAAGTCGCGCAGTTGTTGGGTTTTCAATTCCAGCGATCGTACAATTTCTTCTAGCCGTTGTCGTTCCTTCTCGCTGGCCCTAGCCCGTTGCTCCGCACGGGATAGTCGCTCTTGCATGAAAGCCCGGTCAGCCAGTTGGTGGTTAATTGCTTGGAACTGGTCATCTGACTGAATTCTGGCTACATAACTACTAGCTGATTCAAATGGCGCTGGCGCTAATTGGTTATTTGTAATGACTGCGGTGAGTGGTTCACTGTTAACAGCTTGGTAATATTCCTTTACTTTGGTGTGGGTTGCTTTGCTGCCCTTAACCCCTCGTTCAATGCCCAAAGGAGCGAGTGCAGCAGCATAACTATCTTGGAGTTTGGATAACTTAATCCTTCCCTGTCCACCTCTACCGCCAAACATCGCGTCATGACTGACTCTCCCAGTTTTTTCATTCAGTGGCACGATGTAGGCGTGAATGTGTGGGGTACTTTCATCTAGGTGGAGTTCTGCCCTGACGCACTTTGATCCATAGTTTTGAGATAGCCAGTCACGAGATGCTAAAGCCCATTGCTGCATCAGTGAATCAGACCACTGCCCAGAAAGAGATGGATCACCAGGGCGGAAATATTCAGGCGATGCCGAGAGAAACATTTCAGTGCATAACACTGCATCATGCCGAGGGCGATGCTTGAGCGTAGAAATTTTTTCTTTAACTATCTCTTCGAGTGCGCGGTCGTCTTCTCCCCCAATTAACCGGACATTCTCTTTAGTTGGATCTGCGTTGGGTGTTTCTCTATTCCTGGTAACATGGTCATCACTTCCCGCAACGTTGCCGAATGTTTTTAGTTTCTCAATTCTGAGAATTGTTAGTGGCGACATAAAAGATTTATGCTACAAATGCAGTGTGAGTGTAGTACTGAAAAACCCCGCAGGGCGAACGGCGGTTTCATGTCACGAGCGCAGCGAGAGATGGCGCAGCCACCCGCAGGGCATGAAACCATAGTGAGTATGGTATCACTTATACAAAACCCTGAAATCCACTTTTGGGGGAGAAATCGCGTTTACTGCCTGGTGCGAAAATACGCCCAAAAGCACCTCTAGGGGGTATTATGACAGTCGTTTGACAGTCATCGGGGTTTTGGACAATGACTGTCAAATGACTGTCATTTGGTACAGTAGAGGGATACTAGGGGTAGTTTACGGCGCATTTTGACAGTCATTTAAAATTGGTATCAATCAACACGATGTCTTACTTATAATCTTCTATAATTCGATAGGAATACAGGACATGGAGCAACCTAATTTAGAAGTGCTTTCGATTAAGCGCAGTCACGACAGTAGCGATGGCCAGTTGCTGCAATTTTTACGAGAGCGAGAGCGTAAAATGTCGGGCAGAGGTTTGACTAAAATTGTTTTGAGTACTTTGAGAATGTGCTGGGGGCCATTTGTCATAAAGCGTATTGGTGCTGACAGCGACACTCTTAAGACTGCTGTGATTTACTCTATCTCACAGTTGGAATTACAGATTCACTTGCTCAAGCAATTACTCGATTGAGCGATTCTTTGAAGTACGTTTGCAACAAGTCTGTATTATTTCTGATCAATAAGCCTGGGGTTTATTGGTCAGAATTTGGCTTCTTAATTGTGGTTCTAATTGGGAGGCAAGTTCAAAGCAGACTTGCAGGGTAAGGCGCAAGTCGTTTGTCTGAAGTAATTGTCCTGAATTTCAAAGGGCGACTTCCGACCTGAAACGAACGACTTCTCACTGTTTGTATGTGTGAATACCCAAATAGTGATCGGCTGATGTTATACGTGATATTGGTTGCAAAATAACAAATAAGTAATTACTATTCTTCAGCGATTGAATAGCCAAACTGATAACCTCAAAATTCAAAAACCAAGATTGGTATGAATTAAAAGGGATAGCTATAGATAACTTCATGCCTTGTGATAAATGATAAAAATCAAGTATTTTCGCTATTTCTACCGTTTTCAGCACATCCAAGTATTTTTGACCATCTAAGCCTGGGTAGCCTTGGTTAATAATTTCATCAAGTACCCTAATTTTGTATTTTCCAGAACTGAGGAATAGTATCTGGGTTGTGCCGGGTGGTCTAGGTGGCGGTGGTATTTGGGATGGCGTTGGTGGTGGTGGTATAGGTGGCGGTGGCGGTGCTGGTATTTGGGAGCGTGAAGGTGTTTGGGATGGCGTTGGTGCAGTAGGAATCTTTGACAGTGATACAGCGACGGTTCTACCAAATGCACTCTTAAAAGCTTCGCTGAGTGTCGGTAATTTTGTTGTTATTTTGTCGTACCAAGGCGATTTGCACTGTATTAATGCAGATTCCCCATCATAATCACATAAAAAACACATTTGTCCTATTAATGCCTTGATGGAGGCTTGAGGAATATTTTCCAAAACACGCTGCCATATAACAGTAAGGTCATACTGTGGTGTTGGGGGCTTGGGTGGTGTTGGCGGTTTGGGTGGTGTTGGCGGTGTTTTTTGGGCTAGAAACTCCTCGGCATCGGACAAAGAATCGAAATCAGCAATCTTTTCAAAAACCTTGTAGCGGGCCCTCTCAAATCGGACTTCGTAACCTTTATCTGCTGCAATTTTTTTGAGTTTGGCTAGGGTTAATCTATTCATCTTAAATCGTACTAATTAAGCCAGTTTCGAGCCGCAGTCCTAACATTGCCAACTGTTTCGAGAAACAGCACTCTTCCATTCTTTTTAATATTCTCGCTGACTGTGTAAGGTTTGCAGAAAATTTCGGCTCAATTTCTTCAATTGCCTTGGACAAAACCTCAAACACCCCTGAACCCCCCCGTAATACGTTTGTGAAAAGAGGGGTGAACTCATCGCTGGGTTTTGTCGTGATTGTGTAGTTTTTCAGTAGTATTTTTTGATGGCTGTTGCTTCTGCTTCTACTTTTCATTTTTGACCCTCAAAAACTTTCCGCCAAATATGGCGTACTGTGCGTCAGAAAAAGATGGATTACAGAGCTTAAAAGCTTTTAAGCGATTTTCAGGGTAATTGACCAATTATTGGGAGCAAATGGGAGACTTCTAACAAGTCTTGGGAACTGTTCGGATTTATTGGGAATTTTTGAGCTAATGAGAATTTTGTGAGTGGATGATGTAAAAGGTGTAAAAAGGTAAGAAAAAATTGGAGAGAAAGGGAGATATTGTCTAGATATTGGGAGATGTTGAATGTAGTTGGTGAGGGCGGGGAAAATGGATGTTTTTTCGAGGTTTTATCTCAAATGCACGAATTGAGTGAAATCAATAAGTTAGTGCAAAAACTGTAATATTTCTTGATAAATGTGTCAATAATCACGGTTTGGGCGGTTCATCTTGAGAGTAATTATCAATTAGATAGACAAAAAAAGGGTCAAAAACAGGGGTAAATTTTTTTTGTGGATTTTGTTTTTTAATGTTGAGTCTTGGTTCTGTTTCAAGTCGAATGCTCAACGTTCACTTTGTTTGTGATCAAAGAGATTAACTCTCTGCCCCGCACGTTGTGTCAACCTAATCCAAGATAAAATCAGGAACGAAAAAATGAAATTGATGATGAGCTAGGGGTAAGGTATGGAAGTCAAAAGCGAAGTGACAATAAAATTTAGTGGCTCACTACCAACAGCCACACCTCTTCAGAATAAAAAAGTTGCAATCGAGTTGACTGACCAGAACGGCATAGTCTTCACCGCTCAAGTTAATGCCAAAAGTTGGCGTAAGGCTGAAACTAGCGCCTCGGAGTTTGCAGACTGGGCTGGGGCTGTATCGGGCAAGCTTGGCCAACGAACAGAAAACGGGTTTGAAATTATTGATGCAGGAATTCAGCTTTTTGAAAAGAAGGCGAAGGAGGTAAAACCAGATGTAGGGGCTACTGTATCTGAAGCTGGCGTTTCTTTATGACCACATACAACAAAACCCTACTCCTTCACTGCGATCGTGTTTGGTGTGGGGTTAACTACCTATACAGTAACCGGGGCATTGAATTTATGAAGCCCCATGTAAATTTCTGGCGTGAGCTAAAGCTGCTCTCTTGTCAAAACTTGAGAGCAGTAAAAGTATTCTCAATCAGTAACAACATCAGCAGTTGCTGAAACTTTCCGAACTACCGCTGCATATAATTGTCAAAATATTAAGCCATCTTATCAGCTAAACAACAAGCCTTTCTAACTACATTTAGAAAGGCTTGTTGAAATATAGAACCTGGCATCGAGCTATTTTTGCGTAGGGCTACCCCTAAACTATCGTGGCCGCAGCAGCGTTTCACCTCTGAGTTCGGGAAGGGTTCAGTGTGGTTCCACCGCGCAATAGACACCAGGAAAACTTTTGAGTAATGAGTGCTGAGTGCTGAGTATGTATTTAACTCAAGACTCAGAACTTTTAACTGAGCACTGACAAAACCCTGAAGACTGCAAGTAACG
>NZ_KV757646.1 GCF_001712795.1 Nostoc sp. KVJ20
CTTAACTTGACGCCAATGGCATTTCTCCCGCTCATGTTGCCGCCAATTAGTTTAGCATCTTCACGGGATTCCAAATAATCCAACAGCTTGCGAAAACCTCTGCCTTTAGTCTGCTTCCCAATCATCGTCTGACTCTTCCTCTTCCGAATCTTCGTCTTCTATGTCATCCGAGGCAATGTCTCGCCTACACTGATGCAACAGTTCTAAAAGTTCTCTTAGTAGTTTTGGATCAGCAGGTAAAGTTCGCCCAATTTTTAGGGCTATGTTAGTTGCCTTGACAAGCTGATTTAGGTTGTTCCCGATTTGTCCTAATTCCCAATATGTTTGCAAGCTAATTTTACTCAACCGTTTAGGCAACGGACGCATCAACGCATTGCGCCTCATCAGTTCACTCGCTGACATTCCCGCATCAAGTGATTTTATTCGCAGCAAATCCAGTTCAATATCACTTAACCTAACTGGAAAAATATGCTTTCTGACTAGAGCTTTTGACTGCTTGCGGTTAGCCATAAGTCGAGAAGATTGAGGGACATTGCGAGGGGGGTTTTTCAAGGGGGGCTTCCCCACTTGAACCAGTCTGCCGTTCGAGCGCAGCGAGACAAAGCGTAAGCTTTGAGGCATGGCTGGCTTCTAGCCCATTTTCGGGGTATATGAGGTATCCCTGGCTACGTATGTACGGAGGGCAGAGCAGGGGGCTGAAGGCAGGAGTATAAAGGCGTAGCCGTGCTGCTGATCATCCTACAACTTACAGGGGAGGATAGCAACGGCGTAGCCAGGAATTTGAGATAATCAAGCAGGAGGTAAATTCTGGTTTGGCGTAGCCACAGCACAAGAGATAAAAACAGCGTAGCTGCTATATGAAAATTCTCTGATTCAGCGAAGCTGCCACACAATATAATAGTCCGGCGTAGCCGTAATACTAAAAAATTATTCAGCGTAGCTGTTTTAAGTAAAATTATCTGATTCAGCGTAGCTGTAATAGCCAGATTGTTTAGCATTAGCTTGAATAAGACTACCAGCGAAGCTACAACACTAAAAAATAGTTTGGCGTAGCCGTAGTACAAAAAGGTAAATCGGCGTAGCCTCAATAGCCGATTTTTGTAGGATTTTGAAAACTTTCTTGGTACAAATTATTTCAAATAGCCGATAATTATCAGTTAATCAGAATTCACGAGATAACCATGAGTGAACATCAGAATTCAGAAGTGATTACGAAGGGCAAGATTGATAAGGCTATCAATCTACTTAAGGAGCAGAAACCGAAAGAGCGAGAGGACATCTCAGACAGAGACGCAGTTCGGAAAATGAGACGGTACATTGAAAAACTGACCTCTGATAAGTATGGCTACAGTTATGATGAAGTGTCAGAGATGCTGAAAGGGCTGGGCATCAATTTGAGTGGTGGCCGGATTAGGTATTTATTAGGCGAGTTGAAGAAAAGCAGCCGTCGCCAGAAAAAGACATCTTCAAGCGATGATAATAATCCGTCATCAAATCTGGCTACTTCAACTCAGTTAGCAGTTGTAAATACTGCATCAGATAAAGCTAGTAGTGAGCCGGATAAATCAACAGTTAATAGTGCAAAGGGCAAGAGACAAAGTAAAGAGCCAGTAGCACAGCAGCAACAGCCTGAATCAAACCTGTAATTAGAAAAATCCTATGAATATAGAATTATTAATTGGAACATGGCTGTTAACTGGAAGCATTTCTCTAAACGCCCAAATTAAATTTATCGGTGATGAACCAGATCCGAATGGTGTCGAAAATTGGTTGAATGGTAACAGCAATAATTTAATTGCTCAGGTAGAAGCAACCGAAGGACTTACTCTAACTATCTCGTCAGATGGTAAATTCTTTGAAGAAAGAACAGGCGAACCAAAAGTTTATTGGTATGACAGAGAAGGGGTATTGGAGTCTGAAGTTATACCGTTTAACGGTCATCTAAGTTTCTATGACTCTAAAGCCTTCTTATTGCTTGATGATCTGGTATCGTGGGCTGTACCTAGCGATGAAGTTAATAAAAAAAAGCTCAGATACGATGATGGTGACACGAAAATAGCTGATAGCATTGAAGTTCAAGGCGAACAGCTTATACGAACCATCTCAGTAGTAACGGATGAACTTTACTTAGATAGAGTGATTATCGTATACAAAAAAGCAAATAAGTGAAGGTATGCGCTAGCCACTTTTCATCGTCATCTAAGTCAGCCAAATTTTTATTACTACCGCTATTAAGACTATCTACATAGCAGGAGTAATATTTTTTCTTTCCGTAGCCCAGGCAGCAACAACATAGAAACAATGGCATCCTAGTTTTAGTCTTTAATCAGGTCAAGTTAGCCACATAATAGGAATCAATATGGGAGAAGCTCAAAGGCGTAAAAAGTTAGACCCCAATTGGGGTAAATCGGGAGGATTTAAAAAGTCAGACCCCAATTTGGGTAAATCCGAAGAATTTAAAAAGTCAGATCCCAATTGGGGTAAATCCGAAACATTTTATCATCCCAACAAACCTAAAATCACCTACTTGACTGAATCACATCCCGATTATCAAACCGCCTCTGACATTAAAAATGCTCACTATGCTGGCAAAACTCGTGTTTACCTTGTTCGCTTAGATTATGACGATGGTGAGTATTTTATCGGCGCAGTCAACACATTCTTAGTCGGTACTGAAATTACAGTCAACGCCATCTGGACTCCCTACCCCAACAGCCAACGCACAGGTCTAGAAATTCTAGACAGTATCCGTCGAGATATTGGTTTAAAAGCTAGAGACGAAATGTTTCAGTCCGATGCTGTTCTGATCGACTTTGAATCTGAATAAATTTTTTAGCAGTTGGGTACTGGTGATGATTCTGATTCAGCAATCAACATCGGGAAGTATGTACGGGCTAACCACTTTTCATCCTCGTCTAAGTCAGCCAAATTTTTATTACTACCGCTATTAAGACTATCTAATAGCAGAAGTAATATTTTTTCAAACGTAGCCCAGCCCTCGAAGCATTACAATTCTCAAAGCTTTAGTTTAATTAGACTGATGACGTTCACCTATTCTCTATACCCAGATAATTGGTCAGAAATTGCCACGGAAGTTAAGCAACAAGCCCAGTGGCATTGTCAAAAATGTGGATTACAGTGCATTCCCCCTGGTGAAAAAACATCACATATAACACGCTCAAAACGCAGCGTGTACACCCTACAGGTTCATCATTGGGACAGAAACCCAGCAAATAACCACAGAGGCAACCTTATAGCTCTTTGTAGTGCTTGTCACCTTTTATACCATAGAGGAGGTAAATCAAATGTTTCACCGGGGCAGCTATCTTTGTGGTAAATAAGTCATGGATGATGATACTCAAGAACTAATCGCAATTCAGCAAGAACTTTCAGGAATCAGCGATCGCCTGAGAAAGATTTTTCCGTCAACTCATCCCCAATTTGACAACGTGTTTGAAGACGTGGGTGCAGCTGGATATTACATTCAAGAAGCTGGTTATCGTCTAGAATCAGTTCTTATGACTGTTCAAGGTGATAGCGTAGGTTCTACGAGTGATGCAGAGATTTCAGAAACTGAAATTGAGTAAACTTCAGTGGGCAGACAACTCAGTACAATCATCAGTAAGTCAGCCCTAACTTGAGGGCTACAGAAGTGTAGAACTCGCCGCATCGCCCTAGTACTAAAAACTTGGGCAACTTCTGCCATTGACTCTAACAGGTGATCTGGTGATGACTCCGATTCAGCAATCAACATCGGGAAGTATGTACGCGCTAACCACTTTTCATCGTCGTCTAAGTCAGCAAAATTTTTATTACTACCGCTATTAAGACTATCTAATAGCAAGAGTAATAATTTTTTCGCATTGCTGCCAGCCTCCCCAACGCTGGGTAAATCGGCTCAATCCCCGGTTAAACCTGTGATAAACGTTTCAAAGTTCTTGACAATGGTTGTTACCTTATAGTCGTTCTCTTGATCAACGTGAGCTACTTCCGGTTCGCCATTTTTGCCGCACTTGCGATAGTCCAGCATAATCAAATCGTGTCCGCCTGAAGGCGTGTCACAGATATAAACCCCAAAATCGGGATAGCCCCACTCGTTAATCCAAAAATGGTTGCCATTATTTCCGCACAGAGCAAAAGCTGAACTGTCAACACCAATCCCAAAAATTCCTTCTATTGCGATTCTATCTCCCCAAATAGTTTCCTCAGTTGTCGCAAAGAAAGTTTTATTGGGTATGCCTCCGTTTCTCGTCTTCATTAGTTCAATATAGGACTGGGGTAGTTTGAAGCCAAGCTCTTTTTCAACTACTTCAATTAAATCGTAGGTAACTGGTGCGGATTGATATTTTTTGGCGTATTCGTTATCTGACCAGAAATTATTGAGGTCGCAGTCGATAAAGTATTTGTTCATATTTCAAGAAACAATTGATGTACGGACAACAAACTTATCGTTTAATTACCAGTTGGATGGATATTGCTTTATTTGAGTTAATCCTAGAGTAGTTAAAAAACCTCGTTCCAAGTTTTCATCTAGAAAACCAACCCACTCAGAGGCATACTGAACGGGACGCTCACTCAATGATTAAGTACACAATCATCATTATGAGCATCTTTTACTACTGAGCTTGTCAGTAGTAATGATTTCCGATAAATTTTATCAGGTCACTGTCGGGTTAGTTACGGCTTGCATTGGGGCAAAGTCTGAGTAAACCTCAGTAGGCAGACAACGCAAGATAATCATCAGTAAGTCAGCCAAAACTATCGGCGTGCAGAAGTTAAAAACTCGCCGCAGTGCAGTATTAGTAAAGATTGTGGCAACTTCAGCGACGTGTTCTAAGGCATCTTCTGGTGATGATTCTGATTCAGCAATCAACATCGGGAAGTATGTACGCGCTAGCCACTTTTCATCCTCGTCTAAGTCAGCCAAATTTTTATTACTACCGCTATTAAGACTATCTAATAGCAAGAGTAATAATTTTTTAAAGTGCTGCCAGCCCCCCCAGCGTTGGGTAAATCGGCTCACCCATCCTTGGGTAGTGTCTATGATTTTGGCTATAGCCTTTTGTCCAATTTTCTGGTGTGACTGCCAAAGCTGGGTAAACGCTTTGACGATGGCGTGTCCCGTCTGCTGATCTCGGCTACCCGCTTCGGTGCATAGAGAGCAGGCATCAACAACCTCTAATTTCACTCCTGGTAATTCACGATCGAGGAAACTAAGGTCATAGTCAGCGCAGAAGTAGAATGTTAGCTCCACATTGGGGCGACGATGAGCGCGTAATCGCCCAATCTCTTGGATGATTTCTGCACGGATCAGGTCTGTGAGATACTTTTGGAAAGCGCTGTTTTTATCTTCCAGGTTGACTGGTTCACCAGTCATCACCTGATATTGTGCGGCTAAAACACCGATGTTTTGGTAGGGAATGCCGAAACTTGCGATCGCATCACACTCACTAAACCTGTTAACACCACGCCCATCGACAAAGTGACCGTATTCTGTGCGGCCCTCGGCTTGGGTTGCAATTTGTTTCCAATCGATAATGCCAAGGTTGGGGCAGAGTTTTTTCAAGGTTTCTTTGAGGGCATTAACACGAGCGCTAAGTGGAAGAGAGCGATTTTTGGGCAGTTTACCCAGCCCAGTAACGTTGACCACTTTTAAATTGTCGTAGTCTGGGCGTTGTTGCTCGATGACTAACACAGGATCATTGATGCCCAGTTTCAATTTCAATTGCTGGGATTTGAAAGTGGCATCAAGATAAATATTAAATTGGGCAGAGTGGGCCAATTCAGTATGCTTGGGGTTTCGGCGGTGAATGCTGAGTACACCCCATTGAGACTGAAAACTACCATCACCCTTCCAAGCTTCCAGGAAGTCAGGCAACCAGTAATTAGGCAAGTCAAGAAACTCCCTCCCGGCTGTTCGTGCGCTGTCTTTAACTACCTTTTTGGCAGCATAACGAGCCGCAGAGCTTTTTTTGAGTTGTTTATCTTGGGTAATATCAATTGAGTCCAAGTCTTCTAAAAAAGTTAAATCAGGTTCTACAGTTTGCTGAATCGCTTCGATATCTAAGCCATTTGGGAAAGGGGGCAGCAGCGCACGGATGCTGGCATCATCAAACCCGTAGCGGTCAGTGGGCTTAAGTTGCTGAGTTAACAGTTGGTGTAAAACTTTTAGTGCAGGTTGCAGCTGTGATAGAAGATTTGGTTCTAACAGTAGCAGCTTGCCCACAGTGGTTTCAAAATCGCCAAGGTTCACATCAACATTACGCACGGGTTTGATGAGTGTGCCTGCTTCTTCCCATAACCGCCCAACAGTGAAAGTTTGGTCAGCAGCATTAGTTAAGGTAACTGGTGTAGAGTCTGGGTGCGCTCTGAGTTCGGAATAATTTTGAATTGCTGTGCGCTTTTGAAAGCGGAAGCCAAAACCGTTACCACTGGAGAAACGGCACTGATTTTTAAGGGAACAACCGCCACAGATGGGACTGATGCCGCTCTCTTCAAAATCAAGGCTGCTAAAATTCTTGTTGCGGAAGGCGTTAAATAAGTAAGTCCTGTGACAATTGCCGTCAGTGTCGGCAGTCTCACCCGCTTTAGTCCACAGTTTAAAGTCCTCACCTGTAGGAGTTTTGCGGGTGGGATCTAGTTTAAAGCCGTTGTGCCGCACTGGTAAGTCAACAAAATTCGTCTCAATGGGTAGTGTAGATGGGTTTCTGTGGTTGGCATCCTGGTAAATTAGTTTATCAACGCCGAATAGCCCCGCCGTCAATTGCCCCGCGTTGTAAGACTTACCTAGTCCGGGATGGGAATTATCTAAAATTTGCGTCCAGCCTTTAGAAACAGCTTCTACCCATGCGGTGATATGTTCTTCTGGCTGGCAGGAGATAGAGATATTGCCTGTAACTTCAGTTATGTACGGGATATTGCCGGGCTTGTAAATAATTACATTGGGCGAAGGCGTGTCAATTTCGGGTAAGGGCTTGGGTGTTGGTGGGGCTTTGAATCCTTTAAATATCGAACTAAATGGAGCGATGGCTTGCTTTAATAAATTTTGGAAGCTGCTCAAGTCCTCTCTGACTCGCCCAAGTTCCCACTGTTCACGGCTAATTACTCCTTTGGGCTGGTATGGTTCATACTGCCGTTGCGGGAACCGAAAGCCATACTGTTTGGCAATGTGAAACAGTGTACCGATTGAGATTCCCCCGCGCCGAAAACTGCGAATCTTGGCGTGGATGTTCCAAGTTGAGCCTTTGATACTAGGCGACCACTGCTCGGCTATGATTTCCGCATCTGTTGCCCCATAATGATTAACCAGCGCCATCAACACCTGACGGCATTCGTCGTAGTTACCGCTTCCTGGGGTGCGCGGTGGGATGAATGAAAGCGCGTTCTGGATTAGCTGGTCAATATCCCAGCCTTCAGTGAGGGAAATCTCACGCCACTCTTTACGCCGTGACTCAATTTCTTGAATTCGTAGCTGATACTCAATACGCTCAATTTGCGCGATCGCAATCGCTTCCTGAATCCATTCTGCTGGTAAAGTGGCTTCAGGGTTGACCAGGGGGAATTCTGCCTCTGTGCTGCCGTAGAAAACACGACTTGCATCTTTACAAGCTGGGTCATGGGGCAACTGCTGCATCAGCTTACGGGTACAAGCTTCTACAGTATCAGCACCTTCAACATATTGCGGTAAAGGGAAAATCAACCGGAATTTATGCCAGTCTGGTTTATGACTGGCAGTGGTGTACATTAAAGCGCAGTGCTTTTGAATGAAGGAATGGGCTAGAGCTTCCTCAATGGTTAGTTGCGGATCGTAAACTTTGATAGAATTTCCGTTTTCGTCCTTGATTGGTTTGCCGTCCTCATCACGGGCGACATCGGAATTATCAATGTCAAGGAGCAACCATTGAGAACCGATGACATTAGCCTTACTGCGCCATTTCCCACCCAATAAGCCAGCACAGATAGCGTGACCTGCTTTTATGTGTTGCTGGACATCGGCTAGAGTGCCTTCTACATCTTGAAAGTTACCGGCAAGTTTCTTAAAGTCCCAGTCTTTATTTCTGCCTGTTGCATTAAACGCAAACTTGATTTTATTACTAGGTATGACTGGGGGTAAAAACGCGCTATCGTAAATAGATTTTTTCCCTGATAGCGCCGTTCTTCTGCTCTCGACTACGGGGTTTGTCATTTATTAGTCACTCCTTCTAGGAAACCGCCGCTTATCAGCCATTACCCCCTCTGTTGGTACACGCCAGGGTGCTTATTGTGGGATTTTGGTTTGAGGGCAGCTTAAGGTTTTCAGTAGCCAAAAAAGTTTTTGACATTTTTGGACATCAAGAAATAATGCCAGATTGGGCAAAACCACTAGGCAAAACTGATCTAATTAATCTAATTAATCAGGGCTGTTTTAAGAGGCTACAACCCTTATGCAGCAAGGATTTCAAAAATGGATTGTCCGGGGATTCTAGAGTTTTTGTCCGGGGATTCTAGAGTTTTTGTCCGGGGATTCTAGAGCCTTTGTTTTAAGAGCCAAAGCCTTACAGGGCAAAGCTTTAAAGCCAATTTTTTGAATTATTTTTTTTAAAACAAGACTGCAACAGAAAACCAGCCAACCACAGCCGATCATCAACTCGTAGTTGGGAAATCTAAAGTAATAATACTTAGTCTTGGATATCTAGAAGCGTTTGGATCTGGGTGGCTAGCTGTGGATTGAAGGTGCGCTCACCCCGTTCAATCAGGGAAATAAGGTTTTGAGATACGCCGATAAAACCAGCCAGTTTCGCTTGCGACCAGCCTTTAGCAATACGTGCTTTTTTAACTTGACTGCTAGTCAAGCTGATGTGTTGTTCCTGTGTGGGCTTGGCTTTTGGCTGTAACTGTTCTACTTTGGGTTTAACTTTCAATTGCGATCGTTCAACCGTGAGTTTGGACTTGGATGCTATAAGTTCCGGGATAGGGGTTGGGGGTTTGATGGTGAGTTTTGCATCCAACAGCTTATCAAGGTAGCCTTTAGGTTTCTTATCCTTGGAGTCTGGTCTTAGCTCTTCGGGGTAAGTTTCGGGGTCAAATGCAATCTGCCAGCCCAGTTTTAGTAGTAGCTTTATGGCACTATCCCAGTGCTGTTTTAAGTCATAGGCTCGGCGGCGATCTAATCGAGCTTTATCTATAATCGGTTTGACAAATGCAATTTCTAATAGCTCCTGTACTTTGTAATTTCCATCAAGGCGAATTCGACTATCTAATGTTAGATATATAGCCAGCCTTAGCGCGAGTTCATCATGGTAGGGATCAATTTTCAAAACTTGTTGGGCTAAGTAGCCAAACTGATATAAAGCGTCCCTTGATTTTGCTCCTGCTCTGTTCAAAAAATGTTGAGTCCAAGCACCGGGTTGAATAATTAACTGAACTTCATTAGGCTCTTCTATTTTCCCTTGTAAATTTATCTGACCATAGGGCACAACTGTAATGTTCCACATTCGACCTACAGGGGTACTAGCATTTATTCCACCTTTTTTATTCCTACCTTCTATCCATACTGCTTTAACTAACAAACAATCTAATGCAAACGCAGTTTTGGCTATTTCTGAGAGTTTTTTATGTTTGGGTAAATCAGTTCGCTGATCCCAACCCATATCTTTTATCAAGTCGCTGGCATTGAGAATAAATAAGCTTTCCCACGGTCTTTCCTGTTTCATTGCATAGGCAGCAAAGATTAAGTGCAGTTTGGCGCTGTTAAACCCAAATTTATCAATGATTTGCAGTGCTTCATCCCAAGGGAGCATGGAAATATCACCGGGGTTGGCAATATAATGCTCAATGAAGTTTTGAGAATCGCCTTTAGCTCTATGTTGTAAGTAGGCTATCCCATCTTCATTTTGCTTCCACAATTCTTTTTTGATTTGAGAGTCAATACTGGAAAACATAAGTGCTGCTGTTGGAATAGCTTCAAAGTCTTGGGACTTAAATAATTTTGATTGTCTAACTGTGATTGAAGTATTTGGAATGGAATTAGCTGGAGTTTCAAAATAACTTTCGTTTTCCTGAATACTATTTTGACTTTTCTCTGTTTGAGATTTTGGAACCGGAGGATATAATTCATCTTCGGCATTTTCAAAAGAATTGTTTTCTATTTGTCTCAGATTGATGGAAGTTGTTACAGGAACTTCTTTGAGAGACTGTAACAAATGACTGCGTAAAGCTTTTAGAAATTGTTCCTGGTTAGGAAATAGAGTTGAATCAATTTCTATGATTAATTTACTGAGGTCAATGTTTTCCTGACCTTCTTGATTAATCAAGTTGAGATTTACTATTAATGGAAGTTGCGGGTTTAAATCATTTGCTGCCATAAGAAAACTCTCATCGAATAGAATTTATCTTCTAGGACTGCATGAGCAACAGCAGGCGGATTTCATCGATTGGTGCATCAGTTAGTCGTCATCTAACACCAGCAAGGAAAAGTTTTCTCTGCCAATTATGTATGTCAGCTATTTCAAGGCGATCGCTTTATTAATGGCAGGGATGGCAGAATTACTGTTTGTATTCATTTGTCCTTCTTGTCGTTGCTGGATGATGACGGAATCCTCCCTTGTGTCTCAGCTTCTTCTATAGCTTTTTCAACTAGGTACGCTACAAGGTTGGCAACGGGACGGCCTTGGTCATCAGCCCATCGCTCTAATGCGTCAAAAACCTTATCAGGTAAAGTTACGTGAACTCTTTTACTCACTGCATCTAACATATACATTTGCCTTCTATCGTACTTTTTTAGGACTGATTTCTAGCTAATTAGTGCAAGTTTTCTTATCAAATACAAAAATCTGCTCTAATTTGTAGCTAATATGTGATATTGTAATAGACAAGACGCAAAAAGTCTGCAAATTTTTTAGAAGACCAAAAAAAACCCAATTGCGTCCAATCTTGTTTTTTGGCATGGGCATCTGATTGCAACCATGCTCACAGTTATGTCTGCAAATGTCTTACTTAAGGACTCAAAAATATGGCTCAAGCGCGAGTTGTGATTAGGGGTGCGGCGCTGGAAAAGGGCGAACATCTTTTGAAAACTACCAAATTAGCAAGTTTAACAGAGCTAATTAATGTGATGTTTTCCAGGTACGGCAGGCATTTAGAAGCTACTTGGGAAGTTTTACCAGCCTTTGATATAGATGAACGCGATTCTTTGGCAAAATCAGTGCCCACAGTAGTTACGCAAATATCTTTACCAGCAGAAGATTTCACTTTTGATGAACCAATTAGCAGATTGTAAGCTACCCAACACCGATAGAAGCAATCAACGAAATACGTCTTGAGAGAACAATGCTTAATCAAAATCAATTACGAAGGTTAGAAGCAATAGATCGCTGGCTCAGAGAAATCCGAGATTCGGAAGAATTCAGACAACTAGAATACTCTCCAGATGTGATGCTAGGAGATGCAATTCAAGCAGTAGGCGAACTACTTGACGAACACGATTATTGTGATTCCAAGCCCTTGAATTTTACTGATGAGCAGTGGCATTCATATCTAGAACAGAAGCCAGTAATGCACATTCGCCGTGTAATTCCTTGGCGTGAAAAGATTAACTCATTCATACTTAATGGAGCGTCATCAGTAGCAATTGTGAGCTTGGTAACTACTAGTTTTATGGTAGTTGGTTCTATCTTTTGTCACGGGTTTGACCGGATTGAAGAAAGCAGAGGGGAGGAATATCAACCCACATGGATTTACAACGCCAAGATTTTTGAAGGAAGCGCGATCGCATCTATCGCCGTCTTCCTGGGTGCAAGCTTGACGGGTACGTGTGTTGCAGGAGAAAAGAATGATGATCGATAAACAGCTTGTAGGATGCGTCACGCTGTTGAGCCAGAACAAGACTTACTGGATCGATGGAACGCTGTACAGATATTTAACAAGCAGTGACAGTATCAACCACACACAATATTATTTCCGTCCTTTACCGCGTCAGTCTAAGAGTGCTGACTTAAAGCTCAATCGGGACAAGGTGCTAAGACGCTGCTACGAAGTGCCGAGCTTATATAAACAGCACACAGCAGAGATAAATCACAACTCAATACAGTTGAGTTTGTTCTAACCATTGGTAACAGATACTACCGCGCGTCGCGGACAAAGGCTTTGGTACAAGCGCGTCAACTAGTCCAAAAGGGGCGTATTCGCGGGGGTAAACGAGAAAGTGTCAGTAAGTCTTAAAAGCTGACAAACCTTGTTATTACGTGGTTATAGCCTCGGAAAAGTAAGTTCTTCATGATTTGTCAGATTTATTTTCCAAGGTTATTGATAGTCGTCAGCTAACTGCTCATATCAAATAACTGGATTCAACTAATTACATACATCAAATACCTTGGACTTATCTGGAATGGCAGTTAATTTTATACACACTTAAATATTAACCAGGAGAAAATGTGGCGACGAAAGAGTATATAGCTAAGTATCGCCAGTTGAAACAGATTTACGAGCGCGAGTTAAACAAACAGATTGCTGATATTACTTG
Source organism: Nostoc sp. KVJ20 (assembly GCF_001712795.1). Taxonomy (GTDB): domain Bacteria; phylum Cyanobacteriota; class Cyanobacteriia; order Cyanobacteriales; family Nostocaceae; genus Nostoc. The sequence goes on from NZ_KV757646.1 coordinate 12,500, forward strand.
GTATCGAGTTGTAGCAACCTTAAAGCAACACTTCAGTTTTGAAGTACAGGCAGTTGATGCTCAAAAGATAGTTGAAGGTTTCGCTGGACTAAAACGGCGCTACGGCAGTTTTACGGGTCGTGGTGAGGGGTTTACGGAACGCTGGCAAGCATTTAGACATTTCTATGAGTTAGATGCTCACTACTCAGGCAGACAGTTTTTAGAAATTCTTGCAGACTATCTCAAAATCAATCTTATAGACGTACCGCGCAGCACTCGTTACTACTGGTTTGAAAAAGCCGGACTATCTTTTAAAGCTGAAAATACTTACCACTGCAAGGATTTAGCCCTTGTTGCGTTTGTTGCTGCTAAATGGGCAATCAACAGACGAGCGCAGCCCATGAAATCTGCAACCATCGAAGTTTTAGCACTAGTCAAATAAGGAGTAATCATCATGTCTGACAAATTTACTAACAATGTCCGCGCTCGTTTGTACAAACAGGGTTATCAAGGATTCACTAAAGACGATTATACTTTGGCTGCGCTTGCTGTCGAGTGCGATGACCTTAACAATCCAACCAAAGAGCAATTGAGTCAAGCCGTTGATTATCTCAAAGTCAAATCGACAAGCCAATTATCTGTAGTTGATGAACCCGTTGAAGAAACGTTTCTAGTAGGGCTAGAAGATGCACAACCTGACGCTGAACTTGATAACAGTCAGCTTACGGTCGCTTCCCAAGAGATTAACAGCATCACTGTAACTAGTGAAGATAAGCGTCAAATTGTAACAGCCCAATCATCGGCGCTGGGGTTTGAGTTAACGGAACAAGAAACATTGAGCATTGCTGAAAACGTTGACGACACTTTTACTGACTACAGCCAATTCATCAGTACTGTAACGGCTGCAATCAAGAACTACGTTGATCAGAAATTTGATGTTATTGAGCAATCATTTGAGACTAACGCCCAAGACTTGCGAGAACACGTCAGCAACAGAGCTTCTAGATTGAACCAAAAGGTTAACAACTTCTCAGGAGACATCAAAGCGGATATGGGAGTCATCCGCCAAAACATTAAAAGCACCCAATTCTCAATCCTCGCAAGGCTCAACGCGGCTCAATAGCGATAACTTGACGCTGCTTGAGTGCTTGGGTATTCGGTGGGTGAGAATGAGCTACTTCTCAAGAATTGCTGTTAGTTTGGGTGCGCTCGGTGCTGTGATTTTACCCTTGTATAGCTGCTTGTATCTGCCAATGCTAGAGCAATCAAGCTATCAGCAATATCTCAAACGAAAGTCAGCTATTGAGCAATATGTAAGACGAATGGAGTATCACTGCAACCAAATCTTTACCCCATCAAAGGAATATCGCTGTGAAAAGTTCAATGAAGCTAAAGAATCTGGTAACTTCCAAATCACGCCACCTAGAGCGCCAATTAAAAACTAAATTTAACGCATCTACTAACTTAGTAGTTAGAGCGCTAACAGGTGATAAATCAGCCCTGAAGCTGATAGGACAAATGGGTAATGACGGGGCGAAGATTAGCGAATTCGCCCCACAGGTTAGAGAGCAGATGTTAGCTGCTATCAAAGGGACTGAGGACTTAAATATAGTCCTAAGCGACATCTACAAACAAGCTGGTGTTAGCGGCGAAAAAATTGAAAGAGCAGTGCAGTCAGCGATTTTAGCTGATACTCATCTAGCTAACATCCTAGAAGAGATGAAGCTTGATTTCACTTCATCCAAGGAGAAAGAAGCCCTACGCCATCAACAAGCAACAGACCATCTATTGCTCAAGGCGTGGGTAGATAAACACATGATGCAAGTTGACGGTGAATATAAGATGTTGCAGGCGGAATTGCAGACAGATATTAGACAACAAACAATTGACCTACAACATGATAGAGAACTGGGCAAGTATTACTTAGAAATGGGTGATAACGCTCGTGATGATTTCAAGCCTAAAAAGCAATATGCTGGGCGCTCGATTGTACAAAAAATCAAGGATGCCCTAATAGGTTTTTGATAACTAAACCCGTCAGTAACTTTAGCCGAGCGCTGACGGGTTCGAGAAATAATCTGATACAGATATGACATACGACATTGAGGACGAACAAGAGTCAGTAGTAAGCGAAATCGCCCCAGATACGCCGTTACCAAAAGACTTGATAGAACACCTGGAATCGCGCAAGCAGCACCGCAAAGACGTTATCAATACAACTGAAAAATTGACGAGATTCTTTGTCGGTTGGTCGCTAAATTCTACGGGATTCTTTATAGCTAAATATCTCTTAATAACTGGCGGTGGCGTTAATCTCTGGTTGGCAATTTCACTCTCGTTTTCTATATGCAGCGTTGGCTCTCTCGCGGGGCTAACGGGCTTGAGAGTTAATTACAACAGTGACGGACTAGAGGTAGATAATATGCAAAATGTTTTAAAAACTGCTGGGGGCTTGGTGTTTGCAGGTATCACAACTTGGTTAGCAGTCAAAGACCATCAATATTTTGAGAATTTGACTAAAGAAACAGTCACGCAGATTAGCCAAGATATTCAAACTATTGAAAAACAGAATCCGCAATCAGACCCTTGGGTAAGTATTGCAGTCGCGTTGGCTTTATTTATTGGTTCTATTGCAATTATTTTTAAGGGGCGGGGATGAAACAAGGTGTTTTCGAGTTAGCCCTGGCTGGTGTGTGTGGTGTAGCTGCAATCATCGGGCTGGCAACATCGCAAACACGCCAGCCCTACGATTTGACACAGATTCAGTTCTGCCCAAGATCAGCAAACGGCGTACACAGCCAAATAGCTTTGGATAAGCGTTTTTGCAACCAGCCGCGTTTTGTCCTGACTGAAGAATGGCAGCGCTACGGACTGTATGGCAGCATCATTCCCTACAAGGGCGATGCTATTCAATGGGTGCGTGATTTGCCCACAGACAACCCTAATCAGTTGTTAGGATATGGGATTGCAGTTATTGGGCTATGGGGTGTCGTGGGTTGCTTGCTCGTGCGTTCGCAACGCCTCAAGCGCACGGATTATGAACTGGGCGAACTCGAAAAGACTGGCGACTATGCAACTTGGCAGCAAAACAAGCACAAACGTGAAGTTAAGCAACATTCGACCCAGCTTTATACTGAACGGTTGAAAGATGGGCTGTCAGGACTGGACACAGAAGAACGCAAAACGCTAGGACTGACAGATGAGGAAAACGAACGCGCCAAGGCTCGGATTCAGCTAGAGGATTTTATGAAAGCCCGTGCTGTTAATCATTCTGTGATGGATAAAACTATTGCGGAGAATTTGCGAGACAGGGCGAAAGCTGACCAGGAACGCGGCAAGATTGAGGGTAAAACCAAGAGCGCGATCGCAGACAGTGACAATCAGCAATCAGTTGATCAACAACGAGCAAACCAACTGATAGAAGCGCTCAAAGCTCATGAGGATGGCTGGTTGTGGAAGATTATCGACAATCAAAAGCCCGTTTGGGTGCTAGGAGAAGCCGGAAGCGGTAAATCAACTCTAGCAGCTTCGATTGTCATGCTTAGAGAAAATCTGTTTGATATGCCCTTGTATCAGCTGATAGACGCACACGCAGGAGAAAATTTAAGAAACGCATGGAAATATTTAAGCCCTCAGTTGATAGCGCAAACAGAAGAAGAGATTGGACTTGCTTTTGATGATGCCCGTGAGCGCTGGTTAGATAGAATCAATAATCAACCATCCAAGCAACCGCAACAGTTACTAGTTGATGAATTCACTAACTATTCTGAGTCAGACATCACCAAGGAACCTGCTAAAAAGTTTGTTAAAGCATCTCTTAGTGACCCTAGAAAAGCTGAGGAAAGATTAGTTTGTATTGCCCATTTCTTCACTAATACCGCCGTTGGTGGCAGTGATGGAACTGCTAAAGGTAGAGCTAGAGGCACTATTCAAATTGACCGCAAAACAGCAGACGGTAAGACACCTTTAAAGGTGGCAACGATTAACGGTTTAAATAATTCAGAGGGTGATGCAGAAGTAGATAAAAAGGTGACAATACCTGGTTGGTTGACTCCCGAAAGCATTCACAAGCATTTTAACGGTCAGCCAATTGATTTTGATGCGTAAATTTATGCGCTTGCTGAGGAGCATACCTGCAAACATGAGGGCGTTCTGCAACCATAAACAGGCTGTATCACGCAGAAGCCCAGCAGGGAAAGTAATAAAACTTACATAATTTCTGCGTCTGCTTTTGCATAATTTTACGATGCTTTCAAATCACATTACTTTGACAGATCATCGGTTACTCTGTGGAAAAACATAATGTTCCACAAATATGACACACCTTTCAAATGTGCATGGTCGTGTATTAGAGTACCTGATAACGGAAGTAATAATTACAACTCATCCAGGGGTCAGCCTAACAGTTAGAGCTAACAATGCTCAACTTAGAGATGTCAGCAAGTTAACAAAATTAAAATCATTACTCCTAAATGAATTGAGACTAGCGGCTAATGCGCTGCTGCTACTGTGGTTGAATCCTCAATTTCAGTTGTCCGAGCAACCATCAATCATGATAGATCGATTACCAGATCAGAATAATAAAAATGTTACTGACATTTGTTTAATTTTACCTGCACAGTCAGTTAATCTGTCACTCAAACATAACCATGCCGCACTCAGATCTCAACGTCCTGGGACAACTCCAGTTCACTGCGGTTACTCTAAAAATAGCGCACAGATACAGCAGTTTAAACAAGAATACCTAGCAATTACACAGCAGTTCAGGCAACATGTTGGGCAGGCGACGCTCTTTAGACAACTACCGCCTGGTTTGAAGGAACAGCATTTATATACTCCAGTCTGTAATTTGGTTAGCCAATTTATCAATAATCATGCTGACGCTTGTAGCACCAACTTATTTGAATACCTTGTTGGTGATGTAAATTACTACAAAATTATTGTTAATACTCACACGCAAACCCTGAGTATTCAACATTTTGCTGCAATCCAGATGCCTACTAACGTTATCGCAACGGTCAGCAAACAGTATGTTTTTTTGAGTTTTGACAACGGATGGGAAATTTCTATGCGCTTACATAACGCATCAGGGCAACTGAAAAAATCTCCTGGTTTAAAATTTGATACTACAGCACTAAAAAATCCGCTTACTGCTACGATAATTCCTTATGTTTAAAAGTCCATTACGCTATCCTGGCGGTAAGCAAAAGGCAATTCCTCAGATTGCACGCTATCTACCTCCTACATTTAAGGAATTCCGTGAACCTTTCGTTGGTGGAGGTTCTGTATTTTTTCATGTTTTACAGAAGTACCCCAGTATGCCTTGCTGGGTCAATGATTTCAACCAAGAACTCTACTACTTCTGGCATCAAGTCAAAACCAATCAAAGAGAGCTAGTTGAGGAGGTCTGGAAAGTAAAACGCTCTTACACAGATGGACGCGCCTTGTTTAAATCTCTCGCCGTCGCAGATACGAGTACCATGAGTCCACTAGAGCGGGGTGTGCGGTTTTTTGTTCTTAACCGGATCAGCTTTTCGGGAACCATTGAGAGTGGCGGTTATAGTAGTGCTTCCTTCAAAGGTCGGTTTACAGACTCTTCGATTGAGCGACTAGCGGCTTTGAATGGTTGCTTTGTTAATACCCGTGTGAGTAACTTCGACTACAGCACCCTACTTACCGAACCGGGAGAAGATGTATTTATCTTTCTAGATCCACCTTATCTCAGCAAGACTAAATCTAAGCTTTATGGTAAGAAAGGTGATTTGCATACCTGTTTTGACCATTCTCGCTTTGCCAAACTGATGTCGGAGTGTTCACACAAATGGTTGATCACTTACGATAACTGTGAACAAGTGCGGCATCACTTTTCTTTTGCCTACATTTATGAATGGGAGTTGCAATACGGGATGAACAACTACAAACAGCAGAAGGCGGGCAAAGGCAAGGAACTGTTCATCACCAACTATCCTGTTGAATCATACAATTTGCCTACAATCATGGAAGTTGTGTAAGAAGTTTAGAACTAGTGGTGATTTAAGTTAGTGGGGGTTTTGGCTCGACAATTTCTTAATAAACGCATCAATTGCTTTACCCCCTGCCGACTACCGCCCCATCTCAGGAAAGCTGAGGGTGCGATCGCGAATTGTCTCATATTAGCAACCGTGCCGCAGTAGTGAAATAAAAGCTATCACTGACTACCGCCTAAACGTCCCCCTGCACGTACACTTGCTGCTCTGTTGCCACAGCGACGACCAGCAGAGTCCAACTGCTCAGGATAATCGCAATTACCTGAACTGGTGCTTGAGTGCTTAGAGCTATGACTGCTGGATTTGGAAGGAGAACTACTTTTGTGGTGACTGCTACTGTTATGGGTACTACTCTTTGTTGAACTATGGGTTTTGGCAAGTAAATAAGTTTGAGGGAAAGAAACAGTTGCTACCTTGTGTTCTCCAACTAACAATCCAGCAGCAGCAGTTGGGGTCATAATCAAGTTGAAATAAGCAACAAATGCTACTACAAGTACAATAATTTTACGCAAGCGTTTTTACCTAATAAACAGCCTTGTGTACAATTTAATTTCTTATAATTGGAGATTCCTCGGTAAAAACCCGTAACTTATTCTGGCTTGTCCAGCAAGTCAGCAGCCGTACCTCTGTTTAGTTGACTGACGCTAGGGCAAGCGGGACTACTGACTACTTTTTGCCCCAAGTTTCTGCTCGTTCTCCAGTACCGGGAAGTATCGCCGAGCGTTCAGGGGTTTCTTCCACCCAGTCAACTCAAACAGGTATTCATCTTTCTTCAAGATTAAGCATCGTTGCCCATTGATTGATTTGACTGCCGTTGATGTTGATCCGCTCACACAGATCAGTCTTAGTTAGCCCGTAAGTTACTCTCGTCTAAACCCAGACAACTAGCGGGTGTTATCTCAATCGTGGTTGGTGGTAGCAATTGCTGGCGCATCCAGGGAGAGCGATCGCTTTTAATCGGCAGTCATTATTGAGATACAGCCTAACTTTAAGGTAAAAAGTCAACGGTTCAGTTCAGAAGAATTGAAGCGACTGTTTAATGAGTTTGTCTACGGCATACGGCACAATCACGGCAATTCCTACGCTGTATAGGTCGTAGCCTACGGCATGGCTACGGCAACGCAGACAGCCACGGCAGAGACACCAATAAGAAATCAGCCGATAAACAGCTATTTAATTTTCTCTTTAATCGCTATAACTATCGGTCGATAGGCATTGGTTTCCAACTATTAAGCGTTTCTCGAATAAATATTAATTCATTGATATATTCACTCACTTTGATTCTTTGGTTCTCAAGGTTAGCAATAATCTCAGGAGCTTCCACTTCCCTTATTGCTCGTTCTTCCAGCAAATAATCAAATTCAGCCTGAAATCTATTGATGTAGTCATTGATTTGTTTTTCCCCTTTCCGAAAATCTTCCGATACTTGTTTTTCAATAACACGCTGAAGTAACTCGAAGTTTCTCTCCACTTGTGAGTTAATCTTTTGTTGGATTCCTTGGCAAGTCAGTCGCAAATCAATTTCGTAGTAAGATACTGTTTCTTGATACGGAACATTTACTTCATATACTTTATCTGATTTACAGCAGTGACTCTCTGTTATTTTTTCTCTCTTTGTTCTAGTAAATACTTCTTGTTGATGTTGAATTTTAGCATCAATCCCTAAAAATTCAAATTTAGGAAATTGAATTGGATTATTACTAATTTCCACCTGCAAAGCATTTCCAATATACTCAGAAATATTATTAGAAATTATCTGGATTTCTTGTTGAATTTTTTTAAGCAAATCTTCACGTATTTTTGTTCCATCTCTCACCAAACTGTCTTGAGTATCTAACCAAAAACTTTGTATCACAGGAGTGCAGTAATCATTAATTATTTTACCGATTTTCTCAGCATCGTTTTTGTTTTTAACTTTAATTTTATAAGGATCTGAGCTAGAAGCAGATTCAAATAAAGAACCAACCTTATCTCGAATATATGTGACAAGATTTGGATTTGTTTTCTGGGATGAAGACTTTTTAGATTGATTCTCAGCCACTTTATCAATTTCTGTTGCTATACGCTTTTTAGCGATATCTGCAAATTCATTAATCCCTTGGCTAAACCTAGTTATCAATATCTGCTTTTGTTCTTCTACAGACTTTTTTACGGTTGCTACCCGCTTTTGGGCTGAATCAGAACATTTTTTATACTCTTCTATCTTTTGTTGCAGTTCCTTAAATTCTAACTTCCAAATTCCAATATCTGTAATAAATATTTCCTCAATAGCTTTAGCTGCTTTTTTAAATTCATCCAAAACATCACTCAATAAATTCCATCCGGAATTTTGAGTAATAGTTTGAATTACACTTTCTTGAAGTTCAGGAATACCACTATCATCTAAACTTTGGGGTGCAATTTCTTCTGGTAATGGAATGATACGCCTTCCTCTTTCATCTCTTTCTGCATATTTAGCACTAAAAAAATCTTCAAAGTCCTTGATATGGCTACTAGTTGCCTTGCCTTGTTGAATAAGCTTAGATAACAAACCTTGCCATGCACTGACTGGATAAATAATTGGTTCTGGAATGCCAAATTCAACCAGATTTTTTCTTAAAGATTCTATAACATCTGCGATAGGTCTATCTCTCTCAGCTTTTCTATCTACTTTGTTAAGAACAAAGTAGATTTTACCTCTATTCTCTGCTAAAAATTCCTTTCGCTGTTCAATTAAATCTTGAAGCAATTCTGAGTTCGTGTTATCCCTAAATGATGTGTAATCCAGAATGAATAATATAGCATCACAGGTTCGGAGAGCTTCTAAGGCAGTCTGCTTTAAAGAAGTGGTATTAAAAGAGGCAGAATCCCACTCATTAGGGCCAGGGGTATCAACTAATGTGAAACCTGCCAGCGACGGCATTTTACTAATGGCTTCAATGGGAAGTTCTAATTCAAAGCGTGTAGTATTATCTTGATTAGATTTAGATCGAATCTCATGGGTACGCTCTAAAAATCTTTGCCGAATTTCTCCTGCTTCACCCTCTATTAAAACTATGGGTTCTCGTTTACCTGCTTGATATTCTAAGAGTCTGGGTATTTGTCCCGCATCAATTGGACGGATATCTGTACGACAAACTGTGCAAGCTTCTGCTTCACTTGCCAACACATCTGCACCAATTATGGCATTTAAGAAAGTACTCTTACCTGCTTTCATCGCTGCAATTACAGCAACCTGATATTTTTGTTCTGCCAAGGCTTTTAAAGCTTTCGTAATATTATCCTCAACGCTTTGTAATCCTTGGGTACTATCTCCTTCTTTACTCCGGACAGCACGAACTTCTTTTAGATACCTTAAGAGTCTGTCACCAGTGTCATGAATTCTGTTATATGTTTCCTGAAATTCTTGACTATGCATATTTTGAGAATATAATTTCATGAAAATTTTCTCCTGATTGATTTCAATCAATTCGTTGTTCATTGAAAATGTTTTTTTTGTAAATTCCTCATAGCCTATATTTGATATAGTTGAAAAATCTACTGTTTTTAAAATGATTTGGCGTTGAACAGCAGCAATAAAATTGCGTGCATAATAGTCACTGGGTACACAAATTAACTGTTCATTGATTTTGTTAAGAACGTTATTTGTAAGTTCCACTGCGTTGACAAATTTCTTTAAAGCAGCTTCTGTTGGATCTCTATCAATATCCCACATCAAATAAATCAGATTTTGCTGCAATCTAACTGCCAAGCGCAAACAGTCTTTTTCTACTTCATCTAAGGCGTGCTGGCGAGTTAAACCAATAATCTGCTTTTTGCTTTTATCAGCTAGTTCATAGTATTTTTGCTTTAAGTTTGCATATTTCTCAACTAGTTCATTTGCAACAGTCTTATGATGCTTGGCAGCTTGTCTATCACTTTCCCCAGCAGCGTGAGTAGTCAAAGCACCAACAACAGCTCCAACAGCTAATCCAAGAGCGCCAAACAGAAAAGGAAGCATAAAAAACTATGGAATATTCTAAAATTTAATTTTTATTGTTTTGGATAAAAATGAGGTATTTGAGAATCAGGCAATAACTTACTATCTGCTGATGTCAGTCCTAAAGATTGAGCAATAGCGACTGATTCACGTAACCGTTGCATAGCCCCTTCTACCCCAGGTGCAATTGGACGATTTGTAATTTCTTGATTAATTGTTTCCGTTTCAGCCAAAAACTCTAGATTTTTCTGATGTTCATAAATCAGTTCGTTCTCAATAGCTTGCAAATGCTCTAGTTCCTGCTGAGTTAAAGATTGATAATAGTTTCTTACCGCTTGTCTATGGTCGTCGAGAATTTTGAAAAACTCGTAAACCATCCCCGCAGTTCCAACAACAGCTAAAACTGGTGCTGCTGCGGTTAAAGCGATCGCTATTGGTGGACAAGCTGCTGCTACTGCTGTAGTTGCAAATGCGGTTGCGCCTCCAACTGCACCACCCATAACAGTATCTTTTAATGTTGCTGTAGTCGCTTCCTGTGCAGAGATTTCACCTCGGACTACACGCAGTGCATTAGTTAGAAGCGAAAAAGGTGCGGCTGTCACTGCACCCACAGCAGCCCCCAAAGGTGCAGCTTGAAAACCTGCTTTGACAGCACCTGTCAGGTTGTCAAACTGCCATTTTGCATCTAGTCTCATTTTCTCCTGCCAAGTCATGGTTTTATCACCACGAGCAATGTTATCTTTGGCATTTTCCCATTTGATATTGTTGGGATTGTTAGAACCACCCTTGCTGTGAGGTTTGATGTGACTAGCGTGCTTATCTGATAAATATTTTTGGGTACTAACATCAGCAAACTTGCCATCAATGCCTGCTCTTTGAGATGGGGGGATCTTGTCTAACATTTCTTGGGCTTGTACCCTGGTTCTTATCGGTTCACCAGGTCGAATCCCACCTTTATATAATCTACGCGCCGCACTTAAGGATAGATCCTGTAATTGGGCGTGTTGAACGTTAATATTGGCCCCAGCGTTAAAAGCGGAATTATGCTCTTGTTCGTCAGACATGGGTAAACAAATCTATTGTGATGTATTCTTATAGTTCCCATTTGGACATCAGTTGCGATCGCATTAACCCAGTGTGCAAATTTCCTCTAGAACGTAGCCCACAGTTGATATCACTCATTGATAGCAATGATCCATAAAACAGAGGTATAGAAACGAGTGTAGACGCTTGATTTTTGCGTCATGAGCAAAAGAACGATCATCCAGTCCCCCCAGTGCTGGATAATGGTTTAGGTATTGGAAATTGCCATTTTATGTACCGTAAGAATTAAGAAATTTTCTGCTTCCATCCTGCCCTATAGCGATATCACAGTTTCAGCAGATTGGCCCGGCGCGTGACGAGGGCGAAGATGTAAGGTGATTTCCGTATCGAGTCGCTTGAGGAAAATGAGGAGTTTGCCCTCGCTGAACCGTTGAAACTCTCCTTTCATCAAACGAGATACTTCTGGCTGGGGAATGCCAAGAAGTTCGCTAATTTCACGCTGTTTCAGGTTGCGTTGTTTCAAAAGGCGCAGTACCTGAATCCCTATCTTGCCCCGCGTAAAAAGTTCATCCGCATCCTCTAAACCGAGGTCAGCGAATACGTTGCCACTGCTTTCTTCAAAAACTGGTTCCTGTGTCATTGTTGTTTCTCCCTGGCTACCGCGTCCTTATAGCGTTGTTTAATTAGATCAACATCAGCCTGTGGAGTTTTAATCCCCTGCTTTGATTTCTTTTGAAAAGCGTGCAGGACATAGATTTTTTCTCCAATCTTTACCGCATAGACGGCCCTGTAAGTATCGGTATCGTAGCGTTTGACGATTTCATACACCCCACTCCCAACCCCCTTAAAAGGCTTGGCATCCATTGGTGTTTCCCCTGCTTGCACCAATTGCAGTGCATAGCCTACTGATGCACGCACCTCTTCTGGAAATGAGCGGATATTTTTGAGAGAGTCTCCCATCCAAACAAGAGGTCGTAAAGGAATTTCTATAATATCCTCGTCATCGTCCATTTTATATGAAATTTCCTATAAAACAAGTCAGACAATAGCATGAAATGTCCCGCGTGCGACCTATGAGGTAAGTTTTATTTCCAGTTGGTTTCCTTCTAGACTGCCGTGTAGACGCTGGTGGAGAGAAAATTGATATCGGTTTTGATAGCAACTCCCTTATCAACCAGGGGTATAGAAGCAGTATAGACAGTTGAGCAAGCCGCAACATGAGCAAATCATACTGGTGCAGATCATACCTGCAAGTGGTAATAGCGCTGCTTAGATAAGCAAGTTTTATCAGCCAACGAGATAATGCGGGTTGTAGCGGTCGTGCTGTCGTGCTGATTGATAAGTCTGGGTTAATCGGGTGTCATCGCTCACGAAAAATTAGGCTTTCCAGCCGTTTACATTGTGTTATTGCAGAAAGACCATGTAAGCTAGACCCTATGAAAATCAATCGATTCGGCAGGGCAGAAATCCTTACACCCGATCAAATCAATGTCCTATTTAACGAGGGCTTTGTCAACCCGCGCGATCGCGCTCTGTTCGGCGTGTGCCTTTATGCTGCTTGCCGGATCAACGAAGCTTGTACTTTGGCGGTGAAAGATGTGTTTGGCAGTAACGGTGTTAGAGGCGTGTTGGTGTTACGCAGTGTCAACACCAAAGGCAAGCGAGACACCAGGGAAATTCGAGTGCATCCGAAGCTCAAGCAGTATTTAGAAGAGTACAACCCCAACCGTCGCAAGGAGTTTTTGTTTCCCGGTCGTCATGGGTTGGGGCATATTCATAAGGTCAGTGCTGATAAAATCCTCAGAGATACCTGTGTGCGGCTGGGGATTGAAGGGGTGAGTACCCACAGCTTTCGGAGGACGGCGTTAACTAGGATGAGTGATGCGGGGATACCGTTGAGGCATATACAGGAGATATCAGGGCATAGGACTTTGGCCGCTTTGGAGCGATATCTGGGGGTAACTGAGAAGCAGAAACAAAACGCTATCTCTGCTTTGGATTTTTGATTTTAAATTGTCTGAAGGTGTTGACTCTTAACCAATGAAAAGTGAGGATAACTATGGATGCTCAATTAACTACTAATGAAATTAATGCGGCACGGGATTTATTAGGAAATTACACCCCTGCAAAGCACGCATTGAATATTTTAGAAAAACACAACGGTAATTTTGATACTTCTTTTGATGAACTGTGGGTAGAGAAAAATGGGGTGATAGTAATGCCAGAGGGTAAATCACTTTGGCAGACAACACTGAAAGTATTGCGCCAGGAACTCTGCGGTGATGATGGCTTTCGCGGTCAACTTAAAGAATACACTAAAAATCCGGGAAGTACACCTTTGCTGACAGGGGTGATTGTTTCCCTAGTAGGTGTAGCAGCAGCGCATGGCTTACCCCTTGACCCAGCGATCGCTACTGTTGTTGTTTTGTATATTCTTAAAATCGGACTCAATATATTTTGCGACTACACCGAACCACCTGCTGGTAACTCTGGCACTCTCCCGCCAGCAAACTAATGTGCTGATCTGCCTATTGGGCATCACCGTGCCAAAACGGGAAAATTGTACGTTAAGGCTGAAAAGCTTGCCCAGCAAGCATCTTAGCCACTGATTTTTTACCCTTCACCCGAAGAGCGGCTGATTACCCTTATTTCATTGGTGCAGAGTACTGATACTACTCTGCACCAACTGGAAAGACGTTAGCAAGTTGGCTAGTCTTGAATGAAGGATAGAGGTGTGGCCTTTGCTGAAAACAACGTATTTTCATGGCGTTGGGTTAGTCTCAATTCCTTAGCGTAACTTTCTGTACGATTGCTCATTTACCCCCGATCACGAAAATAACAAATGCGATCGCAAAATCGAGCCATCAATCCGGTTAAGAGCGGCGACCACCTTAAAAAGGGGGTAAAAGAGCATTCTTAGCCCCCCTTTTTAAGCTATCCATTATAAACATCTTTCTTAATATTTGAAAGGTTTGCACCATAAGGCTTTCAAGCCTGGGTTCACAAACTGTAACAATCCTTTTTGACAGGCTTATTGATAATTACAAATTCAAAAATCCAAGCATAGTAAGGATTGGAGCAATTGCTCACAAAAGTGTTGAGAAAGATCCGGGTAATGGATAGCTTAAAAAGGGGGGTTGGGGGGATCTGATCACCCCGCATCTCCATTACTTGACTCAAAACTCTGCCTCACTTCCTCCACCGACATCCTCAAAATCTCAGACACGGCTGCTAATAAACTCTCATCCTGAGTAACTTGGTAGAAACGGGCAAGATTACGCAGAGAAATTCCTAAACCATACTCATCATTAAACTCAGCCGTAATCTGTAAATTTTGCAGATAATTCGCTTTCGCTGACTCCAGTTCCCCTAATTCTTCTGCAACTGTACCAAGTAGAAAATAGCTGCGGGCACAATTATAGCGATCGCCTTTGATAAAAATATCCAAAGCCTGTTGATAATTGCGCCTAGCTTCTTCAAATTCCCGCAATTCTTGGGCAACCCTTCCCAACTCGTGGTAGGTGCTAGCACAAGAGTTGCGATCGCCATATTTGATTTTAATCTCCAAAGCCTGTTGATAATTGCGCCTCGCCTCTTCAAATTCCCGCAACTGTAGGGCAAGCATTCCCAACTCGTGGTAGGTGCTGGCACAAGAGTTGGGATCGCCTTTGATAAAAATATCCAAAGCCTTTTGATAATTGCGCCTAGCTTCTTCAAATTCCCGCAAGTGTAGGGCAACTATTCCCAACTGGTGGTAGGTGCTGGCACAAGAGTTGGGATCGCCATATTTGATGTTAATCTCCAAAGCCTTTTGATAATTGCGCCTAGCCTCTTCAAATTCCAGCAACTCTTGGGCAATCCTTCCCAAAAGGTAGTAGGTCTTAGCACAAGAGTTGGGATCGCCATATTCGATGTTAATCTCCAAAGCCTTTTGATAATTGCGCCTAGCTTCTTCAAATTCCCGCAACTGTAGGGCAACTATTCCCAACTGGCGGTAGGCGACAGCCTGCCAAAGTTGTTTTTGTCTTTCTTCTTCACTCTCTAAGGCATTATCAATTTCCAAAGTCTTTTCATAAGACTTTCTAGCTTGTTGGTACTGGTGGGCTTGCAGTTGACAGTTACCGAGTCTGGAAATTGCCAATGCTAGTTGATAACCGAATTCACCTTTGATAAATTCAGAAGGATAATTCTCTAAACGTTGACAAACTGCTTCTGCCAACTTCAGGTTACTTTGGTTATCACTAATTAACTCAAAGTAGTTATCTAAACACCAATATATGCTGATGCTTTCTTGCTTCTCTAAACAAATCTGCAACGCATTGTAGAGATTTTCATATTCTTGCCTACACAAGAATATCCCAAATTGTCGTTCTTGAGCATCTTTAGAATCCATCAACTGCTTATAGATTTCTGCCAAGAAATGATAGTGGTTTTTAAATCCCTCACGCAAAGCTGCACGAGTTGCTTCATCGAGAGTTTCTAACTTAGTCTTCAAGAAATAGGGAAAAACAGGTTGAATCGTCAATAAGCGCGACTCTTCATCCATTGGTGAAAGCAAACCCCAGATAATCGCCTCTTGAATTGCATCGGTAAATTTATCAAAAGGATAATCTTTTAATGGCTCAAAACTTTGTAATCGCTCGATATACTGTGGAATAAGAGAAGCGGAAATAAACTTACTAAACTGAGCCAAACACAACAGTAATTTTTGCGCCTCTGGTGATAAATTACTGTGAGAATATTCTACACACTGCAAAATACTTTTAGTCTTATCTTCACTCCCCGTATCTAAATCCACATCACCAGCTTGCCACCCCTGCAAAATCTCCTGTGGCGATTTCCTTTGCAAATTTGCTAACATAACTTGCATCGCTAAGGGATATCCTGCTAACAAGCTCATCAACTTTTGAAAATCCCCATCTTGGCGAATCCCAGCAATGCGGTTTTGGGGTACATTCCGTTCTAAAATTTTCTCTGCTAATTCCGTCCGGGCTTCTTTATCTAAGCCTCGCAACTCATAAATATTTTGTTTAAATGTGGTAGCTTGCAACCAATCTTCCCGACTGAGGGAACCTAAAATAACTTTGGTATTTCCACCTTGCAACCGCCCTAAAAAATCGCGGATTTGATGGCGTTCTATCTCTGGTAAAGTATTTTGAATTGCCAGTTGTTGCCCTGTCACCGATTCTAAGTTATCTAAAACCAAAG
Source organism: Nostoc sp. KVJ20 (assembly GCF_001712795.1). Classification (GTDB taxonomy): domain Bacteria; phylum Cyanobacteriota; class Cyanobacteriia; order Cyanobacteriales; family Nostocaceae; genus Nostoc. Next base: position 28,715 of record NZ_KV757646.1, read on the forward strand.
CGTAAGATTCAGCGCGCAGTTTTGCTACTAATTTTTGTACCTGCGCCGCCTGATTCATGGCTTGAAACTGGGCTTGTTCAAATCTGCCATATACCTGCTTACCAATTTCAAACAAAATTTGTGTGAGTGTCCACGCCTTTTCGTCATAGCCAAAATAAAAGACATTCTGCACAAAATTTGTCCGTTGCCACCATTCCCGCAGATAATTTAACAGAGTCGTTTTGCCTGTTCCCGCCATCCCCTGCAACAGTAAAATGTTATGCCTGAGTACAGCTTTCTCAATTTTAAGAATCTCTAAATCCCGCCCGACAAAACCATATTCTGGCAAGGGGAAGCGGTATTGACTACCAAAAGTTTCCCAATATTTTTCTTCTTCCTCTGGTGTAAACTGGCGTAAATTAAAATTCACTGTCCTATTGCAATACACCACAGGTAGCAACCAATCTTCTAAATCAATCGACTTATTAAAATAAGCTTTGCGTTCTTTATCATTAAATAATTCTCGCCTACCCAAGCGAATCGCCTCAGTGATGGGTTTGTTATCAAATAAATGACGATAAAGCTGTGCCATCATCAACTTAGCCGCCGACACAGTGACAGAATACCCCATCGCCACTACCATCTGCATTCCCGCCGTCATTAACCGACTTCCCAAGCTGGTTTCCCGCAAATCTTCGTCGGCGGTTAAGTTCTTCACCTGCTTCCCTGACTGACAAGCATTGAGAATACAAACGGGAATTCTCTTCCCTGTCAGCAAATCTGCTAACTCTTTGGCTTCTACCAAATCAACTTTTCCCTGAGTCTCCCCCTCAAAGGCTACAAACGCCCTCACACCATCAAATTTCTGCCAATCATTCCGCCCATAACGCCCTCTATATAAATAGCGTCCGGGTTTGCTGGGTTGTTGTATCTGTTCATAACTCATCAGCGCCCCATGACAATCTAAATGGATGACATGGTAATATCCCGCACCTTTCGCTTCCAAATGATCGGATAAAGCTTGGTAAGTCCCCGGACGCAGCAATTCTACATTCACCCGCAAGTCGCTATTTTCAATCAACTCCATCAACGGGCGAGAAATTGTCCGATAACCTACGTCCTGTTCTTCATCTGGACGCGCCACCACTACCAACAAATTAATCACTGGGGAAGTTTGCACATCCGCATAGATGGGTGCTGGTTGGTTACGCTTACGCACCATCACACAATCTACAGCTAGGGGACGGGGTAAATCTGGGTCACGCAACGCTTCCCAATGCAGTGCTTGAAATTCTGATGTTTTTCCAACAATTTCAACTTGTAATTGACTTAAATTACCCCGCAGCTGTTGATAGGCGCTGTAAGCGTTGAAATCAACCCGAAAAACTTGTGCAAATAGCTGTTCACCATAAGTTTTAAGACTAGCTGCTGCTGCTTCTGCTTTCACAGTATCCAGCAAGGGAAACATCAACCAATCTTCAAAATACCACTCCAGTTGTTTTTCTACCTTGGGTGTAAAAGGGTCGGTAATTTTTACTCCATACTCTCCTCTACCATCAAAACTGAGAATGGCATTAAATCCACCTTCTGTTGTGGATTCTTCCCGAATAGTGATAATTGGCATGGTGTAGTGCTTCAAGAATTGGTTAATTGATTCCTATCCAAGTTGCTTGATTAGAAAGGCAAAAGCCAAATAATGTCTACTTCTTTATTAGGATTTTCACAGACCATAAATCATCTACCCTCCTCCTAATGGCGTAAATAGAAGGTTCGTGTAACCANNTGGTTACACGAACCTTCTATTTTCGCCTTTAAGTGCGAATTTCTCCATGTTGCCGAATGTGTTCAACTAACCGCTTGGTTTCACCTCCAGCTAATTCTAGTTCCCTAACATTGCCCACCAAAATAAACAATTCCTTTGCCCTACTAACGGCAGTATTCAACAAATTGGGTTTGCGGTTGAGGAACCAAAAACTATGCTCTTGGTGACACTGGTAAGCAGAAAAGATAATAGCCGCTTTCTCCCCACCTTGAAAATTGTGAACTGTGCCAATATCATCCCAACAAAAGTTTCGCCACCGATTAGAGAGGCGATACTTGAGCGCGTTAGCTTGCTGCAAAAACGGCGACATCACCCCAATTGTCTTTGAGTTATCCTCCGCGCTAATAGAGTAACCTTGCTTCAGCAAGTATGTAATTACAGCTTCTACAGCGTTGATTTCTTCTGGATTAGTGTTATGGGTGTGGCTTCCCTCGACATGGTAAGCCAGGAGAGGCGGTTCTGTTGCCGTCCGGTGATCATCGGAAAGAATTTGCAGACCACCGGGATAGTTGGGACTGCAAAACTGAATAATAGACGGGGTGCAACGGTAATGATTTCTCAGAATAATGCCATTGCCTAAGTCGCCTTCTGTGCCACTAGCACCAGCAGCACGATGATAAGCGGTAGCTGTATATTTAGCGGTGGGAGCATAGCGATAGTAATCTTCATTCCTCATGCCCCAATCCAGAAAGGCAGTTTTGAAATATTGCTTGATGGTATCGTCGCTCATGTTAACGATAGGCTCAATTTGTTGGGGGTCGCCTGCTACTACTGCCCGTTGCGATCGCACCAGCAAAGGAAATAATTGGTGTATAAGAGTTGTCCCCGCTTCATCCACCAGTGCCAGCTTGATGATATTAGGCTGAAGAATTGGCAACATATTACGCATTGATTGGAGGGTGGAGGTAATGACAGGGAAAATCAAGCTCAAGTGACTTAAGATGGCATCACTATCAGTTGACAGTTTTAGCAATGCCTCTCCATCCCCCGCTAATACACTGCCGTATGTTTCTAACCCCCTCATAACGCTATCCTTGCGTCGGAGAGTTTCTTGCAACAGAAACGTCCAGGCACGTTGAAATAGTTCTAGCTGCAATTGGTGGTAGTCACGATAAAAAAGATTGTAGAAATCCTCTTGGGGGTAACTATCAAGTTGTTTTTGAATTTGTTGCTGTTGAGCTTGTTTTAGTTCTAGTTCCTTATTAAAAGCTGTTAGTTGGGTTTGAATTTCAGTGACTTTCCGGTTAATATTCTGCCATTGCTGTGAAAAATCGAGTTTTTGGTTAACAGAAGCCTGGGCTGCGGTTAAACTCAAGCGGTCAAGGGGGATCTGAAAGGGATGTGAGGAAGCCAAGGTGTTTAAAACAGCAGCGTTGATTCGCAAAGCCAACCGCCGGAAAATTCGCTGATCGGTAGTAGCATTAAGCCAATCCAAGGCGCGTTTTGTGATGGAGTCGGACTCTTTTGCTAGTTCTCGTTCTGCCTGGGATAATGCTTCTCGTATTTGCTGGTACGCATCAAGGGGAAAATTTGCATAATCAGACAAACTTGATAGCTGTTCAGTTAGGGCTTGTAACTCTGAATCAGTAGCAGCAATCTCGTTATTTAGAGATTGGATTTCTATACCCAGTTGCGATCGCCGTTCGGTATCAGTAACTTTTTGAGCAGTATTCAAGCGGTCTTGCTCTATCAGTTGTTGAATTTCACTTTCTGCTTGCAGTAATTCGAGTTTGGCTTGTTGCCAAGCAGATTGGTTAAATTCAGCATTACGCAGCCAATCTTGGGTTGATTGCAGTTTGGGTAAGGTTTCCTTACGGATATTAGCTTGATTGCCGCCTGGAAGATAAAACTGTTGAGCAGGAGAATCTATAGCCAGTCGTTGTTGGAATTTTTTAACTGTGCTGTTATTAGCGCCGACAAAGAATATTAAATTATTTACATCATCAAGACCCTGAACAAGCCGTAACGCTCGATTCACTACTTGCTGTGCTATGAGGTGCAGAAACACTTCTGTTTTTCCAGTACCGGGTGGCCCACAAACAGCAGTTAGTAAGTTCTCTTGAGCGTGTTTTAATACAGACGCTTGAAATTCATCAGGTGCATGATCCGGGAAAGCACCCCAGAACATCACCTCATCTCTGGGTAATTGTGGCTGACCCCAGAGGTACTGCATCGCTGGGTGAGTTTCAGTTAGCCATTCGCTATTACAGTCATGTTGTTGAAGTTCCTTAAGGTTTTCTTGCAGGTCAAGTTTCAGGAGGGCGTTATAGGGCGTAAAGTCGCAGCGAAGCAAATAAGGTTGTCGAGAGGTTTTGTACTTTCCTTCGGGTAAATCTACCAGTTCAAGAAAGTCTCGAAGCGTTGGGAATCTTCCTTTAAATGTGTCTTCTAAAAATTTTCCAATTCCTGACGCAACAATCAGTGATTCGGTTTGCTCCTCCTCTAGTCCGTACAGCCGCATCAAATTAACAACCACAGGCTGAAACTCGTATTCGGTCAAGTCCCAGCCCGTTTTGCGGTAATTACCTTTGAATATGGGTGAAATATCAATTGTGAACAGAGGCAGGTATTTCAGCTTTTGGTCTTTGCCCTTGCCGTTTATTATATAAATTTGTGGGAAAGCAACAGCCATCTGAACATCATTTTTGTTCCCTCTTTTAGCTGCTTGTTGCTGTTGCTGGAATTGCGTAAATACTTCGCTATCTAACAGTAACTTGTTGCCAACAAGCTGCACTCCCTTATCTACTACTTTTGAATAAATATCTGAAGAACGCTCGACCTCGGCTTGAGTCAGTTCTTCTAACCTGATGTAGCCTAACCAAGCTTGTACTATCTGGATAAGTTTTTCTGACTCTAGCATAGGAACACTTGTGGGAGCGACTGTACTAACTGGCACTCTTCCTTAACTTAATATTTTTTCTCGTTTATCGCAAACATACCCCAGTAGTCAACAGTTTTCCACAACAGTTTTCACAATTCTAGTTGCTCAGAACGTTATGAAAGCGTTTCCACGCCAGAATAGTTAAGGATTTTCGCGTCAACAGTTAACAAAGGACACCCATAATTTCTGGCTGTAGCTACAATAATTTGGTCAAAAGGGTCGCTATGAAATCCGCTTAATTGAGTTGAATCAACCACTATCGGCAGGGTTAAATTTAATAGCTGTACTCCGGGATAAGCCAAAGCTGTTTCCAACCATTCATTAACTGAACAAGAAAAAACCAGTCGCTTTTTTTCGACTAATTTGGCGACTTCCCAACAAGAAACAATACTTACTCCCAAACCCTGAGATTGATATTCTTCTATCCACTCTCGATACTTTGTAGTTAGTTTGGAGTTATCGTCAACCCACCAAACCCAGATATGGGTATCAAGTACGATCATTGCAAAACTTCCCAATCTGACAAGGCAACAGGTTCTGTTGGATCATCGTAACGGATTACTTGACCGCGCAGTGGATAAATATTTGTTTCTGGTTGGCTAGGTGCTGCTCCTTTATTTTGTGGAGTTTTAGCTGACAGAATAATCACCTCCACAGCATCCCCCGCATGAAAAGGTAAGCCCCGTAACATCAAAGTTCCATCTTCCGTTAAAACAGCTTCTATTTTGTGAGCTTCCATCTTACTACTCCTATTTGTTAATGGAGAAAAAGAGAAACGGATCTTACTTTCTCTAGTTTTTTTATTATGGCACTTTGGCTTCCCTGACTTTTTAGCCGTAACTTGCGTAAGTCATGATTTCGAGAGAACCGGGGAGCAGTGGCAACTTGAGCTTACTCAACGTTTGTCAGCGTCTCTAGTTGTGCAAGTAGTTTCTCTATTTGCTTGCGCTTCTTGGGGTCTGACCAAATACGCGATTTTCTTAGTTTGGTAGTCGCAGCAGTAAAGCGCTCTCTATAATCGTTCGACTCGGTGTTTGCGGTAGAGGCTGGGGTTTTCTTCTCAAGAATGCGCTGTCTGATTTCACTTAAAGACCAGTTGTTAGCAAGAGCTTGTTCTAAAAATGCAACGCGCTCATCTAATTTCTGAATCTGGGCGATGGCCTTGGCTTTGGTGTACTCAAGTGAGCCTTCCCTTAGCGCATCAAGGATATCTTCTGGGAGGTTGAGCAAGGGTAGACGGTTCTTAACGAAAGATTCCCAGGTCATTAACCCTAAGCCTTCAAACACAGATTCAACAATTTTTAGGTCTGGGTTTAATGGCTGCTCCTGGTTGAGGCCGGAATTATCTGTTTCGGTTTCGCCCATAACGTTATGGGTAGATAATTCAATATCACCTTCATCGTCGATGATAGCGTTATTAGTGGACTCAGTTTCAACTCCGCCCATAACGTTATGGGTAGGTTCATCACCTTCGCTAACAGGAACGCCCATAACGTTATGGGTAACTGTAGATGCTTTGTTCTGTAGGCGTTGTAGACGATAGAGTAATGGCGGTATCTCCTCAACACTTCGACCTAGCTTGAGAGACAGAAGTTGCAGAATACCTTCAGTTTCTTCAACTGGGTTGAGGTCTTCTCGCAGTAAGTTTTCTATAAGTGCAAATTGAAAAGCTGCGTTATCGTCTAATTCTCGGATGACAACAGGGACAACTTTCAGTCCAAGCTCTTGGGCAGCACGATAGCGGCGTTCTCCTGCGACTAATTCGTGTTTTTCTCCATCAAGGGGGCGTACTAAAATTGGTTGCAGTATGCCATGCTGTTTGATGGATTCAGTTAACTGCTTTAATGCCTCGGAATCAAAGTAACGGCGTGGTTGATTCGGCGGCAGAGAAATCTGGTCTAATGGGATGCTCACTTGAGAATCGGCATTAATAACGCCTGTAGTGTCCCAAGGTACATCAATTTTGCTTTTGAGAGGTTGGCTTGCTTTAGTGCGTCTCATTTTAATGATTCTAAACTAACGGCTATTTTTTTCAAGATTTGGACAGATGGGTGCTTGGGATCGTAAACTGCCAGGGGCATTCGTTCTTCTGAAGCATCAACAAAAGCAGTGGAGCGAGGAATCGGGGCAAAGACTGTTCCAGCGCTTGCTAGTTGTTCGGTGATGGCTGCTAAGGTACGAGTGTCCTGGGAGTTACGGGCATCGTATTTTGTTGGTACAAACCCGGCTATTTGCAGTTTGCGGTTTGGTTTATTGCGTACTGTAGCAACCGTTTTTAGTAATTCGCCTGTTCCCTCAAAGGCTTTGAAATGAGTTTCTAGGGGAACGAGAACATGGGTAGCAGCTACAAGGGAGATGTAACTTAGTAGCCCTAAGCTGGGAGGGCAATCTATGAGGATGAAATCGTAATTCTCTTGGATTGGTTCGATAGCTTCTTTCAGGCGGAAATCGCGCATGGAAGCACTAACCAATTGCATTTCTGCCGTACTGAGAGAAATGTTAGCTGGGGCTAAATCCATACCATGAATTCCCTCATGTATTGGCAGGGGTTGTTCATCTACAATGGCATTGTTGACAGTTTGCTCTATGTCTCTTGGAACCAAGCCCATAAAAATAGTTAAGCTGGCTTGGGGGTCTATGTCGATGAGCAGAACACGATGACCCAATTGCGCTATTTGGTAGCCCAGGTTTTGGGTAAGGGTGGTTTTGGCAACACCTCCCGCCTGATTAAAAACTGCGATGATTCGGCTCATAAGTGAGTTTGTTTACCTGCCCCGTTACAATTAAAGATAACTGTTGATGCTTCAATTGGTACTGTTTTTTTGGGAATGAGGCTGTTGTTTTAGTTAAGAATTTTGATGACGGCATAGGGAACGCATATTGTAGAGGAAAGCGAACACTACTAGCTGCAAGAAATTTTTTAGGTTTTTTGGCTACCTAACACTAGGTTTTGAGACCGCACTTATCGGAAAAACGGTTGTTTTGGGTTCTCTTTTTAGAATAAATTTCAACTATTTACCGGAAGAATCAACGTAAAATCCTTATGCCAGTTGAAATTTAGAATTACTAGCGACTGGAAGTCGCGCCAACACCCTTGAGGGTGTTGGCGACCGTGGGATACTACCGCTTATTGCTTCTTTTGCGCCAAGTTATACTTAACCTCGATTTCAAAATTACTCTCTGCTGACCCCTCAGTTAAAAACGGAATGCCAGTTTTACCACCCAGCTTGATGCCAAATTTAACTGTTACCTCCTCAGCATCAGGTAAATTCTTAAAGGCTCCCACAGCTAACTTGGCATAACCACGAACTTTATCCTGGAATTCTCTGATATTAAGCGTAGGTAGACCATTACGGTATCCTGGCTCCTCTTCTTCTGGAATCTCAGAGGCTGTCTTTGATTCCACATAGATTTCGTACTCTTGATCATCCTCTTTGACAATCAGGCGTTGCACTTCTGACATCATTAGCCTCAGTTATTGTTTTGGTTGTTATTCTAGTAATATTACGTAAAAACGGAATCCTGGGTTGGGCAATATGCCTCGATATGCGCTAGTGATTGGCATTGCCAAGTATGACAATTTCACAAATCTGCCAAAGGCTGTCAACGATGCCGAACAAATTGCACAGTTAATGCGTGAACATGGTCGGTTTGATGTTCAGCCGTTACCTAGCAAGCTAATCGAGAGCGAAAATCGCTGGCAAGTTACGCAGGATAAAAAGTTAACTGGCAAGGAATTTGGTCAAACACTGAGGATATTTCTGTTGGAGAAGGCGAAAGGTAGCGAAGCACTAATTTATTTTGCCGGACATGGATTTGAAGCACCCAGCCTTACAGGTGAACCGAAGGGGTATTTAGCAACCTCAGATTGTAATAAATTAGATGGGCAGAATGCGATCACCTTTGATGATTTCAACACTTTAATCGCTAAATCTCAACTCAGTAGTCTCGTGGTACTGTTAGATTGCTGCTATGCTGGCTCTTTACTAGAAAGAAGCTTTATCAGGTCAAGTTTCCCCGTCTTCAACAGCAAACAGGACTACTGCCTAATTACTGCCTCCCGTGCCTTTGAAAGAGCGCGCGAAGATGCAGAAGGTGGTATTTTTACGAAAGCAGTTTTGAGAGGATTGTCTCAGGATAAAGCTGATAAGACTACTGGGGAAGTAAATGTCAACGACTTGATGAGCTTTGTATCACGAGAAATCAAGGGGAGTGGACAAGAAGCAATCTACATGGGCGGAGGTAGGTCAATTCCTCTGGTTTTTTATCCACAGAAGAATCCGGTAGCTACTGGTGTGGTGAGTGAAGAATGTCCTTATCGGGGATTGGAAGTTTTTGACAAGGATCATGCACAGTTCTTTTTTGGTAGGCAGAAAGTAGTTAACTCGATTCAACAGAAACTCGATCAGGCTAAATTTATCCCCATCATTGGCGCTTCGGGGAGTGGCAAGTCTTCGGTAGTTCGGGCAGGTTTGATTCCCCAATTGGAGAACAATGGCTGGCAAGTATTAGCCCTAATTAAACCAGGAATTCAGCCTTTAGCAAACTTGAGAGCAGCTTTTGAGCCATTTTTTCAGCGTCCAAGGGAAGTGCAACAACTGTATGATTTTATCCACAATCAAAATCTTGCTGATGGCTTGGTTAAGCTTATTGAATTTCTCCCAAAAAGTAAACAATTTTTGTTGATAGTAGATCAATTTGAAGAGGTTTTTACCCTTTGCTACCAGGAAGATGAGAGGCAGCAGTTTATTAAGCTGCTCACGCAAGTTACCGAGATTCATAATTGCCAATTGACAATTGTCACTACAATGCGTGCGGATTTTCTCGAACCATGTTTGAGTCATGAATCATTGACAGGGTTAATTCAAGAACAGGCAGTCTATATACCACCTTTAGTTGGAGCCGATTTGGAGAAAGCGATTGTCTCTCCAGCCCACCTGCAAGGCTACCAGTTGGAGACTGGTTTATTGGGAGCTATACTACAAGATATAGCTCAAGAAAAAGAATGTTTGCCCTTGCTAGAGTTTGCATTAACAGAACTCTGGACGAAACGCGATCAGCAAAAGTATCAGCTAAAAGTTGAGCATTATAGGGCAATGGACGGCGTGATGGGAGCATTAGATCGTCATGCTGAAGCTATTTATAATCATTTCACTGAGCGAGAACAAGAGTGGATAAAATGGATATTCTTAAGCCTAGTGAGGACTGGTGAGGGTTTGAAGGATACTAGGCAGCGACAAATAAAACGTAAACTGTTAAGTATTCCTGACTATAATAACCGTAATCTAAATCAAAATGACTTGCGGTTTAATAATGTACCAGTCCTGTTTTGGACTTTTCTTTTTGATGCAGATTTTCTGACTGGTATTTTATTTTTACGCGAGTCCCAAACTGAGAATTTAGAGAAGGATAAGCAAACTAACAGCTATGTCCTAGATGAATTAATTCAGGGACGCTTGCTGGTTACTGGACAAGAAAAAGGGCAAGAAGAAGCTTGGGTAGATTTAGCTCACGAAGCGTTGATGGAAGGCTGGCAGCGCTTTGCTCAATGGCGACAAGAAAACCGGGAGCTACGACGACAGAGCGATCGTATTGAAGACGCTTCGAGGGAATTACAGAAGAGCCAGTCTCAATTATTCTCTCAACCCACTGCCGGTAATACTAGCGCCGCAACGGATGGCACTCCAGTTGTCGCGTTAAAACAACTTATGGCACAACTGCAAGAACAGAACAAAATTCAGGATTTGTTAGGTTCTTTAAGTTTTGCCCTCAGAAGCTTCAATAATTTGAATCAGTTTTTGGAACTAATCCCGCTAATGGCAACAAGAGTGACAGATGCAAACGGCAGCGCCCTGTTTCTCTACAAACCTAATGGTCAAGTCAGGTTAGAACAGTTACATTGGCAAGATAGTGGACAGCGTAAGAATATCCGCAAAGCGCTAGAAATAGCCAGCAGTCAAATCACGCTTTTGCCAAATACTGCCCCTCTAGCGAATGCGACGGGGATTTTAGATGACCAGATGCATCGTTATTTGGGGCCAGATGTACAAATCTTTGGTACGGCGATTCTGGTAAAGCAGACAGAACGGGGATGGCTCTACGTATTGAGCCGCGACCCAGAATATAGTTGGACAGAAACTAGGCAAAAGTTAGTTAGGTTAGTGGCAGACCAAACAGCAGTAGCGATCGAAAACGATGAACTAGCTATAGAACTAAGAAAAAAAGAACGCCTAGATCAAGAACTAGAAATTGGTAGAGAAATTCAACGGCGATTGCTACCACGCCAATGCCCTACCATTCCTGGTGCAGTCCTAGCGGCACGCTGTAAAGGTGCCAATCGTGTCATCGGAAATTACTATGACTTTATCCCCACCAATCATAATCAGATTCAGTCAAATACTAAAAATGGTCTCGAATCAGAGCTTTGGGGTTTGGTAATTGGGAATGTGATGGGTAAAGGTGTCCCCGCAGGATTGATTATGACTATGATGCGGGGGATGCTAAGAGGAGAAGTATTAAATGGTAATTCCCCATCCATGATTCTGCAACACTTGAATCGAGCTATATATGCGGATTTGGAAAATTCCCACCGCTTTGTAACGCTATTTTACTCAGAATATAATCCCCAAAGTCGAATTTTGTCTTACAGTAACGCTGCACATAATCCACCCTTGTGGTGGCACGCAGCCACAAAAACTGTCACCAGGTTAGATACTCTGGGAATGCTGATTGGGTTGGATGCCAATAGCGAATATGAAAATGCCCAGGCACAACTAGAACGTGGGGATACAATTATTTACTATACAAATGGTTTGACCGATGCTGCTGCTGCTAGTGGCGATCGCTTCAATGAAGATAACTTTGTCGCTGGCTTCAATACGGCTTGCAAGTACTGCAATGGCCCAGAGGAGATCGTGAATTACCTATTTGACCAAGTTGAGCAATTCATTGGTGCTGATAAGCAAAATACTGATGATATGACATTGGTTGTCATGCAGCTTGAATCTTAAAATTAATTTTGCCTACGTTTAGGGGTCAAATGAGCAGTGATTCCAAAAGTTCCGCTAAGGCTGAAAAGCTTACTAGATAAGCATTATATCAATCAATATTTTTTGCAATCCTCAAAGTACTAATTAATCTATACTTCCACATGGACAGGATTTAAGAACTCGTGGCTCGGAGTCGGCGCAGCGGAGTGGCTCTTGCGGGCTTGCAGGATCTAGTTGGCCCAACAAGTAATCTTTCTGCCCGTAAGAGCCACCGACTCCGAGAGCGTAGCGGTCACGAGTTCGTCGGTTCAACATGAAATCATCGACTAAAACCCCTAAAGCGTTGTTTTTGCTCCAGTATCTTTTGCAGGCTGCATTAAAACTACTATTCATTTATTTTGAAGGATTTCTTAGATTTCGCTGTCTTCGAGCTTCTCTCTTTTGTTGTGCTTTATTCAAGCTTTCATGATCATTAACGCTCTGTTGGTGAGTAACAATTTTTTGTGTTGTTTGCTGGTCGCCAGTTGGGGGTAGGGATTTAGACGCTAAGTCGTTCCTAGTCTTTAAGCCAAAATAGACCTGCACATCATCAAAATCTCCCACCACCTCATCATCAACACGCCCCGCTTCAAAAGCTTGCTCAATCAGAGGTAAAGAATCTATTGCTTTAAGGTCAATTAGCATAGAAATAATGTGACCATTTAATTCAGGACTATTTTCTTCAAAAGCAGAAAGCTGTTTAGACAAGGCAGCAACACAATGCGCCTGCTGCTCTGGATATACACAGGCAATTCTTTTGATAGTAACCGTAGCTTGAACTCGCCAAGTTTCGTCATGAGAGTCATCAGCAAGATAAGCAGCCAGTGGTGGGATTGCGGGTAAACCAATTAGGCTTAAAACATCCGTCAATTCCTCAATCAAGCAGAACAAGACTTCATTATCAAAAGCATCATCCATTTTAGGAAATAAGCTAATCAATGGCTCAATTGCTGATGATGCGCGGAGTTGTCCTAATGCCCGAACTGCATGAATCGGTGCGTATTCTAATAAACTGTCTTCACCAAAAAAATCATTTTCATCATCCTGTATATTGTATAAATCCTCATCCGTTGCCATACGGATCAACTCAGGAATATCCTCGGCAGTGATGCCTAATTCGTGATAGTCAGGCCATTCATCTGGGGATAATTGTCCAGTTCCTGGCTGATAGTCAAGTAATTGATTAACAGGAGATGAGTAACTATTTCTTGGCATAAAATATCTAAGTCAATTTTTTACTGGAGTTTGGACAAGCTTTTTGATTGCACTTTACTCTTAACAGTTAATTAACCCCAATTACAACCACATTAGGGGGAATACTGCACTACGGTAACGAGCGTTTTTGTTGCAAGGCATCTCTGTTAAACTGCAACGAGTCAAGGGCGATTCTTTAAGGTCACAGGCTAAAACCACGGTCAAGCTGTTTCTGCTTTTGTTGCTCCTCCCTCAAATGAGCTTCTAGTTCCTGACTCCAATCAGGATTATGGGTTTTGAGCCTTTTACCCTGTGGCAACAATTCTAATACTGCACTAGCAGCAAGATTCCCTTCTTGATCATTATTGAATGCTACGACCACCCTATTGAAACTCTTGAGAAATTCCATAGGTAGGTTATTCGGGTCATCAGCTACTATCAACATGGTTCTAGTTGGTGGTAGTCCCTTGCAACTTGAGATCAGGTAGGTGGCTGCTGACATGGCATCAATCGGTGTAGAACACAAAAAGACGTTTTCTACCTTGTCCGTTGGTTGCCCTCCCAACCTCAGATAAAACCAACCATTTTGTGTAGAGGTGTTTTGGTCGTACTCCACAGTGCGATGATTTTCTCTAGGCTTTGACCAAACTAATGCGCCAGTTTTTTCACCATCTAAATCACGCTTGATAAACAAAATATTTCGTTGCTCATCCATGTAAAGCAACTGATTATTATGTAATCCTTGCGAAATATAATCTGGTATATAGCGTTTCTCGCTTAAGTACTTGTGCAACACTTGCCAAACAACTGTATCCTCTGGTGGTGGAGTGAACTGGGGCTGTTGCTGTTTGTGTTCAATATCTTGAAAAAACTTTTCTAACTGCTCAACTGGCAGTGGTTTAACAGGTTTGAGCAGCAATTCATGAATAGGTTCATCATCACGTTCTGGTTGGTAGTCAACACCGCGATGTTTTTGCAGGCCAGGGAAAGTGTAAGCTGCACCTAGTTGTGTGCCACTGAAAGCCTGCCCATCTTTCTCATAAGAAATACCTTTAGACTTACCATTTCTAGTGAAACCTGTTCTTACACTAATGCCAGCTTGCTGCAACCGCATGATCAGCGTTGGCATTTGGGGACTATCAACTCTGGCCCTATCAATCGTCTGCTGAACTGACTCTTTGATGATGCGTTGTGGAGGAGAGTCACGTTGTCCCTGTGAAAATTCTTCTTGTTCTCGCCTAATGCGTCTAATTTGTCCGGTGCTGGGTGTGCGATTCAGTTTTTCTCTACTGCCCTGCACTTGCACCAAATTATAGTCAATTTCAATTTGTCGCAGGACTTTCTCAGAACGTACATAATCCCAGGAATCATGCACTAAAAGCCCCGTATCCATCCTAATTCTGCTGGCTGCAACGTGGATGTGGTCGTCGTCGGTGTTGTGGTGGCGGAAGATGACAAACTGATTGGCATCAAAACCCATTTCCTTCATGTAGCGATCGCCAATTTCATTCCACTTTTCATCATCTAATTTGTCACCCTTGGCTGCTGACAATGAGACATGGTAAACAACACGCTCGGCATCTGGGTTTAGTTGTCGAGACAGCTTAAATTCCCGCGCCAATTCACGGGCATTTCTCCATAGGTGTCAAGTTAAGGCT
>NZ_KV757647.1 GCF_001712795.1 Nostoc sp. KVJ20
TTCCTCGTTCCCAGTCTCCGACTGGGAATGCATTCATTGAGTCTCTGACTCAATATTTGACTAAAAGCAGAGCCTCTAATCAGGCATTCCTATGCAGAGCATAGGAACGAGATAAACCAGCGAACAATGAGAAATTGATCTTTTTTTGAGTTGTGTGTACACCGTAGCCTTTTTAAGGGGGCTAGGGGAGATCTCTAAGTGCCTAAAATCACAGCCAAATACTTTTCAAACAACCTCTAAGACAGGCGTGTTTTTACTATTCAACAAAATTAGGTCGTGCCTGTTGCCTTGATTTAAACTTTTCCTCTAAAACTTCCCAATTTTCTTGCTCAATTAAGTTGGTCAACTCATCAAGATTGTGACGATATTGTTGCAGCGATCGCAGCAAGGCTTGACGATTATACCGCGCCATCATCACTCCCAACTCTGGATTCCCACCACCCACACGACTGGTATCCCGAAAACCTGAACTAGCTAACTTTTGGGCTAATTCCAAAACATCGGGGTCAGTTTCGCTTAAACAAGCAGCAATCAACGAGGAACTGACCATTACAGGTAAATGGGAAATCCAGCTAACAGCGCGGTCATGTTGCTCTGGTTGACAATAATAGAGATTCGCTCCCAGCGATCGCACAATTTCTTCTACAACCGTAATTGCACTAATTGGTGTTGTATTTATTGGTGTTAATACATAAGGTTTATCAACAAATAAATGCCGCTGTGCAGCTTCTATCCCACTGTCTGTTCTTCCCGCCATTGGATGACCACCGATAAAATTATCCCAAAGGGGAGAAATATCTTTTACTATCTGTGCTTTCGCCGAACCGACATCAGTAACGATGGTAGCGGTAGACAAATGAGCGATCATCTGCTCAAATTGGGGCACAATAAGCGCTAGAGGAGTACAAATAAATACAACCTCTGCGGCTGCTAACAGGCTCATATCCACTGATGCTTGATCAACACAGCCGAGAGTAATTGCCTTTTCACAGGTAGATTCACGGCGACTGACTCCTAAGATATGATGTCCTTGCGATCGCAAATCAAAGCCCAAAGATCCGCCAATCAGTCCCAATCCTAAAATCCCAATATTCATTTTTGATTTTGACATTCCGTTTTTTATGACTTTACCAACTATTAAAGTTGGCATCCAAGGGGTAGCATCGATGACTGTAGAGGAATTACTGGAAAAATACGCAGCAGGAGTCTTAAACTTTAGTGGTGTTGACCTCCCAGAAGCTAATCTGAGTGGGGTAAAACTCAGTGGCATAAATCTGAGCGATGCTAATTTGAGCATAGTCAACCTGAGTGGCGCGAATCTGAGTGAAGCTAAGTTGAGCAATGCCAAGTTGAATGTCGCTAGACTGAGTGGGGCGAATCTATGTAGCGCCATCTTGAACAACGCCAGCCTCAACGTCGCTAATTTGATTCGAGCCGATCTCAGTCGCGCTCAACTAAAGGGAGCCTCATTAATCCGCGCCGAGTTAATTCGCGCTGATCTCAGTCGCACCGATTTGTCGGAAGCTGACCTCACCGGTGCTGATTTGCGAGAAGCAACACTCCGCCAAGCCAATCTCCGCCACGCTAACTTAAGCGAGACGGTCTTGAAGGGTGCTTCTTTGACTGGGGCTAACTTGGAGATGGCTAACTTAAACGCCAGTGACCTCAGTCGTTCTGATCTGAGCGGTGCAAATTTGCGAGAAACTGAACTCAGACAAGCTAATCTCAGCCATGCTAACTTGAGCGGGGCAGATTTGAGCGGCGCAAACCTCCGGTGGGCAGATTTGAGCGGTGCAAACCTCCGGTGGGCAGATTTGAGTGGTGCAAAATTGAGCGGGGCTGATTTAATTGGCGCAGATTTAAGCAATGCCAATTTAACTAATACGAGTTTAGTACACGCCAATTTAACTCAAGCAAAATTAATTAGGGCGGAATGGATTGGTGCTGATTTAACAGGAGCAACTTTAACTGGGGCAAAGCTTTATGCCACCTCCAGGTTTGGTTTAAAAACCGAAAGTATGATTTGTGAATGGGTTGATCTTAGCCCAAATGGCGATCGCTCCATTGTTCAAAAATTCCATTCCGCAGAGTCACGAGATTTTTTTAACGAAACACCGCCAACAATAAGGATTATCGTTGATGCAGCCTTAGAACACGAAGCCAATTTTGCGATCGCAGGTGCTTACTACCAAATTGCTCAGGAATACCGGGGACTAAAACAACCCCCAAGCATCGAAAGTGGTCGTCGTCGAACTGTTTTCACCTTTCATGTAGATAGCGACGAAGCATTATTATCCACTGCGTATATTGTGATTCTTCCTTTTCTAGATGCGGCATCTATTCAAAAGAATATTTCCAGCATGGTGGAAATGATTAACAGTGAAGTTGTTGCCAAACAAGATTTAAAATCGCCCCAGATTGTCGAGCAATTAAATATTCTTTTAGAACAAGCCACAGGTCAGGCTACAACAATTAAACAGATGAAAAAAAATATTGAAGTAGCCGCTAAGTTAAATTTTTGTAAAGCTCCAACCCAAATAATTTTAACCAATTCCAGCGCCCAAACTTTGATTGTCTATGATCATCCCAACTTTGGGAAAAGATTTATTAATCGCTCTGCTCTCAATGCTTCAACTTATGATGATATATCTAATGAATCAATAAAATATGATATATTGCCTTCGTTAAATATGGTAATAGATTTTGTCAAAGGATTTCACTATATTAGTCATGAGGCATAGAGCATTAAACTAATGACCAATGACAAATGACCAATGACCAATAACCAATAACCAATGACAAAAAAAATGGAGGACGAAAATGGCTAATTTATTTAATAAAATGATCGGTCGAACTCGCTATGTAGTGTTTCGACTATTTCTGCACTTAGGGGGAGGCGAAGTAGCGCCAATTTTGGGAGTATTGAATAGTGCTGGACGAGACGCGATCGATGCCGATGGCGACTTAGAAGTTTTGGGAGAAGGATTAGTAGAAATTAGTCAAACCCTGCTGCAATACGATGAATATTGGCTTTCTGCTGCGAACGAAGGTGACGTATTTTTTAATGAAGGCGAAGCAGGAGATTATGTGAATGAATTATTTACTGATTCTGCCGAAAGATATCTCAGCGAACCAGATTATACTTCTGACTCTGGATTGAATGAACCTTTATCTATACCTGTAACCCGTAACGTCATTGTCATGATTACAGTGGCTTATGAAGGAGAAGTGCCAGAGTTAGAAACTGATCTTTCTAACGTTCAGGCGCTCAAGGAAGGATTGAAAGCATTGATAAATTTGCATTATAAACATCGATTGAAGGCAATCCAAGTACATTTTTCCCCAGCACAGTTAGGCGATGAACTCACTAGCGATCAACTGTTGCAATATTACCCAGAATTGATTCCATTATAATGTGTTGGGTAGTCCGTACTTACTACTCACATCGAGAAATTGTTAAGCTCAGAGATAGGACAATAATCCAATGATCATGACCATAGTACGTAAATTTACAGCCGTTTTTTTAGCTCTGAGTTTGTGTATCACAACTGTTGCTTGTGGTAGTGGCGAAAGCCAAACTAATTCTTCTTCGGCCAAGAACGTTAGCCAAACCTCGGCTACAACCAAGCTGAGTGATGGAGAGTATCAAATACAACAAGCTACTTATGACGATGGAACTGGTGAATACAACCTGTTTTTACTTAATAATAAGCCCCCAACCTTTGCAACCGAAAATTTGCAAATGGCAAGGTTAACTGATGATGAAATCAAGCAGGGCAAGAAAACCTATCTGAAGGTCGAAAACGGACAACCGATTTTATACCTGACAGAAGATTTTAAACTTGAGTACGTTCACAACGTTACCGAGAATAAAACCAATCCTCAAACCGGACAACAAGAGACGGTTGTAGTCCGTCGAGAAAATAGCTTCTGGGCACCATTTGCGGGGTCTGTAGCTGGTAGCTTGGCGGGACAGGCAATTGGTAGTATGTTGTTTCGACCCCAATATTATGTACCCCCTGTTTATCAATCAGGTCAAGGTTTAAGTGGCTTCGGTGGATATGGCGGCAGCTATGGCCAAGCAGTTCAAAATTATCAAAGTCGCTACAATGCGCCACCCGCAGTAGTGACAAATCGCACTGCATTCCGCAATACAGGAACAATTAGAAGGTCATATCCTGGAAATTCAAATGTACGCAATACACCGCGTAGCACTACAGGTAATAACCGTCCTTCTGGTTCTGGCTTTGGTGGTAGTACATTGCGACCCTCTGGTAACTCCAGCACTACCAGACGCAATTCTGGCAGTGGTTTTGGTAGTGGGCGTAGTACAGCACCCCGCCGTTCAAGTGGTTTTGGCAGCAGACGCCGTTAGGAAATTTCCAATTCATTGAAGGAGGCAGGAGGCAGGAGGCAGGAGTCAGAAGGCAGGAGGCAGGAGGCAGGAGGCAGGAGGCAGGAGGCAGGAGGCAGGAGGCAGGAGGCAGGAGGTTTTTTCACTTACTAGGNNTCAAACCCCTCCTGAAAAAGAGCCACAAAACTAGAAAATTTGGAGTTCTTGTCTTAAACCCAAGATCCTATGGTCGCGGCAGGAAACAAAGGGCAGTTTTCCTCCTGCCTCCTGCCCGACGCTCGCGGACTCGCTAACGCTGGGCTATCTGCCTCCTGCCTTCTTCGATCAAATATGAGTCCTATAGATAAGATTGTTCAATAAAAAAACATACCAGTTGCCCTATTCTGAGTGGTATCGTGAATCCATAAGTTATTCTCATTAGAACAAACTAGCTGGTATGTCTTCTAACGATTTGCGATCGCTGCATTACACTATCCCTGTTGAAAAAATTCGCTATGATGAACGGGGTCTGGTGCCTGCAATTGTCCAAGACTATCTGGATGGTACTGTCCTGATGATGGCGTGGATGAATCAGGAGTCGTTACAAAAGACTTTGGAAACTGAAGAAACTTGGTTTTGGAGCCGTTCGCGCCAAGAGTTGTGGCACAAGGGGGCGACTTCGGGGCATCTTCAAAAGGTGCAGAGTATCCGTTATGACTGTGATAGTGATGCGTTGCTCATTGGGGTAGAGCAATTGGGTGATATTGCCTGTCATACTGGAGAGCGCAGTTGTTTCCACCAAATAGAAGGGAAAATTGCTGCACCACCAGGGGATACATTGTCGCAATTGTTTCAAATAATATGCGATCGCCGCGATCATCCGACAGAAAGTTCTTATACCTGTAAACTATTTGCAGGTGGTGATAACAAAATTTTGAAAAAGATTGGTGAGGAAACCGCTGAGGTGGTAATGGCTTTTAAAGATGATGAAGCAGATGCGATCGCAGGTGAAGTGGCTGATTTGCTATATCATACTTTGGTTGCCTTAGCTCACCATCAAGTTGATTTGAAATCGGTGTACCGCAAGTTGCAAGAACGTCGCCAATAAAGAATATAAGCAAATAAATGAGCGAGTCGGGGAAGTAAATACAAAACTTTTCCCCAACTTCGCCAGTCTCCAAAATTAAACAAGTGTGCCAAGCGTGCCGTTTTTCCTTGGCTATGCTGGGTTAACTGAACCGTGTACCTAAAGGTTGAACCTCTCTGGCTAAACCAATATGTGCCAATGACAATGAGATATGGTTAAACTTTACTCCAGCCAAAGCCCACTGAAGTTCAAGTGTCCCCATCCAGAAACGCGCCCGATCGATGACATCTGGTAACATTGGATACTCGCTTTCCATACGCCGCACAATACTTTCTCCGTAATTACCGAGTTGGACTGCAATATCACAAGCTGCATCTCCCAAACCAGCCGTACCAAAATCAATCAGACCGCTGATGCTTTCTGAAATCGGGTCAAATAGAATGTGATACACTGGCTTGTCGCCATCTATCAGTACGCGTGTGTAGTTGAGGTCAAGTTCACCTGTAATTACGGGCGCAAAATGTTCATGTATCCAAGTTTGCTGATGACGCCATAAGTGAGGAAAGAGAGTTTCCTGAACTTGCTCATACAACTGCAACCAATCTTCACGAGAACGTTCTGCACCAGAAGAAGACACCCCAGCATTAACTAAAACTTCATATGGGATGCTGTGCAATTGCTGATGAAATTTGGCTAGTTGGGAGATGATACGCGCTTGTGATGCTTCACTTAGCTTTAGCAAGGTGTTACGAGATAGCGGTTCACCTTTAATAAATCTGTAGCAAGCAAAGCCTTCTTCCAGGTGTTCAAAGTATGGAACTCGCAGTTCAACATAATTTTGCACCACTTCCAACACCTTAGCTTCATGGGAAAGTACCTGTTTTCCCCAATCATCTTTGGCAAAGCGACATACAAGCTCATGATTAACAATAACTACATCGTTAACCATTCCATCTTGATTAAAGTCAAGATGGTCAAGAGAGATATTGGGATAGACAGCACGAATTTTTTCGAGATACGAGGAAGGAATATTCACAGTAAATCCTAACGCCATCACAACAAACAAAAAATCAAAATTTATCGGACTTTTAGCCGATCGCAGCGACTTATAATGATTTGGCTGTTTGTTGTATCAACGTACCACTGTGATTTCACTCCCTAAAAAATCGCTAAACATGAGCATAGTAACATTTTGGTGATTAATCAGCCAAAATTCGATTGAGATACTGTAAAATTGCCAGAGCGATCGCTACACTCAAGATGAAGCCTAGCCAGTAACTATTGGTAATAATTTGTGGTTGATCTAATGCCCATCCACCCAAGGGATGACCAATAAAAGAGCCAACAGCCCAGCACAAAGCATTGATGGAGAAATAGACACCGCGTTGATTTTCCGGGGCTAACTCAGTCACTAAAGAAGCAGAAGATGGAGTATAGGAGACAATCGCTACAGCAAATACTCCTAATGCCAAAATTACCCAAACCAGATGATGAGATGTGGCTGTACCGCTTACCCAAATCAATCCAAAACCAATTGCCCAGAAAATGGCAGAAACAGTAAGTGCGAATGTGTGAGAGCAGCGTTTTAAAATACTGGTGACAGGTAACTGACAAATGATGGCGAACACCAGATGCCAAGCAAATAGCCCGCTAATGGTAGTTTCAGTAAATCCCGTGGCAGTACTTTCTACAAGGACAAAGTTTTTGAAGTAAAGCGGGAGGGTGCTGTGGATTTGAGAAATATAGATTGTGAAAAATATATTAACTGCTATGTAGACTAAGAAACGGCGATGTCTAACGACAAGCTGCTTTGCATCTACGCTTAATACTGCCATCCAAGAAGCAAAATGTTCTGTTTTTTCAGATTCCTCTATCTGCTGTTGTTCTGTTTCAATAATTCCTACATAGACAACCCCAAAAAATACCAGAAAAGAGATGGCATCAATCACAAATAACCAGCGATAACTCCCAATGATCGCGATCAACAACCCAGCAAGCACAATTCCGATCGCTAACCCCAGATTATCAGCTAGTCTGGCGATCGCAAAAGTTTCCCGACGATTGTCAATTTGGCTGGCGTCAGCCACCACAGCTTCAGCCGCCGGCCAATAGAAACCTATCCCTAAACCGCTAATCAAGCTACCGATTACCAAAGAAGTGAAATTATTGGTTGCAGCTAAAACGAGAGAAGCAATTGCTGAAATCGCCGTCGCTAGCAACAAAGTGCGGCGGCGTCCCCAGTGTCCAGAATCAGCCAAAAAACCACCCGCAATCCGCCCTACAACGCCGGAAATCGAGGCGCTACCCAAGGCTACCCCCACACTGGTTGCAGATAAACCAAGTTGATTGACAAAAAAGATGGGGGCATAAAACAGGGTACAGCCGGTGCCAACTTCTGAAAGAAATCTACCAATTGCGAAAATCCATACCTGGGGATGTATCGAAGGCAGCCACGATGACAACTGAGACTGAGAAGCTAATTTCATGAGCTTAAAAGTCATAGTTTGGTGACATTTTTGTAATTCTTATCATTGGCTACAATTTTCCTCACTGATTCCACAGGGTTTCCACAGGGATTTTAACAGTTTTCCACAGGTGCTATACGAGCCAATAAGCTTCTTGCCGTCTGACTGGGGATTGTTAATTAACAGCAGCAAGGAACTTCAAGGACTGAGTTTTTGTGAAGTAAAGTAACGAAAAATAGGCTTAAAGCCTGATTATTTCGTTCGCATTTATTTTTTATACAATCGTTTTTAACATTTCGCAGCATTGACAAACCCACCCCCTCTTGGCGCACAATGATTCGGCTTGCTTTTGTAATCCGTTCAACCGTCAGCATCAAATGTGTAAAATATATTACCGTTAGATGCAAGCGTAGATTGTCGGGCTGGCAAAAGAGCGTGTGAGGTAGCCTCATTGCCGCTTCACCGCAAGCAACTTGTCCCTCTTGATTATCCTCATAGGAGGAAAATCTCATGAAATCAACGGTTAGCATCTTTACAGAAATTCCCGAAACACTCCACGAATCCTTAAAAAACTACTTAGAAACCCATCCTGATTGGGATGAAAACAGAGTATTGACGGCGGCGCTATCATTGTTTTTACTCCAAAATGGAGATAGCGATCGCCGTGCTGCGCGAGTTTACTTAGAAACTTTGTTTCACCACTCCTCAGTAGAAATGCCCTGTATCGATTCACCAGCAACAGCTAATTTACTAGACACCCCATAAGTACTGGTTATGAAGGTCGTCATTCTAGCTCATGCTGTTAATGGGGCACAGCTTACACGTGCCCCATTCATCGGATTTTAAGCCAAAGCGATCGCCCATCTGGGGAGTAATACTTCAACGAAAATCGGCGTGAATCCCATACCTTCTCTACGAGACGCTGCGCGAACCAGGGGTGGGAGGGATAGCCGCCCGCCGATTTAGTCATTAGTCTTGGTGCTAATGACCAATGACTAATGACCAATGACTCGAAATCCCCCGGCTTCAAGCCGGGGGATGAGTTAAATAACTACCTATTTTGATTGTCTAAATTTATTTTTTTACTAAAGCTAAAGAAATTCAATAACAGTTTCCTCAAGAGTCAACAGTCAAGAGTTAAAAAAACTCTAGACTGTTAAATCAAGACTTGGCTTCCAAGTGCTGGGGATGAGCAGGAGATTCAAACTTATACCCTACGCCACGTACAGTTTGAATTAATGCTGGCTGACTAGCATCAATTTCAATCTTCTTGCGAATTTGACCGATATGGACATCTACAACCCGCTGGTCGCCGACATACTCATAATCCCATACCTCTTGGATTAGTTCTGCCCGCCGCCAAACTCGACCTGGATGACTGGCTAAAAAATGCAACAAGTCAAATTCTAGAGCAGTTAAGGGTACTGCTTGGTTATTAAGTGCTACCTCCCGTCGCACTGGATCAATCATCAGTTTTTCAAATACCAAGCGTTTCTGCTCGGCCGTAGTTATCACTCGCTGACGCCTCAAAATAGCTCCGACTCTGACTTCTAGCTCTCCTAGCCCAAAAGGCTTGGTGAGATAGTCGTCAGCACCTTTAGCAAAGCCGCGAATTTTGTCAGCTTCGTCAGCACGACTAGTCAACATCAGAACAAAAACACCATTACGACTTTGCATCTCTTGGCAGAGGTTAAACCCAGTGACATCTGGTAGATTCACATCTAGAATCACCAAATCTGGGTTAAATTGCTCAAATAGAGTTAAGGCTGTCTTTCCATCTTCGGCAGCCTCCACCTGATAGTTCTGCTTAATCAAAAAGCGTTGGATTAAATTCCGAACCGCAGGGTCGTCGTCAACTACAAGAATCTTGGCAGGAGCCATGACCATTACTTTGCACAAAAATTCGTAAGATTAACAAGAGAGTTGCGTAAAAACGCAGTTGCCACTTTGGGACTAACTAAGAATCTACATGGCTCCGGTATAAGAATCCTGACTATTTAAAAATAAATACTCTAATCAGGATTGTGGGCAATGAGAACGCGAAACTTCTGTTAGCCACAGTGTATAAGCGCTCTGACTTTAGCCGCAACAGTTCTTAATACCAAGACACCTTCTTGATTTGAGTTAGGTGGTAACTTAAAACGTTTCAATTTTAAATCGATATGCGGATATATACCACAAGCGATTATTCAGTATAATGAAAAAAATTCGATTAAGGCACAGTAAGTTGCCAAATTTGAAACAGTAAAGTTGATTTTTTCATAAAAACTCTGCATTTTTAGGTACTCTCCGTTCAAATTCTAGATTAAAGCCAGAACTAGGCAACGACATGAGGGTATACACGGAGTTATAGCGATATGTTAAAGTGACTATGGTTGAAATTACAAAGTCGATCAAACTAACCCGTGCTAGTATCCTGGTAGGGAATAAAATAGGTTGAGATTTTAATTTCGATCAAAATAAAACCTAAAGCTGTTTTTTCTTCGACAAAAAACTGCCGCTGACTGAGGCTGAAGTAACAAACTCCCATGAGCGATCAAAATCCCTACGAAAAACTTGGGGTATCAGAAGAGGCTAGCTTCGATGAGATTCAGGATGCTCGTAATCGCCTATTCGAGCAACATAGTGGCGATGCCAAGCATTTAGAAGTAATTGAAGCGGCTTACGATGCGATTTTAATGGATCGCTTACGGATGCGCCAGGAAGGTAAAATCAAAGTCCCTGAACGCATTCGGTTTCCAGAGTTGCGAGTACAATCGCCTCCTAAAGAAAGTCCAAGCCCTCGTGAGCAGTCACCTGCATGGCTGCAACGGATGCTGGATCAGCCAACGCCTGCGGATATATTCTTACCAGGAGCTTGGTTTCTTGGTTTGAGTTCTATTAGCCTGTTTTATCCAGAGGGAGGCGATCAGGTTTTGCAACTGGCATTGGTGGTTGGGGTAGGCGCGAGTATTTATTTTCTCAATCGCAAGGAAGGTAAGTTTGGCCGAGCAGTTTTGTTCACCCTGGTCAGTTTAATCATTGGCTTAATCGCTGGGGGACTCTTTGCTATGTGGCTCTTACCACAAATACCATTTCTCAATCTGTCATCGAATCAGTTCTCTACTGTACTGACGTTTATATTCTTGTGGTTGGTTAGTAGCTTTCTACGCTAAATCTATATACGTAAGTAAGCTTCTAAAAAGAAGATGTGATTGATGTGTATTGTTTATTTGGATGTGATATGTAGTAAGGGCACATAGGTATGTGCCCTTACTACGTATATAACGCGATGTGCGACTTAATATTCTGACCTTTCTCCTTTGAGGAGAGAGGCTTTGATTTTTGCTACCTTCCCTTGTAGGGAAGGGGTTGGGGTTAGGTTTGAGATAAAGTTGCACATGGGGTTATATAGCAATACAAAGCGATGCCGAGAGAAACATTTCAGTGCATAACATATTCACATATTCGGACACCCTGGCATGTTATCTCCAAGCAGCAACCGTGCCAGACTGGGTAAAGCTTCACCATAGGTGGGATGGATGTGAACCGATCGCTCTAACAACTGCCAGGTTGCTCCTGCTTCCATCAGGGATAAAAATACATGTACCAGTTCAGCAGTTTCGTACCCCACCAGGGTTGCTCCCAGGATTTTGTCTGTGTCCCTGTCGATTACCAGGCGATAAAATCCGAGGTCATGCCCCCATTCAATCGCACGCGCAATTTGGCTCATGGGTAATGTGACAGCACACGCGTTGATGCCTTGTTTTTGAGCCTGTTCTAACGTCATACCCACTCGGCCAACCTGGGGTTCTGTGTAGACCGCATAGCCAAGGACGCGATCGCTCCGTGTCCGGTTTTCTCCACACAAAATTGCTTTTAAGCGGCGATAGTCCTCCCATGACACATGGGTAAAGGCAGGCTGTTTGGCAGCATCCCCGATCGCATAAACTCCAGAACAGGTGGTATGGAACTGGTCGTCAATTTTGATAAATCCCTTATCATCTAGCTCAATTCCACTGTTCGCTGCATTTAATGTACTTGTATTGGGTTTCCGTCCAATCACAACCAGCAATGCCTCTCCCTGGAGTTGTCCACCACTGCTCAGAGTCAGCCTAAACAGATTATTCTCGTGGACGACGTGATTCACATTGACTCCAAAGTGGAGCTTAATCCCATCCTGCTTTAATGCTTCTGCTAAGACCTCGCTGACATCAGCCTCTTCCTGCCCAAGGACGCGATCGCCCCGGACAATTAAGTGGGTTTGACTGCCCAAACGCGCTAGTCCTTGTCCCAATTCCAAGCCAATATAGCCGCCTCCAATCACCAATAAACGGGCTGGTAAGGTGTTTAAGTCAAAGAAATTGCGGTTGGTCAGGTAAGGAGTTCCTGCAAGTCCGGGAATGTCAGGAATCAGCGATGATGTGCCCGTGTTAATGATTACCAGAGGAGCCTGAAGGGTAACATCCCCACCTTTGACCGTCCGTTCACCAACAAAAGAAGCTTCGGCACAAATGACTTTAACACCCGCACTTTCCAATCGCTTACGAATCCCCTGATTAAAGCTGCTGCGGATTCCCCGAACTCGCTCCATCACAGCGGGAAAATCCACCTCTACCTCCGTGTGGATGCCTAACTTCTTACCCTGGTGCGATCGCCCTGCTGTATGAGCCGCTGCTAAGAAGGCTTTGGACGGAGTGCAGCCATAGTTGATGCAACTGCCGCCTAAAGCATCTCGCTCAAACAAGACAACCTTACGTCCCTCTTTGGCAAAATCAGCCGCCAGTGGAATGCCACCTTGACCACTGCCGATGACAATGACATCTGCTGTTTCCATCAGTGCTAAACTCCTTGGGGATAGTTTGCTTGCATAAAACTCTCACAGTTAAATAAGAATTCAGGAGTCAGAATTCTTCTTCAAGACATCTAAAGCTAGCGAAGCCCACCCGCGATGTACAGCGTTTCGCCAGTGATCCAGCCCGAATCGGAAGAAGCAAGGAAGACAACGGCAGGGGCGATATCCTGTGGCTGTCCAATGCGACCTAATGGTGTTTGCGCTTCAGTCTGTTGGCGACCTTCGCTCTCGGTAATTCCTGCTGTGTGCGTACCCTCCGTTTCCACCATACCAGGATTGATAGAGTTGACACGGATGTTACGTGAACCCAACTCTTTGGCTAGCGACTTCGTGACGGCATCAACAGCCGCTTTGGTAGCGCTATAGATTGAGGCATTCGCGGGCGCGAGGGTGCTAACGATGGAACTGATATTGATAATGCTGCCGCCCGCCGAACCGAAGTGCTTGACGGCTTGTTGTGAAGTGAGGATCAATCCCAGCACATTCAGATCGAATTGCTTGTGGAAGTGTTCTTCCGTGATGTCTTCAAGTGGGGAAAATTCATAAATTCCCGCATTGTTGACCAAAATATCAAGCTTGCCAAATGCTTGCTGCGTCTGTGCAAACAGATGTTCGATCTCTGCCTTTTTGGCTACATTTGCCTGAACTGCGATCGCCTTACCGCCCTTGCTGATAATCTCATCAACTACATGATTGGCTCCTTCTTGGCTAGATGCATAGTTGACAACAACGCTTGCACCTTCGGCTGCCAGATGTTTTGCAATTGATGCACCGATGCCTTTAGATGCACCTGTAACGACTGCGATTTTTCCATCTAGTTTTGTCATACCTGTAATTCCTGTGGTTGTTGGGTTTCAAATATCTGTCCGAAACAGGTGCGAACCTACAAGAATGCACCCATTGAGATTTTTAACGATGTCTCACATCCGTGCATCCGCATCAGGATTTAACGAATTCCAGCAGGTCGGCGTTGAGTTGTTCCTTGTTCGTGTCGCCCAGACTATGTGATCCGCCGGGATATATCTTCAAAATTGTTTTCAAGGGCTTGAGACATTTAAAATAGGTGGTTTATTTACGCCGTGCTGTACTAGGCAGAATTAAATATAGGAATCCTATTTAATTAATTTTTGAAAAAGATCACGAGAAAATACGGTTAGGTGTACTATCCTAAAGAGCCTTTCTAGACAAGGTGTTTAGATTCTAGGACTAAATCTACAGCAGTGCTAAAATCCTTAACAATTAAATCGGGGTAGTAAAGTTCCAATTGGGTGCGATCGCGGATACCAGATTCCACTGCCATCACCTTAATACCATAATTTTTTGCAGCGGTGATGTCGGCTTCCGTATCTCCCACCATCCAGGTATCAGCAGCGGCGGGCAATTCTTTTAAAGCCCTAGCCATCAACAAAGGCTTATCTTCAATATCACGAGTTTTAACGTAGTCGTTACTCAGGCAATAACAACGGTTTTCTGGGAAAAATCTACCTAAATCGTATTTTTTAAAGGCATAATCTAATTCCCGAACTCGGCGCATGGTCATAACTGCTAAATCAATTCCAGCTTGTTGAATTTTTAACAGTGCATCCACGGCACCTGGTGCGAGAGTGTCATAGTTGAAATAAGCTTCTGTATGCACAGTTTGCCGCCGTAATTGGGCGAATTCTTGTGCTTGGGCTTCGTCTAACCCTGAATTTAAGGCGATTTGTTTTTCGGGAACACGCGATCGCTTTAACTGCCAAAATTCCGCTTTCGGAAGTTCTTGCACTGCTTGGTCTGAGCGACGGGTTTTTTCCAAGCAAAATTGATAAACACGGTAGTACCGTTCGGAAACATCAATAATTGGGCCGTCGAAGTCAGTAATCAGTCTTAGCATCGCTGCAAAATGTTAATTTTTATCAAAATTATCTCAGATATCTGGCTATTTTTAGACCAATAATCTCCACTATTGAATTTAACTAAGTGTTTTTTTGTAAAGACTTTTTCAGAAAGTATCGACGATGACCTTGAGGAAAATCCTCTAACTCTCCAAAAACTTCATAACCCAAGTGCTGATAAAATTCAGGAGCTTGGAAGTTGTAAGTAAAAAAATGCTGTATTTATATCCGTGATTATTCGTAGTCTATAGCCTCGATTTTTAAGCATCTTTAACTATAGTGACAGTTTGAAAAAATACAACTAAGATGTAAGCGGTCATATCTTCAGCTGTATCAGCTAACTGATATTGACTAAATACAATACATAGATATAACGAATGAGTGGTTGACTAGCAGCTATCAAAGTTAAAGACTATCTACGGCCGAGCCTCGTCCTTGTGTAATTGGTATTCGCCGCAAAAATTCTACCAACAGGTTTATCTAATTTTTGGAGACATTGCAGTGTAGTGTCTCTACATTAATTTGGGTTTCTATTTATGAAGAAGGGAAAGGGGAAAAAGTAAAAACCTCGCCCGCAAGTGGCGCGACCTGTTCATCCCTTTCCCCTTTTCCCTTTAACCTTTTCCCTTCTTGTTTATATATCAGGTCTACCAATGAATAATTTTAAATATTTGGGTTGCATTACTTTGTTTGGAATTTTAGCTTCTGCGTCAACGGCTATTGCTCAAACAATACCAGAAACAGCACCGATATTTACCCCCCGCTTTGGAGTACGCTACACCACAGAGGGAGCAGGATATGAATCATTTAGCAGTTTTGAGGGATTTTTGCCTGTTTTACAAACTCCTGGTAATACTTTGACTTTCTTACAAGGGAAGGTTTTATTAGACAATGACTCGAATTTAGCTGGCAATATATTGTTAGGACATCGATTGTTTAGCGAAAAAGCTAATCGGATTATTGGTGGCTATATTTCTTATTCTACCCGTGACACAGGTAAGAGTAATTTTGATCAGTTAGGGCTAGGTTTTGAAGCTTTAGGTAGTTGGGATTTTCGCTTTAATGCTTATCTTCCCTTGAATTCTTCAGAAAACCAAGTTGATCAAACGAATCTGCCATACTTTCAAGGCGATTCATTAATGATACAGCGATCGCGCTTTTTAGAAGTGGCGATGTCTGGTGTAGATGCAGAGGTTGGTACACGCTTGGCAAGCATTGGTAGTGGCGATTTGCGGGGCTATGCAGGTGTATACTACTACTCTGGCGGTCAATCCAAGGAAGCTTTTGGTTGGAAAACAAGAATCGAAGCTCGTCCTAATGATTTTTTGGGTTTGAGTCTTTCTCTACAAAATGATGACCTATTTGATACTAGGCTGGCTTTTAGTATTGGTGCAAATTTCCCTGGTAGTGGCGCTAGGAGAAGCAAGCCGAAGAAAGATAGCGCTTTAGCGCGGATGGCAACAACAGTAGAGAACCAAGCCAATATTCTAGTTGCTGTTGAAAAAAGAACTGATGCTTTTACTGCAACGATTGAATCAGAAAATCAAGGTTCTACAAATAATACTGATACTCCGATAAATAACACTGATACTCCGATAAATAATCCTGATACTCCGACAAATAATCCTGATACTCCGACAAATAATAATCGCTCCATCATTATCCACGTAGCTCCTGGTGGGACTGGTAATGGTACTTTTGAGTCTCCTTTTGGTACAATTGCCGATGCTTTGGCGGTAGCTAAAGCAGACAATGTGATTTATGTTCGTTCTAATCAAGATACTGCTTTTTCACCATTTACTATTCCCGATGGCGTTCGAGTATTCTCTAGTGGGCCTCTACAAGTAGTTAATGTCAAAGATTTAGGAGTCGTCACCCTACCTTTATCTGGTAGTGGGATACATCCAACAATTACTGGCATAGTACCCACTGGAAATGGATTAATTACACTGGGTAACAATACTGTTATTTCTGGATTTAATATTAAAATTCCTGGTACTGATGATACCAGAGGTGTTAAGGGAACTAATATTAGTAATGTGAGAATTTTAGATAATAAAATCACCAATGCTTTTAGTGAAGGTATTTATTTAGAAAATGTGACAGGTACGGTAGAAATTGCCAGGAATGCTATCAATGATACACGCAGTCCAGCAATTGATTCTAGTTTAGAAAGTGGTATTTTTGTTTGGAATTACCAAGGTATTACGGATTTAACAATTACCGATAACCGGATCATCACCAACTTTGATGTTGATACTAATTACAGAGTAGATGGCATTGAAGTTAATCTTTGCCGCGATTTTAATGCGCTCTTTGTAGATAAAACTTGTACTAGCAACGCTAGCATTACAGCTAATATCCTCAATAACCAGATTACTTACAATGGTCAAGTTAATGGTGGTTCTGGTGCAGATGGTATCGATTTGAATTTGGGCAATTTAGGTCAAGGCACGTTTGTAGTTAGTGGTAACACCCTGACTAAGATTGTTGATGAAGGAATTTCAATAAATGCCGTTGCTAATTCTAAGGGTAATTTTACTATTGCCAATAACATTATTACCGATGTTGGTAATAGTAGTATTAAAGTTGATTTGTTCAAACCTGAAGCTGGAATTCCGGCTATAAACTTGTTTAACAATAGTATTACTAGCTTCACAATTACAGGTAATACTTTAGATACGGCTGCTAATAATGGTATTGACTTTGAAGTGGCAGATAAAGCAGATGTAACTTTGACTATTGCTAATAATATTATCCAAAATATTGGCAATGGTGATAGTAGCGATCGCGCTATTCAATTACAAGCAATGGATAATGCGATCGTTCGTCCTACAATCAATAATAATACTATCAACAATATTTCCGGAGATGCTATACAACTAGCTCAAGTTATTTCTCCTACAATTACTACCAATAACATTAAGAATACAGGCGAGCGAGGTATTGTAGTAGAAACTGCTAGCGGCACTACAAATATTAGCGATAATACCTTAAACGATACCAACCAAGAAAGCATTAATTTATCGGAAATTACAGGCACAGCAACTATTAGTCAAAACAACATCAATGGTAGCAACAATAATACTGGTATTGACTTTACCAATACCATAGGTGATGTCAATTTAACAATTGCTAATAACCAGTTGACGGAAAACCTTAATGATGTTCGCGTTAGTTTAGCTGGCACAACTGGCATAGTACAAATTAATGACAATACCATTACTAATAATGGTACTGCTGTGGATGTTCAATTAGGAGAAAATACCAATTTAAGCACTGTATATATCAAAAATAACCAAATCACAGGAATAGATACAAGTACCGCATCAAGTGGTATCAACTTCCAAGCATTTTCAAACGCGGCTGCGGGTGATGTCACCATTTCCGATAATACTATCAACACCATAACTAATGGTGATGGAATCAGCTTGCAACTCAATGGTACTAGCAGTGGAACATTCACAATTTCTAGTAACATAATCAGCAATATTCAGGATACAAATTCAGGAGACTTTAACTTTAGTGATGGCATAAACATAGAATTATTAGACAATGCTAACGCCAATGTCACCCTCTCCAATAACAACATTTCCCAAATCACAGCAGGTAATGGTATTTATATGCAGTTGGCTGGTGGTGATAATGCTCAACAAATTGCAATTACTGACAATACTATTTCCCAAGTTACTACAGAAGGTAATGGTATTGACCTGCAATTCTTGGATAATTTTGATGCTTCTAACATTAATACAACGGTGAATATTGCCAGAAATAATATCTCTGATATTCAAGGAACTGGGATTAATATTTTCAATGAAATTTCAGATAATACAGTTAATGTCATAGCTGATGCTAACATCATTAGTGATACTTTTGGAGATGGTATAAAACTACAACAGGTAAATGATCCTCAAGTTATCAACAACAATATTACTAATGCAGGTGAGCAAGGTATACAGCTAGAAACCGCAAGCATTACTACTAATGTTAGTAACAATACAATTACAAATGCACAACAAGAAAGTATTAGCTTATCTGAAGTCATAGGTACAGTTAGCATTAACCAAAATACTGTTAATGGCATTAATACCAACAATGGCATTGTTATCAGCAATACTACAGGTGCAACAGCTTTAACAGTAAATAGCAATAATTTGACAGAAAACTTTAATGATATTCGCGTCAGTTTAGCTGGTACTGCTTCGGGAACCTTGCAAATTAACGAAAATACCATCACTAATAATGGTACTGCTGTAGATGTACAATTATCAGATAGTGCTAACTTTAGTAGTGTAACTATCAACAACAACCAAATCAATGGAGTCGATGCAGATATCACATCCAATGGTATTAATCTCCAAGCTTTTAACGATGTCGTTGCTAATAATGTTACTGTCTCAGGCAATACTATCAACACCATAACCAATGGAGATGGAATTAATCTTCAACTCAATGGAAATAGTAGTGCGGCATTTACCATTTCTAGTAATAGAATTAGCGATATTAGAGATACTGCTACTGGAGATTTTAATTTTACTGATGCTATCAATCTAGAGTTTTTTGATAATGCCAATTCTACAGTCAATGTTACTAGTAATAACATCTTAGACATAGCTGGACGCGGTATTAGTGCGGGTAACTTCAGCAATACAACTACTTTGGATGTGCAGATTACAGACAATCAAATTTCAAATACTACTGCTGAAGGTATTGGATTAGATGATTTGCAAGGCAATTTAGAGGTAGTAAATAATAGTATTCAAAATACCCAAGCTGTAGGGATTAAACTAACTGGTGGTGAGATAGCAAAAATTAATGATAATACTATTACCAATGCAGGTACGCAAGGTATTCAGGTAGAAAATTCTAGCGGTACTATCAAGATAGATAGGAATACAATTACCGATGCCAATCAAGAAAGTATTGCTTTATCTGAAGTAACAGGTGCAGTTACCATTAATCAGAATATTATTAACGGTTTGAATAACAGTTCTGGTATTTTTACCCAAAATTCTACGGGTAGTGTGGATTTAACAATTGATGATAATAGTTTATCAGAAAACTTAAATGATATTAGCTTCAGTTTATCTGGTACGGCATCCGGTACAGCACAGGTCAATAATAATACCATCTCTAATAATGGCAGTGGTGTGGATGTTCAATTAACAGATAGTGCTAATTTGAGCAGTATAACTATTAATAATAATCAAATCACTGGAGTAGATACAAGTACTGCCTCAAATGGTATAAATTTCCAAGCTACTGATGATGTTGTTGCTAACAATATTATTGTTTCCGGTAATACTATTAACACCATAACCAATAATAATGGAATGAATTTTCAAGTCAGGAATAATTCTCAGACCATCTTTACAATATCTGGGAACACAATTACCAATGTGCGAGATTTTAATCCAGGAGATTCGATATTGACTGATGCTATTAACCTAAAATTCTTTGATGATAATGTTAGCAGTAGTGCTACCATCTCCAACAATATTCTCTCAGTAATTGATGGAAATGCCATCCATGCTACCAATAATGGCAACGATACCATTAACTTAGTAAAGGTAACAATTACAGGCAATTCAACTAGTAACATAAAGTATTATAATTTGTATCTTGACAATATTTCAGATTATCAATACTTGCCATAAAAGAGTGATGAGGGACTTGCAAAAAATAAATATCCCAAATTTTTTATACATTTGTAGGGGCGCATAGCTATATGCCCCTACTATGAGATATTTTTTAACTGCAAGTCCCTGAACGACTAAGAGAGCGGGTAAAAGCAGTTAATACCAATATGCTTGGGTTAAGGCTAAAACTCTTTTTTTGAGTTTACTAAGCTGTTCCATATTTAAGTTGCATAATTAGGGCGGGCAAGATGTCCACCCTCACAAGAGTTATGTTTAATTCGGTTATACAAATTGAATATTTTTAGCTTATCAGTAGTTATTGCAAAGTACCGCGTTTGATTTGTTCGCTTTCAATAGCTTCAAATAAAGCGCGAAAGTTTCCTTCCCCAAAACCTTGAGCTTGGAAACGACGCTCAATAAACTCAAAGAAAAATGTTGGCTGCTCAAAAATTGGCTGGGTAAAAATTTGCAGTAATAAGGGTGCGGTATTTCCTCCCTCTAAAGGAGTATATTCTTGCCAGTCCACGAGAATTTCTTGTTGGGCGATCGCTTCCAGTTCTAGAGGTGATAGTGTCAGTCCTGGACGCTGTTTTAGCTGTGAATAGTAAGTTTGGGGAACTGAGAGTAAGGATAAACCACTGGCACGAAATTTAGCGATCGCACTTACAAGATTAGTTGTCCGCAAAGCAATATGCTGAATTCCTGGGCCCTGGTTGACATCTAGAAATTCCTGAATTTGAGAATTTCTGGAAGCTGGTTCATTAATTGGCAATTGGACGCTACCGTTACGCGAAATCATCACCTGGCTGTGTAAAGCAGAGCGATTGGTTTTAATTTTAAATGCTTGCTGGGGTTGAAAATCTAGAATATTTTCGTACCAAGCCACAGCACGCTCTAATTCACCAACTGCCACATTCAGCACTACGTGATCTATGGCGGTAAAAGTGTTGTCATTTGTCTTTTGTCCTTTGTCAAAAACTAATGACCTTTCTATCAACGTATGAGTAAGTCCACCCCAGGCGGCAATTTTGCCACATTTGAGGAATGCCGTACCCACCTGGCGTTCCTGGATGGGTTGGAGGATTGTAGCACCGTGTTTTTGAGCTAGTGCGATCGCAGCTTCTACATCATCCACAGCAAAAGCGACATCTGCCACACCTGGTGGATATTGACGCAGAAACTCAGCTACCGGACTTGTAGGTAACAGTGGTGAAGATAGAAAAAAGCATACAGCACCATTTTGCACCACTTCTGTACAAGTGTGAAATGAATTGCTGCGATCGGTTACTGGTTGAAAACCAAGATGGTGTACAAACCAATCCCGCCATACTTTGGCATCTTCTACATAGAAATGAACGTGATCAATTTTCATAGATACTGAAAATCCAGCATAAAAGTTTATATATCTGTAAATTTTGCCTTTTTTGCTAGATTTTCACGTCTTTCCTAAGCAAGAAATATGTAGGCGCACTCCCTCTTTAAAAGAACAGATGACTATCAGGTTGAATGTTAATTTCCATTGGCACAGCTTGCGGTTCGGCAGAAATGGCAAAGAAAATAGCATTGGCAGCAGTTTCAGCACTGAGCATTTTTTTCCGGTCTACTTTTAGGTTGACGTTATCCCAAAAAGGAGAATCTACCCCACCAAAGTAGAATAGCGTGAACTTGATACCAAAACGCTTGAGTTCCTCTGCCATGCACTTGCTAAAACCGACAACACCAAACTTAGAAGCAGAATAAGCCGCTGCCATCCCCATCGAATGCTTGCCCAAAATTCCTACCACATTACAGATGTGACCAGACTTGCGCTTTTGCATCTCTTCAGCAGCCGCCTGAGTGGTGTAAAAACTGCCTTTTAAGTTGACATCTAACATCTTGTCTAAATCAGCGGGTTCCAGGCTGTTGTAGGGCTTGAGTATACCAGCACCTGCTACATTCACTAAAATATCGATTTGACCAAACTCAGCGATGGTCTTTTCTATCAAAGTATCTACCTGTTGGGGATCAGTAATATCAGTGGGAACGGTCAAAACTTGCCCTGGTAAATCATTTGCCAGTGTTGTTAAACGAACCGCATCTCTCGCAGCCAGTACTAACCGGACTCCCGTAGGCGCAAGTTTGTGTGTTAAAGCTGAACCAATACCACCAGTAGCACCGACAATAACAACGACTTTATCTTGCATCGTATTATTTACATTTCTTTACATCTTTTTACATAATACTGAATTACAGGCTCAGGTTGTAAGTAGACATCAAGAAAGTATTTACTCGCAGGGTAGTGCTGTTACCTCATATTCCTTGCCATTTGCTTTTAATGTAAATCTGGGAGACGATTTTAGATATTTAAGAAAACTAGAACCTAAGTTTAATTCTTGAATAATTGAATTGGGTGATTTTCCGGTGATTTTTCGTAACTCTGAGCCTAGTTTAGACACTGATAATGTAGTTTGAGGGTAATTTGTTTGTATATCTTGAATAATTTTTAATAGTAATTCATCTAATGTTTTACCATTAGTATTTCCCGATAAATCTTCTTTTTGAATAAATTCTGTAAAAGAATTATCTAAGACAGAGATGGCTTTCTGATTTTCTGGTTGGCTCAAATTATCTTGAATATTAATATTACATTGTTCTTGAAATAACGTCGCAACATCTACTAACCTGTTTAATTGGTCATTAATTAATTCCTGTTCACTTTTAATTACATCTTGAATTGTCTCAACAACTTTTACTTTTTCCAAGGATGGAACTTCTGTTGCCATTGCTAGTGAATAATCAGTAATTTTGCCACTATTTCGGTTGTCTATATGCAAACTTTGCCCTTGTCTACGTACCCAATAGACAATCAATCCTTGGTTTTGGAGTTCATTACAGAGATGAATTAAAATTCCATCGCTAGAACAGACCAATATTTCTTTAACTGTTGGATAAGAGCGTAAAATACAAGCACCGAATGCAATCATTTTTGCATCAGCACTGTCTTTACCTCCAGGTACATGGACAAGTTGATAGCCACGGTTATATAGTTCAATATCTTGCTTACCAATACTGGGATTTCTCCAGTTAGCAAATGCCATTTTAACTTGGAGAGGATACTGACAAACACTAGCTAAAAATAATTCAGAATTAATATCTAATTTTAAGTTTTCTGCATCCAAAAGTAGAAGAGATATTCCTGTTTCTAACTTATGTTTAATTTCATTATTTTGTTGAATTTTTAGGAGCAATTGCCTGAATACAGCAGATTCTAACCAATCAGGCGATAATATAGTTTGCAGCAGTTCTTCAGCTAATTGAAAATTAAAAGAGCGAAGACCTTTCTCTGTGATTTTTTCTTCTGGCAGGTTTTTCACTAAAGAAAGTTCCGCTACATCAGTCATAGATACTTTAGCATGACCATTGCTATTAGCAAGCAAGTCACTTTCTAGGGAACGAGGTAATGCAGGCTCAAGGAATTGTTTACCACAATTTTTGCAGAGGTAATTCTGCTTGTCATTGTGACGACCATTTTTATAATATGAAGTAGATTCGCACAGAGGACATTTCATCTTGTGATTCAGGTGGTCTAAAAAAGATACCTGTCTTTAAGTATATAGTATAAAAAAAGACTGTCAACGTCAGTTCATATTGCTCAACACAAGAAAAACTCAAAGCAAGCGGAAATTAAATTTAATCCTCATTTCTGCTTGCTTGTACTATTTCATAGCTCTCTGAATAGTTAGAATTTAAGAAATACTTCAACTAACGCGGGCGAAAACATAGTCACGAG
Organism: Nostoc sp. KVJ20; assembly: GCF_001712795.1. Classification (GTDB taxonomy): domain Bacteria; phylum Cyanobacteriota; class Cyanobacteriia; order Cyanobacteriales; family Nostocaceae; genus Nostoc. The sequence continues at coordinate 24,005 of NZ_KV757647.1, forward strand.
TACGACAATCCACAGGGTTAGTAAAGATTTTATGTGTAGTACCAAATTCAACCATTTGAGTAATACGATTTTCATTATTATAAAAGAAAGCCGTAAAATCAGATAGGCGAGTAACTTGCTGCAAATTGTGAGTAACAAGCACAATTGTCAACTCAGAGCGTAAGTTATGGATCAAATGCTCAATTTTCGTACTACCAGCAGGATCAAGACCTGAACAAGGTTCATCCATCAATAAAACATTCGGTTTGACCGCTAAAGCACGGGCAATACATAATCTTTGTTGTTGACCACCAGAAAGCTCTAAAGCAGATTTGTGCAGCTTATTTTTCACTTCATCCCAAAGTTCGGCAGCTTTGATAGCAGATTCAACAATCCCATCTAATTCTACTTTCGGATGCCATCCAACTAATTTCACGCCATAAGCTACATTATCGTAAACGCTCATGGGAAAAAGATTTGGCTTGGGAAAAACCATACTCACTTGGCGACGTAAGCGATTGATGTTGACACGACGCTCATAAATACTTTGTCCGTAAAATTCTACTCTTCCTTCAACCTTCACATCTCCTTCTAATTCAGTCATGCGATTTAACGATTTAAGAAAAGTAGACTTGCCACAACCACTAGAACCAATAATTGCCGTGACTTGGTTTTGATAAATATCCATTGACACGCCTTCAACTATCTTTTGAGTGTCGTAATAGAAGCTGAAGTTTTTGACTCTGATGGCTGGAATTAGTTTACTCATATTCCCAAAACGTGTGAAACAAAACTTGATTCAGTAAAACAGTACAAATCAGCAATGCTGTTTCACTATGTTACTCCCAAAATGAGATATTCATGGAAATTACGTAGCTATACAGTAGTCATCCAGCAGATAAGTGGTTAGTAGATATTTATATAAGGCTGCGTCCCAAAATTGATTTTTTACAGACATTTTCTACCACTTTCTACACATTTACTAATACCTCTTAGTTAAGGGGGAAAGTAGAAATATGGCTTGCTCTGACTCGTCATATCTTCATGACTTAACCCTTCTGACAAATTGATAAAAATATGACCAGTAAAAAACAAAGGGTATTTTAAAAAGCAAAATTGCATCTCATTTTTATAATTTTTGCTCTTTGTAATCCTACTTAATTGAATCATTAGATTAGTACCTCATCATTAAAAAGATTAGTTGCTAAAAAATGCCTCAATAATTATGATATTTTTAATTACCTTTTTCTATTGTTATAGTTCAGCTTGAAAAGTTTTGGTAATATTTAGATGGCGTATTTTCTTGTAATTAAAAACATTGGCTCAACTGCTATAAAATGTCGATTTTGTTTAGATAAAATAACTTTATTAATTAACTTTTAGGTGCTTGTTATTCAAGATAATAGGACTTACGCATTGACAGAAAATACCAAATATGGGTTCTTTGAAAAAGCACGTCTGTCGTAGGGGTTTAGCATTGCTAAACCCCTACAGATGACCATTGAAGAACGATTAATAAAAGGCTGAAACGAC
>NZ_KV757648.1:0-16600 GCF_001712795.1 Nostoc sp. KVJ20
CGGCTATATTTCCATTGCTAACTGAAACCAGATTGCTAACGTTAGCAGCCGATACAAATAGTCCGTTAATGAACTGGAATATAACGAGAGTAACAAATGCCCAAAAAATAGCTACTATTGCCAGGGTAAGTAGAGATTGCATATCCATGATTATTCCTCGACTAAGTATTTGTAATTTTCAACTGGTCTACGCAAAGCGTTCTTAACCTTTGTTCAAATGTGAAGCGTATTTGAACACATCCTCTCTTCAAGAGAGGACTTCACTCTAAATTTAGCGTAGCTTCTTTCTAATTTGACTCAGCTACATTTCTTCGTTATTTTAAAGCTTATTGATAAAATAAAGCAGCTTTTAGTATTTACCTATTTGAAGATTTCAAGTATTATAGTTATAAACTTGTTTGACAAAAGACACATTGGGCTAAGTCTATAGTTAAGATTTAAGTTGTTAGCTAATTGTTGAAATAAGAGATTTTAGTCAAACGAAAAATAAAAGTATTCGTCACAATTATTTGAAAGTATGCCCAGTCCAACTACCGACTTAGTTCGCTCCTACCTCAAAGAAATCGGACGCTACCCTCTGCTAACTCCTGAGCAAGAAATTACAAATGCTAGGCTTGTGCAGCAGATGATGGCGATTGAAGAACAACGCTCAAGCCTCGCACTTCAACTAAATCGACAACCAACTGCAAGAGAATTAGCCGCGACTCTTGGTAAAACTGAAGCCGAAGTAGAGTCAATTCTTCATCAAGGGGAACGAGCTAAACAGAAAATGGTGACTGCTAACCTACGGCTGGTGGTAGCGATCGCTAAAAAGTACCAGAACCGAAACTTAGAATTTCTTGATCTGATCCAGGAAGGTACACTCGGTTTATACCGTGGCGTTGAAAAGTTTGATCCAAACAAGGGCTACAAACTTTCAACTTATGCCTATTGGTGGGTTACTCAATCAATCACACGTGCCATCGCAGAACAATCACGAACTATTCGTTTGCCTATCCATATCAACGAAAAACTGAATAAAATCAAGAAAATACAACGGGAATTATCCCAGTCGTTGGGTCGAAAACCAACTGTAGTAGAAATTGCTGAAGAATTAAAGGTTAAACCAGAGCAGGTTCGAGAATATATTCAAGCAGACCGAAAGTTAGTTTCGCTAGAAATGCGCGTTGGGAATGAACAAGAAACAGAATTAAGCGAACTTTTAGCTGACGAAAAAATTTCCCCTTTGGAAGAATTAAATTCTTCACTGATGCGCCAGAATATTAAAGAGTTGCTAGCATCCTTAGCTCCAATACAACGAGAAGTACTAACTCTACGTTTCGGGCTAGAAAATGACCATCAACTGAGCCTAACTCAAATTGGAGAACGCCTTAACTTAAGCCGAGAAAGAATTCGCCAGCTTGAACATAAAGCACTTTCTATTCTTCGCCGTCAAAAAAGTGATATTTTGGACTATCTTAATTAATTAGAATGATTTCGTTCTACCCTCAAATAAAATATGAGTCGAACTCACTACTCTCCTGATTGGAAACAAATTGCTACTGCTGTAAAGAATTCTTCTGATTGGCATTGCTCTCGTTGCGAACGCCCTTGTTTGCGCCCAGGTGAAAAGCCACCAGAATAACTTTGAGTCAGCGTCGGGTTTATAACCTTCAGGTACATCACTACAATTTCGATCCGTCTGATAACCGTTTAGAGAACCTTGCCCCGTTATGTAGTAGCTACCATCTTCATTACTACCGATTCAGACGAGGCAATATTTCACCTGGGCAATTATCACTATTTTAGGGATAATACACCTTTCATAAATTTGAAGAAAAACTATTATTAAGAAGTAAGGCCATTTTATTAGCCGATGCCCAGCAAAACTATTGAAGTCAGAGAGTACACGGTTAGAGCGCACAAGCGGGAAATTCATACTCGCGTTTTCAACTTTGTGTGTAAGCAATGCGAACAACCCACACAACGAGAAACCTTTGGTGTTCGACCTCTATATTGCGAGAAATGCCGTCCGCCACAAGCACCCAAGCAATCGAAAGTAACCCCTCTCAAGAAAAGAAAACCCAGAGCTATGACTTACAAGAGTGGCAAAGACATAGCAGGATGATTTATTGCCTGAAGATAAGAACGATGTCTTCATGGCACACCCAAAAGTGTAAACCCCTGGTATTCCTGGATAAAAAGGTGTGGGGTTGCAGGATTGGGTGTGGGTAATTAAGAAAATGTTGAACTCACGTACTGGGATTAAATTGCCTGAACCACTACACCCAACACGCTACCCCCAACGCCATGCCAGCAAGGAGGTTTCACATGAATCAAGCGTGCTATTCATTTATAGTGTTTGTTTACGAATACCCAATAGGATGCAATTATCAGCAGTGACAAGTCTGCTGACATCCCAAACCCGAAAGAGTGTTTGCTATCAGGCAACAAAGCTAAAAAGCTAAAAAGTTGTATCAGCCTTAGCTAGTAGTCTGCCAACCCAAAAATGTTAGGTGGAGGCAGGCTCTTGAGCAGGGGTGCAGAGGAGAGTTCAAATACGAAGTTCTTTCCCCTCTGCTGCTCTGCCCTTGGAGCTAACCACCTTTGCATTGTTGACTTGGCAGACTACTAGAAACCCTTAGTAAAATTAAGAAATATTATGTTTAGGTAAAGATTCTGTAAAAAATGTAACTTCATCTATCTAAAGGGGTAAATTAAAAATAGTTAAAAAAACTTTATAACCAATGCTTAAAAGTCTCAATTTCTGAATATTTTGACCCCAAAAACTATTTAGTGTTTAAGTAGCTGTAATAAATGCTAATAATTTATCAAAAGATAAATTATTAGATATTTAGAAAAAGTACCCAACTTTTATATTTAATAGTAAAAATAAGATCATCTGTTTTTTTCTATTTTATAGAGTTATATAATTTCTGTATTACAGCTTTTTAGAAAGCTCAAATATAGGGTTGAATCTATTAGGTAATTTATCAAACTTGAAAAACTTTATTGGCTTGAATGTGTACGAAAATCAGTATACGCCAAATAATCCTACTAAAAAGCCGATTTTATTAAATGAAGAATACATAAGGGGGTGTAGCTATACGAGTAAAGATTCGTTGCCAGAGGTGAAAGCTTCAGATAATCCGCTAAAAATAGACTGGGAGCAGATACTTTATTCGTTAACAGAACTTAGCCCGTTTCCGATTGGAATTGTATGTCTGCAAAGCGAACAGATTCTTTTTAAAAACGGATTACTAGCGCCTTTTTTTGGAATTGATTCAAGCCAAAGATTCGACAAGATTATCCCTGAGTTTTATGCCCAGCCTGCTTTTTGGACTCAATTAGTTGACAAGCTTAAAAGTGGCAACCTCATTAATAGTTATGCTGTAGAAGTCAAAAAAACCAACGGTGATACTTTTAAGGCAAAAATTTCAGCTAAGGTTGTTAATTACGAAGACAAACTGGCGGCACTATTCATATTTACGAATAATACTGAGCATTTAAAAACCCAGCAGGAGAATTTATTATTAACAAATACTGTAGAACCACTCAAAGATGTCATTGACTTCACGCACAGCCAACCAAACTTGGTAGATGTTAACTCTTCTATTGTAAGCACTAGAGACGACAATCTGAGCATCCAAACAGTTGAAACTGTCTCCAGATTAGAAGAGCCACAAGTAGATTTACATCTGATGGAACGTGCGATTGCTGCTAGTAGTAATGGGATTATTTTGACAGATCCCAATCAACCAGATAATCCGATCATTTATGTTAATCCAGCATTTGAGTCGATCACAGGCTACTGTGCCAGTGAAGTAATTGGACGAAACTGCCGCTTTTTGCAAGGAAACGATTCAGAGCAATTAGCCCTTCAGGAATTGCGTAGTGCTATTCAAGAACGAAGAGAATGTCATGTCATTTTACGGAATTACCGCAAGGATAATGTACCGTTTTGGCATGAACTCTACTTAGCTCCGGTGTTTGACAATTCTGGCTATTTGACTAATTTTATTGGTATCCAAACTGATATTACTCACCATCTAGAAGCTCTGGAAGCATTACGAAAGCAAGAAGAACAGTATCGCCGCATTGTACACACAGCAACTGAAGGAATTTGGGTACTCGATAGAGACAATCGTACTACTTTTGTTAACCAACAGATGGCAACAATGTTGGGTTACACCATTGAAGAAATGATGGGTACAACGCTGTTTTCTTTTATGGATTCAGAAGGGCTGGAAATTGCCAATGCTTACCTTTTGCGTCGTCATCAAGGGATTCACGAAGCACATGATTTCAAATTTCGCTGTCAGGATGGTTCAGACCTTTGGGCAATTATTTCTTGTGCCCCGTTATTAGACAACCAGGGAAATTATGCTGGAGCCTTGGGGATGGTTACTAACATCACTGACCGGAAACGAGCAGAAGCTGCACTGCAAGAAAGCAAACAACGTTTGGATGGAATTTTATGTTCTCTTGAAGATGTGATTTGGTCAATTTCTGCTGATACTTTTGAAACCCTTTATATCAACCCCTCTGCGCTGAAAGTTTATGGTTATTCTGTATCAGAATTTTTTGATAACTCTAATCTTTGGTTTGAAGTCATTCACCCAGAAGATCAGCAACTAGTTTATGCTGCCATTCAACCATTATTCTTAACTGACAAGCAAGAACTAGAATACCGAATTGTCAGACCTGATGGGCAGGTACGCTGGCTGTTGAACCGAAGCCATTTAATTTATGACGCTTGTGGTCAGCCGATTCGTATCGATGGAATTGCAACAGATATCACTGAACGCAAACTTCTTGAAGAAAAGTTAGTTCATAATGCTTTTTATGATGCTCTAACTGGACTGCCCAATCGGATTTTATTTATAGACAAGCTAGAACAAGCCATTATAGAGATAAAAAGTAATCCAGATAATTTATTTGCTGTCCTATTCCTTGACCTTGATCGTTTCAAAGTCGTCAACGATAGTTTAGGACACTTAGTTGGCGACCAACTATTGATAACACTTGCTCAACGTTTACAACAGTGCCTCCAGCCTGACGATACTGTTGCTCGTTTAGGTGGAGACGAGTTTACCATTTTACTTTCCCATATTCAAAGCATTGAAGATGCTACATGCATCGCAGAAAATATACATCAGGCATTAAAGTCGCCCTTCAACTTGTGCGGATATGAAGTATTTATGACTGCTAGCATTGGTATTGCTTTAGGTACAAACAAATACACTCAACCTGCGGATTTACTTCGAGATGCCGATACTGCCCTTTACCGTGCTAAAGAGCAGAGTCAAGCTGGGCATATAGTATTTGATACCACTATGCATCATCGGGCAGTAACGCTGTTGCAGTTAGAAACTGACTTGCGCTGGGCAGTTGAACGACAGGAGTTGTGCCTTTACTACCAGCCAATTATTTGTATGAAAACTGGAACAATTACTGGATTTGAAGCGCTCGTTCGCTGGCAACATCCAGAACGTGGACTCATTTCTCCAGCCGAGTTTATTCCTATAGCAGAAGAAACTGGACTAATTATCCCAATTGGTCACTGGGTACTAACTGAGTCTTGTCAGCAATTGCGGCAGTGGCAACTACAATTTCCTGCCATCAAATCCTTGACCATCAATGTTAACCTTTCTGGTAAACAGTTTTCTCAACCTGATCTAATTGAACAAATCAGCCAAATTCTCGAAAATACTAGTCTTAACCCTAGCAACTTAAAGTTAGAAATTACAGAAACTGCAATTATTGCCTCTCCTGAAAAGGCGACCTCCGTCCTTAAGCAACTTAAGGCTTTTGGTTTGCAATTATGTATTGATGATTTTGGGACAGGTTATTCATCTCTAGCTTATCTGCATAATTTTCCCATTGATGTTCTCAAGATTGACCGCTCCTTTATCAATCGCATTGATAGCGATACTGAACAATTCGCTATTGTTCGGGCTATTGTTACTTTAGCTGATAACTTAGGAATGAGTGTCGTTGCTGAAGGGGTAGAAACAATTGACCAATTAGTACAACTTAAATTGTTACAATGCCAACAAGCACAAGGTTACTTCTTTTCAAAGCCCTTGGCTCAAGAACAAGCAAGAATTTTACTAGCTTCTGAGCAATCCTTTTTTGGCGCATAAAAGCATAGGATTAACTCAGAGAAAATAAATGCTAGTATTCAGAAGAAGGACTTGCTCCTGATCGGAATCTGGATCTGAAACTCTGTTCCTTGAAGTGGTTGTGTAATACAGTTTAACTGACCGCCATGCTTGTCTACAATTTGATAACAAATTGACATTCCTAAACCTGTACCTGAACCAACAGGTTTAGTTGTAAAGAAAGGGTCAAAGACTTTTTGCTTGACTTTTTCTGTCATCCCACAGCCATTGTCAATAACTCGAATCATTACTTGATTACTATCTAAAACTTCAGTAACAATGCGGATTTGAGGATTGTGATTTGTTGATTGTTTATTTCCAGTTGTTATAATATTGCTCTCTGGTAACGGGCAACCGATTATTGACTCTCTCAAAGTATCAATGGCATTAGTTAAAAGGTTCAAAAACACCTGATTAAGCTGCCCAGGGTAACAATCGACTTGAGGGAGTTCCCCATATTGTTTAATAACTTCAATATCTGGATGTTTTCCTTGGCCTTTTAATTGATTACCTAAAATTAAGAGAGTGCTATTAATACCTTCGTGTAAATCAACTCTTTTTATCTCGGCTTCATCTAGCCGCGAAAAATTCCGTAATGATAGAACAATCTCACAGATGCGTTCAGCTCCTATTTTTATTGAAGATAATATTTTTGGTAAATCTTCTCTAACAAAATCGAATTCTATCGTCTCAGTTAAAATCTGAATTTTCGATAGGGTTTGTGGGTAGCATTCTTGATAAAGTGAGATTAATTTAAACAAGTTTTCAGTATATTCATTGGCAATGGTGATATTACCATAAATGAAACTAACAGGGTTGTTAATTTCATGGGCAATGCCTGCAACTAACTGCCCTAAAGAAGACATTTTTTCAGTTTGAATAAGTTGAGTTTGTGTATCTGCAAGGTCTTTGAGAGTAAGTTTTAGTTGACTGTTAGCTGCTTCTAGTTGCGCTGGACTTGGCAAAGCTAGCGCCTGGGGAATTATTGGCACTAATGTGAAAGCTGTATAAACCGATATCAAAGCAGTCAAAGCTTTTATAAAACCAGATAGCCAATAAGTTGGATGCCAAAGCGTCCAAATTTCCATCACATGGGTTATACCACAAAAGATAATGAAAGCTCCAAATAATAAAAGTATTGATTTAAAAGGCAAATCCTCACGCTTGCGGACAAAGTAAAAAAGGGCGATGGGGATAGAGAAATAGGCAAGGGCAATTAAAGAATCTGATATAATGTGTAGCCATACTAATCCTGTCTTCCAAAGGTAACAATGTCCATGTGGAATAAATAAGCTATCTGTAAAAAATTTTTGTAATAGTTCCAGCATATTTTAATTTTATCTAATAAATAAATTTTAGAAAACATTAACAACAAATTATATATTCTAAATATAAAAATGTCTCTTATAGTAGAAGAAAAAGCAGTAAATATTTTAATTATTGCTAGTACCAAGTATTCTAAAAGAATGGAGCTAGCTTCTTGCAATACTCCTAATGGCTTTTATATATAAATTAATCTGCTCTGTAAAACTTACATAGAGATGGGATTTTCTCTTTTTTTCTAACCTTAATCCCTGCAACTAAATTTATTAGCATTGCCTATGTTAATTAGAGATAATAGAATTTCGACCTGCTGATTTTGCTTGGTAAAGCGCTTTATCTGCCTTTATAATCAAATCTGAAGTTGAGGACTTCCAAGTAGGGATAATAGTTGCCACTCCCAGACTCATGGTGACATACTGATTGATGGCAGACCCGTCATGAGTAATTTGTAAATCTCTGACTTGAGCTTGCAGGCTATTGCCAACATGAACTGCACCAGGCTGATCAGTATTCGGTAAAATTAGAGAAAATTCTTTCCCGCCATAACGCCTTTCCCTGAAGTGTACCGTCAGCTTCTGCAAGATGAGCATTTCCAATTCTGTGAAATAGATGTCAGGGCGGTTCGCAAGCCGTCGGCAATTTTGGCTTTATTTGGGCTTAATTTTTGTTTAAGTCCCGTGAAGTCACAACTACTTTTGGGAATTATAAACTGGACAACCTTTGTTGAGGGTTACTGGCCTTCAGCTATCTGCACGGAGACAAGAAATGCAGCAAACTACGACAAGGCAGCAATTCCTACCCAAGCTGGATCGTCCATTTATAATAGCAGCACTGACCATTCCTATTGTTCACCTCGGACTTGGATACATAGGTTTATCCATGACATTTGTTGGTGGTGCGTCAGCATTTTGGCCTTCATTCGGTGTGTTTTTAGCAGGAATGTTATTGGTAGGCTATCGGGTCTGGCCCATCATATTTTTGAGTGATTTTATTGTTAGTTATATTTTCTTTTTTAAGAACAATCTTTTAATTAGTAGTATCATTCCGGCTATCAACTTAATTACTCCTTTCGTAGCAACTTTTTTAATTCATAAGTTTATCAAGCGTCGCCATTTCTTAGAGCGATCGCAAGATGTTTTTAAATTTATGGTTCTGACTATACCCAGCCCCCTAATCAGTTCCATCTTGGCTGCACTAACGCTTTGTATTAGTGGTATTGCACCTTGGTCAATATTTAGTAACATTTGTCGAACTTGGCTGACATCAGACAGCACAGGTATTTTAATTGTTACACCTTTAGTGCTAGCGTGGTTGCAAAAATCTCCATCGCCGAGAAGCTTCCATCGGCGACAAATTATCGAACTTGCATTCGTCTTATTGTCAATGATGGCGATTGTTCGGGTCGCCTTTTCAGGGGGATACCCAATTGAATACATGATCATTCCACCATTAATTTGGACGGCATTTCGATTTGAAGCGCGGATATCGACTCTAGCTGTACTTATTATGTCAGCAATCGCGGTTTTTGGTACTGTTAAAGGCTTTGGTTCGTTTGCTAAACAACTCTCACCTAATGAATCGCTGATCTTGTTGCAATCATTCATTTGTGTAATTGCTATCACTACCTTTGTGATCTCTGCGGTAACTAGTGAAAACCAAAGATCAGCAATTATACTGCGGCAAACCAATGATGAACTAGAGCGACGAGTTGAAGAACGAACAGCCCAACTCAACGAAGCAAAAACTGTTGCCGAAGTTGCCAATCAAGCCAAAAGTGAATTTCTCGCCAACATGAGCCACGAATTACGAACTCCACTAAATGGCATCCTCGGTTATACTCAAATTTTACAACGGACTGAAACCTTGTCCGACAAAGGATACAAAGGAATTGAAATTATCCATCAATGCGGCTTTCATCTATTAACTTTAATTAATGACGTGCTGGATTTGTCTAAAATCGAAGCCCGCAAAATGGAGTTGCATCCCATCGATTTCCATTTTCCTTCGTTTCTGGAAGGAGTAGTCGAAATCTGTCGGATTAAAGCTGATCAAAAAGTTATTTCCTTCACGTATCAGCCCGACTCTCAACTCCCGGTTGGTATCCACGCCGATGAGAAAAGACTGCGGCAAGTTCTGATTAATCTTTTGGGTAACGCAGTCAAGTTTACAGATAAAGGAGGGGTGACTTTAAAAGTAAACGTTATTAATCATTCGTCCAGGGTCAGTAGTCAAGAAATACAACAAATAACTAATTATAAAATTCGTTTTCAAGTAGAAGATACAGGGGTTGGGATGACATCGATGCAATTGCAGAAAATCTTCCTTCCCTTTGAGCAAGCAGGAGACATCAAACGACAATCTGAAGGAACAGGTTTGGGATTAGCTATTAGTCAAAAAATTGTTTACCTCATGGGTAGTGCTTTGGAAGTTGAAAGTCAAATTGGTCAAGGTAGTATTTTCTGGTTTGAAGTAGAGTTACCAGAAGCAAAACAATGGGCTGCAAGTTCCAGAGTAATGCAACAAGGAGCTATTACAGGCTATCAAGGCAAAAAACGCAGCATTTTAGTAGTAGATGACAAGTGGGAAAACCGTTCGGTAATCCTTAATTTATTAGAACCAATTGGATTTGAGTTAATAGAAGCTAGTAATGGACAAGAGGGGATTGATCGGGCTGTTACATCTCAACCTGACTTGATCGTTACTGATTTAGTTATGCCTGTAATGGATGGCTTTGAGCTGATTCGGTACATCAAGCAATCTGCTCAGTTAAAAAACGTAGCAATCATTGCTTCTTCTGCAAGTGTGTTTGACAGCGATCAAAATCGTAGTTTAGATGTTGGAGCGGATGCTTTCTTATCTAAACCTGTTGTAGCTGAAACTTTGCTGGAATTACTGCGATTAAAATTAAATTTGGTATGGATTTATGCACCAGAATCGGAAATTGATTTAAAGTACAATCAAACTCATATTCAGTCAGATTCTCAGAATCCCTCTTTACCTTCGATTGAGATTTTGACTAACTTGTATGAGTTAGCAAAAGATGGCAATGTTGATGAGATATTGCATGAAGCTAATAACTTAAAGAGTAATTATCCTGTTTGTTTTGATTTTGCTCAACAAGTAATCCAACTTGCCGAGAATTTCCAAATCAGGAAATTGCGAGAGGCATTAAATCAATGGATAAGCCAGTCTAAATAACTGTAAATAATCCTTAATAAGATTTTTGGTCTTGTTAATTCATTTTATAAAAAATATTTGACAATTATGAAAAACCCTGATTTTGTTTTAATTGTTGATGATAATCCAACTAATTTGTCAGTATTATCACAAGCGCTAAAAAGTGCAGGTTTCGCGGTTAGAGTCGCCGAAGATGGAGAAAGTGCGATCGACATGGTGCGGCATAAACCACCTGCTCTAATTTTGTTAGATGTGCAAATGCCGGGAATAGATGGGTTTGAAACTTGCCAGAAACTTAAAGCTGATCCATTAACGCAAAACATCCCAATTATTTTTATGACAGCGTTGGCTGATACTGGAAGTATGGTGAAAGGGTTCTCGTTAGGAGCCGTTGATTACATTCCCAAACCCTTTGAACAAGCAGAAGTGATTGCCAGAGTGCGAATCCATTTGCAACTGAAGCAATTGACCGATAATCTGGAAAAAATGGTTACAGAGCGAACGACAGCGTTACAAAAGGCACAAGTGCAACTGGTGCAACAAGAAAAGCTTTCAATGCTTGGTCAATTGGTAGCAGGTGTAGCACATGAAATGAATAATCCCATTAGCTGCATTGTTAGCAATATTCCTCCTGCTCAAGAGTATATTGCTGATCTGACTCATGTCCTGCAATTATGTCAGGAAAATTATTCCCAGCTACCGCCTGTCATTCAGAATGCGATCGCTCAAACAGATTTAGATTTTCTCTTAGAAGATTTACCCAATCTCCTCAATTCTATGCAGGTTAGCACAGAACGAATTAAAGAAATATCCATGTCGCTGCGAAACTTTGCCCGGACTGACACATCGGTAAAGGTTAAATTTGATGTTCATGAGGGACTCGACGATACATTATTAATCCTGCGACATCGTTTTAAAGGGTTAGGACAGCGACCTGAAATTAAAGTCGTCAGAAAATACGCTTCCTTACCAAAGGTTGAGTGCTATCCAGGACAACTCAATCAAGTGTTCATGAATTTAATAGCTAATGCTGTAGATGCTTTAGAAGATGTTTGGCAGCAGGGCAAGCGAGTCAATGATTCCCTAGCAATCAAAATCTTTACAGAGATGTCCAGCCCTGGATATGTAACGATTCGGATTGCCGATAATGGTATTGGCATGACGGAAGAGGTGAGGCAAGAAATTTTTAATTATCTATTTACAACAAAAACAGTTGGTAAAGGTACTGGACTGGGATTGGCGATCGCTTATCAAATTGTAGTAGAAAAGCATGGTGGAGTAATGGAGGTTAATTCCATACTCAATCAAGGAACTGAATTTGCAATTATGTTGCCTTTGTAGGGCAGGGCTTACATAGTCAACTCTCACAACCCACACCATCCCCATCCCTATCAAACCCGTGGTGGTCTGATTGATGGGGTATTCTGAAGACTAAATTCTGAATTCCGTATTCTGACTTTTTTCTATTTATTTTAAAAAGTATTCAGCTTAATACTACAGCAACCAATATTTACCAGAGACAAGTAAATTGTCTCTGGTACTTTTCTAGAATTAGTAATTACATCTGCTTTCTCAACTTACTTCTCAACAGAGGCACAGCCGCTACTAAAAATGCGATCGCGCTTGTAGATTCAGGTACTTCAACGACTTTTGCATCAATTCGTGCAGTTCCACCTACCTGACCTAGCAAGCTAGAGTCGCCAAGTATACTAGCAAAATCGGAAGTAAACAGTAATTTAACGTTAGCGATAGTTAAATTTTTGCCATCAAATTCCATATTGCCTGGAGCGCTCAAATCAAACAAAATTTTATTCAGAGAAACTGTGTCTTTTAAAAAAAGCCCACTGGCATTGTTGATAGCACGTGTCGGATCATAGCCAACAGAAAAGTTTCCAATAGTAATTTCTTTATTGAATGTAACAGTACCAGTGTGTTGAATTGTACCTGAAAGCTGAGAAAACCCACCCACGTCGCTGAACGTAAAATTGGTAGTTGGGGATATACCAAAGCCAACTATAAAATCACTGTTAATTGGCGTAACTGTATTATTGCTGCCTGTGAAATTTAAACCGATACTGCTAAGAAAACTCAGATCATGATAAACGCTAGTGACTCCAGACTGTATTTGATATTTTGCAGCTTCTGCCTGTAGAGGCGCAATTGATATAAAAGCTGCTGTCGTACAGCCAAAAATTGATGCCCACTGAGAAAAACTCATAAATACGCCTTATCTTACACAAGTAATCATATAAAACATCAATATTTTTTTATTTAAAGTTTCAACTTCAATTCGGTAAAGTTTCGATATTTATTACTCTCTTAGGTAGGCGAAAAGCAAATATTGACCCTGGTAATGCAACCATGTTTCGGCTCAAATCAGGCGAAACCCTCAAAAACTGTATATTTTATTCGCTGGAAGTCCTTAGCCAATCGGCAACGCGAGCGATCGCAAATATTCGTGTAAACAAGTCTGTAGGGAATAGCACGCTTGGTTCATGTGAAACCTCGTGAAAATAGGGTGTCGGGGGTAGGGTCGCAGGTTCGTGTTTGAGACAATTGAATGCGAGTGCGTCAAGTAGTTCAACATCTTCTTAAATGCAATAATGGATAATAATTAAATAGGTGCAAATAAACATAACTATATTACTAGAGTAAAATACACCTAAAACCTTTACAAATGATTGATAAAAAGAGATAAACAACAATTTGAACTAGTTCAAATTATTTGTACACACATCATATTTCGGTAGAGTTTAAACTTTTGTAGTTTAAATTTTCAATGAAGATATATCCTGTTGATTGAACTTACAGTACTTATTAATGTACTATTTACTGCAAGTAAAATTTACATTCTCCTTTCTAAAAAAATTTAGATTGACGTGAATATACTTACGTATTTACGCTAGTTGTATGTTTGGCTGAATTTTACTCATCACACAAGTAAAAATCCCAATTAAAGGCATTTCAATGAAATTAAGTCAACTAGGTACAGTCATCACTGCACTGGGAATAGCAGCAACATTTGATCTACTCAGCATCGCCAAACCAGCGGCGGCTGTTAGTCTGGTAGGTCTAACTGAAGACAACAATCTAGTTATTTTTGATTCCAGCAATCCCACCAGTAATAGCACTATCTCAGTCACTGGGGTCGATGGTACTTTGTTGGGGATTGACCGTCGTCCAGCTAACAATCTGATCTATGGTCTCACGAATACTAACAACATATACACCATCAACCCGTTCACTGGTGCTGCTTCTTTTGTAAGTACCCTCTCCTCAGCCTTTACTGGCGGGACTATTTCTGGAGTAGACTTTAACCCAGTACCTGATCGTCTACGGGTCATTGGTAGCAATGATCAAAACTACCGCATCAACGTGGACACTGGTGCAGTTATTGTTGATGGAACATTGAACCCAGGAGATCCCAACATCACTGCTGTAGCATATACAAATGTTGATAATAACCCAGCAACCGGAACCATACTGTACGATATTGACTACGTTACTGATACATTGTCTATACAGAATCCGCCTAATAATGGCACCTTGGGGCTAGTAGGTTCTCTCGGTCTTGACATTATCTCGGCAGCAGGTTTTGACATCTTCACAGACAATGGGGTGAATACTGCCTTTGCAGCATTGACTCCAGCCTCGACATCCGGCTCCAATCTATACACTATCAACTTGACCACAGGTGCTGCTACTTCAGTAGGCACTATCAGTAGCGGTAAGCGTCTTATCGGCCTGACAACTATTGTCCCTGAGCCTAACGTTGGTCTTGGCGCTTTGTTCGGTGTTGGTGTTTTTGCTCTATTAGGTCGTCGCCGTAAGTTGGTCAGATAGACAGAATTCTGGTCTACTCTTAATACTATTTGGGATTGAGAATCCCGTTTTGGATATGGTTGTCTTTCCAAATAGTATGAATACTCTGGTAAAAGATTTTTAACGGTTTACAGATATTACATTAGATTTAAGATTGGGAAATATACTTCTTGAAAAATCAGAAAACTTTGCATCGACCTAACAAATTAAATTCACAATCTCAAACGTTGGCGATATTTTTAGATAAAGATGGTACTTTAATTGAAAATGTACCAAACAATGTTGATCCACAATTGATCAAAATGAAAATTGGTGCTATTGAAGGATTACAAATACTTAGCAAAGCTGGATATAAATTAATTGTGATTACTAACCAGTCGGGAGTAGCACGGGATTATTTTCCAGAATCTGCCTTGATGGGAGTGGAAGCACGATTGAATGAAATATTAGAAAAAGCGGATCTATCGCTAGATGGATTCTACTACTGTCCCCATCATCCAAATGGTGTAATATTTGAGTATGCAATTGCTTGCGATTGCCGTAAACCTAAACCAGGCTTGATTTTACGTGCAGCTAGCGAACAAAATATAGATTTAGCAAATTTTTGGTTTATTGGCGATAATCTCAGTGATGTAGAAGCTGGACATAGTGCAGGGTGTAAAACGATTTTGATAGATCAGGGTAATCAGTCTCAGCCTCAAATGTCTCGTTTAGGAATTGCTGACTATATTTTGGCTAACCTTTCAATAGCAGCACAGGTGATATGTAAGCATTCAGTATCTAATTTTTAGGATTTCTGGCATGAAGTTATAGAAATTCCTGGAACAGGAAACCTAGAAAAATTTAGATTGTACAGTGACTTTTTATTTGTCGCTATGCCAAATTAACGTCATTGAGGGTATAAAGCTTGCACTCCTTGAGGATTGAGCTTAGAAGTAGCACCAGGGCAAACGCATCTAAATTACTCTTGATTACAACGAAGGTTAAGAACCAACGAAAAAATCTTTCCTTTCGCGCTTGATTATTTTTTAAGCCCCAAAGCGATGCCTGCGGCGGGCTTTGCCTATGCCTAAAATTTTCGCAATAAGCAAGAGTTAATGACATTAATTTTGGCTCTATTGAGAATAGACTTTGCTTATTGACATGATGCGGCCGCCCTGTAATAATTGGAAACCATATCTCTTCAACATTTATATAATTTAAAGATAAAAATAAAAATCGTTGAATTTCCTTTCTTCTACTTTCAAAAATATTGGTATATGTAAACCAGTAGCCAACGCTTCAAGGCTAACAGTTTTAATAGACTATAGTAAATTAATCAGAAATTTTATGAATAAATATTCGGCACGTCCTAGTTTCCGCTTCAGGTGTATTTCGTAGAATTCCGGTAATATTGTCATTAATTAGAACTTATTGCAAATAAAGGCTCTTTTTGTTTTACCATAATTTGCCACATTCTTTAGCCTGTAAATATTCCGGGGTCTTGTGTCTCCCCTCAAGGTGATTTGTATCTGGGAGATCCAATAAATAAATCAGCCCAGCCGTCGCTTTCGCCTTGAGGGCGAAAGCGCCTAGATATCTCGGTTTTGCCAAAAATATTATTGATACGGCTGGGCTGATTTATTCTTGGCAAGTGCCTCTACCGAAAAGTATAGATCCGTTGGTAATGTTATCAAACTGTTGGAATACTGTAATAATAGAAGCTGGGGTTAAGTTAAATAAGTGATTTAAGTCCGTCCTATAACCATCTTGCTTCCTGTGCTATGTCCTGATTGTCGCTCATCAGATATTATTAAACACGGTAAATCTTCCAGAGGGTAAGCAACGTTACCTGTGCCAGAATCGGGAGTGCCTGCGCCGGATATTTTTTATCAATACAAGACAGCCTAGACGGACTAGACAAGTTAAGCATCAAATTATAGAGATGAAACTCAATGGCAGTGGAGTTCGCGATATTGCGCGAGTGTTGCATATTAGCCCGGCAATAGTAATCAGAGAATAAAAAAAAATTTCCCAAATTGGATCGGTGAATCAAAAATTGTTGCCAACCATTCAATCCGAATAAGTGGAGGTAGAAATCAAGCTGGTGGAAGTGGAAGAAGAAGCCTTGGAAGGGATTGAAGAGTCTGAACTAG
>NZ_KV757648.1:16686-19596 GCF_001712795.1 Nostoc sp. KVJ20
ACTGGCTAGAAAGACAATTTACCTTTCTAAGACTGAGGAAATGCATGACTTGGTTATTGGGCTCTTTATCAATCGCTACGAGTTTGGCTTAAACGTCTAACAACAGTTTAATAACACCACCTAAGAAAGGAAGATTGATATGCAGAACGATTGGACGAAACCCGCCGCTATGGCGATCCCAAAGGGAGGAGTCTTCAAACAGGAGCAGGGAAGATACGGCCCGATTTTTCCCAAAACTCCCGCGTGCTACGGCTTCACGATCATCGCAAAAATCAAGCCTGGTACGGAGGAGACCATCCGCGAATATGGGAAGACGCTCGAGAAGACCATCGCCGATTTGCCGGACGGTCTGGCTGTGCTCAAGCTGCATTACCTGCGCTGGGTGCTGTTTGACATCGGCAAGGAGACATACTTCATGTACCAGGGCATTTTTGACACAGACTTCGATAAATACACTGAGGATGCCGTTGCGCTCTTTTCACAGTACGGTATCAATACTGTTTTTGAGAATCTTGAGGGATTTCCGGAGGACTGGAAGACGAACACACCGGCGTTCATCCAATTCGTCCGCGAGCACCAGTGTCCAAGCTTCCTCGAATACGGAGAGTATCCCTACGTAAGTTCCGACGAAATCAAGAAAGCCCTCAAACTCAAGGCGGCATTCTCCGACATGCTTGACCAGATGCAGTAATCCCTCAGGAGGACTTGATATGCTTGAGTTTGACGACATTCAGTACATTCTGTTGACTCGTGTGCCTGCGCTCACCGGACGGTATGAATTTCTATCGTTCCGGAACCCTGCTGGTGGACGAGCATGGCTAGCTGCCATTCTTGAAAAGGTACAGTCGTCTGCGGAGGTTCGTGCTTCGGTCGAACAGGACAACCGATGGGTGAGCGTGGCCTTCACCTGGAACGGCCTGCGGGCGCTGGGTATGGATGAGGCATCGCTGGATACGTTTCCTGAGGAGTTCAAGCAGGGCATGGTGGCCCGTGCGGAGATCCTCGGCGACATCGGCGCGAATCATCCTGACAATTGGGTGGGAGGTCTGGCTAGCCCGGATCTCCATGCAATTGTGATTCTCTTTGCCCGCGATAACGCAGAGCGCGATCGCTGCAAGGCGGAGCACCAGCAACTGGTCGCGCAGTGCGAGGGAGTGGAAGTGCTCTCGGCATTGGATCTGGAGGCAACGCCGCCTTTCAACTATGCACACGACCACTTCGGCTACCGCGATCGGCTCTCGCAGCCAGTCATCGAAGGATCGGGCGAAGAGCCGACGCCCGGCTCCGGTGCGCCGCTGAAGGCGGGCGAGTTCATCCTGGGCTACCCAGACGAATACGGTTCCCCAGCCAATCTGCCACAACCTGAGATCCTCTCTCGGAACGGTAGCTACATGGCCTATCGACGCCTACAGGAGCATATCATCGAGTTTCGTGACTTCCTCCGCCAGCACGGTCAGACGCCGGAAGAGCAGGAACTTGTGGCAGCAAAGTTGATGGGCCGCTGGCGCAGCGGCGCACCGCTGGTGCTGTCCCCAGACAAGGACGATCCAGCACTTGCCGTGGATATGCAGCGGAACAACGACTTCAGCTATGCGACTATGGACCCGCATGGCTATGCCGTACCCCTCGGCTCCCATATCCGTCGCCTGAATCCTCGTGATACAGGGGCGAACATGAACCGGCGGCGGATGATCCGTCGTGGGGCAACCTACGGGCCGCCACTCCCGGAGGATGCGCCGGAAGACGGGATAGAGCGTGGCATTGCTGCCTTCGTGATCTGCGCGAGCCTGATTCGTCAGTTTGAGTTCGCGCAGAACGTGTGGGTGAATGACAAGAACTTCCACGAACTCGGCAACGAGCGCGATCCGATTATCGGCACGCAGGACGGCACCCTTGACTTCAAGATCCCGAAGCGGCCAATCCGGAAAACCATCAAGGGCATTCCGGCATTCACCACGGTTCGGGGCGGGGCTTACTTCTTTCTGCCCGGACTGAAGGCACTTTGGTACCTGGCGTCACTGAGCAGTGGCAGGTAACTTTAGAATCCGATCAAATAAAAGGAATGGTGGTGAAAATGAGCAAGCTCAATCGAGTTGGGCGAACGTACAACCAGAACCATGTGCCGCGACCGTACACGCCGAACAAACGTCGGTTCAGCATTTACTGGACGTGGAGTTATCCTTGGGAAGCCAACCGAGATCTGACCGAATTGGATAACCGGTTTTCGACGATGACCGAAGTCCGTCGGGTCGGCTGGCCGAACTTTGAGGGATCTGAGTGGGATAAGATGAATTTCTTGCAGGGCATCGCTGGTACTCTGGAGCTATTCCACCGATCAACCATCGATTTTCAGCAAATCGTGGGCGAGATTACTGGGCAGCCGGTCGCCGTTTACCAACGCATTGACCAGGCAGGTTACAAACTCCTGATTGATGAAAGAATTCTGGTAGACACGGATACATTGATGGTGTTCGGTCTGGATCACCTCGTATCCGAGCAAGAGGCCGAAAAGGGAGAAATCGACGCGATCCGGGAGTGGCTTAAGCGGGAAGGTACGTGCCTGCTCCTTGCGCCGCATCATGACGTGGGTTTCACGAGCGACATGCAGCAGCGCCAGATGGAGTATAAGCATCATGGCGACGAACTCGTGCCGCGCCAGCAGCGCTTCGGTCAGTACACGCGATCGCTGATGAAAGAACTCGAAGTGCCCGTACTTAATCAGTTTGGACTCCGGCCTGCCGTCGTACAAGGAAGCAACCAGATCGCACCCCTGACCGTCCACAAGGATCTCGACAAACTGGGTTTGCTGAATGGAGTGACCACGTTCAACTTCCATCTGCATCTGCCCCACTATGCGCTGACGACAGAGGACACGAAGCCCATTCATGTTCTGGCGACGCAGCCGATCGA
>NZ_KV757649.1 GCF_001712795.1 Nostoc sp. KVJ20
TTACGGATAGAATTGCACTCAATAGGAGTAGATGTATTGGTTGTTTCACCAGGGTTTGTCGCCACAGATATTCGGCAACAAGCGTTGGGAGCAGATGGAAAACCATTAGGCAAAAGTCCGCGTGATGAAACGCAAGGCAATATGTCAGTAGATGAGTGTGTACATCAAATTATCTGGGCGATGGAGCGGCGTAAAAGAGAACACATCATGACGTTGAAAGGTAAAATACTCCCTTGGGCAAAGCTAATTATGCCAGGATTGGTTGATCGTATAACTGCTGCGACTGTTCGCAAGCCAACTGCTACCCAGAAGTAACCAGAACTTTAGAAACTGCGTTGAGAGTATATGATTTTCTGTAGTTTTTAGTACTACACAGTAGAGCTTGATGCAGCTCTCTTCTTGCCCACTCTCCACCGCCACACACTCCCCACTGAAAACATAAAAGCCCTCGCCTCCCACAGCGCACCGACACCAAACCCCGCTAGCGAAGAGTAGTCTTTCACTACTCCCGGTTGCCATTGCCGGGAAGTAAGGTTATGGACTTGTACTGGAGTGACATCTGCGATCGCCTTTGGCTTAAGCATCTCTATCGCCGCCCCCGCCTCATCTCTGCCCTTGTTACAACCGCGCCTCCACAACCAACGATTGCTACTTCGGGGGGCAACGCTTGCCCGCTTTTGACAACAAATTGTTTACAAATACTGCCGACAAACGAACGTCAAGTACGCCCCTTGGTTGCCCTAGAGCCAGAAGTCCAGCGCACTGCATGGCAGCAGGCAGTGCAAGTTGCTGGTGGGAAAGTGCCAACTGGTAGAATCGTCAAAGATGTTGTACAGCGCATCATGGAGAGAACCAAAGTACCAAACACCTACCAAATTGGCGAGGTGTGTCAAATTCTTGTTAAGGACAACCCCGAACTCAGAGGCAAAGGTGGGTGCTGGGGGATTGTCAGCGCAGTAAACGAGTTTAGTTGCACCGTGAGAATGTGGGATGGCGAGTACACCATTGGGGTGAAACACCTGAAATCATTCAACTATCTGCCCCAGGAGTGTCAGCAGATGCAGGTGATTTGCGATCGCATCAATCGGGTGTATTCGGGTGAGTTGGAGGAGTCGGTGCAGAAGTTTTTGGAGATGCTGGGGAAGGTGAATCGGGCTTATTTGACGGCTTTGGAAGAGAAATTGTTGAGTGTTCTAGAGTCTGAGATAAAAGATTAATGCAACAATACTTTCTGTAATCTATTGTGGTAGGGGTGTAATATTGGTACTGATTATCAAAGAAAGGGCGACGCTAGAACAGTTTGAGCAAATGCTGCAAACTCTGGGACTTTATATCAAAATAGCAAAAGATAATCCAGAACTCAGGGGCAAGGGTGGCTGCTGGGGGATTGTCAGCCAAGTAAATGAGTTCAGTTGCACTGTCAAAACCTGGAATGGGGAGTACAGCGTTGGCTTGCAGCACCTAAAGTCGTACAACTACTTGCCTGCCGAGTGTGAGCAGATGCTGGTGATTTGCGATCGCATTGGTCGGGTGTATTCCGATTCGCTTGAGGAGACAGTCAAAAGTCTGTTGCAGTTGTTGGGGAAGGTAAATCGGCCTTATCTTACTGCTGTGGAAGAGAAATTGTTGAGTGTTGTGGAGTTGGAATATGGGAACGAGATAAAGTTTTAAGAATTATGGTCGTTTTTATATAGTAAGTGTGCAACAGGTTCTCGTTAGGCATCATGGTTGAAGTGTAATGCCAGATGCTCCTCATCAAAATATCTACCATCAATAAATAAAGCATTACGCTCTAAACCGAAACGCTCAAAACCCCGTGAGCTATAAAGAGAGGCGGCTGGTAAATTGTTTGTAGTGACCGTGAGAACGATCTGTCGCAGACCATTAAGCCGTCGAGCATGGGATAATGCCTCATCAAGAAGCGCGGCTCCAACACCTCGCCCTCGATTCTCAGGTAAAACATACATACTCCAGAGAGAACCAATGTGAACACGCTTCAAACGGTTCTCGCGTGAGAAGCCGAGCATACCAATAAGTTTGTCCGTGTCGCTAAAAGCACCGAAAATCCCGTTAGCAGAATTATCGTGAGGGCGAAGTCTGGCAGCAAAGTCGGCCAAAGAAAAACGGGATTCCTCCTCATAACTGGAAGCAAATGCTGTGGGCGAGTCTCTCAATGCTTGCAAACGTAGTTCGCGGTAAACGACGACATCTTGGGTGTTTAAAAATCTGATTTCCATAGATTTATGCACCATCTTTTAAATTAGTCTGGCACTTAATTAATTCAAAGAATTGCGAAATTTCTTTAGTCGAGCGAATATGATAAACATTTTTCATGCTTTGAGCCTGCTCGATATACTCACGATATTTTGGTGTCAAATATTTGTGACATAGCCAAAGTACGCGGTAGCTATTAAGCGAACTCCTCAATATTGGACTATTGTCAGGCCAGCCTGATGGCGGTTTAAAGTAACCTGTAATAAATCGTTTAGTTACCAGCCATCCATGCACATATAGAGGTAGATCGACATAAACCAGAGTATCTGCCTCGTTCAGTCTTAGCCAGAGAGTTTCCATGCAGCCAAACCCGTCAATAATCCATCGGTCAGTAGCTAAAATTTGCTGATGGACGCGCTTATAATCTTCATGTGGAACCTCAGTTCCCCCTGATTGATATTTAATCTTGTCCAAGATGTGAAGTGGTAAATCAGTAATTTGGGATAATCTTTTGCTTAGAGTTGATTTACCGCCTCCAGCATTGCCAAACACCGCTACTTTTTTCATTCCCACTCTCCTTTTAGGGCGATCAAGTTCAAGCTGGCACAAGTTTGTTACGAAAGAATAAGAGCTTTACTTATATTACCTTTATAATACAAGATATATTACAGAAAAAATGTATTACTTTGCCCTGGTATCATGCACTGTCAAAACCTGGGGTGGCGAGTACACGGTTGGTTTGCAGCACCTCAAATCTTACAATTACGTGCCTGCCGAGTGTGAGCAGATGCGGGTGATTTGCGAGCGCATCAATCGGGTGTATTCAAGTGGGCTGGAGGAGTCGGTGCAGAAGTTTCTGGAGTCGTTGGGGAAGCTGAAGCGGGCTTATTTGACGGATTTGGAAGAGAAAGTGTTGAGTGTTTTGGAGTTGGAAATTAAAGTTTAGTTATCAATCTCTTATTTACTCAAAATTATTTTCGATGGGAGCAAATAGCAAGTAATTATTTTCAGAATGAGAATTACTGTATAGTTTGAGGTATGCCAGATTATCCTCTCAAGAGTTGCTCTATGATTGCTCTACCTGGTATTGCCATCCAAGACAAGATATACGAAAGTTCTAATTCTCTAGTTTATCGGGGCATCAGAGACGATGGAGTAGGGATAATTGTAAAAATGCTAAAGCTTGATTATCCCTCTCCCCAAGAATTAACCCGCTACAGACAGGAATATAAAATTACCCGTTCCCTTACAGTGGAGGGAGTGGTGAAGGCATACAGTCAGCATGACTATCAACGCACTCTGGTGATTCTCTTAGAAGATTTTTGGGGAGAGTCCCTAGAGCAATGGATGCACAAGCGCCCAGATATCTTCTACCCCATGCCTTTATCCACTTTTCTAGGTGTTGCGATCGCCCTTACAGACATTCTGGGCAGAATCCATGCAGCCAATATCCTCTCTGGCGCTTTTGAGCCTACCTCTCGATGCTTCAAACTCCCAAAAAGTAGCTTGGCTCAATTGTGTTAACATCAACCAAGAAAAGATGCAGAAATGGGCAGAACACGCTCCCATGAATTATCTACATAAATTTCATCTAGTCGAGGCAGAAAAAGCGCGAGTCTTAGGGCAATTTTTTGAGGCTGAAGAGTTTTACGAGCGAGCGATGTCTACGACGGGCTACGCCTACGCGGGGGCTGCTGAAAATGAGTTTATCCAGGAAGAAGCATTCGCCTATGAATTAGCGGCTAAACATTATCTGGCGCGAGGGCGGTTAAAAATTGCTCAAACTTACATTAAAGAGGCGCACTATTGCTATGATCGCTGGGGCGCAACCGCTAAAGTTAAAGACTTAGAAAAACGCTATCCACAACTCCTCAACACCAACCTAGTTCGGCAATCACATTCAATCGTGACCGATGAAACTATCCGTCATCCGACTGCGGCGATCGATTGGGCTGCGGCGATGAAAGCGGCTCAAGCCATCTCAGAAATGATCCATCTCGATCAATTAACTGCAACGTTGATGCAGGTGGTGATAGAAAATGCCGGAGCCGAAACTGGCGCTCTGGTTCTCCTGGAAGATGATCGGCTCACTGTTGTGGCTCAGTGCAGTGGGAGTAGACAGTGTAACCTGGAAAAGATCGCTGTTGCTGGCTGTGCAACAATTCCTGTCTCCGTCATCCAATCAGTAGAACGCACATTTGAAACTCTGGTGTTTGATGATGCAATCAGCGAACCGTCTTTTTTGACTGATCGGTATATTCAAAACCAACAAACGTGATCGCTCCTGTGTATGCCCATTCTTAAGCAAAATCAGCTGATTGGCATACTTTATCTGGAGAACAATCTCAGTACCGGAGTGTTTACTAGCGATCGCTTACAAGTCCTTAAACTGTTGATTGCTCAGGTAGCAATTTCACTGGAGAATGCTCGGTTATATGAACGGTTATCGGATTATTCCGAAACACTGGAAAGGAAGGTAGAAGAGCAAACTCAAGCTTTGCAGCAGGAGATCGCGGAACGTCAACAAACCGAAGCCGCATTGAGACAAAGTGAAGCAAATTATCGCAACCTGCTACAAACCGCGAATTCCGTGATCATTCGCTATGATCCGCAAGGACGGATTCGCTACATCAACGATTATGGGGTAAAGCTTCTTGGCTATGAAGAACATCAGATTTTAGGGCGAACCTTATTTGAAACCATCATTCCAGAAGCCGAACTTTCTGGACGCGATGTGAGACCCTTTGTCCATGATTTACTTCGTAATCCTCAATCGTACCCGCAAGGCGAGGGTGAAAACCTGTGTCGAGACGGTCGGCGAGTTTGGGTTGTTTGGTCAAATCAATCCATCTTCAATGAACAAGGAGATGTCGTTGAAATCTTATCGGTTGGCAATGACACCACCCAGCGTAGACAAGCAGAAGAGGCATTACAACGCAGTGAAGCCAAGTTCCGAACTATTTTTGAAAACTCACAGGTTGGTATCTACCGAACCCGCACCGATGATGGCTTAATTCTCAATGCCAATCAACGCTTTGCCGATCTGTTTGGTTTTGATTCACCCCAAGAGATTATTGGAATTGAACACACTACAGGCTATTGGGTCAATCCCAGCGATCGCCAACAAGGCATTGAGGTGATGAAGCGGGATGGGGAAGTGCGAAGCTATGAAGCACAGATGCGAAAACGAGATGGGACAGTGTTTTGGGGACTTTTCTCTTCTTATCTGAATGCAGCCGATGATTACATCGAAGGGGTGATTGCGGATATTAGCGATCGCAAACAGGCAGAAGTAGCATTGCAAGCCTCTGAAGCAGAACTGCGATCGCTCTTTTCAGCCATTCCCGATCCAATGTGTATCTTCAATAGTGAGGGACAATTGATCTGTGCAATCAAAGGAAATCCGTCATATGGAGAGTTGCATAGGGAGGAGTATATTGGTAAAACACTGCATCAACTCTATGCTACGGAACAAGCTGATGAATTCCTGAGTTACATTCAGCAGGTGCTGAGAACTCAACAAGTACTCACAGTTGAATACAGCCAGTGGATAGCTGAACGAGAAATCTGGTTTTCGGCTCGCATTGCACCGATTCGGCACGAACAGGTGATTTGGATAGCGCGAGATATTACGCTGCAAAAGCGAGCAGAAGCAGCCTCAATTTTGGAAGAACGCAACCGCATGGCGCGTGAAATTCACGACACACTCGCTCAGGCGTTTACGGGCATTCTGGCTCAGGTAGGAGCGGCAAAACAGGTGTTAACGGATGATTCAGAAGCAACTGAGGCACACCTAGACCTGATCAAAGAATTGGCGCGAACTGGACTGGTTGAAGCGCGGCGATCGGTAGTAGCGCTCCGTCCTCAGCTTTTGGAGGAAGGCAGTTTACAGAGCGCTCTACATCGTCTCATCGCTCAACTCAGAACTGCCGCAATGGATACCACTTTATATTATGAGATTGAGGGTGCAGTATATTCTCTGCCGACTGAAGTCGAGAGTAACCTACTGCGGATTGGGCAGGAAGCCTTAACCAATGCGATTCGACACGCCAATGCTGATGAAATTCGAGTGAAGCTAGGATACGATCGCGATCAGTTTTGCTTGCGCGTGCAAGACAATGGACAGGGCTTTGGAGTTGGGAGTATTCCAGCCTCTGAGGGTTTTGGCTTACTAGGCATGAGCGAACGAGCAGAGCGCATCGGTGCACAACTCACGATTCGGAGTCAACCTGGAGAAGGTACAGAGATGATTGTTACCGTCGATCGGGAGGCATCACAATGAGCCAAGCCATTCGGGTTCTCATTGCAGACGATCATGCTATTTTTCGCCAAGGATTAGCCACGATTATTAACCGTGACCCAGATATGCAGGTGATTGCCCAAGCCGAAAATGGGGAACAAGCGATCGCTCTATTTGGGGAACACCAACCGGATGTCACGCTCATGGATCTCCGAATGCCTGAAGTGGAAGGAGTTGCCGCCATCGGTGCAATTTGTGCTACTGCTAAATCTGCTCGGATTATTGTACTGACCACGTATGATAGTGACGAAGATATTTATCGGGGATTGCAGGCAGGCGCAAAAGGATATCTGTTGAAAGAAACTGAACCTGACGAGCTTCTGAATGCTATTCGTACCGTTCATCGGGGTCAGAAGTATATTCCGCCTGATGTAGGAGCAAAGTTGGTACAGCGCCTCAGCAATCCAGAACTGAGTGAACGAGAACTAGAAGTACTCGGCTCACTGGCGCAGGGAATGAGCAATGCCGATATTGCAGCTGCTTTGAGTATCGGTGAAGGCACTGTCAAATCTCATGTCAATCGGATTTTGAATAAATTGGATGTGAGCGATCGCACCCAAGCTGTAATTGTTGCCGTTAAACGCGGCATTGTTAATTTATTAAGATGTACTTTCGATAGAATTGGGATTCTAACTTGAGTTAGAACCAGCCTTCTACTCCACGATGGCATGGTTGCTCTATCAATTTATACTGTAAAAATTTTAACTTGCTATAGACGACAGCTTGAAGGCAATTTCCTATATTAAATGTATGCAAATAGAGATGCAGTCAATGGATTGAGCAAGTCAATTGCAAAGTTCTATACTTGCTGCAAACGTAAAAAATGAACGATGATCGCAGCTACAGTTCCTTACTTGTACCCCCTTCAACTCAAGATTGGATGCAAGGTGTGCTGAGTGCCAAGGTCGTGCTGGTGATGTATGGAGACTATCAATGCTCTAGAAGTGCGGACGTTTACAGTATGATTCAAGGAATCAAACAAGAGCTGAGTGCTTCTTTTGGAGAAGATTATTTATGCTTTATCTTCCGTCATTTTCCGCAAACACAGATTCATCCTCATGCTCAACGAGCCGCCGAAGTCGCTGAAGCCGCCGCTGCCCAAGGACAGTTTTGGTCAATGCACGATACTTTATTTGTTTATCAACAGAAGTTAGAGAATGGTTATCTTGTAGAGTACGCCAATGATTTGGGGCTTGATATTCCTCAGTTTCTCAAAGACTTGTCTAAACAAGTATATGTCGATCGCATCCACGAAGATATCGAAAGTGGAATACACAGTGGAGTAACAACTGCCCCAGTCTTATTTATCAATACCATTCGATATACCGCACGCTGGAAAATGACAGAGTTGATGACAGCCATTGTTGCAGTAAGTCACTAAGCTCTATTTATACCTGACTTGTTTGTGAGTGCTAGTCGGCGATCGCGCATTTGCTCGCTAGTTTTTGCCTGTTTTGTTGAATTTAAACGCCTCACTGGAATGACCGCAAAACAGGTTTGCTAACTTCCAAGTACTACATATATGTACGAGTAAAGGAGACAAAGATGAAGATTAAAGCAATCAAAAGACACCAGGGAATCGGAACAGAAGTGAAAGACGCGACTTACGTCGAGGCTGCCCGGTGGGGTAAGTATCGGTGGTGGCGGTATGTTCTGGGGCTGATGATCATCCTCTTTGCCTGGATGGTCGTTGCCAACTTCGCCAGTGCGCTCGTCGCGCTCGCGATCGGCGGCAAAGAGGGTGTCGCGGCTTTCGGTCGGCTGGATTATGCCGCGTTCGGTCGGGTGGGGGGCTTTGTCGTGAGCATGGCAGGTTTTCCGGTGTGGCTCGCGGGAATCCTCATCGCCGTCACCCTCATCCACCAGCGTCATCCCCGGACACTCGTCACGGCGCGGGAGCAGATCAGTTGGCGGCGCGTCGGTCATGGCTTTGTGGCTGGGTTTGTGCCGTGGGTGCTGCTAGCCGGACTGGGGCAGTACCTCCTCTACCCCGATAGCTTCTCCTTCAACTCCGACCTCAAGACGTTCGCGCTCTTTGTACCGATCGCGCTGGTCATCACCGCAATCCAGACGACCACTGAGGAGCTTTTCTTTCGCGGGTACATCGTGCAGGGCGCAAGCCTGATCTGGTCGAACCGCGTGTTTCTGGCGATCGTCTCGGCTGTGATCTTCACGCTGCCGCACGCCACCAATCCAGAGTCACAGGAGGGCGGATGGATCGGGATGTTCCTCGGACTCTTCGTCGGCACGGGTCTGCTGTTTGCGATCGTTTCATTGATCGACGGCACCACCGAGC
Organism: Nostoc sp. KVJ20; assembly: GCF_001712795.1. GTDB lineage: Bacteria > Cyanobacteriota > Cyanobacteriia > Cyanobacteriales > Nostocaceae > Nostoc. The sequence goes on from NZ_KV757649.1 coordinate 8,811, forward strand.
TTGCGATCGGCGCACATTTCGCTAACAACATCGCGTACTTTCTTTTGTTCAACTGGTCTGGAAGCTTCTTCACTACGCCAGCCCTGTTCAGCGTTAGTGAGTACCATGCAAGATTCTACGACATCACCTCTCTCGTGCTGATTCCCATTTTCCTGGTGATTGTTTTCCGGGTGTTCAAACGCGATGAGGCATCCGAACCCGTTTCCCAAAATCATCTGAAGGGTCGTCGGTAATCTCGTTAATTTAATCACTTACAAGGAACAATCGCCATGTCAACTGATGAGAACAAAGTTATTGCGATTACTGGAGCTAGTAGCGGTATTGGTGAAGCAACTGCTAGATTGCTGGCTCGCCAGGGTTTACGGGTTATGTTAGGGGCGCGGCGTACCGATCGACTGGAAGCAATCGCTGCCGAAATTCGCTCTAAAGGTGGCGAAGCAGAATACCGCACCCTTGATGTCACCAACCTCGAAGATATGCAAGCCTTTGTCGAGTTTGCCCAAGATAAATTTGGTCGCCTTGATGTTGTGGTGAACAATGCGGGCTTGATGCCGCTTTCCAGGCTAGAGGTGCTGAAGATCGATGAATGGAACCGCATGATTGATGTGAACATTCGCGGTGTGCTTCATGGGATTGCTGCTGCACTACCCCTCTTTAAGCAGCAACGATCAGGGCAGTTTGTCAATCTATCCTCGATTGGCGGGCATAACGTCTATCCAACCGCAGCCGTGTACTGCGCCACTAAGTTTGCAGTTTGGGCGATTTCCGAGGGACGACTGCGGCAAGAATCGACGGACATCCGGGTTACGGTGATTTCGCCTGGAGTGACGGAAACTGAACTTGCCAGCACGATCACGGATGCTGAAGCAGCAGAATGGGTGGAGGGATTTCGTGAGGCAGTGATTCCGGCAGATGCGATCGCGCGTGCGATTGCCTTTGCGATCGAGCAACCCGTAGAGGTAGATGTGAATGAAATCATTGTTCGACCGATTGGACAAATGAGCTAAATTTCGGAAGTCGAGGGAACACCTGGAGAACGTTATGCACCTCGACATATGAGCAGTGTGAATCAGTAAACGCATTCACGTCCTTTTCAACCTGCCCGCAATCCCAGCAATGATAGCTGCTGGCATGAGCTAATAGGACAGAGCATCTGGAGATTAAACCAATGGCAATTCTGAAACAATTTGGAATTTTATTTGTATTGGGCAGTGTGGGAATTGTGATGTTTACGATCACGTCTATTCCTTTAATCGAGCAACAGTTAGCGAAACTGTCTCCAGAAACACTGGGAAAAGTGCCTCCATTATGGATTTTAATGCTTCTGCAAGGACTACAGTATTCAATTCTACTGGCAATCAGCATTCTGATCGGAATTGGCTGTGCCTATCGCGTTGGATTACGCTCACATTTGATTGACTACTGGGTATTTCATACCCCTAAGATTCCATATTCTGTCATTGAGATGAAATGGAGCTTGGGTGTAGGTGCAGCAGCGACGATCGTTCTCCTGTTGCTCGATCGGTTGATGCAACCTGCACTACCTGAAGCGCTACGGGCAGCCAATAATGCAGAACCGAATTGGCTGAGTTCACTTACGGCGATGCTTTATGGCGGCATCACTGAGGAAATTCTGATGCGCTGGGGCTTAATGTCACTGCTTGTTTGGATAGCATGGAAAATCTTCAAACAAGGCATTACGCTGCCAAGCCAAGGAATATACCAAGGTGCGATTGTTCTAGCCGCGTTGGTATTTGGACTACTACACCTGCCAGCGACTGCCGCGATCGTTCCTCTCACTCCAGTTGTGATTATTCGGGCTTTGTTACTGAATGGGATTGTAGGAATCGCATTTGGCTGGCTCTTTTGGCAATATTCGCTAGAGGCTGCAATGTTAGCTCATATCAGCGTTCATGCTTTTGCCTTTGTTCTTAGCGGTTTACTGGCAAGGTTGGCTTAAGTTTTGGAATAGATCTCATAGGGCTATCACTGCCCACAAAGCCTTACAGTGAAAGGTTTTAAAAAGAAAGGTTTTGAAAATGGTGGGCGATGCCCACTACTTGAATTGATGCTCAACTCTACAGTTTTAAGGTGGTAAATCAAATGATTCAGTGCAAAGATTTTGCGCCTCGGATTACTGAACGAGGACCCTTCGGCGGACCTGCCGAGTATGAATCCTTCTCTGAGGTTGTGAGTGCTGTAAATCAGTGGATCGCAAGTACAACGATACAGGTAATCAATGTTGAAACCGTTGTTTTACCCGATCGGATTGAAGGCACAAGTGATGATGTCTACGGAGTGACGACCAGTAATGCTTTCCACCCAGTGATGATCAGTCAGGGTCTTGCAATCAATTGCTTTCAATGTGTGCGTGTCTGGTACAGAGAATAAGCTTTACCGGAGAAAAAATAATGAAACGATTTACCTTGTTTACTTTTCTGTACCTCGCGCTGGGAGTCTGTCTGAGTGCGATCGCACTTGGATACCCAAACCTGCCTTCGGGTCTTCAAAGAAGCTTGTTCATCAGTGCAGGAACCTCCTACATTTTTTGTCTTCTCAGCACCTTCCCATTTTGGCGCGAAAGGACGATCCGCTTCTATCGCAGACGGAATTCAGCGGTAATTCTACCCTGGTTGGTGATGGGATTCTATATTGTTTGGATGATCTGGGAGGTTCAGAGTCAGAACTGGACGATGGAAGCCATTTTAGGAGCGTTTTCGCGGCTAATATTTGTCTTAGGGTTTGCAGAAATCATTGTGATTACATGGCAAGTGAATTCTGAACATTAGTGTCTAAATCGAATGGCACGCTCATTAAGACACAGCCCTTGCCCAGGCTGGGAACCCATTCTGGGAGGCTCTGCCTCTTCCTTCATGGTGGCAGAACCAACGATCGCCCTGGATTTACCCCTGAAAGTACTGGCATGGGAAGCGACTGACGGCAAGGTGTGGGTGAGTTACAACGATCCTAATTACTTAAAACAGCGATTTTCTCTCTCGGATGAGTTGGTGAAAAATATCGCTATCATTGCACCTTTAATCAATGAAGCACTTAGTTACGTCGATCACAAATAAGTTGCAGAATTAGCACGCGATGGCGCAAAGCACCCGCTCAAAAGGCGATCGCACCTTGGCGTTTTTGAAACAGCATTGTAGTAGCAATCGAGTAATGTCAAACTCATTAATTTTACAACACTCATGAAAACATTTGCGTTCTTCCTGGCTCTGCCAATCAGTATCTTAGCTAATTTTTCCTTAAGAGCTTCTGCTGATTCTACTGCTGGCATCATCCTGAGTACAAAATGCCAGAGTGGGTACAACATCAATATTTGGCAGAATTATACGAACGGTGAACTGCTTTATCGCGCAACCAGTGCCAACGGTAATTTAAGTTTGGGTAAAGGAACTAGCCAAGCAACAGAAGGTGTTCGAGTGTATAAGTTTCGGAATGGAATTTATGAATATTGGGTATGGGATGGCACGTTGGATAACCCGCAGTCTGGAACTTTAGAGGTGTATAAAAACAACCGTATCTTGATGAAGCAAGCTTGTAGAAAAAGTTGAATCAATAGCACGGATATGAATGGCACGCTCGTTGAATGGTTCCCAGCTTCCAGGCTGGGAACCCATTCTGGGAGACTCTGCCTACACTGATTTCACCTTACCTACCTTGCGCCAAGGCGATCGCGGCAGAAACGTGCAATTGTTACAGCGCATCCTTCAAGACAATGGCTTTTTAGGAGCCGCAGGTGTGAGGCTAGGCAATCCAAGAGGGGCGATCGTCGATGGCATCTTTGGTGCGGTCACAGTGTCTGCGGTACGCGATCTCCAGCGACGATACAGAATCCCAGTTACAGGGCGAGTCAATCCAACCACCTGGGAAGTCCTGGATATGCACGAAAACCCCTATCGATCCCCGCTTCCCTGGAAATAACAGAACATTACACAACCATAAGCCACAGAAGATTTCTAATGAACCGAAAGATTCTTTCAACCAAAATCACAACCACAATCGCAATCACAATTCTGAAGTTTGATCCCAACCGAGGCTATAAACTATCAACCTACGTTTACTGGTGGATTAAGCAGTCAATTACACGCGCGATTGGAGAAAAATCTTGCACAAACCTTGTTTTTAGGAAATGTTGTGCAATTTTTCTCACTAAGTGCAAACTTATATTTCCAAATGTTGAGCTTTATTTAGTCTTATAAAACTTTTGGACTGGCTGGGAATGCTAAATACAACACCTGAATGTCCTTTTATTTGACAGTGGTGAATAACGTTTATTAGCCTCATACCCAGTTCATCCTAATACTTAGGCTTAGAAAAATGATACCTGTTCTTCCCAGTTACAACTTTATTGAAGCTCTGTATGAAGGTGTCAATACCGTTATTTATCGCGCTTCCAAGCAGTCAGATCAAACTCTTGCGATCATTAAAGCCCTGAAAGCCGAGTATCCCAGCCTCGAAGAACTAACCCGACTCAGACATGAATATAAAATCTCACAAACGATAGTAGATATAGAAGGAATTGTCAAGTCTCTAGCTTTAGAAAATCATCATAACGGTCTAGCCCTAATTTTGGCAGACTTTGGTGCAGAATCTCTGAAAAAGTATATTAGCGATCGCCAATTATCATTAACCGAATTTCTCACAATAGCTATTCAGCTAGCATCCACTCTCACTCAACTGCATCAAGCCAAAATTATTCATAAAGATATTAAACCTGACAATATCGTTATTAACCCAGAAACCGGGCAAGTTAAAATTATTGACTTCAGTATTGCATCGCGGTTAGAAAAAGAAAATCAAAGCATTAGCAATCCCAATTTATTAGAAGGCACTCTTGCTTATATGTCACCGGAGCAAACCGGACGAATGAATCGGTCAATTGACTACCGTACCGACTTCTATTCTTTAGGTGTTACCTTTTATGAAATGCTGACAGGTGCGCTACCATTTAATGCGGCTGACCCTCTGGAATTTGTTCATTGCCATATTGCAAAAATACCAATAGCGCCTCAAGAGTTCAATCCCAAAATTCCTTCAGCAGTTTCTGATATTGTCATGAAATTGTTAGCTAAAACTGCTGAAGATAGGTATCAAAGTTCTCTAGGACTAAAAGCCGATTTAGAAACCTGTCTGACTCAGTTACAGACAGATGGAGAGATTTCCCACTTTATTGTCGGTCAACTAGATTCATACAGCCAATTTTCTATCCCGCAAAAACTCTACGGACGGGAAATAGAAGTTGCTACTTTGTTAGAAGCATTTGATCGCGTCAGTTCTGGTAGTGCAGAAATGATGCTAGTTTCTGGTTACTCAGGCATCGGTAAATCTTGCTTAGTTTACGAAGTTCACAAACCGATTGTGCGCCAGCGCGGTTATTTTATCTCCGGTAAATTTGACCAGTTCAAGCGGAATATTCCTTTTGCTTCCTTAATTCAAGCATTCCAAGATTTGATGCGGCAATTGCTAACAGAAACCGATGACCAAATTGCCGTTTGGAAATCAAAATTAATATATGCCCTCGGTTCCAATACTCAAGTAATTATAGACGTTATTCCCGAATTAGAACGGATTATTGGCCCGCAGCTAGCAGTTCCTCAATTAGGGTCATCAGAATCACAAAACCGATTTAATCGGGTGTTTCAACAATTCATTCATGTATTTAGTCAACCCGGACATCCGCTAGTTTTGTTTCTGGATGACTTACAGTGGGCGGATTCAGCTTCCCTAAAGCTTATCCAGTTAATTATGACCGACCCAGATAGCCAATATCTATTGCTAATTGGTGCGTATCGAGATAACGAAGTCAGTGCCACTCATCCCTTGATTCAGACCTTGGAGGAGATTCAACAGACTGGTGCGATCGTAAATAACATTATCCTCCAGCTTTTGGATAGCGATCATGTCAAGCAGTTAGTAGCCGATACTCTTCGTAGTGAAGTTTTAAAGGTAAAACCGCTAGCTGAGTTAGTTTTTACAAAAACCCAAGGTAACCCCTTTTTCTTAACTCAGTTACTCAAATCTCTTTATCAGGATAACTTGTTATCCTTTGACTTTGAGCGCGGTTTTTGGCAATGGAATATTGAGTTTATTCAGGGAGTGAATATAACTGATAATGTCGTTGAATTGATGGTCAGTCAAATTCAAAAGCTATCTGAAAAAACCCAGAATGTATTAAAGTTTGCTGCCTGCATTGGAGACAAATTTACTTTAGATATATTGGCGATTATTAATAAAACAACTCAGTCAGAAACAGCAGCAGATTTGTGGGAAGCTCTGCAATCAGGTTTGGTTCTGCCCCTCAATAATTCCTACAAAACACCGCTCGTTTTCGACTCAGAACAAATGGAGACTGAGAACAGGCGATCGCACATTAACCAGCCCCCATCACCCATCACCTATAAGTTCTTACACGACCGGGTGCAGCAAGCATCTTATTCTCTCATTCCAGATGACCAGAAAAAACAGACTCACCTAAAAATCGGTGAATTGCTACTCAAACATACCTCGGAAACGGACATTGAAGAAAACATTTTTGAAATTGTCAATCAACTAAATGTTGGTGCTGAATTCATTACCCAACAGCCTCAAAAAGATAGACTGGCTCAACTCAATCTTATAGCTGGACAGAAAGCAAAAGCAGCAACAGCGTATGAATCATCTGTTAAATATTTAAATGTAGGTTTGGAACTTCTTGCAGCAGATAGTTGGAAGTGTCAGTATGACATGACACTCAATCTCTATGTAGAAACAGCAGCAGTAGAATTTCTCAACACTAACTTCGAGCGAGCAGAAATGCTTTCTGATGTAGTTTTATCACAAGCAAAAACCCTGCTCGATCGAGTCCAGGTCTACGAGACAAAAATGCAGTTTTATATTGCTAAGAACCAAATGCAAGCTGCGTTAAATACCGGAATGCAAGTCCTGAAAATGCTAGGGTTGCCTTTAGCAGCGAAATCCCCAACAAGACTGACTAGATTGAATTTAGGAGGAAAAAGGATTGAGGATTTAATAGAATTGCCAGAAATGACTGATGTTTATAAATTAGCTGCATTGCGAGTTTTAATAAATTTGATTCCTCCGGTTTATATTGCAGCACCCGAACTTTATCCCCAGGTCGTTTTTAAAATGACTAATCTCTGTCTCAAAGATGGAAACTCTCCTCTGTCAGCTTATGCGTATGTACTTTATGGAATGTTCCTATGTGGCGCTTTTGAAGACATGGATTCTGGCTATCAATTTGGTCAGCTAGGCTTAAAGCTGTTAAATCAATTCAATGCTAAGGAAATGACGGCGAAAATCTATGAAACATTTAATTATTTTATCAGGCATTGGAAAGAACCAGCTATTAATACTATAGAACCGTTAATTGAGGGTGTCCAAAGAGGGCTGGAAACAGGAGATTTAGAATATGCTTCTTATTCGGCTTGTTTTTATTGTACGCATTTGTTTTTTATTGGGGAAAATCTAGAAATAGCTCTTCAAAAACAGGCGCATTATATTGCTTTAATGCAAAGAACCAAACAAGAATTTCAAATTATCTATGCTCAGATAGTTCGACAAACAGGTTTAAATTTAATTAAGAAAACATCGGAACCATATCGATTAATTGGCGAAAGTTTTGATGAAAATAAAATGTTGCCAATTCTGATAAATAGCAATAATTACATGGCTATTTATCCTATCTATGTTTCTAAACTGATTCTAGGTTATTTATTTAAAAATTACGATTGCGCTGCTGAGGATGCCTTGCTGGCAGAAAAATACGAACAAGGTGGACGAGCGTTGATGTACAAAGCCGAACACAAGTTCTACTCTTCTCTGACTCTCCTAGCTTTGTATCCCGGTGCATCAAAAAGCGACCGCCAACAATATTTCAGCCAAGTGATAGCGCAGCAGAAAAAAATGAAGCAATGGGCGTTACATTCTCCTGCAAACTATCAGCATAAGTATGATTTAGTGGAAGCAGAAAAAGCACGAGTATTGCAACAAGATGCCAAAGCGATCGCATTTTACGACCGAGCCATAACTGGAGCCAGAGAACATGGATATATTCAAGAAGAAGCCCTAGCGTCAGAACTAGCAGCAGAGTTCTATTTTGCTTGTGGCAGAGAGAAAGTTGCTAATACCTATCTCAACGATGCCTACTATGGATATGGTTGCTGGGGAGCGAAGGCAAAAGTCAAAGACTTGGAAAAAAGATATCCCCAACTATTTCGGATATCAAAGCGAGAAACCGTCAGTACGAACGCGACTCGGATAATAAGCTATACGGGTGAAAATGCTTCAGACTCGCTGGATTTAGCCACAGTTATGAAAGCATCTCAAGCCCTTTCTGGAGAAATAGTTTTGAGCAAATTGTTGGCTAAATTAATGACAATTGTGCTAGAAAATGCTGGCGCTCAAACAGGCTACCTAATTTTAGAAAAATCAGGAGACTTGCAAATAGAAGCATCAGGAACAGTAGACAAAAATGATGTAACTGTGCTACAAGGAATTCCAGTATCAAACAGTCAGCAGCTACCAATTTCACTGATTAAGTATGTAGCCCGAACTAAAGAAAATGTTGTCCTCAGCAATGCAACTTGTGAAGGAACATTTACCACAGATACATACATCGCTACCCATCAACCCAAATCGGTTTTATGTACACCGCTCATCCATCAAGGAAAACTTAGTGGCATCCTTTATTTAGAAAATAATCTTACCATTGGCGCATTTACATCAGATCGCTTAGAAGTATTACAACTGTTATCTTCTCAAGCGGCGATTTCCATTGAAAATGCTCGTCTTTATAAAGACTTAAAATTAGCCAACGCTAACTTAGAAGCCAAAGTACAAGAGCGAACTTTAGAGTTACAAGAAAAAAATGTGCATCTGCAAAAAGCAGAAGAAATCGCCCAATCAGCCAACCGTGCTAAAAGTGATTTTCTTGCCAACATGAGCCATGAACTGAGAACACCACTTAATGGCATTTTGGGTTATGCCCAAATCCTCAAGCGTGAAAAAAGTTTAACTAACTCACAAAAAGATGGTGTGAATATTATTCATCAGTGTGGCGACCACCTCTTGAACCTGATTAATGACATTTTAGACCTCTCTAAAATTGAAGCGAGAAAAATGGAACTCCACCTAACGGATTTTCATTTCCTAGATTTTCTCGAAGGTATTGCCGAAATCTGCCGTATCCGCGCCGAACAAAAAGGTATTTGCTTAATTTTTGAACAAATTACTCAACTTCCTATAGGTGTCAAAGCTGATGAAAAACGGTTGCGGCAAGCTTTGATTAACTTACTGGGTAATGCCGTTAAGTTTACTGAAACTGGAGGCGTGGCTTTCAAAGTCGGCTATCAGGAAGGTAAAATTCGGTTTCAGGTGGAAGATACAGGAATTGGCATGGCACCAGAGCAATTAGAAGAGATATTTTTGCCGTTCCAGCAGGTAGGAGAACACAATCGCAAAGCAGAAGGAACGGGATTGGGACTGGCAATTACCCGCCAATTAGTTCAGATGATGGGTGGCGAAATCCAGGTAAAGAGTAACTTAGGAAAAGGGAGCGTTTTCTTCTTTGATTTAGATTTACCCGAAGTTTCTAAATACGCTGATGTTATCAAAAAAGAGCAAAGAAATATCCAAAGTTTTAAAGGCGAGAAGCGGAAAGTTATCGTGGCAGATGACAGGCTAGAAAATCGGGCAATTTTAGTCAAGATGCTATCACCTTTAGGATTTGAAATGATCGAAGCAGTAGATGGTCAAGATTGTCTCAACAAAGCATTTGAATTAAATCCAGATTGTATCTTAATGGACTTGATGATGCCTCAAATGAATGGCTTTGAAACTACTCGTCGCATTCGGCGATCGCCTGAACTAAAGAATGTAATCGTGATTGGCACTTCTGCCAGCGTTTTTGATTTCGATCTCAACAAAAGTAGAGAGGCAGGTTGCAATGATTTTCTACCTAAGCCCATCCGCATAACAGAGCTTTTAGAAAAGTTACGGCATCACTTAGAACTGGAATGGATTTATGATGATGGGGAAACTCAATTATCTAAAGGTAACAAAGAAGAAAATTCTCAGCAATCATTGGTACCTCCCTCCGCAGACGAAATTGCGATTCTGTTGAATTTAGCAATGAAAGGCGATCTCAAAGGGATTGTGGAGCGAGTTACTCACTTAGAAGAAGTGGATGTTAAATATGCACCTTTCTCTTTAGAGTTGCGTCAATTAGCTAAAGGTTTTCAAGTTAAAAAAATTCGTGAAATTCTAAAAAATATAGGGGTAAATTAATGAGTCTTTTAAACATTGAAAATGGCATTATCTTAATCGTTGATGATAACCCGACAAATTTAGGAGTATTATTCGATTTCTTGGCTGACTCTGGCTTCCAAGTGTTGGTGGCGCAGGATGGCGAAGATGCAATTGAACAGGTCGAATATGCTCTCCCCGATCTAATTTTGTTAGATGTACTCATGCCTGGTATGGACGGGTTTGAAACTTGTGAACATTTGAAAGCTCAAGAATCAACTAAAGACATTCCCGTAATCTTTATGACGGCGCTTTCTGAGACGGTGGATAAGGTCAGAGGGTTGAATCTTGGGGCGGTGGATTACATCACTAAGCCGCTTCAACATGAAGAGGTTTTAGCTCGTGTCAAAATCCATTTAAGCATCCGAAATCTGACGAAGAGACTGCAAGAACAAAATGTGCATCTAGAGCAGGAGATTCAAGAGCGAACTAAGGCAGAGAACGCCCTCTTAAAACTGACATCTGAGTTAGAAGAACGGGTGGAACAAAGAACGGCTGCACTTGGACAATCTAATCAGTTGCTGCAACAGGAAATCCAAGAGCGCATTTTTACAGAGCAAGCATTGCAGGAATCAGAAGCACGTTATCGAGAACAAGCCAATCGGCTAGAACTTGCCTTTCGCCAACTTCAAGAAACTCAAAGCCAACTGGTTCATAGTGAAAAAATGTCCAGTCTGGGGCAATTGGTGGCAGGTGTCGCTCATGAAATTAACAATCCTGTCAACTTTATCTATGGAAATCTGACTCACGCCTATCAATATACCCAAGATTTGCTCAACCTTTTGAATCTCTATGCCAAGTACACTCCCTCACCGCTACCTGAAATTCAACAACTGGCTGAAGCGATAGATTTAGAATTTTTGAGTGACGACCTACCCAAATTGCTGAGTTCGATGAAGGTTGGGGCTGACCGTATCCGCGAAATCATTCAGTCATTACGGATTTTTTCTCGCGTGGATGAAGCCCAAATGAAGCTGGTGGATATTCACGCTGGGCTAGACAGCACGTTGCTGATTTTGCACAATCGGTTTAAAGCCAGTTCTAACCAAATAGGTATTCAACTCGTTAAAGATTATGGCGATCTACCGCTTGTGGAGTGTTATGCAGGACAACTCAACCAAGTGTTTATGAATCTACTGGCGAACGCAATTGATGCTTTGGAGGAGTATGATAAACAGCGATCGCCCCAAGAAATTTACTTTTGCCGCAGCACGATTAGGATTCGCACCGAAGTAACTGACAATGAGTTTGTGACTATTTGGATTGGCGATACTGGCCCCGGTATGACAGAGGAAGTACGCGATCGCTTATTCGACCCCTTCTTTACAACAAAACCCGTAGGTAGAGGCACGGGTTTAGGCTTGTCGATTAGCCAGGAAATTATTGTCTCCAAACATGGTGGTCAGATAACGTGCCTTTCAGCGCCTGGTCAGGGAACAGAGTTTATGATTAAAATTCCGATGCGATCGCACCCTTTAGAATCAGTAAACCAAAAAGTTTTTTCCCAAGAGCGATGCCTGCGCCTGGCTACGCCTACGCTAATTAAGTTTACGTAGTCTAAAGTGCTATCTTTTACTAATTACAAAATTACTACTTGGGGTAAATATAGCGTAGGTGACACTGTAACCAGACCCAAAATTCGTCAGGTCTGAAAGCATAACTGAGTAATTCAATGTCACTTAAAGGATAAGTGACATTGAATTAGAAGCATAAGCACGTAAAAACGTCCAACACAATAAGCATTTGAAGCTATTTTACCCCTGGTGTTAGCTACGCTATATCTGCCCCAAATAGAACACCGATTACAGAACCGATGCCCAGCAAAACAATTGAAGTCCGAGAGTACACCGTTAGAGCGCATAAGCGGGAAATTCATACCCGCGTTTTTAACTTTGTGTGTAAGCAGTGCGAACAACCCACACAAAGAGAAACTTTTGGTGTGCGACCACTCTACTGTGAGCAATGCCGTCCGCCACAAGCACCCAAGAAATCGAAAGTAGTTCCTATAGGCAAGAGGAAACCCAGAGCTATGACTTACAAGAGTGGTAAAGACATAGCCGGATGATTTTTTGTCTCAAGGGTGGATGAAGCAGTGCGCTCATTCGCCCAAGCTAACTCAAACTGGTAAAAAGTAACTCTAATAAATTCACATTAGGCGAAACTACATAACTGTTGAGCGCATTCTGTGGCTGACTGGATTACAGCGTGAAATAATAGTAAAAATGATCCCGTCAGAGGCAATTTAATAGAATATTGAAAGCAGAAATGCGCCTGCTGGCTTGTTGTACAGTCCCATACTCATCAACGTCATTGATATTAAACCTGGACTGACAAGAATAGAAAACGCTATGGCTAAAATAATCTAGCTATTGCTAGATGCGATAATCCTCAAAAACGCTATAGGCTACATACAATTGTTGAGTATAAAGATTCGCTTGTGGATGCCATAGTAGAAAGATCGCACACACTTAAACAAGCCTTGGTTGATTTTGTCCTAGATGCTGACGGCGAACTAGCACAAGCACTCGACATTTATGCAGCTGCACAGATGCCTAGCGGTAATCGCGATCGCACCCAACAACAAGTAATCATTGACAGGTTTATTACAGAAGGGAAAATTGGCGATCGTTCACCTATAGAGTTATTTATCGCCAGTCATGCAGATTTGTCAGAGAGCGATCGCAATCTACTGAATAGCTGGCATCGTAGTTTTATTGGTTTATTTACTATCACCCAGATTTTACCTGATGGCTTAGAACTCATGAACTGGCTGACAGCTAAACATTACATAGTTCTGACAGCTAAAAATTACATTGTCAAGTCTAACAGCCCTGAAAAACAACCAGCCATATCTCGTTTCAAGCCAGGAGAGATTTTACTAACACGCATTTATCCTCTTACTGATAATGAGTGGATATTTTCTGGCTCTCACACATTTATGGGTAAACTCGGTAAGCCAAAACTCGCCGTCGCCATTGGAAATTTTAAAGATAATTATAAAAGTCATCTTTACAGTGATGCTCCCGACTTGCTAGAACAAGCATGGCAGTCAATAGAGCAATATCATCAGCAGTTTGTTGAGTTTTTTGGGAGTGATGAAGTTACATTACCAGGATACCAACTTAATAAAAAGATAACTGAATTTCAAGAAATTATCACCGATAAATATCTCAAAGCGGTGGGACTTTATAGTTCTAAATCTTTGAATGAAATAGTAGCAAAAGCTGGTATTGGCGCAGAAGAAATTATCGCCGCTGCTAAAGAATTTGGGATTGATACTAACGCTGCTTCTCAAATATTGGATGGGAAAAACAGTAAGCAAAAAATGGTTGTGCCGAAAGTAGATTTACCTGCTGAACTCAAGAAAGCAGAACAAGTCACAGCCATTTGTCACCCACGTTGGGGATTGATGTTTTTACCAACATATACTAAATTCACAACTAGATTATTAGCTGATGATTGGCAAAGTATTGAAGGTGCAGCAAAACTAATTCGTCACTACTTGGAAAATAAAAATATTAATGCTTATATCTGGTATCGGTTAGCACAAAAATATCCCACTCAATTAGAAAAATTCTTGCAAGATTTCTTGCAACGTCCTGAGTTTAGCCTGAGCAATAATTTAGATAAAATTTTGCAAGAGTATGGTAAACCTATCGAGCCAGAATTACCAGAAATTGCTAGTGTTCCTTTACATCTACATAATTTATTTCAAGAAGCACTTACAGAAGTGAATAAATCTAAACCCAAAGGTAAAGGACAAAAACAACCAGCGAAAGGTTTTCAAAAAGCTTAGTTTAATATTAAGTGCATCTCAAATGCAGGTAAGTAAGTCGGAGAAAAAATTTATAAGTATGTAACAAACAGTTAAGCAGAAAAATGAGAGCTAAATTTTACACGTTGTGTACTGTAATTTCCCTTTTCTCCTTTTGCTCCTTTTGTTTGAACTCCATCAATCACAGCATAAGGCTTGCGTCTAATTCATCCTCTACTTGATACATTATCTGTATTTACTTATCTTTACACAAGTCAATGATGGGGGTACTCTCTACTACCGCCTTGTCTAGTGGACAGCGCAAGCGTTTGGCTGTAAGTTTGAGGGTTAATTTACACTACACTGCCACCAGCCAATGACAGGGCAAGGGTTTTAGTTAACATAGAAATTCCCCTGACATTGCAAATCAACTATGCCCAAGACTTGGAACATCAAGATAGATAACTATTTTCAAGCCAATCCCAATTGCATCATCGCCACCGCTCATGTAGACTCATTCCCCACAGACCTACCCCTAGAACCGAACATCAGGGAACCAAACCGCAAAAGTGCGACCTACAGACAAGTTTTCGACTCACTGACAACCGAACCCGAAAAATTCTTCTCTCGCCACAGTGGAATCGTTCTGTCAGCTAATATTGCTAAACCTGTCAAGAACAAAACTGAACTAGAACTGGAGATTTTAGAAGCTAACGAGGGAGGTAGTGATGGGATTATCAATGGTGGTCACACAGTATTAGGGTTTGAGCAAGCGAAAAATTATAACTACAATTTAAGTCAAGCCAGAGTAAAAGTTACCATCCACATCGGACTCTCGGAAGACGAGGCTAAGGATATAGCCCTGGCCTCCAACACCACAACGCCAGTAGATTCTCGCTCCAAAGTCAACGCTAGGGGTGATTACAAATTCATTAAGCAGTATTTAGCCCAGTTAGAACAGAAGGAAGATAGAAAATTCCGCATCGCTTATTATCAAAACCAAAGCGGCGCTCCCAGAAATGCCCAGTGCAATGTTACCCATTTACTCAAGCTGCTTTACTGCCTCGACAGAAATAAATACAACCCAGACGGCAATAAACGAACCAAACACCCAGCAGGGATGAGTCTTCCAAGTAACATCACAGACGCAGAAAGAGAAAGATTAACCGCTTTACTGCCTCTCTTGACTCATGCTTTGTGGATAGAGCAAAGACTGTACGAAATAATCCAAGAACATATCAGCAACCCTAGAAGAAAAGGTAACAACGATTTAGCCTCAATTGATATACGTAAAACCACGTTGTTGCCTGACAGCAAGTATTCTTTTGGGTTTGGTGCGCCAACTGACCTGGCATTACCAATAATTGCGTCCTATCGGGTATTTTTGGACAAAGACTATAAATGGATTCTGCCGTTTAACGAATTTGCCGAAGACTTTTTACAACACTTGTGGAATAACTATTTCCGTAAATACTTGGTGTCAGAGAAAACAGCAGGTAATACAGTCGGTACAAAAATTAGCCGCAATCAAGAGATTTGGGAAAGTTTGTACATTTCGGCGCAGAGTTATCTAAATCAGCACTTGGTGAAAATGGTTAACTCCAGTAAGGCAGAGTCAGAATCTAAGGTGACACAAGGTAGTAGCAAGAGGGGAAAAGGGAAAAGGGGTGAACTCAACGCGACTACTGGAAATTAACTGTATCTCAACTCCATCTCTGACACCAGTTCCCCAAACTCACTTTTGCTCTGAAAGCTTGACAGGTGGTAAGCGAACACTCAGGTTACGGGCATAAACTTTGGTGAAGTACTGGACATTCGGCTGTGGGCGATCGCTCTTAGAGTAGGGCAAGGCATCGTTACACTACCAGTCATAATAAGCAGGGATGTAAAGAGTCCAAGTGGCAGCCAGAAAACTGTAATGTACAGATGTACTCTCGCACAGCCAATTATTTGGTTGCAAAAACTTTTGCAAGTGGTATTAGATTTAAGATTTTAAGATGGGGAAATATACTTCTTGGAAAATCAGAAAATTTTGCATCGAACTAATAAATTAAATTCGCAATCTCAAATACCGACGATATTTCTAGATAAAGATGGTACTTTAATTGAAAATGTACCAAATAATGTTGATCCGCAATTAATCGAAATGAAAATTGGTGCTATTGAAGGATTACAAATACTTAGCAAAGCTGGATATAAATTAATTGTGATTACTAACCAGTCGGGAGTAGCACGGGATTATTTTCCAGAATCTGCCTTGATGGGACTTGGTTTATTGGCGATAAGCTCAGTGATGTAGAAGCTGGACATAGTGCAGGGTGTAAAACGATTTTGATAGATCAGGGTAATCAGTCTCAGCCCCAAATGTCTCGTTTAGGAATTGCTGACTATATTTTGGTTAACCTTTCAATAGCAGCCCAGGTGATATGTAAGCATTCAGTATCTAATTTTTAGGATTTCTGGCATGAAGTTATAGAAATTGCTGGAACAGTAAACCTAGAAAAATAAACCTAGAAAAATTAAAATTGTACAGTGACTTTTTATTTGTCGCTATGCCAAATTAACGTCATTGAGGGTATAAAGCTTGCACTCAAAGAGGATTGAGCTTAGAAGTAGCACCAGGGCAAACGCATCTAAATTACTCTTGATTACAACGAAGGTTAAAAACCAACGAAAAAATCTTTCCTTTCGCGCTTGATTATTTTTTAAGCCCCAAAGCGATGCCTGCGGCGGGCTTTGCCTACGCCTAAAATTTTCGCAATAAGCAAGAGTTAATGACATTAATTTTGACTCTATTGAGAATAGACTTTGCTTATTGACATGATGCGGACGCCCTGTAATAATTGGAAACCATATCTCTTCAACATTTATATAATTTAAAGATAAAAATCGTTGAATTTCCTTTCTTCTACTTTCAAAAATATTGGTATATGTAAACCAGTAGCCAACGCTTCAAGGCTAACAGTTTTAATAGACTATAGTAAATTAATCAGAATTTTTATGAATAAATATTGGGCACGTCCTAGTTTCCGCTTCAGGTGTATTTCGTAGAATTCCGGTAATATTGTCATTAATTAGAACTTATTGCAAATAAAGGCTCTTTTTGTTTTACCATAATTTGCCACATTCTTTAGCCTGTAAATATTCCGGGGTCTTGTGTCTCCCCTCAAGGTGATTTGTATCTACCGAAAAGTATAGATCCGTTGGTAATGTTATCAAACTGTTGGAATACTGTAATAATAGAAGCTGGGGTTAAGTTAAATAAGTGATTTAAGTCCGTCCTATAACCGTCTTGCTTCCTGTGCTATGTCCTGATTGTCGCTCATCAGATATTATTAAACACGGTAAATCTTCCAGAGGGTAAGCAACGTTACCTGTGCCAGAATCGGGAGTGCCTGCGCCGGATATTTTTTATCAATACAAGACAGCCTAGACGGACTAGACAAGTTAAGCATCAAATTATAGAGATGAAACTCAATGGCAGTGGAGTTCGCGATATTGCGCGAGTGTTGCATATTAGCCCGGCAATAGTAATCAGAGAATTAAAAAAAATTTCCCAAATTGGATCGGTGAATCAAAAATTGTTGCCAACCATTCAATCCGAATAAGTGGAGGTAGAAATCAAGCTGGTGGAAGTGGAAGAAGAAGCCTTGGAAGGGATTGAAGAGTCTGAACTAGATGAAATGTGGAGTTACGTAGGTGCTATCGAGCGTCTGACAGTAAAAGTTTTAGCTTACGCATTTGGACAGCGCGCAAGACTAAGTATTTCTGAAGCTAAAAAATTTATTAGAGCCATTTGGTGTTAAGAAATACTGTACAGATGGTTGGGGAGTTGATGAATGGCATTTACCTCCAGAAAAACATGAGATTTGCAAGAGAAAGACTCAAATAATTGAACATAAACATCTAAATTTAAGAACTCGGCTTAAGCGACTGGCTAGAAAGACAATTTACCTTTCTAAGACTGAGGAAATGCATGACTTGGTTATTGGGCTCTTTATCAATCGCTACGAGTTTGGCTTAAACGTCTAACAACAGTTTAATAACACCACCTAATAAAGGAAGATTGATATGCAGAACGATTGGACGAAACCCGCCGCCATAGCGATCCCGAAGGAGGGAGTCTTCAAACAGGAGCAGGGAAGATACGGCCCGATTTTTCCCAAAACTCCCGCGTGCTACGGCTTCACGATTATCGCGAAAATCAAACCTGGTACGGAGGAGACCATCCGCGAATATGGGAAGACGCTCGAGAAGACCATCGCCGATTTGCCGGACGGTCTGGCTGTGCTCAAGCTGCATTACCTGCGCTGGGTGCTGTTTGACATCGCCGAGGACACATACTTCATGTACCAGGGCATTTTTGACACAGACTTCGACAAATACACTGAGGATGCCGTTGCGCTCTTTTCACAGTACGGTATCAATACTGTTTTCGAGAATCTTGAGGGATTTCCCGAGGACTGGAAGACGAACACACCGGCGTTCATCCAATTCGTCCGCGAGCACCAGTGTCCAAGCTTCCTCGAATACGGAGAGTATCCCTACGTAAGTTCCGATGAAATCAAGAAAGCCCTCAAACTCAAGGCGGCGTTCTCCGACATGCTTGACCAGATGCAGTAATCCATCAGGAGGACTTGATATGCTTGAGTTTGACGACATTCAGCACATTCTGTTGACTCGTGTGCCTGCGCTCACCGGACGGTATGAATTTCTATCGTTCCGGAACCCTGCTGGTGGACGAGCATGGCTAGCTGCCATTCTTGAAAAGGTACAGTCGTCTGCGGAGGTTCGTGCTTCGGTCGAACAGGACAACCGATGGGTGAGCGTGGCCTTCACCTGGAACGGCCTGCGGGCGCTGGGTATGGATGAGGCATCGCTGGATACGTTTCCTGAGGAGTTCAAGCAGGGTATGGTGGCCCGTGCGGAGATCCTCGGCGACATCGGCGCGAATCATCCTGACAATTGGGTGGGAGGTCTGGCTAGCCCGGATCTCCATGCAATTGCGATTCTCTTTGCCCGCGATAACGCAGAGCGCGATCGCTGCAAGGCGGAGCACCAGCGACTTGTCGAGCAGTGCGAGGGCGTGGAAGTGCTCTCGGCATTGGATCTGGAGGCAACGCCGCCTTTCAACTATGCACACGATCACTTCGGCTACCGCGATCGGCTCTCGCAGCCAGTCATCGAAGGATCGGGCGAAGAGCCGACGCCTGGTTCCGGTGCGCCGCTGAAGGCGGGCGAGTTCATCCTGGGCTACCCAGACGAATATGGTCCCCCTGCCAATCTGCCGCAACCTGAGATCCTCTCCCGGAACGGTAGCTACATGGCCTATCGACGCCTACAGGAGCATATCATCGAGTTTCGTGACTTCCTGCGCCAGCACGGTCAGACGCCGGAAGAGCAGGAACTTGTGGCGGCGAAATTGATGGGTCGTTGGCGCAGCGGCGCACCGCTGGTGCTGTCACCGGACAAGGACGATCCAG
The DNA here is from genome assembly GCF_001712795.1 of Nostoc sp. KVJ20. Taxonomy (GTDB): domain Bacteria; phylum Cyanobacteriota; class Cyanobacteriia; order Cyanobacteriales; family Nostocaceae; genus Nostoc. The sequence goes on from NZ_KV757649.1 coordinate 28,362, forward strand.
CACTCGCCGTGGATATGCAGCGCAACAACGACTTCAACTATGCGACTATGGACCCGCATGGCTATGCCGTACCCCTCGGCTCCCATATCCGTCGCCTGAATCCTCGTGATACAGGGGCGAACATGAATCGGCGGCGGATGATCCGTCGTGGGGCAACCTACGGGCCACCACTCCCGGAAGATGCGCCGGAAGACGGGATAGAGCGTGGCATTGCTGCCTTCGTGATCTGCGCGAGTCTGATTCGTCAGTTCGAGTTCGCGCAGAACGTGTGGGTGAATGACAAGAACTTCCACGAACTCGGCAACGAGCGCGATCCGATTATCGGCACGCAAGACGGCACCCTTGACTTCAAGATCCCGAAGCGGCCAATCCGGAAAACCATCAAGGGCATTCCGGCATTCACCACGGTTCGGGGCGGGGCTTACTTCTTTCTGCCCGGACTGAAGGCGCTTCGGTACCTGGCGTCACTGAGCAGTGGCAGGTAACTCTAGAATCCGATCAAATAAAAGGAATGGTGGTGAAAATGAGCAAGCTCAATCGAGTTGGGCGAACGTACAACCAGAACCATGTGCCGCGACCGTACACGCCGAACAAACGTCGGTTCAGCATTTACTGGACGTGGAGTTATCCTTGGGAAGCCAACCGAGATCTGACCGAATTGGATAATCGGTTTTCGACGATGACCGAAGTCCGTCGGGTCGGCTGGCCGAACTTTGAGGGATCTGAGTGGGATAAGATGAATTTCTTGCAGGGCATCGCTGGTACTCTGGAGCTATTCCACCGATCAACCATCGATTTTCAGCAAATCGTGGGCGAGATTACTGGGCAGCCGGTCGCCGTTTACCAACGCATTGACCAGGCAGGTTACAAACTCCTGATTGATGAAAGAATTCTGGCAGACACGGATACATTGATGGTGTTCGGTCTGGATCACCTCGTATCCGAGCAAGAGGCCGAGAAGGGAGAAATCGACGCGATCCGGGAGTGGCTTAACCGGGAAGGCACGTGCCTGCTCCTTGCGCCGCACCATGACGTGGGCTTCACGAGTGACATGCAGCAGCGCCAGATGGAGTACAAGCATCACGGCGACGAACTCGTGCCGCGCCAGCAGCGCTTCGGTCAGTACACGCGATCGCTGATGAAAGAACTCGAAGTGCCCGTACTTAATCAGTTTGGACTCCGGCCTGCCGTCGTACAAGGAAGCAACCAGATCGCACCCCTGACCGTCCACAAGGATCTCGACAAACTGGGTTTGCTGAATGGAGTGACCACGTTCAACTTCCATCTGCATCTGCCCCACTATGCGCTGACGACAGAGGACACGAAGTCCATTCATATTCTGGCGACGCAGCCGATCGA
>NZ_KV757650.1 GCF_001712795.1 Nostoc sp. KVJ20
ATCCACCTCAGAACTCCGTTAATGAGTCTTTGATGCTCATTAATCAAGCCATGAACTGTACTCTTTTATTTCCTACCCCATGCCCCATGCCCCATGCCCCATGCCCTATGCCCTATGCCCTATGCCCCAATTGTATTTGTGTCAATGTCAAATTTGCTGGCGATCGCTGAGATTATTTCTTGCTCAATTGGTGTAGTCTGATTGTCAGCCTGGGCAATTTTGTAACACTGAGCTAACAAAGGTATGGCAAAATCACGATTTAGCTGATTTAACAATACATCTAAAGGTTGGGGTGATTTGATATTTTGGGCAATGGCATCTAAGGACTTAGGACTGATGTTTACAGCTTTTAATTCTGGCAAAATTTCTTCCCAAGTCTTTTCTGGATGACTGGCTAGGATCATGTGGACTAAGATTTGATCCATGAGAGTTTGTTGAGCGATAGCACTTTCGAGATACTTTTCGCTTTCGGCTTTTAAGGTTGCCAATGTCTCTGGCGATTCGAGGGATGTTGATTCATCCAGCTTGGCTTCATAAAATCGACAAGCAGCATACCCCAATGAATAGATCATCGTCGCATTTGAACTAGCTCCGATCGCTGCACCAGCAAAAGGTACATTTCGCAGCAACCCTAATCCAGCAGCTTTTAATAAACGGCCTCCACCCAAAGCCAAACCAAAAATTGCCAAAACTTCGCCTTTCCGGGCAGGATCTTTTAAATCTAGCCCATAGTCAGATGCAATCTCATAAATCATTTCTGATTGCAATTTTGTTGTTGCTGTTAAATCAATTGCCAACAATGCAACTGCTACTCCCGGCAAAATACTAGTTGCTAGTCCAACAGTGCCAGCTTTAGTCGCTTTTGCCAGCATGATTCGGTGAGCAATCTGGCTAGTTGATTCATTGGGATACTTTTGCTTTAGCTTCTTTACTGCCGCTTCTGCTTTTTCTAAATCAATAATGTCAGTACTACCAATTAGCCAGTTAAGATTTAACACTCCAGATACTTTTCTAATCAGCCAATTTTGGCTGAGGTGGTTAACAAACTGACCGCTAGTTTGAGTTGTTTGCTCAATTAACTTGTGTGTTTGTTTCGCGGTGGCTTCTCCCACACCCACTACTGTGTCTAAAACCGCCATGCCAGTATCAGCAACAGTTTTAACAAAAGACTCTATTATAGATGGTTCATTTTCTACTGATGATTGAGCCTGAATTCCGAATTTTGAAGTTTCTGTGGGTGAATTACCTGATTTTTTCACTTCTATTTCTTGGGGTTTGTCTGCCATTCTTTGACACCATTCTCTATCTCTAAAGCCTCTCTCTTTCTTTTAGCGAATCCTGAGCGGCTCTACATCCCTCTATAAACATAATTATCAGTTTCAGATTAACTATTTTCTTGTTTTAAAAACTGTGTTAATCCATCAAGAATAGGAACATCCTCTAATCCCTGTTAGGACTTACGCAAGTGTCACAAAAAAATCGGATTTGTAGTTTGTAGTAAGGGCTTTAGCCCTTATTTTGTTCGCGTAGCGTCTCGTTGGCGAAGCCTCTCGTAGAGAAGAGAGGACTAAAGTCCTCACTACGAACTGAAAATAATATGAAAACAGAGGTAAACCACCAGCATCAGATGAGAAACGCGGGTAGAAATATCCCAATTTGATGCGATCGCACCTCACCTTATCCTCTCACCTCTAACCCGGTACTGATATCAGCATTACTTTCTAAAAATTCGTTATCCTTAAGAATTTCATAGAGATTAGTATCTTGCTCTAGTAAGCAAGCATGTCCGCAATGGGGCAATACCACAATCTTGTTATTTGGTAGGATATTCCCTATACGCTTCACTTCAGTTACAGAAGGCAAAAGGCGATCGCTACCACCGGCAATTAGCATAACTGGTTGAGTTAAGCGACTTAATTGTTCCTCATCAATCTGAAACTCTCGCAGTAAAGATAATCGCCAAAGAACGGTTTCTGATGGTACAGAACGCATAGTTTTCAGTAAATCATGGCGATCGCTCCGGGAAATGCGTTGCAAAGATGCTAAAAACGGCAACAACCCTAGTGCGCCAATATCATACAATCCTGATGGCACTAAGTAAGTTAGTTGGGATGCCCAATGCAACCAAGGGCGAAGCCGAAAGGATGAAGCTGGGTTAATTAGGATAATTCGCTTAAATAAGTGAGGTGCTTGGATTGCTACTTTCATTGCCAAGCAACCACCAAAGGACTCACCACACAGGTAAACTGGCCTCTGAGAGCTTTTTTCTAGTTCTGCGTGGATCAAGTCCAATACACTTTTAGTTAGCACATCCCAACTGTTAAGGTCTTTCCGGGGGATCGCCAAACTGCGGACATCGAAGCCAGTTTCTAATCCTGTGGTTTGCGATCGCAATAGTTGACCTGTTCCATCCATTCCTGGCAAATATACCAATAGAGGATACTCTGGCTGTACTCGTTCAGGAGTCAGGAAACAAGGCTTTAACTCAACTTCAGAGATAGTCATTAGTCATTGGTCAGTAGTCAATGGTCATTTGTTAATGGTATAAAACTTTTGAACTGTTGATTGTTCGGACGATCCAAAATCCCAAATCGAACGGCTCTAATAGCAACCTTGACGCAGTAAATCACTAATTTCACCATGACAGTGTTCTGTCAGTTCAGCCACAACAGTTCTGGCTTGTTTGCCATGATATTTTTTATGATGTTGGGGCGTAATCCAATAAGGATGACCGATTAACACTGCAACCCGACGATAAATTACCAAAGGATGCCAACCACTTTGGTTAAATAAAGGTTCTGAGGGGTCAAATACACTCAAAAGCCTTAGTGGGAAGCCATTTGTGTTTACCTCTTCTAAGGAGGCGATCGCGATCGGCAAAATCGCTAAATCCTGCACATCAGCTCGCAATGCCAAATGGGCAAATCCTCGATGAAACTCACCCACCTGGTTTGGCTGAGTAAATTTCACCATTGGTTCAGTTCCTTCTGGAAATACTCCCACCATCTGCTTGGACTGCAATAGCACCTGCGACTGCAAAAAAAAGCTTTGCAGGCGGTTTTGAGTTTCCTCCAAAGGAAAACATCCCAATTGTCCGGTGACAATCTCCCGCATTACTGGCACTTGTCCCATATAGTGATGGCAAGCAAAGCGAATAGGACTCGATAACGCCGCCATTAAAATCAGTGCATCCATAAAGCTGTGGTGATTGCTAACTACCAACACGCTGGCATCCTGGGGAATGCGGTCTTCGTAATAGCGAAACATTTGCGTTGAGAATGCAGCCACCAAAGCACGAGAAATCTCTAGGGGGCTATTTCGACTCATACCTAATCAATATATTTTTCCGGTAAATATGGCAGCTTATCTTAATTTAATTTTTACATTTCTTTACTATTGCCATGACCGTCTTAAGATAGAAATATCTAATCGACAAAAGCAAATAGATTTTTCACGTTCTCAATTATGTATTCTTGATCACAAGAATTTCTAATAGAAAGTATTCAAAAACATTATGATTAGTTAATTTTCATCTTTTAGGCAAAAATTATCAGAATTGATGCATATTACAAAACAATTATTGACCTAATAAATTTGCTAGTATGAAGGTGTTATTGGAAAAAATAGGAATTTTATTGTATAATTGCGTGGTTTTGCCGCTGAAAGCTAAGGTGTAAAACGTTTTAATAAGTTAATTTTTATTTTGTATGAATCTAGTGAATAAAAAAGAATTGACATTTGCACTAACAACACCCCTGTATTATGTAAATGATGTTCCCCATATAGGCAGCGCTTATACGACGATCGCAGCAGATGTAGTTGCGCGATTTCACAGACTACTAGGACATCAGGTATTACTAATTACAGGTACAGATGAACATGGGCAAAAAATTCAGCGATCGGCAGAAAGTTTAGGCAAAGCACCACAAGAGTTTTGCGATGAAATTGTCCCTAGCTTCGTAAGTTTATGGCAGTTACTAGACATTCAATACGATCGCTTTAGTCGGACTACTGCACCTCGTCATGAAGCGATCGTCAAAGAATTCTTTGAGCGAGTCTGGAAATCTGGTGATATCTACCAGGGACAACAACAAGGCTGGTATTGCGTATCCTGCGAAGAATTCAAAGAAGAACGGGATCTATTAGAAGGACACCGTTGCCCAATTCATACTAACAAAGAAGTAGAGTGGCGAGACGAACAAAACTATTTTTTCCGCTTATCCAAATATCAAACTAAGCTGACAGAATTTTATCAATCTAGACCAGATTTTATTCAACCAGAAAGTCGGCGCAACGAAGTTCTCAGCTTTGTCAATCAAGGACTGCAAGACTTTTCCATTTCACGAGTGAATTTAGATTGGGGTTTTCCCGTACCAGTTGATCCCAAGCACACCCTTTATGTTTGGTTTGATGCGCTGCTAGGTTATGTCACAGCATTACTAGAACCAGATGCAGAACCGACTTTAGCAAATGCTTTAGAAACATGGTGGCCGATCAACCTGCACCTAATTGGTAAAGATATTCTCCGCTTCCATGCCGTTTACTGGCCCGCAATGCTGTTGTCGGCTAGCTTACCCTTGCCAGAGCGAGTATTTGGGCATGGCTTTTTGACCAAAGATGGGCAGAAGATGGGCAAAAGTCTGGGTAATACCCTTGATCCTATTGCGTTAGTTCAGCGCTATGGTAGTGATGCCGTTCGTTATTACTTCCTTAAGGAAATCGAATTTGGCAAAGATGGAGATTTTAATGAAGTAAGGTTCATTAATGTTTTGAATGCAGATTTGGCAAATGATTTAGGTAATTTGCTCAATCGCACCTTGAACATGGTGAAGAAATACTGCGCCCAGAATAAAGTCCCATCAATCGGGAATGAAGCGATTCCTGACGAAAATCCTTTGAAAGCAATTGGTTTACGTCTAGGGGAACAGGTGAAACAAGCATACCAAGAGCTAGCTTTCAATCAAGCCTGCGGGGCTATCCTTTCATTGGTGCAAGCCAGTAATAAGTTTATTGATGAACAAGCTCCTTGGTCATTATATAAACAGGGACAGCAGGAGTCGGTGGAAAAAGTTCTCTACGCAGTTCTAGAATCAGTTAGACTAGCAGCTTATCTGCTATCCCCAATTATTCCGAACATCAGTAGCGATATTTATCAGCAGCTAGGCTTTGGAATAAACTTTAACGATCAAATACAAAGTTCAGTTACCACTCCTTTTTCTATTCATGCTACATGGGGAATACTATCCAGTAAACAAGAGTTGGGTACACCCAAACCTATTTTTAAGCGAATAGAACCCCCGAAAAACGATTAGTCCTTATCAAAGTCTGATTTTGTTCAATTTCTTATTTTCTCAAAAAATTTATCGTGGCTGAATTTAAATTAGCCCCGGAACATTATCATAAGCCGCTGTGACTAGCATCTAAAAGTTGGTAATTTGTATCAAAAATAACAGGGATAAAAATTGAGGTATCACAATGATGTTGAATAATTTGGAAAACGATTCGATCTTTACGCCAGAACAAGTTTTGGAGAATCGGGGTAGAGTTGCCATATTTATAGATGGCTCAAATTTATTTTATGCTGCACTGCAACTAGGCATTGAGATCGACTACACCAAGCTATTGTGCCGATTAACTGGAGGTTCCAGACTGCTGCGTTCTTTTTTCTACACTGGTGTAGACCGGACAAACGAGAAGCAACAGGGTTTTCTGCTGTGGATGCGTCGCAATGGCTATCGAGTCATTGCTAAGGATTTAGTCCAGCTACCAGATGGTTCTAAAAAAGCTAACCTGGATGTAGAAATAGCAGTCGATATGATGGCACTAGTAGATTCTTATGATACCGCAGTTTTAGTCAGCGGTGATGGGGATTTAGCTTATGCAGTTAATTCAGTGAGCTATCGGGGCGTGCGGGTAGAAGTGGTGAGCTTGCGATCGATGACCAGTGACAGCTTAATTAATGTAAGCGATCGCTACATCGATTTAGAAGCCATCAAAGAGGATATTCAAAAAACCCCTCGCCAAAGTTATCCATACCGGCCTTTATCTGGTATCGGTTTTTTAGAAGACCCCAGAAGTAGTGATGGACACCTAGAAATCCAAGAATAATGGCGTATAAATTTCATCAAAAGGGGAGATGGGGCAAGAGAAAAATTCAAAATTTCTCCTCCACTCCCTCTTTTCTTATTTTACCTTTGACCTTTTTCTTGGTATTTGGTTTAGTTGCTTGCGGGGGTAAATCCCCTCCAGCTTCCCAACAAAATACTGCGGATTCATCTAATCCAGATAGCGATTTGACTTTCTTTGATGTCACCCTAGAACAAGCAGATGAAGTGGGAAGACCCATTTGGAAAGTCAGGGCTAAAACTGCAAAATACACCAAAGAAAAACAAATTGGTCAGGCTGAAAGTCCTTATGGTGAACTATACCAAGATGGCAAAGTAGTTTACCAAATCAAGGCAGATGTAGCAGACATTGAGCAAGATGGGAAGCAGTTGTTTCTTAAAGGCAAGATATTTGCCACAGACCCTAGTAATGGAATTGTATTGCAAGGCAATGAATTAGAATGGCGACCCCAAGAAGATTTGTTGATTGTCCGCAACCAGATTAACGGCACTCATAAACAACTACAAGCAGTGGCGAAAGAAGCGCGAGTTAAAACCCGCGAACAGCGAATGGAATTTTCTGGAGGAGTAATAGCGAATTCAGCTGATCCCCAATTACAAGTTAGAACCGAGCATTTGATCTGGAATATTAAAGAAGAAAAACTGATTGGCGATCGCCCCATAGAAATTGATCGCTACAAAGATAATAAAATTAGCGATCGCGGCAAGGGAAATTATGCCGAAGTCAACTTAAAAACAAAAATTGCCACTGTCCAGAAAAATGCCCAACTAGAATTACTAGACCCGCCACTGCAAATAGCTAGTAACTCTATGACCTGGAACATGAACACAGAAAATATTACCACACACTCGCCCACACGAATGTTCCACCGTACCGAAAATGTCACAGTGACATCCAATCAAGGTCAAATGATAATACCGCGAAAAATTGTTTATTTAACAGGTAACGTCAACGCCGTTGGTCAGCGTCGCCAGTCTCTAAGATCCAATTCATTAACTTGGTATTTAGACAATAAGTTAGTTGAAGCTCAGGGAAATGTGCTTTATCGGCAAGTTGACCCACAAATAAATTTTGTGGGTGAAACAGCCGTTGGTAATCTGCAAACAGAAAATATTGTTGTCAAAGGTGGCAGTCCTAGCGGTAGGGTCGTAACGGAGATTATTCCCCAAGAAAGAGCCAATCGTCAGTAGTGGAGTTAGGGGCATTGGGCATGGGGCATTGGGCATTGTTTATAGTAGTTATTCTCAATCTCCCTCATCCCCACTCCCCACTCCCCACTCATAAATTTTGGGTTGGTCGAGTACTAGGCTAGGATTTTAGTACTACAAGTCCTTTGATAACCCATGAATGGATCAAACAGATTAGGTAAGGAATCCTTGCCAACACCCCAGCAAGCAGAACATTCCCACCATCATGATACAGAGCAAGAGCAGACAGATCATACTCATGGGACTGGAGAGTTAGCTCATTCTCACGTCCATAGTGAAGAATCTCTACGGCGAATTGTCAATCGATTATCGCGTATAGAAGGACATGTTCGTGGTATTAAGACAATGGTGCAGCAAAGTACCCCTTGTCCTGATGTTTTACTGCAAATTGCCGCAGTCCGAGGCGCATTGGATCGGGTAGCGCGAATTGTTTTGGATGAACATTTAACCGAGTGCATTGGTAGAGCCGCACAAGAAGGTAATATTGACCTTGAAATTAAACAGTTAAAAGCTGCTTTAGATCGATTTTTACCTTAAAAATTAAAAAAATAATGTAGGATACATTCGCTATTCAATAGTGCATCATGATATTTACCTTAGCAATATTATGTTGCAAACTTTTAGCAACCTATTTTAATTCATTTCCTCGTATGCTTAAATAAGCTTACTCCATAAGATAATATGCTGTGCAGCCAAGAAAGATGGTTTTTAAGTAGACTATGGTAAGAGAAAAATATCAATTTTACTATTCTTTCATGGGCAACCCAGAAAAACCACTGATTCTTTTTCTGCATGGTTTCATGGGTAATATAAATGAATTTGATGAAGCTATAAAATTACTATCTGATGAATTTTCCTATTTAACAATTGATCTCCCTGGACATGGCAAAACCCAAGTTTTGGCTGGGGATGATTACTATACAATAACAAACACTGCCCATGCATTAATCAACTTGCTGGATGAGTTAAAAATTGCCAAATGCTTTTTAGTTGGTTATTCAATGGGTGGAAGATTAGCTTTATATCTCACCCTGAATTTTCCAGAACGTTTTCATAAAGTTGTACTAGAGTCAGCTTCACCAGGTTTGCCAACAGAAGCAGAACGATTAGAACGCATTAAACTTGATACGCAAATAGGTAGAAAGGTAACAAGAAGTTTTGAAAAAAACGATTTTGCCACTTTTTTATCACATTGGTATGATCAGCCGATTTTTGCTTGTATCAAAAATCATCCAGAATACGATCGCATGGTAGAAATTAGGTTACAGAACAATCCCCAGGAATTAGATAAGTCACTGCGCTTTATGGGTACTGGATACCAACCCTCTTTATGGGAAAAGCTAAAAGATAATACAATTCCTATTCTCTTATTAGTTGGTGAATATGATAAAAAATTTATATCTATTAATACAGAAATGGCTAAAAGATGTGAATTTGCCCAGATGAGAATAATTGATAATGCTGGGCATAATATCCACTTTGAAAACACCTTGGCATTTGTGGAAAATATAAAAGACTTTTTGTCCGCAGCAAGTTAAAAATTAAGATAACTTCACTGCTTCTTTATTGCCTTGCTAGAAGGAGTTGGGGATGGTGTCAAATTCGGGGCTGTTGGTTGATTAATTGCGGTTAATTCTTCTTGCAACATTTTCTGATAAATCTTAGGTAAAGAGCTACTAACAGAATTAGTTTCTATCCCATATCCTAAACTTGTCCAGGTGGGAGAGAGTCGCCGCAAAACATCATTTATCTTTCCCTGACGCAACAGTTGAGAAATATCAACTCCCCAAACTTTAGAATCATTTAACCATCGGTAAACTACTACATCTTGATATTCTGCTTCAAAACTATAACCAGTCCAAAACATCATCTGCATTGGATTTGGATGATAAGTGGGGGCTAAACGATACCAAGTAATGTTGATAATTTGATATCTGCCAGCAGCAGTAGAACAATTACCTGTGTTGGGGCCTGTGACAATTGTGACGCATATCTCAGGATGTCGGCTGAGGTCATTAACTTGCTGTCCACCGTATAACAGCGAATAGGGACGGTTCCCACTAGCCTCACTCGCCGAGATAGTTCGCATTAAAGCGCGAATATAGGGGTCGCCCTGTTTCATGACCAAAGGCGGCTGTTGATCTCTAAAAACGGGATCAGAAGGCGATCGCAAGTCTCCAATATACCATTGCAATAAATACACAAAGCCGAGAAGCGCGGCTATCGGGCCAATAAGCTTTTCAGCACCTTTGAATTCAAAGCCTTTCAGAGTCTAACTCCTTCAAATTTGCTCTGTTTACTAACAACAATAATTGACGCGCTCATTCTGGCAAAGTTCACATACATACCGACTATTTGTAGGGGACGCATAGATGCGCCCCCCTAGCGCGTGTTGCTCCTAACTCTTCACTGGTTGATTACGCGACGTTAGCAAATAATTCCCCAAAAGTTTTGGAGCTAGCTTCAGGTTTGGCAACAATTTCGACAATTTTATTGCGTGCATCAGCTTCAAATAGCGCCTCAACAGCAACTTGGGCGACTTTCTGCCTGGGGATGCTACCCTCAAACAGTGTATCTGCACTCTGCATCACAATGGGGTCGAGGTTATCTTCATTCTTTAAGCCACCAGGTCGGACAATCGTATAAGTAAGACCACTTTTTTGGATATACTCTTCAGCTTGTTTTTTCCACAACAAAATTAGCCAAAACAAATTCAGTGGATGGAAAAGCTGCGAAATACACAAAGAAGAAACTAAGACAAAATGTTCAATTCCCTTTGTTTTAGCAGCATCTACTAAATTTTTAGTCCCTTCAAAATCCACTTTATAGGGGCCAGTGGGGTCAAAGCTCGGTTTTGCGCCAGTTGCAACCAACAGAACTGTGCTATCTCCCAACGCAGCAGCCAGACTTTCTGGTTGTAATACGTCGCCTACAACTAATTCAGCTTCAGGAGAGAGAATACCCCTAGCTTTCTCTATATCCCGCACCAAGGCTCGGACGGGAATATTCCGCGCTATCAATTCTTGCACAATCCGGCGACCTGTTTCACCCGTTGCCCCTGCTACAAATGCTTTCATGAGAAATGCTATCCTGGGAAACTATTGTGTGCTTGTTCAGTTCTTTATTTTAGTAATTCTATGGAGTTGATGGCAGATTAATGAGGTTTCAGTAAAATGGGATTTGAATGCGAAATGACCCAGGCGCGTGGGGAATCATTAATATAGACGAACGCCAAAGTATACAGTAATGCATTTATGCTTTCAAGAAAAAGCGAATATAAATCCTGGGAAATAACAGAAGCCGTTTTACCTGTAGCCTCCACCCAAGAAGAAGCTAAGGAAACATTAACAGAAGCAAATGTAGCAACGCTCACAAAATTTTACGGTCGTTATCAAGACTGTATGGAAATGGCTGCCCCAGCAGAGAAGGTTGCTGAGTATCTCAATGCTCACGCCTCATGGTTTTCGCGCTGCGCTGAACCCATGAAGGTACAATCACTTGGGGAAAATGGCTATGCTTTAGTAATTGGTCGTTTTGGTTCTTTCGGTTATGAAGTAGAACCGAAAATTGGTTTAGAATTGTTGCCCCCAGAGGAAGGTATTTACCGCATCCGTACAATCCCCATTCCTGACTATCAGCCGCCTGGTTATGACGTAGACTACCACGCAGCTCTCAAGTTAATAGAAACGGATGTTTCCTCTAGTATTGGGGAGGTTACAAGAGTTGAATGGGAATTAGATTTAATAGTTTATATTCACTTTCCTAGGTTTATTCAGCGATTACCAAAGTCTCTAGTTCAATCTACAGGCGATCGCGTACTTAACCAAATCGTCCGCCAAGTCTCCCGCCGCTTAACTCGCAAAGTTCAGGAAGATTTTCATAAATCTTTGGACATACCCTTTAATACCAATTCTAGGCAAAAGCGGTGAACGAAAGTGTTAAGAAAAATCTGACTAATGGATAGTCACAAGTGGGGACAATACAATTCGGATAAGAAAGTGAGGCAGGGTAAGAAAGAAAGTTTATTAGCAATTTTTCTTTCCCTGCTCACCTCAACAGATAACTTTCTTAACCAAACCGACTTGCAAGTGCAAAGGGACAGACTTTAACTAAAGTTCAAGTTAAGGAGAGGTTCGTCGAATTCACGCTTGATTAAGTAGTCAACAGACTAATCACGAGCTTGTCGCGTCACCAAACCACCAATAAACGCCCCTAAAATAGTGCCTGTCCATAGTCCTGTTGTGCTACCTTGCCATATTGCTCCTGGTGTCATCCAAGCGTTACACATCTCCTTTAAACCCCAAGGTTGGTTTTGGCATTTTTGGCTATGCAGCATTATGGTAATTTGCCCACTGGTGTAAGCACCAAAAAAACCTAATGACAATGCCAAAAAAGTGCAAATTAAAATTCTATTTTTTGTCATTTGTCATTTGTCCCTTATTCCCATGCCCCATGCCCAATCAACCTGTATTTCTCATCCCTGCTGCAATACCATTAATAGTTAACAATGCTCCTCGCAGTAACTCACCTTTGCTGTAGCGAGAATGGATAACTCCAGAAGTAGCAGTAGTGTTTAGGGACTGGCGTAGGCGCTTGAGTAGTGAAACTTGGATAAATCCCAAGGGGACAATTGTGCCATTGCGTAACTGCACAGATCGTTGCAATACAGGATCACCATCTAACAGTTGATTGTGATCGGTGATTTTTAACACCAAATCCCTTGTGAGATAAAACTCGCTGGCAATTTGATCAAAAACTTTGGCAAAACGAAGTTGATCTTCTGGTTTTGACAATTCTTGGACGTAGTGATGTGCCATTTGCATATCTACTTTTGCCAAGGTCATTTCAGCCTTAGAAATCACCATCTTGAAAAAGGGCCACTTAACATAAAAGTAGCGCAGCAATTTCAAATGTTCTTCTGGTTCTGCGTTCAAGAATTCTTGTAAAGCCGTGCCAACACCGTACCAGGAAGGCAGCAAAAATCTAGTTTGTGTCCAGCTAAATACCCAAGGAATAGCTCGCAGACTGCTTAAATCTTTTTTACCAGATGGACGGCGGGCTGGACGAGAGCTAATTTGTAGCTGGCTTATTTCTTCAATTGGGGTTACTTGGTGGAAGAAGTCAACAAAATCAGGCTGTTCGTAAATTAAAGCACGATAATGTTGACGCGATCGCACTGCTAATTCTTCCATAATCTCGTTCCAGGGTTCAATATCATCAAACCCTGTCCGCAGTAGACTAGCTTGAATCACAGCTGTAGTGATGGTTTCCATGTGGTACAAAGCCAAGTCCAACAAGGAGTATTTAGAAGCCAAAACTTCTCCTTGTTCGGTAATCTTGATTCGCCCATTGATACTATGACCGGGTTGAGCCAAAATCGCCTCGTAAGCAGGGCCGCCACCGCGTCCCACAGAACCGCCGCGTCCGTGGAAAATCCGCAAATTTAGATCATAGCCTTCTGCTATTTGTTGCAGTGATTTTTGGGCTTTATGAATTTCCCAGTTGCTACTTAAAAAACCAGAGTCTTTGTTGCTGTCAGAATACCCCAGCATTACTTCTTGCAAGTTGGGGGTGAGGGGGGAGGGGGCAGGGGAGGTGGGGGAAGCAGGGGAGGATGAATTTTCATCCACTACAACACTCTCTGCTTTTGTCTGTTCGTAGCCGCCGGCTAATAAGGCGCGATATAACGGCAGTTCAAACAGTTTCCGCATGACGCTTCGGGAGCGTTGTAAGTCTTCTACTGTTTCAAATAGGGGGACAACTTGAATAGTTCCCACAGCAATGGCGGGGTCAAAAAGTCTGGCTTCTTTGGCTAACAGCAACACTTCCAGCACATCGCTCACGTCGCGGCACATGCTGATAATGTAAGTTTGGCAGATATTCAGACCAAATTCTTGTTGGAGCGATCGCACGACGCGAAAGGTTTCAATTACATCGTTGGTTTTTTCGGAAAATGGCAATTCTGCCGGAATTAATGGCCGACGGGTTTGCAGTTCTCCTGTAAGCCAAGCGACTCTTTGCTCCTCAGAGAGTTCGTTGTAAGGTTGAGGTAATATTTGCAGGTATTCCAGGATCTCATTCAGTGCATCGGCATGGCGGGATGATTCTTGGCGAATATCTAGCTGTGTCAAGTTAAAACCAAAAATTTCTACTTGACAAATGAGATTTTCTAATTCTCGACAGCTTAAACCTGTTTCTGTCAAGTTGCGCTGAATCATCCGCAGTTCTGCTAAAAAATCGGCTCCGGAAAGATACAGGGGGCTATCTTGATTTTTTGGCGTTTCCCGATTGTACAAAGCTAAATTGCGATCGCGAGTATTTTCCAGTCGTTTCAGCACATAAGCCAGTTTGAGCCGATAGGGTTCTTGTCGATAACGCAGCGCCAGTGCGTCATAAACTTCGCTTAACTGGGACTGATCCAATTCTAGAGATTCCAGTAAATCTGGTAAGACATCACTCCAGTGCATCGACACACTCAACAATTCAATCAGATTTTTCACTGACTGAATATATCTTCCGATCACCATTTTGCGCTGATAGCAAGCTGTCTTCCAGGTAATTTCGGGTGTGACTGATGGATTCCCATCTCTGTCTGAGCCTACCCAAGAACCGAAAGAGCAAAAGTTTTTACTCGGTGGTTCTAGCCAAGGAAAGGTATTGGATAGAGTGTGTTTGAAACGTTTATAAAGTTGGGGAATGCCGTCAAATAGAACTTCTTGGAAGTAGTGCAGGGCATAATCTACTTCGTCTAGCACCGTGGGTTTAAACTGGTGCAGTTCATCTGTGCGCCACCACAGGCGAATTTCTTCGAGCAATTGTTCGCGGACATCTGCTGCTTCCCAAGCATATCCCCCGGCTGTAGTACCAAAATGGTTTTCTAAGGTATCCAGCTTTTGCAAGAGTTGTACCACCTGGCGCTGCTTATCCCGGATAGTATGGCGAACAATTTCCGTCGGGTGCGCTGTGAAAACTAAACGCACATCCAGATGTGCAATTAAACGTTGAATTTGCTGGGGTGGTACATTCAGTTTGAATAAATAGGGAAATAAAGCAGCAAAAGTCCCTTTTGGTTTGACTTGCGCTTTTTCTAGATAATTTTTTGCCAGCAATTCTGCTGCGATTCCCTTGCTAACAGGCGCATCATCTTCTCTTTGATTGGACGAGTAATTGACATTAGATGCTCTTTCTGCGTCTGTAGGCTCTGTTTCTGCTTCATAGCGACTCAATTGCTGCCGTTGTTCGTATTCCTGCTCTATGATGTTGATCAACTGAAAATATAGAGCGAAAGCACGAGCCGCGCGGATTGCTTCGTTGATATTTAGTTGTTCAATTAATTTAACGGCTGAGGATGCTTGGTCATTTGTTGCTTGTCCTTCTGGTGAACATAGATCGCGCAACTGCCGCAACAAATCTACCATATTCTGACCGCATTCTTGCCGGAGAACTGACTCCCACAATTCTTCCACTACCTGGAGACGATGACGCAAAAATAATTCCGACACCGGGTATATATCCGCAGTTTGAGACGAAGAGTATAAAAGGGAACCCATATTCTCTATTCTTGTAAAGCTAATTACTGTTTACGGTTCTAGGTTTTGCACTTAATGCTCACCGGGTTGTTCCTGAGCAAATAATTATTTGGTGTATATCTTCTCATCTTGATTGATTTCGTGTTCATCTGGGAAGTCGAGGTTGGGTAGGCGATCGCCTCGAAATAATTCTTCACTGGCTTCCCCGATGGATTCTAGTGCTCTTACTGTAGTTTTTCCGGTAATGAGCAGCAGTAATATAGACGCTGTACCTATTTGTAAAAGGAAAGATTGGGGAATGCTAAAAAAATCCAGATTAGATGGCGGGTTAGTTGAGGGTTGTTGGTTGGTAGGAGGCATTGCTAATTTTTGGTTATGGGAATATGAGTCAAAAGGAGTTATGAGTCAGGAGTTAAGAGTTAGGAGTTAAGATGACTCCAACGATCAAGGGATGGAGTTGAAATGAGATAAGCTTGTTGTTTGTTTCGCCTATCAGGGGCGTTACATTAGCACATTGGGACGCGAGTCCGGTTTTAAAGGACAAGTCATCAGCCAGTCATATAAAATTATTCTGACTCCTGGCTCCTAACTTCTGATTTCTGACTCCCTATTAGTAAAATAAACGCAAAACTCAACATTAGTCAGACTTGCAACCTGTACAAGACTATCTTGGCCGATTTTGTGAGCTACGAAGGTAACAAAATTGTTAAAAAAAAACGTCAGAGTGTGATAGACCTATGGTTCTAGTTTACAAGTGCAGGCACTATCCCCCAACAATCGCTTCCTGTAAAGTTAACTGAGCATGAAAACAGTATTACCAGATCGCCAGCAATCCTTAGTGCAATGGGTAAGCCAAGCAACAGGGATCAACACTTTCGGGGTGAAAGTCCGGTTGCGGGGAAATGACCTTCATATTCTTTGTGAAGGTACAGAATGTCCGCAGCGTTGGCACACTTTGTCTGATTTGCTGCAAGCACTACAGCAAACAAACTTAGATATCCTCACAAGTAACGAACAACCCTCAATATATCAAGTATTTGTCTATGGCCGAAGAAAAGGGGAACAGCGCCCCAAATGGTGCCATCGGGTTTACTTGAATCAAATAGATAAGCATCTGGAGCAGGTGGAGCAAGCCTTGCTAGCAGACTCGGAAAAATCAAAACAATCGGGTGGAGCATTAATTGTCTCTAACGAAAGTTTGGCACGCCAAGGCAACCCAGAAGCGATCGCTCGATATCTCAGCGAAACTCTGAGTACCTTAGGTGTATCGGTACAGGCAAAGATTAAGCTATATAAGCCAAAGAATTCTCAGCCAGAAGAAAATCGCCTGTGGATATTTTGCCAGTCGAGCTATAGCCCTGATGCATCCTTGCTTGCTGAACCAATAGCACAAAAGTTGCGTTATCTCAAGCTTTCCGGCTACCAAGATGCAGTTATTGTTTCCCAGGTGAGCGGCGAAACTGTACATGATTGGCTGCTGCGGGTGGATTTGACACCACCAGAAGTGATGCTGAAAGAGTGGGCGCGTTGGGGGGATATACAAGCGATCGCTCGATTATTAACTGAGGTACTATCAGGGTTAAAAATTGCTGTTCAAGCTTCTCTGAAAGAATCAACGCTACATATCTTTTGTACCCCAGCTTTTGATCCCCTAGGAACTGCCCCAATCCCAGACAAGGAAGTGTGCTTAAAGGCGATCTTACCCCAGCTAGAAGCGATCGCACCTCAAGGCATTCTCGCCGCCACCATATACGGACAAAAAGCAGGCGACAAGCAACCCACTTGGATTGATTGGCTGGCTTTACCCGCTGCAAAACATCCCGCCTTTGCCCCATCACCGCTAGAGTTGGCAAATACTGGCGATGAACCAGCCATCATATTTTTACTAGAGCGCTTACTCAACCCTGACTTGGATTGGCGGCTATTGACAGGTGGAATTCGCGTACTTTTACTGAACAAAAATGATTTATTGCACATTATGTGTGATGCACCTGTTTGTCCAGGGCGGCAACAAGTAGCAAGTAAAATTACGCAGTTTATTCGCCAATTAAAAATTCCCGGTATGATGGGAGTACGTATATACGGTCGCCGCGCTGGGAATAAAGAACCTTTTTGGCATTATGGCGTTGATCTTGAACATCGCCAACGTTTAGTGCCAGAAGCAACCCCAGAATTTGCTGCTACTTCTAAATACGTTAACGACCTGGTAACCTCTGAGACTAGTGAGCCAATTTTGCGCCCCGACTTAACGACAGAAGAAGTTCAAAGTTTTGTAACCGAAGTAGCGCGAGATTGGATGGCAACGGCCAGTTCAACAGCGAAAAAATTCCTGTTGAAAAGCCAGTTATTTACCGAAAGCAACCAGTCAGCGGAACATAACCATGATGTTCAAGGAATTAAGATTGCTTTAGTTTGGGGAACACTGGGATTATTGCTCACCCTCCAAACTGATTGGGTATTGGGTCGAATTATTGCACGGACTAGTTCGCCAAAAGTCGCTAATGTCTCGCTTCCATCATCCTCTGAGCATAAGGCATCTTTGACATCTGGGAAAAATCAGAGTGGGGATACGACATTTTTTAGCAGCACTTCCAAGACAAAATCTCCTCCAAATCAGAGTTCTGTATTTAATGCTTCGGAATTTACCCAAAATGATGATACCCCGACCAAGAATTTGGCAGCCGCACCACTGAAAGAAAAAGCAACCGCAACAGCTATTCTTTTAGCAGCGCGATCGCAGATGCCAAGTTTCAATGTCAGGCAGTTAGATGAACAACTAGCACTGTATAAACAGCGTTTAGCGAGAACTGGTAATCCGCCAGATGTATTGATTATTGGCTCCTCCCGCGCCCTCAGAGGAGTAGATCCAGCAGCACTTTCTAAAGCTTTAGCGACTCAGGGCTATCCAAATCTGGACGTGTTTAACTTTGGGATCAACGGTGCTACCGCACAAGTTGTAGACTTTGTGATTCGCCACGTATTAGAACCATCAGAACTGCCCAAAATAATTGTCTGGGCAGATGGCGCCCGTGCTTTCAACGGTGGACGCGAGGATATTACCTTTAAATCCATCGCTGCATCAGCTGGTTATAAACAAGCATTCCAAAAAACTCCAACAGATGCAAATAGCGATGATTTAGCCGAAAATACGGTAAATTCGGGAGAGAAAAAGACAAATGAGGACGTACCGGAGATTAGTACGTATCAAGCTGTTAATGAGTCATTGAATCAAGCTCTAGCATCTGTTTCCAGTAGCTATCCAAATCGCGATCAAATAAAAAGTTTACTGCAAAAACAACTCCTCATACTTGGTCATTATCAGACAGTTGCATCAGAAAGACAGCTAACAGACGGTACTTCAGATGAAAGTACTTCTCGGCAATCAGTTGACTTTGATGGCTTTCTACCTTTGTCTATTCGCTTCAATCCCGCTAGATATTATCAAAAATATTCTAGAGTTACCGGAAATTACGACAATGATTATAAATCTTTCCAAGTGGAAGGACAGCAAGATGCTGCTTTTCAAGAAGTGCTTCAGTTTGCCCAATCTCAGAAAATTTCCTTAGTGTTTGTCAATATGCCTTTGACAGGAGATTATTTAGATCCAGTGCGTAGGCAATATGAGCATGAATTTCAGCAATATATGTTGCGTTTGGCTACTAATCCCAACTTTATTTATCGTGATTTGAGTCAACAGTGGATAAAAGTAAATGACTACTTTTCTGATCCTAGCCACCTCAACCGCTTTGGCGCATACGAAGTCTCGAAAAAGCTTGCTAATGACCCGATGATTCCTTGGCCAGTGAAGTAGGGGATTGGGGATTGGGGATTGGGAAGAATAATCTACAATACCCAATGACAAATGACCAATGACAAATGACGAATGACAAATGACTAAAAAATGAACTTTATATCAATTTTCTATGGGCTGTTCTTATTGAGTGTATTAGGAATTTACTGGTCTTTAGCACAACAGAAATTGCGATTGTGGACGCTGCTAATTGCCAGTTTGGTTTTCTATGCATCTTTGCATATTCAGTACATACCATTACTATTAGCCTTGACGTTTGTTAATTTCCGTGTGGGGCTGGAGATTGGGCAAAACACATCACCAGGAAAACATTCTCTGGATTGGCAAATTTCTAATGAAGAGTGGCAATTTGCTCAAGGTGATTGGAATCGTCACCGTCTAAAAGTTTTGTGGGTGGGTATAATTCTAAATGTTTTACTGTTATTAGGTTTTAAGTATTTTACCCCTTTATTCAAGTTTGTTTTTCATGTGCAAACAAACTCAACAGATAACTCTTTTAAATTGATTGCACCATTAGGAATTTCCTTTTTTACCTTTGAATGCATTGCCTATTTAGTAGATGTCTATCGTGGTGCCCCTGCTAGTGATAATTTTCTCAAATTTGCCACCTACAAATTATTCTTCGCCAAACTCATTTCAGGCCCGATTACGCGCTATCACAACTTAGCAAATCAATTCAATACACTAAACTTTCCCAGTAGCGATAGAGTAGCTGAGGCGCTGTGGTTGATTGCTAGAGGCGCAGTCAAAAAAGGTATTTTTGCAGACCACCTCGGAATTTTCGTCGATTTATGTTTTGGTAATCTGCAACGGGCGGGTAGTACCGATCTCTGGTTAGCTACATTCGCCTACGGTTTGCAGTTATATCTAGATTTCAACGGTTACGTAGACATCGCCCGTGGTAGTGCTATGCTTTTCGGCTTGGTTCTACCTGAGAATTTTGACTTTCCCTACTTCAGCACCAATATTTCAGAATTTTGGCGGCGCTGGCACATGACTCTAGGAGATTGGCTGCGTAACTATGTCTACTTTCCTTTGGGTGGTTCGCGTCGGGGTTTAGTCCGTACCTGCTGGAATTTATTTATTGTGATGCTAATCGCTGGTATCTGGCACGGTGCTGCTTTGGGTTATGTAGTTTGGGGCATATTCCACGGGTTAGCCTTGGTGGTTCATCGACTTACAGATACTATGAGCGATCGCTTTGAAAATCTAGAACATTTCTGGCAAAATCCTCTAGGTATCTTTGTCGCTTGGTTCTTAACTCAATTAATGGTTTTTACCTCTTGGATTTGGTTCCGTCTACCTAATCTCCAAGACTCTTCTTTAGTAATTCGCCATCTTTGGGGTTATCCAGCTGATGCCCAGTTTGCTCAAAAGGTCTATGTAGATGCCTTAAATATGAGTCAATACCAACTCACTTGGGTACTTCTAACTTTAGCTGCCTTCATGGCTATAGTCTATGCCTTCAACCGAATGCTGAAGTTAGAGTTTAATTGGCCTCTCAAGCTTGTCTTCGTTCCCATCTGTTTCTACGCTGTTTGGTTATTCGCTCCTGAAGGGAGTTTGCCCTACATCTACTTTGATTTTTAACAGAAACATAAGACAATTCACAACTTATTATTTCGTTACAAATCAACAGGACTTAAAATTTTTCTAACAGCTTATTTGTAAAGAAATGTAAAGACAACTAACTAGGCGATCGCATCATTGAAAGTTATAGCTAGATTGGTATTGAAGTGGCTTACAAAGCCTCAGTCCATTGCTTTTATCTAGTAGAAAAACTTTATATTTCGATGATCTTTTTAAAGAATACTGTTACAGAATATTAAGTCAAAGATCGCGTCAAAGTAAATTCATGTAGACTGTATTTCAACAGGCAAAATCAATCTTGCTTGTTCCATATTTAACAACAAATAGCACTTATAAAACAATGACCACAACCTTACAACGGCGCTCTGGCGCTAGCGTATGGGATCGCTTTTGCGAGTGGATCACCAGCACTGACAACCGTATTTACATCGGTTGGTTTGGTGTTTTGATGATTCCTACCCTGCTAGCTGCGACCACCTGCTTCGTAATTGCCTTTATCGCTGCTCCTCCTGTGGACATCGATGGTATCCGCGAACCAGTTGCAGGTTCTTTGATCTACGGAAACAACATCATCTCTGGTGCAGTTGTTCCTTCTTCAAACGCCATCGGCTTGCACTTCTACCCAATCTGGGAAGCTGCTTCCTTAGATGAGTGGTTGTACAATGGCGGCCCTTACCAATTGGTAGTTTTCCACTTCTTGATCGGTTGCGCTGCATACCTTGGTCGTCAGTGGGAACTTTCTTACCGCTTAGGTATGCGTCCTTGGATCTGCGTAGCTTACAGCGCACCTTTGGCTTCCGCTACCGCAGTATTCTTGATCTACCCAATCGGTCAAGGTTCTTTCTCTGATGGTATGCCTTTGGGTATCTCTGGAACCTTCAACTTCATGATTGTGTTCCAAGCAGAACATAACATCTTGATGCACCCCTTCCACATGTTAGGTGTGGCTGGTGTATTCGGCGGTTCCTTGTTCTCTGCAATGCACGGTTCTCTAGTAACTTCTTCCTTGGTGCGTGAAACCACCGAAACCGAATCACAAAACTACGGTTACAAGTTCGGTCAAGAAGAAGAAACCTACAACATCGTTGCAGCCCACGGCTACTTCGGTCGTCTAATCTTCCAATACGCTTCTTTCAACAACAGCCGTTCACTGCACTTCTTCCTCGCAGCTTGGCCTGTCGTCGGTATCTGGTTCACCGCTTTGGGTATCAGCACGATGGCATTCAACCTGAACGGTTTCAACTTCAACCAATCAATCATTGACTCCCAAGGTCGCGTTATCAGCACTTGGGCAGACGTAATCAACCGCGCTAACTTGGGTATGGAAGTAATGCACGAGCGTAACGCTCACAACTTCCCACTCGATTTGGCTGCTGGTGAAATTGCACCTGTAGCAATGACCGCTCCTGCTATCAACGGTTAATACTTCAGTATTAGCTAAATAAAAAGCGCCCTCCAGAGATGGGGGCGCTTTTTTTAATGAGCAAAGCTGGTTATCGTAATAAGGACTGATTGGGCGTTAACTGGCTCTCAAAACGGCTGTAAACAATTTGGGTTGGATACCAAGAAGAAAACCAATACAAATCTTGAATAACTTTGCAAGAATTACTCCCATCTGGTAACTCAAAGTGAACCAAAGCTAAATTATTCAATCCAACGACTTCCCGCCCCTCCTGAAACCAACGAGATTTCCAAAACATCACAGGTTGTAACCATTTCCATTTGGCATTTTTGGCTCGTTTCCAGGGAGCTATCAACGAAAATATATCTGCTGTGTAGGCAGAAGTTTGAACACTGTTTCGAGGTATCCACTCCAGCACACAATGCCAGTCAGAGTTAGCTAGCATTTGGCGATTATGGTGTAATTGTTTCTCGGAAATTTCTACCATATTGGGTGGATTGAGCCACCCTATCCAATGTCTCACCTTTTCTGGTAACAGCCAATCTTTCAATCGTGTATGAATGAGCCGGGTCAAAATCTCTTCATTCTTTAATGCACTAGCTGTTAACTGCACTAATACAGACTGTAATTTGGAATGGGTACGTGCATAAGACAAGTGAGCGACAGAACTGTAGTGAATATCCCCGGATAGAATCACGACTTGTTGACGTTCCTCAAACAAGGTGGTTAGGAATTGTGCCAGCGCTCCAGTATTAATGTTCCAGGCATCTCCAACATCCGTTGAAAAAACTTTCTCCCGTTTTAAATGCCAGTGGTGAATCCAATCAATCACTTGTAGTCCAAATACATTAGTGGGCGCAATCACAAATGTAGTTTGAATCTGAGTTTGTTCAGCTATTTCTTGTAAAGGCAAAAGTAGCTGTTGCTCAAAGGCTTGTGGACACAACAGCATCGGCGGCGCGATCGCTTTTTGATCGGCTGGATAACCCCGCCAAGTACGCGTATCAAGCACAATTACTTCATGGCAATCGCTCCTGACTATGTAGTGCCAAGTCAGTGCTTCAGGATGTCGATCCAGAATAAATACTGGGCCGTCTCGGACTAAGATAGGTAAGCCTGTGTGCGGATCGTTGGCTGGCATACCTACATAACGAGCGATCGCCTCATCAGCCTTTACATCCGTCCCTTGGGAAGCTGACCAAGCTTGTGCAGCCATCAACAGCTTTTCACCAGATTGACCTTCAGCAAATTGCCCTGGTGTGTTGCCCCACGCTTGAAATACCGTGTAGGCTAACAATGCATTTTGAACTATTCTTCGCCCTAAAGGACGCCCCAGCACTCGCAAACACCAAGCTTGGTTTAGGTTCCAGTCATCACTAACATCATGGTCATCAAAGATGGTGTACATGGGAATATTGGCAAGGGCGCGACGCACTTTCCAAAGCGTATAAATTAATTGTCGCAAATGCCATACTGCCCGATTCCAGTCCTTGATAGCGTGGCGATCGCGCATTACTTGATGTCCTTCGGGAAATGCGGTTGGCCAGCATACTGGCGACCAAGCTAGTAAATAAGTAGCGTAATACTCGCCCAGACTGAAAAGATGACTGTTAACTTTCTCAGGTTTATTATGTAATCCTGCGGTCAAGCCTGCTTGATTTGTCGCAACTTCAGACCGCTCTCCAGGGGGTAGTTGCTGGGGAGTGCAGTATACTCCATTCACAGGAAGTTGTTCTTCCCAACCCAAGAGTGCATCACCAAGAGTACTGGCAACCCACAACGACGGTTCTGATACATCGTCGCCGTAAATTTGATCTCCGGTGAGGAACAGCTGGTGAGGGCGATGTTGGGGTTGATTAGCCGCAGCCTCAATTAAAGTGTCAAGAATTGGCAGTGCATCAAACCCATGACCATGAGGTTTACGGCAGGAAGCATGGACAATTTGTAAATCTTGCAGACAGTTAGGCGGTAGAACAAAGGTTGGTTTTTGATGATCGAAGTAGCTAATGCTGACTGTAGGAGAAGAGTTTGAGCATAATGCTTGTTGCAGAGTTTGCGGGGTTTGGTCAGCAACAGTAAACTGGAGATCGTATGCATAGATGTGACCTCCAGTTAGGCGATGTCCAACCGTAGACCGAGCCGTTATCGCAACTACATGAAGATGCTTACCCAGAGAAAAGGTAGAGCGTTCCCCATCCAATAAGCAATTTTCTAGTGCTTTACCATCATCTGTTGTGTCATAAACTTTAAGTTCTACCTGACAAGACTGTTTCAGTGCTACCCATACCGTTACTGACTCTGGTTCAGTATGTTGGAGGATTGGCCCCGCTAAAATCAGTGGCAGTTCTTGTAAAAACTTGTCCCCAACTTGATACTTCATTGCAAACAGTTAACAAAGTGGTGGTTTTTTAGATGTGTTATTTTGCTCCTAAATTGGTAGCCCAAACTCATCTAATCACCAATCATGCATCAATTCTTATCTGTTTAACATCAGTTCATAGCGCAAATTGATTGCAGCCCAAAGCTGATTTCCAGATGTCAAGTGACCTAGAGGCGTTGCGTCGGTGTCGTTGACTAACGCTTTAAGCAACCCCATAGAACGCTGATGCCCGATTAACCAAGGAATGAGTTGCAAAAATGGGTTTTGCGATCGCCTCTAAAAAATCAATACCTAATTTTCTGATATTAGTTATTTCGACCGCACTGGATCAAATTTGACATAATATGCTATCGTGCACAATGCGGCGAGGCCGTTCACTGGCAAAAAGACTTAACTATGTTGATCCTAATCAGAGTTTTTCTGCTAGTTGCTACAACACTTTATCAAGCGATCGCGTGCTGGTTTGAAGATCGAAAACTGCCCCCCGGTCAAATGTTTGATGTGGGTGGATATAGTTTACATCTCTACATTGCAGGAAACACTAATCCAACAATTGTCCTAGACCACAGTTTAGGGGGAATTGAGGGCTATCTCCTAGTTGAAGAATTGGCCAAGTTAGCGCGAGTATGTATCTATGACAGAGCGGGTTATGGATGGAGCAATCACAGCCCTCATCCCCGAACCAGCAATCAAATTGTGACAGAATTAGATACGCTGCTTACTCAAGCAGGAATTGAACCACCCTATATTTTGATAGGAGATTCTTTTGGTAGCTACAATGTCCGGCTGTATGCCCATCGATTTCCTGAGAAGGTTATTGGAATGGTACTCACAGACGGACTACATGAGACTGAAATGCTCAAAATGTCTTTTCAGTTGCAAGCTTTGAAACTCTTTTTTATATCGGGCTTTGTGATGTCTATTCTCGGCTCAATACTTGGCATTATTCGATTAATGAGGATATGCAAAATATTTGAAGTGCTGAAGCCGGAATTAGGTAAATTTCCTCAGCACTTACTTAATTCAATCAAACGTTCCTTTTGCCGTCCTAAACACTGGATTACAATGAGTCGAGAGATGTTAAATCTCAGCGTTAGTGGACGTGAGGTGAGAATAGCTAACCAGTTTGGTGATCTGCCTATAGTTAATATCAAAGCAAATTCTTTTTTAAAACCTTCTCTTTGGACTGTTTTTATTCCTCTGCGAGGTGCTAACCAATTGCGGAAGCAGATGCATATAGAGTTACTAAAGTTATCAACGAATTGTACTCAACTTCAAGCAAGTAAAAGCGGTCATTTTGTATGGGTAGATCAACCTGATGTAATCATAGATGCTGTAAAAATTGTTCTAAATAAAGTTGCTCCTTCTCGTCCGGGTTAAGGAGCATAGATGCTGAACAGGGAATGAATTGTGTTTTGCATCGTCCATAATTCATTTATCGAACAGAATTCAGGAGTCAGGAGTCAGAATTCAGAATGAATTCTGTGTGACTGGCGGATAGCGTAGCGTTAGCGAGTCTTCGATAGCGCAGCGTTAGCGAGTCCGCGAGCGTCTTTATTCTGACTCCTGAATTCTGACTTCTGAATTCTTCTTCAATTTCTTTCTCCCCAATATTAAATTTTATGGATTCAAATTCAGCATTGTGTGCAGCGATCGCAAATCACATTACCACTAGTCCCCAACAACGAATTACTTTCGCCGAATTCATGGATATGGTATTATACCACCCTGAACATGGCTACTATTCCAGCGATGCAGTCAAAATTGGCTTTGAGGGTGGTGATTTTTTCACCTCTCCCAACCTCTGCCCTGACTTTGGCGAGTTACTCGCAGAACAATTTTTCCAAATGTGGGAAATTTTAGGAAAACCTGTACCCTTTACTCTAGTAGAAATGGGAGCAGGTCAAGGATTGCTGGCATTGCATATCCTCAAATATCATCAGCTACGCTACCCAGATTTTTTTACCGCGCTGGAATACATCATTGTTGAAAAGTCGCCAGCTTTAAGAGCAGAACAGCAGCAACGCTTGCAAGATTTCCCTGTACGTTGGTGCAATTTAGAGGAGATACCACCAAATGCGATCGCAGGTTGCTTTTTTTCTAATGAATTAGTAGATGCGTTCCCCGTCCATCAATTCGTCCTAGAGAAGGGGGAACTGCGAGAAATTTATGTAACTACAGATAATAATGAGAAAGCAAGCAATGCCCCATGTCCATTTATAGAAGTAACAGGAGAACCTTCAACGCCTCAATTAGCTGAGTATTTAGACTTAGTGGAAATGGACTTGACCCAAAATGTATATCCAGATGGCTACCGTAGTGAAATTAATTTAGCTGCTTTAGACTGGTTGAGTATAGTAGCAGACCGCTTGCAGCGTGGCTATGTGTTAACAATTGATTATGGTTACCCCGCCAATCGTTACTATAATCCCAGGCGATCGCAAGGAACGCTACAGTGTTATTACCACCATCGTTTCCATGACAACCCTTATATTAATATTGGGCGACAAGATATCACTGCCCATGTTAACTTTACGGCTTTGGAACGCTGGGGCGAGAAGTACAATTTAAAGAATATTGGTTTTATCCAGCAGGGATTATTTTTGATGGCGTTGGGGTTAGGCGATCGCATTGCTGCCCTTTCTTATCAAAAGCAACTGCTCTCACAGTTACTACAGCGGCGGGACGCACTACACCAACTTATAGATCCCACGGGACTAGGCGGCTTTGGAGTCCTAATTCAGAGCAAAGGTCTGAACAATACAGAAACTTCTCAGCCACTAAAAGGATTGACTCTGCCAGAGTAAACGTAAATTTGAAAAGTTAAAACTCTATTTAAGAATGCAGTATCAGTC
Source organism: Nostoc sp. KVJ20 (assembly GCF_001712795.1). Taxonomy (GTDB): domain Bacteria; phylum Cyanobacteriota; class Cyanobacteriia; order Cyanobacteriales; family Nostocaceae; genus Nostoc. The sequence continues at coordinate 26,902 of NZ_KV757650.1, forward strand.
TTATTTAGACTAGCATAACAGTGATTACTGTAAAGTTAAACACACTACCAAAGTAATAATTATGTCCACTCATGACCTGCTAATGCTAGCAACACTACTTACCCCTGGGATTTTACTTTCAGTGATAATTATGGTAACTTTTGCCGCTGGTGGTTGATTGCCAAAGTTAGGGAGTAGGAAACTGGGATTTGGGATTGTATCTTAAGTCTCAAATAACTACTTCCCAACAAATTTGAATTAAATAATAGACTTCTTGCATAAATCAAAAAAAGAACCCCACCCCGCCTTTGACTTACGTCAAAGTCTCCCCTTCCCGCACATGGGGAGGGGCTGGGGGGTGCTAAGGAACTTTTGCAAGAGGTTTCGCAATGTCCACGATGGGCTATGACGCTTAATCACTCGCTAACGCTTCTCTACGAGACGCTAAACGAACGCTATCGGTGATGCTGTATTAAAGGAACGTGAAAAATGAAGGTGGCATTTCTGGGAATTGGACTGATGGGACTACCAATGGCTCAAAGGTTATTAGCCGCAGATATACAGCTAGTTGCCTACAATCGTACCCCAGAAAAATTAGCACCACTACAAGCCGCTGGGGCTGAAATTGTCACACATCCCCGCCACGCCATTCGTGCTGCTGAGTGCATAATCCTCATGCTAACTAATGCCCCGGCTATTTATAATGTGTTGCTTTCAGATACTTCTTGGCAAACTTTGGAAGGACGCACAATCATCCAAATGGGAACAATTACTCCCACAGAAAGCCAGGAAATTAGAGATGCAGTTGTTGGGGGTGGTGGTGAGTATTTAGAAGCACCTGTATTAGGGAGTATCCCAGAAGCAAAAGCTGGCAAGTTGAGTGTTATGGTAGGTGCCGAGCCAGAACAATATCAACGCCATTTAAAGTTACTCCAAAATTTTGGGACAGAACCTTTACTTATAGGGCCAGTGGGATCTGCGGCGGCGCTCAAGTTGGCACTAAATCAACTAATAGCTTCTCTAACAACCAGCTTTGCTCTGAGTCTAGCTTTTATCCAGCGTCAAGGTGTCGATGTGGATGTATTTATGCAAATATTGCGCGACAGTCCACTCTACGCACCTACCTTTGACAAAAAGCTAGAACGGATGTTGGATGGCAATTATGCTGATCCCAATTTCCCCACAAAACACTTGCTAAAAGATACAGAATTGTTTATCTCGGAAGCTAAATCTCGGAGTTTGGATCTTAGCAGTATTAAAGGTGTGCGGGAAATTTTGCAAACAGCCGTGAAAATGTCATTTGCTGATGATGATTACTCATCACTATTTTCTGTAATTAAAGAATGGGGAGAAGGAATCGGGGAATAAAGAGTTTAAGCTCATCCCACGCCTAGATTTCGCAGGTATTGGGGAGCCAAGTCCAAGTGCGTTCGGCTAATTTCCTGACTTCTTTCTTTGTGCGTAAGCATCTCTGACAGGAAAAGGAACTGCCTTCAACTGGCGTTTGAGGAACGAAGCCCAACAAATACCAAGTATTTGTTGGGCTTCGCTGATTCTAAAGACAGTCACTACAATTTTTCTTAAACCAAGTGTATTGCGCTCCTCGAAAATTAGAAATTAAAACTTTTTAAAATATAGATGGTCACTGACCATTAGTAGTTGTTGATTGAGGAAATGGTAAAGATTCAGGCTGAGGCTGAACTTCCGGTTGAGGCTGAGGTTCCGGTTGAGGATTGAGAAATTCCTGCCAAATCCTAATTTGCTCTTGTGCTGCACTGTAAGCAGCACTACCTCGCGGAACCGATTTTGCAATGTCAATCCCTCTAGCAATATCAGACTGACCTTGAGAGCGTGCTATTTCTAACAATTGCTGACTCCATTGGTCAATAGCCAGATTTGCATCCATACGTAAAATGCTATTGTTTGAAACTCGATTTGCTAGTCGCATTGCTTCAACCAAAGCTTCTGGTGTACCAGCTGCACCCACCTCTTGAGCTTTTCTCCAGTTTTCTCTAGTGCGGATTTGCCCTTCCCAGTCATTTATCGCAGCTTGTGCTTCTCCAGCAAGTGCCCTTCCCGACGAGGCAATTTGTTGGGCTGCGCTAATGGCGGCGGTGAGATTTCCACTCTGAGCCAGTTCTTGCGCTTGATCTAAGTAAGGCTGGTCTTGAATTCGCTGAATTTTTCCTACCCAAGTACGAATTTTTTTCCGTGCTTCTGGATATAATGCCCGACCTCTACGAATTTCGCTAGCTTGAGCGATCGCAGCTTGCAAGGAATTGATATCGTCGAATATGGCTATCTGTTCGGCGCGTTCTAAGTAAGGTTGGTCTTCAATTGTCTCCACTTGGGCACGCCAGCGACCTATTTCTTGTCTAGCTTCTGTGCCCCTGGGATTATTCACAGGAATCAACTGTACTTGAGCGATCGCTGCTGTTAAATTATTCACTGTTCCCTGGCTAGCCAATATTCTCGCTTTTTCCAGATGGGCGACATCTTCAATTTCCAGTTGCCAACGAGCAATTAGTTGCTGTGCTTCGTTATACACTGGTCTGGAAGGATCAATTTGTTGTGCTTGAGCGATCGCTGCCTCTAAACCAGAAACGTTACCGATCCAAGCACTCCTTTTAGCGTCAGCTATGGCGATAAAGTCATCTGTTTCGCCCTGTAGTTTCGTAATCTCTGGAATTTGTCTAGCAATATTCAGTGCTTCATCGGCATCTTGCTTGTCTAGTTTTGCCTGTGCTAATTGCAGCATTTGGCGTCCAAATGCGGGAATTGCTTCCTGAGCTTTTTGGTAAAGGTAACTTTCCTGACCAATGGACTCGGCTAACTTGATAGCTTCTAATAAATTATCAACAACTTGGCTTTTTGCTAAACTTTCAGCTTTTCCTAACTTATCGCCATCTTCCCGTGCTGTGGCAATTAGACGATTTAATTGGTCGTATTTAGTACTCGCCCAGTATTGATTGTCTACGCGCAGCATTTTGGCGGACAACATGAATGCTGATTGCCAGCGCCGTTCCTTTACTTCGGCGATCGCACCGTTGTATGTTGCTTCTGCCTTTGACCAAATTGACTGCCATTTGCCAATTTGCTCATCGACTAACTTATAAGCTGCCACATCTTCGGGTATTTTCTGAGCTGTTGCGATCGCTTCCTCTAAATTCCCAGTTTGGAAACTTTGATCGGCTAGCTTCAAAATATCCCGCGACCATTCTTCAATGAAACGATCAATTTCTCCATGCAACGGATGAGTTGGCGGTAGTTGCTTCACCAGAGCGATCGCTTGCAATAGGTCGTTCACTGTCTGCTTAGAAGCCGCCAACTGAGCGCAGTGTAGCCGCACAGAAGCACTAGCTAGGGGCCAAAAAATCGAGGGACAATTCGGGGCAGTTGGCAACTTTAGCAGCATTGCCATTGCCAAGAATGCGACACTGCCGGGAATCAAAGTTAGCAGTGCTAGCCACAATACCCAGCTTTTCATCCATCGTGGCAATTTCCCAGAAGTATTACTGAGTTGGGCAGTTTCTTCTGAATGACTATTTATAGGTAATCCTTCCCTATGGTTTTTTTTTCGCCGTTTCACTGACTTGGAGGTAGAACCAGTAGCAGGGACATCAAATGGTTGAGTTTCACCGAATTGTTCTGTTCGGGATAATCTTTTGTTTTGATCTGGCTCTCTTCCACTGGCTGAAGACCAACTGTCTGGAATATCCCGCTCTGTCATCTCTCACACCAAAATAATTGAATAGCGCTCTGTTTTAGGTCGATAATTCCATTGATGTCATAGTAACTTTCTGATAATTAAAAAGCTACTTTTTTTCAGGCTCTCTCTCCACAGATACCATTAGCGATCTAAAAAAATAGTGCTGTTTTATACTTTATCCTGAAACGGTAGATTCAGCTTGCAAATCGGCAATTAGTTGAGCTAACTGATCGCTACTTGCCTGGTAGACGTTGCCGCAAAACTCGCAAGTTGCTTCAGCACCATCATCTTTAATAATCATATCTTGCAGTTCGGCTTCTCCCAAAATCTTCAGTGCCCCCAAAACGCGATCGAAAGAACAACCACAGTGGAAGCGTAGCATTTGCCGTTCGGGAAAAATTACCAGCCCCATGTCTCCCAACAAGTCGCCAAAAATTTCAGGTAAGGTTTTCCCCGCTTGCAACAATGGCGTAAATCCTGCTAGGCCAGCAACCCGCGATTCCAACGTTTCTACTAGGGCTTCGTCTCTGGCAGCTTTGGGCAATACTTGTACTAGTAATCCTCCAGCCGCAGTTACTCCCCCTGCGCCCACGAACACACCTAAAACTAAAGCTGAAGGTGTTTGTTCAGAATTCACCAGATAATGAGCTACATCATCGCCAATTTCGCCAGAAACTAGTTCTACTGTACTGGAGTAAGGATAACCATAACCGATATCCCGCACAACATAGAGATAGCCATCACCTACCGCACCACCAACATCTAGCTTACCTTTGGCATTGGGAGGCAATTCTACAGATGGATTCCCAACATATCCGCGTACCGTGCCATCTAAACCTGCATCTACCAATATGCCACCTAAAGGCCCATCGCCCTTAACCCGGACATTGACCCTTGATCCAGTTCGCTTCATACTAGAAGCCATTAACAAGCCCGCCGCCATAGTCCGACCCAGTGCTGCCGTTGCCACATAAGAAAGCTTGTGGCGTCCTCGCGCTTCTTCTGTTAAACGTGTGGTGATCACACCTATGGCACGAATTCCACCTTCGGCTGCTGTTGCACGAATTAACTGATCCGCCATGAATAACCTTACATTTCTTAACAAGTTCACTTTTTCTATTCTAAGTTCTCTGCTGGTAGAAAAGTAACTTTAGTAGGGTGCTACGTAAATAAACGGCTGTTATTGGTCATTGGTCATTGGTTATTGGTCATTGGTCATTAGTTATTTGCAAAGGACATAGACGCGCCAGGGGCTTCCCGCAGGGTAGGACTAATGACTAATGACAAAGACTATTTGCAATATTAGAAATAGCGATGTCTCATCTTTAGGTAATCCTAGAAAAATGCTGGGTAATTTTCAACAAAGTCAACTACGGATCGAAATCGAAGCATCAACAGATGCAATTCGTGACAGTCTGCTGCATCCGGTGCAATTAGAAAAATGGCTCTTAGGGCAACGTTTTGCGCCAGGAATGCCAGAAGAACTACTTCCCGGATTCCAGTTTACAACCTGGACTGGGCCAGTTGCGATTCATCATCAGGTGGATGTTGCCAAATCCAACTGTCTCCGCTTGGTACTCAGTGGAGGGATTGATGGGTTCCATGAATGGTACTGGGGAGAAGGTTGGGTACAGTCCCGCTTGGAAGGAGTTTCAATTTTGCCCTTGAATTTGGGTCAAACGCTGAGTTTGTTAAGCTTGCGTCAGTTTCTCGCAACTCAAGAACGTTAAATCGATTGAACGTAGAAGGGGAATTTTCCTTGTCCCTAGGACTAGCTCTTTCAAGGTGACTCGAAAAATCTCTTTTTTCTCTCTGTGTCTCTGTGGTTTAAAAGTAATTTATCTAACCACAGAGACGCAGTTAACACAGACTCGCATAGCTTAAAATGCTTAAATTATTTTTAATTGTCGGCTGTTAACACTTGTTGAACTGTTAATTCTAAATGCGGAAAAGTTTGAGATTGAATACGATCACGACCAAAAAACTCTACTGGTTCGTATAATTCTTCAATCAATGTAAAAACAGTCACTTTGTTCGTTAATGGATCGACAATCCAATACTCTGGAATATTTAAAACGTTATACTCAACTCGCTTGGCTCGGTAATCTACAATCTTTGTTGACTCACTGACGACTTCCACCACTAATAAGGGGGGTGGTTCGTTGAGTTCAATAACTGCCTCTCGGTTTCTCAACTCTCGCCATTGAGGTAACGGAATCACAACTACATCTGGAATCCTTGATGTATCCCATCTGCCAGCACGGGGAGAACGAACACCAATAACCATTTGTTTAGAAGTCCAATCCCACTTTAGTCGGAGAATTTCTCCTCGGAAACAAACATTGAGAAATTCTGTTATCGCGCCATGTTGCCCACTTCCCAGACTCATGGGAATTAGTTCTCCATTGACCAATTCATAGCGCGTATCAGTGCCATCATCATATTTCAGGTATTCTTCAAAGGTTAGTTTTGGGGTGGTTATAGTCATTGCTTCCCCTTACAAGTTTTTACCTTGGTTTTACAACTAATACTGAACAATTAGCCTCTTCTGCAACTTGACTGCTGACAGAACCCTGAACAATTCGCTTCATCCCCATCAATCCCCGACTGCCAATTATGATCAAGTCAGTTTTGTAAATATTGGCAAGGCGAATAATTTCTTCAGCAGGATCACCAGTTACTAATTCTAAATCACTGGTAACTGATAACTTTTCCTGATAGGATTGCAGTTGTTTTTCAATATGAAAATAAGAAAATGTTGGGGACTCTGGCTGAGGGCGATCAGCGGGTAGTTCCATCTCTGACTCTGGCGTAGGAAACACATGGCAAAGAATAACCTTGGCGTCTTTTGAAAACGCCAAATTATCTAAAGTCTGAATTACTCGTTCTGAAATTTCCGAACCGTCTAGAGCTACCAAAACACTATTTAGCACCGCTCTCGTCTCCTAAAGAGTAGACCCCTTACATAAGTATCTAGCAAAATCCGCCGGCAGCGACACTAAACCAATTTTTTATTTGCCAATTTGGATAGAGAACTTTCTGTCGTCAACTCACGCGCAATTCATCTCACGCTCCCCTAACGGATGAGATGTGAGATGAATTGCTGTTTCAGCTAAACTTTTAGTTTGAAGCTAGTGAGTTACCTTTACCAACAGTACAAGAAAAAATTAAGCATTCCAAATCACTCTTCTTGCTGAATTCGGCGTCGTACTGAATCAGCATGAGAAGGTAAACCCTCTGCTGTTGCTAGCACATCAATTGCACCAGCCACATTTTGCAGTGCGGTTTGGGAGTATTGAATAATACTGGAGTGTTTTAAGAAAGTTTCAACCCCCAGTGCCGAAGCATAGCGGGCAGCACCAGAAGTTGGCAAGGTATGATTAGGGCCTGCCAAATAGTCTCCTACGGCTTCTGGTGTTGAGTAACCCAAGAAGATTGCCCCAGCGTGGCGAATCTGTGGTAAGAGTGCCCAAGGGTCTTTGACTTCTAATTCCAGGTGTTCGGGAGCAAATTCATTTGAGAGTTCTGCTGCTGCTTCGAGCGATTCCACAACGATAATCAAGCCGTAGTGAGCGATCGCTTTTTCTGTGTCTATTCGCCGTGGGTGATCCGCTAACTGTCTTTCCAAGGCTACTTGCACGTTCTTCGCTAAAGCTGCATCTGTCGTCAGCAAAATCGCTGCCGCCATTGGATCGTGTTCGGCTTGGGCCAACAAGTCAGCAGCTACATGCACTGGATTTGCGGTTTCATCGGCAATCACCAGCACTTCGCTGGGGCCTGCCAAAGAATCAATCCCAACTGTGCCGTAGACAAGTTTTTTCGCTAGGGTGACATAAATGTTACCAGGCCCAGTAATTACATTCACTTTTGGAATGGTTTCAGTGCCATAGGCTAAAGCGGCGATCGCTTGTGCGCCCCCAATGCGATAAATTTCTTGCACCCCTGCTTCTTGGGCAGCTACTAAGACTGCGGGATTAATTGCACCCCCTGGGCCTGGTGGTGTCACCATCACCACGTGGGGTACAGCAGCAACACGAGCCGGAATTGCATTCATCAGCACAGTACTGGGATAGGCGGCACGGCCACCAGGCACATACAACCCGGCTCGGTCTACGGGAGTGTAGCGTTTGCCCAGCACTACTTCATCGTCGCCAAAGTGTACCCAGCTTTTCGGTACTCGCTGACGATGAAACGCTTCAATTTGGCGGCAAGCTAGCCGAATTGCATCAAGCAATTCCTTTGACACCTGTTGATAGGCTGCATCCAATTCCGAGCCTGTAACTCGGAGTTCGTCTGCTTTCAGGGTTTGTTTGTCAAATTCGGCAGTATAATGCAATACAGCTTTATCGCCTTGGCGCTTCACTGCTTGCAAAACTTCTCGTACCGTTGCTTCTTTGTGAAGCACCTGTTCGTCATGGGTGCGATCGCAGATCCGTTGCAGTTCTGCTCTGACGTCTGCCTGCTGAGTAATGATTCGCAGCATGGAGTAAGGACAATGCCAAAATTATAATATTGCCACCTGAGACTTAGTATTGCTCTTGACCCACTGGGGTATGCAAGCTGACTCTAATTCTCTTCTCTAGCTTAACCTGGATTTTTTTGATACTCTCAAGGCTGCCAGCATATAATTTGCTTGAGAAGGCGACCTAATTGCTCAGTCCGACAAGCCTTAGTAGGCTAGTGGCAGGAAGCAGGTGTGCCATTCCCCACTACCCTTACGCCCTTACCTTCACTCCTTGCGAAGTGTCGGTGGTGTGTTTTCACATCCAAATCCCCCAGATTTACAGGGGGTAGGGGCTGAGTATGATTTTTACTTATTTTCCTAACTTATTAGTAGTTAATGTGTGTACAGACACGATATGTTCGATTCTGTACCTGTGAATTCCTGAAATTTAGCTCTTTACAGTTCTTTGCCTCTGACAATACATCTGCTTTAAGGACAGATGATATTTATTGGCAATCACATTGCTTTAATCAGGTGGTGAAGTTAGGGTCACTATTTTCTTTGACGTAGCTTATTTTAACGCATTTTCTAAATTGACGACACACTGAATTGAGGACTAGGGAGCAGAGGGGAAGTTCCAGTAAGTCTTTCCCCTCTGCTCCCTACTCCTCTGCTTCTTCCAATGCCCACTCGCCTAGTTGCTTTATGGTTCTACCCAGCGTTCATCTGCCTTAATGAGGTTAATTAATTCCTCTACACCTTTATCTTCTGGGACTTTTTTAATTTCTTCTCGGCCACGGTACAAAGAAATGTAACCAGGTGTTTTGCCAACATAGCCATAATCGGCATCTGCCATTTCTCCGGGGCCATTGACAATACAACCCATAACTGCAATATCCAAACCAGTTAAGTGTTTAGTTGCTTCCCGAACTTTGTGCAGCACTTCCTCTAGGTTAAACAAAGTGCGTCCACAGGAAGGACAAGCAACGTATTCCACCATCGTTTTTCGCAATCCCAAAGCTTGGAGAATGCTATAGCAAACGGGAATTTCTTTTTCTGGTGCTTCTGTCAATGAGACGCGAATGGTATCGCCAATGCCATCAGCTAGTAAGGTAGCAATACCGGCCGTGGATTTAATTCGCCCATATTCGCCATCACCGGCTTCCGTAACACCTAAATGTAACGGATAATCCATACCCAGGTCATCCATGCGCTTGGCGATGAGGCGATAGGCGGCTACCATCACCGGTACTCGTGAGGCTTTCATGGAAATTACCAAGTTGCGGAAATCCAAAGATTCACAGATGCGGATGAATTCTATAGCGGATTCCACCATTCCTTCGGGGGTGTCACCGTAAGTAAATAGCATTCTCTCTGCAAGGGAACCATGATTTACCCCAATTCGCATCGATTTCCCTTGATCGCGCAAGGAAACTACCAGAGGCTCTAAGGTTTCGCGGATTTTATCGCCAATTTCGTCAAATTCGGTTTTTGTATATTCAGTTCTATTGATGTTTGGCTTTTCAAACACATACAAGCCCGGATTAATCCGTACTTTCTCAATGTGCTTGGCGACTTCCACGGCGATTTTCAGCCCATTGTGATGGACATCAGCCACAATTGGCACGTCTTGGTAAGTTTTAATTAATTTTTGTTTAATTTCGGCTAAAGCTTTAGCATGAGCCATACTTGGCACTGTGACGCGGACAATTTCGCAGCCAATTTCGTGCAGACGACGAATACCAGCCACGGAACCATCAATATCAAGAGTGTCTTCGTTAATCATTGACTGCACCACAACGGGGTAGCCACCGCCAATGGTGACATTTCCCACCTTTACGGGACGGGTTTTACGCCGCTTGATGGTTGTATCAAAGGTGTCTTGACTTGATGTGGGATTTGAAGTGTCTACTGCGGGCAGAGTTTGCATAACCTGACTAAGTAAATTTGCTGTTGCTCAAATATCAGATTTAATAAATCTCTGTTTCCCAGATTGCCACAGCAGGGGCATTTTTGGGCGATTAAATAGAAAAAAAAGGAAAATAACACAGGTAAGCTAATAAAGAGCGATTTAGAGGTTTTGCTCATTTTTTAAAGATATTTTGCTTAAAAATCTTTTTATCTGAGTAGCTTGAGTAGCGATCGCTAAATTTATATTTACATAATACAAATATACTATTTAACCAAGAGGACGAGGAGCGATCGCTCCTAGCACCAGCTAAATTAGGCTCTCACGATGACGTTTACTAAATTCACCATTATTTTTAACTAAGGCAAGCTTAATAATTAGAAAATAATTACAGATTTTAGATGAATACCCAAGAAACAACCCAACTATCCATTCCTCTGCACTTTAAATCCGATAAAGTCGGCGAAGTTTCACGTGTACCTTACCAAAAACGTGCCGCCGAAGCTGAAATCTGGGCAAAACAACACGATATCAAACCAGCATCTTTAGATAAAACCCGTATTTGCCTACTATTAATCGATGTCCAAAACACCTTTTGCATCCCTGGCTTTGAATTATTTGTAGGTGGAGAATCCGGTAATGCGGCGGTGGATGATAACGTCAGATTATGTGAGTTTATCTATCGAAACTTGGGGGTAATTACAAAAATTGTACCTACTCTAGATACTCACACAGCAACGCAAATATTCCATCCGATCTTTTGGGTGAACGCCGCCGGAGAACATCCTACTCCAGCAGCGACTAGCATCACATCAGCAGATATTGAACAAGGTATTTGGAAAGTTAACCCAGCCGTTGCTAACAGTGTTACTAATGGTGATTATGAATTATTAGAAAAACACGCTTACCATTACGTTAAGCAACTCAGTCAAGACGGTAAATATCCCCTCACAATTTGGCCTTATCATTCTATGTTGGGGGGTATTGGTCATGCTTTAGTTTCATCGGTAGAAGAAGCGATATTTTTCCACGGTATTGCGCGTCAAAGTCAGACGCAATTTGAAATCAAAGGTGAAAATCCTTTAACAGAAAACTATTCCATCTTACGTCCAGAGGTGTTGGAAGATTTTGAACAACGTCCACTTGCTCAAAAGAATACGCGCCTGATTAAACAACTTTTAGAATTTGATGCTGTAATTATTGGTGGTCAAGCTAAAAGTCATTGTGTCGCCTGGACAATTGATGATTTATTAACAGAAATTAAACAGGTAGATGCTAACCTTGCGAAAAAAATCTATCTACTAGAAGATTGCACTTCTCCTGTTGTTGTCCCTGGTGTTGTGGACTACACAGAACAGGCGGATAAAGCGTTTAAAAGGTTTGCAGAGGCAGGAATGCACATCGTCAAATCTAGCGAATTTGGGAATTGGGCATAGGGGATTGGGCATTGGGTTTAGTAGTCTCCCTCATCGCCTATTCTCTCATTTCTTTAAATAACCCTTGGGATCTTGCGCGACCCAACCCAGAGATGAGGTAGAACGCACTTCAAAATGGAGATGCGGTTGAGTGGAAGTTGGTCTTCCACTAGTGCCTACTGTTCCTAGTAAGTCTCCTTCTTTTAGTTGCTGACCGACGGTAACTTTGATACTGTCAAGCTGGGCGTAGCGGCTTTGGAGTCCGCCACTGTGGTTGATAATGACTAACTTGCCATAAGAACCTTGGTCGTTGGCAAAGGCTACGGTTCCAGGTGCGATCGCTAGCACATCTGTACCCACTGGTGCTAATAAGTCAATACCACTGTGGAAGAAAACTTCACCAGTTGCAGGATTAATTTGCCAGCCGTAAGGTAATCCCACAGTTACCACTTGCGCCAAGGGGTATCCAGTCAGGGATGCAGGGTTTGGTGTTCCTGTATCAGCAGGTAAAGGGGATTTCGTTACAACACCATTTGGCGACCAATTTACCCCCGGAACAAACACAACTCTGGGGTCTTGTTGGCAACCATTCACCTCAAAAAGACTATCAGCACGAACTTTGTATTGTGCCGCCACTTGTCGCCAAGTTTGACCACGAGGTACTTCGACTACAATCCCATTGTAGGGAGGAATCTGAAGCACACTACCAACGGCGGCAGTTGCACCATTCTGCAAAGCTGGATTCATGCCAATAATAGTTGTAGGAATGAGATTGTAGCGCTGCGCTATGCTCTCCAAAGTTTCGCCACGAACTACTTTATGGCGTTGGAAGCGAGATAAAGCTGGAGTTGGGCAGCCACCCACAGCAGCATTGGCGCTATTGGTGTTTGGCAGTATGGATACTAGGCCCAAGGCGCTAACTAAGCTACAGAGAAACAGTTGACGAAAGGGTAAAGTCATGTATAAACGTCAAGAGCGCATTAACTTTAGATTTTAGATGGGAAGACTGGGGATTGGGGATTGGGGATTGGGGACTGGGGATTGGGGACTGGGGATTAGAAAACTCTTCTCTAGTCCCTATTTCCTAGTTCCCACTTCTGATCTGCTAGTCCCCAGTCCCCAGTCCCCAGTATCTACTTCCTACTTCCCACTTCCGATCTCCTAGTCCCCAGTCCCCAGTCCCTATTTCTTAGTTCCCACTTCCGATCTCCTAGTCCCCAATGCTCAATACCCAATCCCTAATTCTTCGTAAATTGATCTGTCCACTTGCCGTTAGCTTGACTACACTTAGAAATTAGCAACTGCATTGCTGTCCTTGAGCAAAATGATTATGAAGTTATCTTTAAAGCAACTGGCGGTTTATGTGTTTTTACTGGTGATTGGCGGTGGTGCAGGTTTGTTGGGCAGTCGCTATCTCCTGCCACAAAGTCGCTCCTTCCAACAGTTAAAAAATGTAACGATGGCTTTGCCACCAGAATCCGTGGTTCCGAATTCTCCTAACGGAGCAATTGGGGCTACTGGGGGCGATAACGTGAATTTTATTGCGACGGCAGTCCAAAAAGTTGGCCCGGCTGTGGTGCGAATTAATGCTACTCGCAAAGTAGCTAATCCCATCTCTGATGCATTGAAAAATCCCCTCTTGCGGCGATTCTTTGGAGAGGATGAGCAACCAATTCCTCAAGAACGTATTGAGCGCGGTACAGGATCGGGATTCATTTTGAGCGAGAATGGAGAATTGCTCACTAACGCTCATGTGGTAGCCGATACAGATACAGTACAAGTCACCCTCAAGGATGGTCGGACTTTAGAGGGGAAGGTGGTAGGAGTAGATTCTGTGACAGATGTGGCTGTGGTGAAAATAAAAGCCGATAATTTACCAACAGTAAAGCTGGGAAATTCACAAAACTTGATACCAGGACAATGGGCGATCGCAATTGGCAATCCTCTGGGTTTAGATAATACTGTCACTATCGGCATTATCAGCGCTACGGATCGCACTAGCACTCAGGTTGGTGTCCCAGATAAGCGAGTCAGCTTTATCCAAACTGATGCCGCAATTAACCCTGGTAATTCTGGTGGCCCCTTGTTAAACGCTCAAGGCGAAGTGATTGGTGTTAATACAGCAATCCGCGCTGATGCTCAAGGACTCGGTTTTGCCATCCCCATTGAAACCGCCGCTCGCATCGCCAATCAACTTTTTACCAAAGGGCGTGTGGTACATCCCTTTTTGGGTATTGACATGGCAGACCTTTCTCCAACCAGAAAACAGCAGATTAATCAAGAAAATCAACTGAACATTCAGCAAGACGCGGGGATTGTGATTAAAGGAGTCACAGACGATTCCCCAGCCCAGCGTGGAGGACTGCTTCCTGGAGACGTGATTCAAAAAGTTAACGGTAAACCAGTCAAAACCTCAGCCCAAGTTCAAAAGCTGGTAGAGTCCAGTCAAGTTGGCGACATTTTAGCGATCGAAGTCAACCGTAGCGGTAAAATTCAAACCTTTAAAGTCCAATCAGGAGCTTATCCTGAAAAGAAGTAGTCAGAATAATTCGCAATTCGTAGTTACAAGGCGCTCGCGGACTTGCTCTAGGCGTTGGGGGAACCTCTCGTAGAGAAGGCTTTACGGTGCGCTATCAGTGGAAGCTTGAACTCCCCACTGTCTTGTTGAACACTGAATTTTTACAGTGTGGGTTGCTGTAACCTGTTTAATTACGAATTACGAATTACGTTAGCGCAGCGGTAGCGAGTCCGCGAGCGTCATTACGAATTATTTGGTCAATAGTCCCAGAATGTTTGACTATTGATGATTGATTATTGATTATTAGACAAATGCTCTAACTGCATTCTCTGCTCCATCTGGCGCAGAAAATACCCCGTCATCATGGCCGACGCTAGAAGTCCAGCTAAGTTATCCCGATCCGTTGTGATTTGCACGTTGAAATTTTCCGCTGGGAGCATTCCTACTAGCCCTTGGACATTTTGCGAGATGATTTGTTTAATTTCGGGGCTAGCGGACTGAGCAATCCTAGCTAAAACATCAGGAGACTGATGCTGTAGATATTTGAGTAACTGATTAGGGTATTCCTCAAAGTGGTCGGAAAGAAGTTGATTAGGGTGTTCCTCGGAGTTGTCATTCAAAAAGTCAGGATTAAACACCATTGGCAGTTTTATTTAGCTTAATTGCTAACTCTACTCTAAACCATAGTACAAGGGTAGCGCATTCATCATTGGTATAAGTCAATAGGAGGGGAATGGGGAATGGGGCATTGGGCATTGGGAAAGAGGAGACAGGAGTTTTTGAATTTTGAATTTTGAATTTTGAATTTTGAATTGATTTGTCTCCCTCATCTTCCCATGCCCCATGCCCCATGCCCCATGCCCCATGCCCCATGCCCCATTCCCTACTCCCCACTCCCTACTCCCCACTCCCTACTCCCTTTAGTTCTAGCTCTAGTTCTAGTTGTTCTTCCTTTTGTGTGGTGGCAAGTATTTGGGGGAGTTGTTCGATTTGGAAATACTGATGAAATTTTGGGGTTACTTGGAGTGAGTAGGAACGAGAATCGCTGTCTCGGCGTTTGCGGATGAAACCAAGTTCTACGAGTTCTGGAACGTGCTGATATACTCCTGAACCTCGCAGGTTAATCAAGTCACTTTGGAGTATGGGACTATTAAGGGCGATCGCTGCTAAAGTCCGTAATGCACCTACACCCAATTCTACTGGTATCATCGTTTGCACTAAATCATGAAAATCAGACCGGAGTTGCAAACTGTAACCATCTGGAGTTTCTACCACCTCTAAGGCGCTATCTCGGTGGGCATAGTTGTCCATGAGTTCAATTATGCCTTCTTTGACACTGGCGCGATCGCACGCGGCATACTCGGCGATTTCGCCGAGCGACAAGGGTTTACCCTTTAAATAAAGAATTGCTTCTATCTTCGTCGCTGTGGCTGTAATCATTTAGTTATTAGTCATTGGTCATTAGTCATTGGTCATTAGTACATGACAACTAACAATCAATAAGTGTGTGGCATTATATCGTAAATTGTCAAAATATTATTTGAAACTCTCAAATTGGGTATTGGGATTAGGGGAGAGGGGAGAGGTGACAGGTGACAGGTGATAGGGAATAATCTGTACCCTGTAACCTGTAACCTATTCCCTTCTCAAAAGCCTCTAGTTGTGAGAATAAATTCTGCGATCGCTAAATCTTGTGGAGTTGTCACCTTCAAATTAGTCTCCTCTCCCTCGACAATTCGGACTTCAATACCGCATTTTTCAAATAAAGCAGCGTCGTCAGTTACTTCCCAACCTTGACGGACACCTTCAGCATGGCACTGTTTCAACAACTTGACATCAAATCCTTGGGGAGTTTGTGCTGCCCACAATTTTCGTCTGTCGGGTGTTTCTTGAATTATGCCTTGTTCATCGACAATTTTGATGGTGTCTTTGACGGGTACACCAGCAATTAAACCGGGACAGTGGCGAATGGCCTCGGCACAAGAGTTAAATAAATCTGGTGTGGCTAGACATCTAGCACCATCGTGAATCAACACTTGTTCTGCGTCTACCGGCAGAGATTGCAAGCCATTGTAAACAGATTCTTGACGGGTGGAGCCGCCTTGAATTAATTTCACTGGTTTAGTCAGCTTGAGATCGGCGAGAATTGCCTTGAAGTCTGGCCAATCAGTCGGCTGAGAAATAATCCCGATCCAACTGATGGTAGTGGCGGCTTCTGCGGCTAATAGAGTCCAAGCAATAATTGGTTGCGATCGCACTTTCAGCAGGAGTTTATTGCGGTTACTCCCCATTCTTTTTCCGATGCCCGCAGCTGGAATTAGTAAATACACAGAATTCCTCAATCTTTAAGCTATATATTTTCCCCTAAAATAGGGAGCGAGTAAGCGTCAATAAATATTATGCGAGTAGTAGCCCTTGTACCTGGCGGAATTGGCGACCAAATTCTCTTCTTTCCGACTCTAGATGACCTGAAGCGCCATTACCCTAACGCTCAGATAGATGTCGTTGTTGAACCCCGGTCAAAGGCTGCCTACCGAGTGAGCAAGTCAGTTCACGAGGTGCTGAACTTTGATTTTCAAGACCGTAATAGTCTGGCAGATTGGGGTAACTTGATCGGCAACATTCGCGATCGCGAATACGATGTCGTCATTGCTGTTAAGCAAATTTGGTTGCTTGGTCTTTTGCTCTGGTTGACGGGAATTCCCATACGTATTGGCTACAAAGGCAAAGGTTCGGTTTTTCTGACCCACGCTGTGCCATTTAAACCATCCCAGTATGCGGCGGCAGTATATCACGATTTGCTGCAACCATTGGAAATAAATAGTCCTGTCCCAGAGTTAGCAGTAAATGTGCCCAAACCAGACATTGAGTGGGCACAAAAGGAACAAAAACGCTTAGGGGTGAATGAAACAGGCTATATCTTGATTCATGGCGGTTTTGGCCAGTTATCCCAGGCTAAAGAACAGGATAAAATTTACCCTGTCGAAAGTTGGCATCAAATTATTCAAGGCTTCCAAGATAAGCAGCCGGATTTGCCTGTGGTGGTGATTAAGGGAACTGACGATGAGCAGTTTGTGCGATCGCTTCTGGGGTCTTCTCCAGATATCAAGGTGACTTCTCCAGATGATATTGGCAAGTTAACTGCTATGATCGCCGGGGCAAATTTGATGTTGTCTACTGATAATGCAGCACTACAACTGAGTGTTGCAGTCCAAACTTATACCATTGCTCTGTTTGGGCCTACTGATCCAGCTAAGTTGTTGCCGAAAAACGATAAATTCCTGGCTATTGCATCCCCCACGGGAAAAACGGCGGATGTTTCACCAAACGCCGTTTTGGAAAAGATTTGGGGTGGCTAAAGGGCAGTTTGTCCCGATTTCTGCAATAAGTCTATTGGATATCCAATGTAGTTATACGTTTGTGAATGACCGCAAAACCTGGTTGTGACAGCTAGATTTTGCGGTTATTTCAGTATTTACAACCAGGCTCAAAGCCAATACGGTTGGGTTAAGGGTTATTGGTGTAGATAATTGGTCTTTGAAGACGCGATAAATCGCGTCTCTACAAAAAACAGATTTTTCTCAATGCTTTGTGCTTATTTGCGATCGCGCCGTCCCCGTCCACCTGCCCAAGGGGGTGGTCCTCCCGCATTGCGAATGCGAATAACTTCTCCGTTACTGCGAGTGATGCTAAAGGCATCAAAATCATAGTCGTCGTATTCTCCCACGACGGTCACTTTTTCACCCTGGCGCAAATTTAGCTGATGATGCCAACGTGGCCCCGCATCGACAATAATCTGTCCAGTACCGTCCTCTAAGATAAATTCATTGCCAACAACACTGCGAATTTCACCAGAAACGCTGACTCCTGGATCGCGCTGCAAATCACGGATTGGGATCTGTGCTTGAGCGGTGGGAATAACTACCGCTAACAGTGCAGATGTAAAGGTCATAGCAACAGTGGATTTCATAAGAATTTATTGGTTTGAACTTCACTGCACAAAATGTAAACAGGAAGTATGACCAAAAAATGACCACAATTTATTCGGTTTTGTGCGTCAAAAGTCAATACAGTTCAGATAAGACCAAAACACTTGTAGAGACGGCGATTTATCGCGTCTTCTATGGCGATTTATCGCGTCTCGAAAACCCACAATTTTGTACAATTAGCCCTTAACTGAACCATATTGCGTCAAAAGTGGCAGGGTAATTTGAAAAGTTGAGCCTTGATCAAGAGTACTGGTGACACTGATTTGTCCACCGTGAACCTGAACAATTTGCTGGGCGATCGCTAATCCTAGTCCAAATCCACCAGATGTTCTAGAACGTTTGGGATCGGCTCGGTAGAATCTTTCAAATACATGAGGTAATGCATGGCTGGGAATGCCAATTCCAGTATCTTTAACCTGAATTAAGGCTTGTTCTAGCTGTCTAATCAGGCGCAGTTCAATGGTTCCACCAGCGGTTGTATAGCGACAAGCATTGCTGAGGAGATTAGCGATCGCTTGTTGTAACAAGTTTGCATCACCCTGAACTACAACAGCCGTATCGGGTAACTGACTGGTGAGTTCTAAAGAATGGATTTTGGTCTGTGACAACCATTCAGTAGACATACTCCCTAAAAGCTCTGTTAAATTCACAGATTCCATCGAGTCAGGAGCCAATAATCCTTCGTGTCGCGCCAGAAATAACAAATCACCCACCAACGTACTCATCTGTTTGGTAAGGCTGATAATCTTCTCAATGCGCTTTCGCAGTTTCATTGGTGAGTCGTCTAGCTCATCTAAATCCATTAGCCCAACTTGGGCATTGCTCATGATTGCTGCTAAGGGGGCCCGGAGTTCATGAGAAGCATTGGCAGTAAATCGCTGGAGTTGATCGCAGACTATTTCTAAACGCTGATTGGTTTCTCGCAGATTGATTTCTCGGTTGGCTAATTCTCGCTCCAGTTGATAGAAAAGATGAACTGCAAACAAAGCTGCGATCGTCCCAAATACAACAGAAATACACAATACAATCCAGGTAATTTGCCGATAAAAATCTTGATGTTGTATGCGTTGTACTAATAATTCTTCCTCGGTTTGAGCGAAGCGATCTATTTCTTGACGCGCCTGATCCATCGTTAATTTCCCTTCCTCCAACCACTCATAAAGGGACGCTACGGGAACCAAGGTATCAGTTTGTCCACGAATTCGTTTCAGTTCTCGCTGTAAGGTTAATTTCTGCTGAAATATTTCTAAATTATCATCAACCAGTGTGCGAATTTTTTGAATTTGCTGGGTTTGTTGGGCATTGTCTTGTACCAGTTTTTCTAATCGATTCAAGGATGGAGGAATAATTGTCTGAGCTTGCTTATAAGGAGCTAAAAATTCCTCCCGTTGAGTTAACCCATAACCTCGAACTCCAGTTTCAGCATCAATCAAGGCGTTGAGAAGCTGTTTTGTTTCTAGCCGTACTGTTTGAGTATGCTGCACCCAGGTTTCATCTTCTACCAGACTGGCTTTTAGCCAAGCAAAGGCTGATAAAGCCATAAACAAGCAGGTTATGGGAATGGCAACGATCGCTGTTCCCCGCACTCGAATTGGCAAAGTTTGCCAGCGTTGATAGAGCCGTTGAACCCGATAAGCCATAGATTATACCAATTCGCAATTCGCAATTCGCAATGGGCTAACGCCCCGCTACGCTAACGCAATTAAAAAATTTATATGCAGCAAAGCTTTCAGGGTTTACATCTGTATCAGGTTTTTCGTGAAATGGTATTACCCCGCAGGAGGTTCTAAACGATAGCCAGTGCCATAAACGGTTTCAATCCAAGTTTCTACACCAATCTCGCGCAGTCGTTGACGCAAGCGTTTTACACGAGCAACTACGGCATTACTCTCAGGTTCTTGTCCCCATTCCCAGAGTGCCTGTTCGATCTGATCGTGGGTGAGAATTTGCCGAGGATGGCGCATCATGTACTCTAGTAATTGAAAATCTCGGCTTTTCAATTTCAAGCTACTACTTCCCCATTCCAGACGCATGGTGTCGAGATGCAGGGATAGCCCGTTGACTTGCAGCGCATCACCACACCACAGGGGCGATCGCCGTCGTAATGCCCGCACCCGTGCCAGTAATTCTTCAATATCTACAGGTTTGACAAGGTAATCATCGGCTCCGGCATCTAACCCCATCACTTTATCGACAGTGGTATCTTTTGCCGTCAACATCAAGATAGGAGACGCTTTTCCTGCTTGACGATACTGTTTGCACAGAAAGATACCATTTTCATCGGGCAACATCCAGTCAAAAATCAGCAGATCGTAATCTTTTTCACCCATCAACCATTGGGCTGTTGCCCCATCTTCGACGGCATCCACAATATGCCCTGAACGAGCCAAGGCGTCATGGAGCGGTTCTATTTGCTCTGGATCGTCTTCTACTAGCAAAATCCGCATTGTTCAATTGCAGCTAGTTGGGGAATTGGGGATGGGGAATAGGGAATGGGGAATAGGGAATGGGGAATAGGGAATGGGGAATTGGGTTTTAGCCTAGTTTGATTTTATTGTGCCAATTTAATTTTCACCCAGCTAAAATATCTCAAAAAAAGCATCATCTAATTCATAACCCAGCATTTGGGCCATGGACTTCAGCCGCGAGAGACTGGGGATGTCTTGCTGTTTGAGCCAATCACCTAAAACAAAGATTTTGTGCATCAAAAATATTTCTAAGGCTTCAGGATTGTACTGAATGCCTTCTTTGGAACTGAATTGGTGCGGTACAAGCATGGCGGCATAACGAGCAAATTCTCCAGCTTTCCAATCTAGTAAAAATGCTAACCAGGGGTATTTGGCATCTAGGCGCACAAACCACAGCCGGATTTCTGGAATTTCTGATAGTTCCCGTGGATCGTCAGGTTCGAGAGCGTAATTGATATCAAAGCGTAGCTGCTGTTCATGGGATGCAGCCCCATCTTGCAGCAGTTGTTCAATCACCGTTGACGCAGGAGATATATCCAGATTGTTAATCAGGTCATTATTGAGTGCGATCGCAATTGTCTTTGACTCAGCAGCCACTTTCTTTTTGCTCAACTTTAGGATCGACAATCTACAGTAGCAGCTTTCAGGGCTTGACGCTAGATTGACCTTTAGGATCACAGAGTCTTGTTCACAAATCAATTAGTATTTACTGATACTTTTTTGCTGATAATTTGGTCAACCTATACAAGGTTTAGATTCAAGTCAGAGCTTCTCAAGTTTTGAGGGTTTGTAGTAAGCACTTTAGTGCTTAGAAAATAAGGACTAAAGTGCTGACTACAAACTTGACAGATTATTGGACTTCTTGCAGAAGTCGGGAAAAGGGGAAGGGGAAAGGGAAAGGTTCTGTATTTTGCCTTTCCCCTTTAACCTTTACCCTTTTCCCACCTCTTGCAAAAGTGCTTTTTGCAAGAGGTCTATTTAGTTGCTAGCCTTGATATAAGCCTATGGCAATGCCTGCGGCGGGCTACGCCTACACCACTCACGTACACTAGATTTTGCTACACTTAATTGTTACTTTCCTAGTTGCTATAAATACCCACATTTTATTAAAAAGTTACCAAACGATTAATATGTATGCCATTAGAATTAGCCTACTTGGGTAAGGCAACACTTGCCCCAAGGTGGACATTTACAGCAATTTTAAGTTAAAGTTGTAATGAGTTTGTTTTAGATTAAGGTCTGACAAAGTAGCCATCAACAACCAAAAAATCAACAACCAAAAAATAGATCATTATTTATCGCCACCTGTTACTTCCGCAGCATCAAAAAGCCAAAACATAAGTACAGGTAGAACAATGGTGTGCAATATTATTGCATATATTAAATAACCAATAAACATTTTAGACGGGAAAATTCCCCTAACAGTTAACAAGCTGTAATATGCAAAAACAAACAATTACGACAAAACCAATTCGTTCTTTAGAAGATGCGCTTGAGCGCTGTCAAATTCTGGGTATGCGCGTCAGTCGTCAGCGTCGCTTTATTCTGGAATTACTTTGGCAAGCAAATGAACATCTTGCGGCAAGAGAGATTTACGATCGCTTGAATCAACAAGGCAAAGAGATCGGTCATACTTCTGTTTATCAAAACTTAGAAGCATTATCCAGTCAAGGCATCATTGAATGTATTGAACGCTGTGATGGGCGTTTGTACGGCAATATCAGTGACTCTCACAGTCACATAAACTGTGTGGATACAAATCAAATTCTTGATGTTCATGTGGAACTACCAGAAGATTTGATCCGCAAAATTGAAGAAGAAACAGGAGTGCAGATTACTGACTACAGTATTAACTTTTTTGGCTACCGGAATCCGCAAGAGGGATAGGTAATGGGGAATGGGGAATGGGGAATGGGGAATGGGGAATGGGAGAAAGGGAGAAGAGTTTTTCCCCTCAGCAAGAGTAGCACCTCTGCCTCTTTTCAATGCCCAATGCCCAATGCCCAATGCCCTATTCTCCAATAACATTATTGCCAAAAACTGTCTCATCATCGGCATCATCATCGTATAAATCTATTGGTACAATAGTTCCTTCGCAGCTTTCAATTAGTCCGATCGCAGGTGTGTTGCTCCAATTAACATCTGTGTTTGTCGCAATGTGGACAGTGTTTAAGAAGGGTTGCTGCGATGCCTGGAGCGGTAAACTACGCAAACTTTTCAGTTTTTGAAATGACTCTTTAGAGAACAAGCCACCATTATCTGTAGCTAATTTTTTGTTAGCCTCAGTCAAAATGGTGTCAAATAAACAGGCGTTAGTAAGGTTGGCAGAATTAAGATTTATCCCCATAAGGTTAGCCTGTCGTAGGTTTGCGCCTGTAAGGTTAGCCTGTTGCAGGTTTGCACCTGCGAGGTTAGCCTGTTGCAGGTTTGCACCTGCGAGGTTAGCCTGTTGCAAATTAGCTCCAGCCAAATTCGCCCCGATTAACTCCGCATTGGATAAGTTTGTCTGCTCAAGATTTACCCCAATTAACATTACTTGCAATAAAGAGGCTCCTGATAAATTGAGTCCAGCTAAAGACTTGATTCGGGTTGCGAAGGCACTTTTGTGCAAAACGGTTGTCCTCGCAATTAGGACACTTAAAGCCTCTGGATTGAATTCTGTGAAATTGAGCGGATTCCCACAAGGCCAAAAAGGGATTTTTGTTTCTCGATAGCACGCACAAAGCAATAAAAACACATTTAGTCCCACAGCAGCATTCACTTGCTCAACATTCACCGGATTTTGCAGTGTGTGGAAATGAGTCAAAGCTTTGTGGGCTATTCCTTCGTCTAGCCAACGCCCTTGACAGTAAGCACGCCAGAAAGACAAAAGCCGTTGGAACAATACTTCAAAAGAAAATTTGTGCTTTTGCTCCCGGCGTAAAATTGCGATCGCCAGTTCTTCAATTTCTTGGCTAAGTATCCCGTAACCCAGTAAATTGTAAATATGCTGGGCAACGCTACTGGGAGAATCAAGCACAAAAACAAGGCTACCATAAACCTCATTTTGGTACTGAGTTAGAAATTTAAGTTGGGCAGCAATGGCATCTGCACAAAGAGATTCTCCTAGCTTCAGATGCGAAAACTCAATTAAACTACTTTTGGCTGCGCTTTCTAAATCCCGAATTTTAAAATAAAAGCCTGGTAGAGGATTAAATTCACCAGCCAGATTAATTTGATGACGTTGCGAGTGTAAAATTTTGAGAGCGATCGCTTGCATCTGCTCAAGTAAATCTTGGGGATGACGATTAGCGAGTAAATTAGCGATCGCTTCTGGAGTCCGGTGGATATGAGCCGATCCTGTACGCAGTAGCATCGTCTTGATCCCACCAGTTAGCGGATAACCCAATAACCATCGACTCAGACGATGATAAATTTCCCATAACAGAGAAGACTTTGGAGCATTAGCGGCTAATTGCAATAGTTCATCATCTAGCAGTCCGTCGCGGTGTAAAATGCCCAATAAATGCAGCATTAAGGGTTGGCGGATCAGAGCAGATAATTCTCTTAACTTGGACTGGCTGGTAAATAAACCCGCCTGTTTTAACAATGTAAAGAAATTTTGAGCGATCGCTAACGATTGCACTTTTGCCCATTGCTGAAACCATTGTTTGAGTTCATCCACATCGAAGGGCTGAATGATAATTCGCTTCAATGGCAACGGGATCTCTGGGGCAATTTCCTGTAATGTTGTTGACCGACTCGTTAACACAATTTTGTGTCTATACTGAAATTTAAAGTTCAGTAATTGCTGAATAAAAATGGCTTTTGCCCTGATACCTTGAGCAGAAGGGGGCAGTTCATCTAAACCATCCAGCAGCAATAGACAAGGCAGATTTTCTTGCTCTAACCAAGTTGAAAGATTAACAGGAAAAGCAGAATTTAGGGTTTCGGTAAAAGTTTTGCCATATTTTACATCCCGTAACTTAATTAATATAGGCATCCAAGTAGGGTAAGATTCTTCTGCTACCTGTGCTGCCCAAAGTTGGCAAAAACTAGTTTTTCCATAACCAGGTTCCGATTCAATGACGGCGATCGTTTCTAAATCACTTAGCTCTTGTTGTGCCCAAGTCTTTAAATCAACTGGTTTAACAGTTTTTTTATCTTGCTCAGAAATATTTTCTTCTATTGGTAAGCCTTTTTGCGGCACATAGAGATCCTTAAGGGCAAAGGATTCCATCAGCAAAGGCATACTCAGATTTTTAATCAAACTTGCACGGTAATGTTCTCGGTGCAAATCAATTTTTTCAGCGATCGTAGAACCAACTTCTGGAGTGATCAAGCTGGGAGATAATGAAATTCCCAAACGGAAAAATTTTTGCAGTTGGGCTAAAGGGGCAGCATTTTCAGTAACGACTACCAGTAAATGACCAGGAAGTGAGTTGACTAAACGCTGTATTAAGAGTTTAGCTTCAACTTCCTCTGCACCATTAGCAACTAACCAAGCCATAGCAGCATTATTTATTTGTTGCACCAGTAATGAATCTGCAACCAAAGATAATGCTTGTTCAGCTTGAGTATCAGTCAATTTACCAGGGCTGAGAGTTTTCAACAATCCTTGCAGTTGCGAATCTTGGAGGATGAGTTTACCCACGCCCTCTTGAACTATTTGTGCTTGGATTGGTATACTTGCCCGGTCTAGCCACGGTCTTTGTAAGCTTGCTTCCTGCTCTAGAATTGCTTGCAAAGCTTGAAGATAGGCAATTTGAAACGCCAGCCATGTGCCCTCATTACGTTTTAACGGTTTTTTTTGGCTGAGACTACGCAACAAGTTTTCTGTCAACTGGGAAATTACACTGATTTCTTCCCAAACAATCCCTAAAGGCAGTTCTAAAGCCTCTACCAAGGTACAGATATCAAAAGGCATGAGGCTTTTGACTTCCATATCCTGAACAATCCGGTAAGCAATACCTGCCAATTGTCCGGCTGAAAATCCTCTGATTTGATTGATTGGGATATAGCGTTCCGCCAACCAGTGCCGAATACTCAAGTTCATTTAATTACACAGTGAAGGCTGCACAAGGCAATTATGATCGATTTATCAGTTTGCGAAAACAGGTAACAATGGGGAAGACAAAGTTTTGTATCAAAGCTGTTTTCTGATTGGTAAAAAACAGTGCTTGCGTAATTGAGTAGACTATGAGCGATCGCCATCTAAAATTATTGTTAATCGACCAAGACCCGATTTTTCGTCTGGGATTACGGGTAACTCTAGAAGCAATTCCTAACCTAGAAGTAATAGCAGTGGTAGAAACTGATACCGCTGCCTTGCAGATTTTAGCAGAAATTGCTCAAGAAGACCCCAACCAGCTAAATTTGGTGGTTTTGGAATTCGGTAATGGTCGCTCCATCACTAGCCAACAACTAGGTTTACAATTCTGTCGGCAACTTAGAGCCTTATATCCCAACCTGCCAATTTTGCTTCTCAGTTCTGTGCAAGAACCAGGATTGCTATTAGCTGCAAAATCTGTTGGTGTAAATGGCTACTGCCCGAAAGGTACACCACTCCCGGAATTAGTCGCCGCCATGCAAGAAGTTGCAGATGGTGGTTCCTATTGGTTTCGGGACACAGAAGCAATCACATCCTCACTCTCTAGTACAGACGCGATTAATCATGTCTCTTCCCACTCCCCACTCCCTTTTTCTAAACTGCGAAATAATTTACGTTTGTCAGGATTTGGTTACATTGACGCTACCTTAGCCGTAGTCACAGCCCAATTACAAGTTCCCGGATTACCAGTCTTAGATCGAGCAATTCTAGCTGGACAGCGACGAGAACTGCTAGCAGCTCGTTGGTTGCTAAATCGGTTGTTGGTTTCATCACAAGAAAGGCGAGAAGAAGATATTCCGGTTGCTGATGAGCCGCCTTTGACCCCTTCGTTGAGTAGTGCTATTGAGCAAAGGAAAATGTCACCTCTACTTAGTCCAGGAGCGCTACAATCTGCCTTGTTTGCGTCTTGCATTACCAAACTTCAATTTCCTTTACAGAATGTCACAGATGTAGCTTTAGAAATTGACATTTTTCGTGAAGAGAAAAAACGAGAATTACTTTATCTTATCCTACAAAAATTAGCTGATCAGTTGGATGAACTGCGTGCTTCTCAAATTGAGATTAATCAATTATATGAAGTGAAATCTATCTTGTTGCGCGATTTATGGCAATCAGCAATCACGGATTTTTTTGGAAGGTTTTCTAGAATAAAAATAGGTGATAAAAACATAGAAATTGTTGATTTATTGCTGCAAAATACAGAAGCAGTGCAAAGAGATATCCTCAATCAAATTCCGCTAGTTTGTGAGTTGTATTGTTATCTACTATTTCAAACAGAATTGTATATTGATAATGGCTCTTATCCCGCAGTGAGCCATGAAGCCAAGTCCCAAGCATTAATGATTTTAGAGAACTTGTTGATTCAGGTAGCGAATGGTGTAGTCCAACCACTACTCAACTCTTTAGCAGATGTAGAAACGATTAAGCAAAATTTATATAGTCGCCAATTTATTTCTACAAGAGAGATTGAACGGTTTAGAAACGATTTATCATGGAAATATCGGTTAAAAAATTATATAGATGAGCCAAAAGCAGTTTTTGAAAGCCGTTATGATCTATTTGTAATTGCACCTCGTGGTATTGCCAAGACTTCAGTTTATGCCCCTCGGAATCAGGAGTTAGCCAAACTTTCTAATATTCCTTTAGTAGTGACATTATTTTTAGAATTTAGTGATGCGATCGCACCGCGTTTAAAAACATTAGTAGCCTTTATAGGTAGCGGTATAGTCTTCATTCTCACCCAAATAATTGGTAGGGGTTTAGGTTTAATCGGTCGTGGTATTCTTCAAGGTATTGGTAGTGTTTCGTTAATAGAAAAAAACTTTAGAAAAAATAGCGATAGGTCTAAGTGAACAAGCCAGGAAGCAAAATGACAAATGACAAACAATGATTTTATCGGGCTAGCAATCTCTTATATTTACGCAACTAGTCTGCTTATTATTGGCGAAGGACTGCGTAGGCTATTGGGCGTAAAGCCAGATTTGACGCGCAAAGTAATTCATATTGGTGCAGGAATGTGGGTTTTCGGCGTCCTGCTGCTATTTAATCGCTGGGAAATCGGAATTATACCTTTTGCTACCTTTATCGGACTAAACTACCTGTTTTACCGCTACCGATTCATCGGCGCAATGGATACAGAGGATAGCTCACCTGGCACAGTTTATTTTGCTATCTCAGTGACGCTGTTGTTTGGGTTACTGTGGCGACCAGATGGGCCAGTAGATAGGGTTGCGATCGCTGTAGCTGGGATAATGGCAATGACCTGGGGTGATGCATTAGCAGCATTAATCGGTAGACGCTTCGGACAGCATAAGTACCAAGTGGGAAATTCTGTGCGTTCCTGGGAAGGTTCAGCAGCGATGTTTGTGGCGAGTACAGTGGTGATTTTCTTGGTGCTGTTGTTGCTACCTGGCTCGTCCCTGAGTCCCCTAGCAACACCTTTAGGTTTAGGATGGGCTTTGTTAACGGCTGTGGTAACTGCTACTTTTGCAACCCTAGCAGAGGCAGTCTCACCTCACGGCACAGATAACCTCAGCGTGCCTCTAGTAGCAGCGGGGGTAGTTTGGATTATCATGCAGGGATTTTAAAGAACTCCCAATGACCTCGTACCCAATACGGTTCGGTTAGATCCAAAGACGCGATAAATCTCCGTCTCTACAAGGATCAATCTTTTGTAGAGACGGCGATTTATCGCGTCTCTTGCCTTAACCAAACTCCTAACTCGCAAACTCACAAACTCACAAATTCCAATTGCGGCGGAAATGGAAAAAGCCTTCTAAAAACTCTTGCATAGCAATGTTGCTATTTAACTTTTGCTTACTCCACTCTCTTGCTGTTTGTTCCAGGATTTCTGAGAAACTGGGATAGACGGGAGATAAATTCGCTAAATCTTTGACTTTAATTTTTTGTGACATTGCCAAGGCAATCAAATTAATTAATTCTCCAGCTTCTAACCCCAATATTGAAGCTCCCAAAATTTCGCCGTTGCGTAGCACAATTAATTTACATATACCAGTGGTTTCGTCTCGAAGTTGAGCTGCTGCCACTGTTTTAAAATACTGTCGTAAAACTAAAACTTCATCTAGACGAAATTGGCGTTTTGCCTGCGTCTCTGTCAAACCAACTTGCGCCACCATCGGCACAGAAAACATCGCCCAAGGGATGGAACGATAGTTTACTCGTAATCTGGGGAAAAACAGTGCATTGTTCAGGGCAATTTTTGCTTCATAATTAGCGACATTCGCAAAGTCGTAACCACCAATTACATCACCACAAGCGTAAATGCGCTGGTTAGTGGTTTGCAGTTTATCATTTACCACTAAGCTACGCCGATGCCATTTCACGCCTACCATTGCCAAATTTAGAGATTCAAGATTCGGCTGTTGTCCAGTCGCCACTAAAATTTCATCAGTTTCAATGGCCTTATCTCCTGCTTGAACCCACTTTTTATTCTCAATTACCCTCACCTGAGTCACTGGTTTATCGGTGAGGACGCGCACACCTTCGACTTCCAACTGTGCTTGAAGCAATATGGCTATCTCAGGGTCAATATTGGGTAGAAGATATGGATGCTTGACTGCCAACGTCACACTGCAACCAAACCGTGCTAAAGTTTGAGCAATTTCAATACTTTGGGGAATTCCACCGATAATTACCCAATTTTGAGGTAATGTTTTTCCCTGTAAGGATTGCCAAATATTAGAAAGGGTAAGATAGCCAGTGGTTTGCAATCCGTCAATCTCTGGAATTTCTGGACGTGAGCCACTGGCTAGCAAATAGGTACGGGCGCGTAGAAGGCGATTGTTAACGGCAAAAGCTAGTTGGGGTGAAGATTGAAATTGACCACTGCCAACGATGACATCGACTCCCTGTGCGGCTAGGATGGCTGGAGAATGCTGTTCTTTGAGATTTGAGGCGACGCATTGAGCATATAGCATGGCTTCTTGCCATGCCATAGATATGTGGCGTTCTTCTGAGGTATTAGTGTGTGTGGCATAAATACCAAAACCAGCAGCATCATTCAACTTCTGCGCCAGTTTACCGATTTCGGTAAGAGCATGGTGATGAGTGAACCCGTAGTCTACTTTAGGTTCCACCAGGGCAACTGTAGCCCGTAGTTGGGTTGCAGCAAGAGCAGCGTAGTATCCAGCAAGACTGCCACCAATAATTACAACATCGTAGTCAATTGTCATTTGTCATTGGGCATTGGGCATGGGGCATTGGGCATTGGGGAGAGTGAAAAATTATCTCATCTCCCCTACTCCCCACTCAGCACTCAGCACTCAGCACTGAGTCTAGCGCTGTGAGTAAGCGTTGGTTATCGGACTCTTCACGTACAGCAACCCGGAAAAAGCGATCGCCTAGTTCTTTAAAACTAAGGCAATCGCGGATTAAAATCTGATTATGCTTGAGTAATTGTTGCTGTAACTGTGACGTAGACTCTTGGGACTCAACCAGTAAAAAGTTAGCAGCACTTGCTTGGGGTTGCAATCCCGGTACTTTAGCCAAACCCTGAAAGAGTTGATTTCGTGCAGGTGGTAGCCATGCCCAGGTTTGCTGCTGAAACTCTGTATCTTGGAGGGCCGCAATTGCCGCCGCTGCTGCTAGCGTATTTACAGGCCAAGGGTCACGCCATAGCTGCCATTTAGCTAGGCAGTCGGGGTGTGCGATCGCATATCCTAATCGCAGCCCAGGAAGACTGTAAAATTTGGTCAGCGATCGCAATATTACTAAATTCGGATATTCTTGCACCACCGGAATCAGGCTTTGTTCCTCATTAGGCGGCACAAAATCCATAAATGCTTCATCCACCACAACCAAAGCAAATTGCTCCAGGTAGGGCAATATAGAGTCCCGCGAAAATAGTTTTCCGGTTGGGTTGTGGGGATTATTCAACAATAGTCCTTTGTCATTTGTTCTTTGTCCTTTGTCAATGAATAATGACCAATGACCAGTGACGCCACGTGCTTCACTTGGGGAGACCCCAAGACCGCAGTGGCTCACCAATGACAAAGGACACTCCAGCACATTAGCGTTATACGCTGCCAAGGTTCGGTAGTAGTCACCAAAGGCTGGAGTGATTAAAATTATCGCGGCTAATTGAGCTAATTCCCTACCTACTAAAGTGAGTAATTCTGCGGAGCCGTTACCCGGCAGAATCCACTCAGGAGGCAATTGATGGAAGTGACTGAGAGCTAGTCTCAGTTCACTATAGTTTGGGTCTGGATAGTGCTTAAGATTACCAATTTGGGACAGTATAGCAGCGATCGCGCTGTTTGGAGGCCCCAACGGGTTGATGCTAGCAGAAAAATCCAGAATAGCGTCAGGGGGACAACCAGCCAGTGCTGCTGCCCAGCTTAAATTTCCCCCATGTGCAGGTTGCCGCATTAAAAAAGAGTTCCCGAAGACAGAACCTATGCTTTTGGGGGTGCTACCTTTTCTCTAAACAGTTTTCCTGCTGAGAAAGCAGGAACCCTGGTCGCTGGAATTTCCATCTTTTCATTTGTTTTCGGATTGCGACCTTCGCGGGCTTTACGTTCCCGTGATTCAAATGAGCCAAATCCCACCAACGTTACCTTATCACCAGAGGAAACCGCTTCAATAATCGTTTCCAAAGCGGCAGTTAAAACTGCATCCGCTTGTTTCTTGGTAACACTAGCTTTTTCAGCTACGGCATCAACTAATTCACCTTTGTTCATGTCAATCTCCTGAAGGTTTACTTGAGATTTTTTTACGGATGCACCTTGATACATCAGTACTGAAATCTCTGTTCGCAGAAATACAAAAATCATCCTTTGGGAGTATTTTTACTCAAAACGGCTGTACATCCCATCGGCTCGACTTTTCAATGAATCATTCTAAGGTGTTGTAGCCTGATGTGGATAGATGAAACCATTAATTTATATAGATTTCAGGATTTTTTGTAATTTTAGGGTACTTGTTTCACTAAAAACCACCCCAAAAGTAGGAAAAAATACCTAGTAAATACCCCTATTGCCAATCAAACAGAGGAGTAGAGAGGTGGAAGATGGTCAGCGTTTGTTGGGATTAATTACCGTTGTTGAAGAGTTATTGCTGAGATTAACCAATTTTTATGGAAATCGAAGGCTCAGGTTCCCGATTTCTCTAAAAAGTCGGGGATTTTGATCACTTTTCACGTCAGGTGGAAAAACCAACGCGAAATCTAATCCCATAGCAAGCTTCTCTAGTAGGAAAAAAGAAAAAATTAAAGCCTCTCCGCTAGAAGGCTATCAATTGGCAACATCTTTCTTAACATTTATGATGGCGATCGCTATCATAAATTCTTCTCTGCGTTCGCGTAGCGTGTCACAGACATAGGAGTATCTCCCGTTTTTGTTGGCTGACTGGGCTACAAACCTATATCTATTTTGTTCTACAGGACAATGAAATACTAACTTACAGCATTTCACTGTGAGGCTTCAGCCGCTTATCTGCTGTGCGCGGAGAATTCGTGAACAAGAAGATCCCCGACTTCATAAAGAAGTCGGGGATATGAGCCTTTGCCAGAACTGACTCACCTGCATATCATCTTTATTATCTACCTGGAACCTTCAACCCCCTGCGCTCAAGGATTTGCCGTACATCTGGGCTGGGATTGTAGTTATAACCATAGGAGGAGTTTTCAGAGTCATCCATAATTTGAGGTGTGAGCAATACAATCACCTCATTGCGCTGGTTGGATCTGTTTGTTTTTCTAAATAGGGAACCAATCAGTGGAAGATCGCCCAAAATAGGAATCTTGGAGATACTTGTCCGGTCTTGGTCTTGAATTATGCCTGAGAGAATGAGCGTTTGACCATCTCGTAAGCGAATTAAGCCAGAAGTAAGCGAACGCTCAGATACTAAAATAATTTGTCCATTCCCTGTATCTTGTGAAGCTGTAGGAGCGCTTACAGTAGGAGCAACCGATAGAGAAACAAAACCATTATCATCAATCCGGTCAATTTTCACATTTAAGGTCAAGCCAACTTTTTGTTTATCAATTTTTCTTTCTGTCCTAGAGCCACCAGCATTATCCGTTGTTTCGATGGTTATGTTTCCCACTACTTCCTGGGTCAGATTCACAAGAGCCTGCTGACCTTCTTGCACAATTAATGTTGGGTCAGTCAAAATCTTGGCATTGCCATTTGTGACTTGAGCTTGCAAGCTAGCAAGAAGACGTTTGGGGAACTGGTACAGACTTGGCAAACTAAATCCGGCTGCTGCACGAGTGCCTTCTGCATAACTAGCAGTTTGTCTTCCAGTTGTAGGATCAGTAGTAATTGTTACTGTATCTGGTGTTCCTGGAGTAAAAGTTGTAAGACCAGGGGTAGTTGGATTGCCGGTTGCCGGAGAAATTGGTTGGAGGAAGGTCGCATCGCCTGGTGTGTTTTGTGTAAGTACCCCATCTTGTATAACTCTGACGCCTGAGCCTCCATTTGGAACTGTAAAACTACCATTTTGGTTCAAGAATGGCGTTCCTGTAATTGGATTCGTAATAGTAGGCGTCTCAGTCACACTATTTGTTACTTCAGAACTAGTAGCTGGTCTGGAACCGCCAAAATTCAGAGATGCTGCACCGCCATCACTAGTAAAGAAGTTATTGCCAACCCCAAAGGAAAAGCTAGTGTTGTAGTCCTGGGTGTTCAAGAGGTTAACATCGATAATCTTTACGTTAACTACCACCTGACGACGCCGAATATCAAGCTGAGTTAGTTGACCCATTGCCATCTCAACTAGCCGAGGAGGGCCAATCAAGGTTAGAGAATTAGTACGCTCATCTCCTAATGCCTGTAAACCTCTAAGTAATGGGTTAGAGTCTTTGAAATCTACGCGTTGAGTTTCAACTCTATTTTCTGTGGTCGTCTGAGTCTGGGTAATGGGAGCAGCTGCATTCCCAACAGCCACAGCACTAACACTGGTAACTTGTCGTTCGCGGCTGACGGCACTTTCTGCTCCCAAGCCGACCAAAAAATTCAGGGCGACTCCCACCGTTACCTGATTGAGTCGCAAGCTACGCATAACCATATCACGGGTGGAATTAGGTAGTTTAGGCCCAACAAAAACCGTGCGATTACTGCGGTTAGCTTCTAAACCACTCAAACGCAAGACATAGTTAAACACATCTTGCACTGGTTCATTTTCTATATCTAACGAGATTGTTTGAGAAACTGCTGGTGCATTAGCAGCAGCACCTTGCTCACCTCCGATATAAGCTAGGTTGAGATTAGCAGCACGGGCAAGCAATGACAAAACCTCACGCACCGGCGCATCTCGCAGGACTAGACGGGGTACACGTTCCTGAGTTCCTAAGTCAATGGTGCTAGGAGAAGCATCAGTATTGGAGATGGCAATATCTCCTACCGGTGGGGCAACGGCTCTAGGTAAGAAAGGTGGAGCCTGACTCAGAGGTTGACCTGGCCCAGCAGCTTGTGCAGGTTGTCCGTCAATGGTGACTTGTGGGTTGGGAACGAGAACACCTGAATTTTGACCAGATTGGGCTGGAGTAGTAACAGGTGGTGCTGTGGATGTTGGTGCTGTTGGCGTTGGTGCTGATGCTGTAGTGCCAGTGGATGGGCTAAAGCTGAGTGTAATTCCATTTTGCGATCGCACCACGGGTTGACTGCCAGGTGCATTGTTACTGCCAGTTACCGTCACTCGGATGCTATTTGCATCAAGCTGATTAACCTCAACAGAGGCAATTCCTGGTGCTGGGCTATCTTGACGAAAACTATTACCTTGTGGTAATCGTAATTGAGTATTGATAATATCTGCAATTAAAGCATTGCCTCTTTTCGTAGTGAAAACTTGGGGGCGTGACCCGGAAGAAGTTTTCAAAGCAACGCTAATTCCACCATCAACTGCATTTAACTGTACATTAGTAACTTGGCTGATTTGTGCCCAAACTGGTTGAGCTGCCAAAAATACAAAAGCAGCAGTACTCAATATAAAACTATTACCGTGAAGCTGTTTCACAGTTCATTCCTCACCTAATAAAACCTTGTTTACAGACAATTTGTGCGTAGGCGCTTAAAAACCACGTCTACACAAGACTTTACCCACCTCCGTGGGTTTCAAACCCTCAATTTCTTCTTAGTCCGCGGAGGCGGACTACCCTGCGGGAACGCCAAGGGCGAACGCTACTGTAGCCGCGAATTCTATTCGCCCTGGCTTTAGTTGACTATTTTTTCGGGGCATTTTTAGCTGCCGCCGCCGCTATTTCTTCTGGACTAAGTGGCATCAATACCTGTAATTGGAATGATGTATTAATCGCTGCTGGCCCTACCTGCATCGGCGTTTTATCTAATGGGGATCTTGTTTCTACTGGAGCCAAAGTTGCCACATAATCTTTAACTATTAACAAAGGCTGTAACCGCTCAATGTTACGCATTATCGATTGTGTTTGTTCGTAAGTTCCGGTAATTTCGGCATTGATAATGCTGCGTTGCAGCTTACCGTCAACCTGTAGTCCTAGAGTTCCATCGATAACTGGTTCTGGTTTTTGGGAAACGGGCACAAATTTCTTCAGTTTGGCTCTCACTGCATTAATAGAAGTTGGAGTATTACCAGACTCAATTAAGCGGTTCAGATCCAACAACAATGTATCTAAGGTTTTTTCGTTAGCAAATAAATCTAAAACCTGAACTTTTTGCTGTTTTGCCTGTGCTAGTTCGTCTTTAACTTTGTCAATCTGTTTGATATTGGCTTTTTTTTGCTCAATTTGCCCTTGCAGTTCAGTGCTTTTTGCTTGCTGCTGCTGATAGCTTTCCCAAGCTGGCATCAGCAGGTTTAACAATATATAACCTGCTCCTGCTAAACCAATTACCCCCACTAAGATCCCAATAATTTTTGGTGTGA
Source organism: Nostoc sp. KVJ20 (assembly GCF_001712795.1). GTDB lineage: Bacteria > Cyanobacteriota > Cyanobacteriia > Cyanobacteriales > Nostocaceae > Nostoc. The sequence goes on from NZ_KV757650.1 coordinate 62,280, forward strand.
AGGCAATACCAAATACCACGGGGTGGGCTGGCGTTTCCGAATCGAATTCCCCACCATGTTCAGCAAAATTTAAATCATCACTCAGCGTCATTTTGAAATGACTCCTGTTTGTTGCATATTACGAATTCGAGTAACTAACCCCACTGTGCCTTTTTTTTCCAACTCCCGGATTAATTCTGAAGCTGGAACATCATTCATACTTGATTGAATAGTGTATTTAACTACTTGGGGTGGCTTAATTATTACACCAGCAGGAGATTGACCTACACCTGGTGGTAAGGGAGCATCTACTAACGTTGCCGTCAGAATTCTGCTTTCTGTGGACTTCAAGAAGCGAGACTGCTGTAAACTCAATAGGAAATCATTGACATCGTTAAATGAACGAGCCAATCCGGTGATTTCTAATCCTCCCGCGGGATTGCCTACTGGCTGACCTGCTGCTGCCGCAATAGGGGGAATCTGCTTGATATTCTCAATTTGCACTGCTGCTGGAATGCGATCGCGCAAATCTTGCAGCATTGCTGACCAAGGTCGAATCTGGTCAAATACAGTCACTAAAGCTTGTGTTTCACCTTTAATAGCATTCGTCTCAGCTTTGATTTTATTCAGATTTCCTATTTCTGTATCTAGCCTCTTGCTTTCTTGGTCTAGTTGTGATATTTGAACATCTAATTCAACAATCTTCCCTTGCAATATCCACCAGCTAACTCCCAATAAAGCTGGAAGACCTACACCTAATGCAACACCCACATACACAGGTGTTAAATTTCCTGTAGGCAGCTTTAGACCTATTCCTCCCTTTCTCTCAGGCTTTTTCTGGTATGCTGGGCGGTCTTTAAGAAAGTTAACATCTAGGCTATACATTTTATTACACCTCCCGCATTCCTAGACCGAGTACGATCGCTAAACCAGAGCGTTGTACCTGTGGATATTTATCAGTGTCAACTTCTAAGGACAAAGACCCGATTGGATCGATTTGGGTAGTTGGCAAGCTCAAGCGTTGGGTAAAGAATTCATCTAGCTGTTGGAGTCCACCTCCTGGCCCAGCTAATAAAATCTGCGCTACCTCCAAATTTTCACTTTGATTGAGGTAAAAATCGATGGAACGGCGCAGTTCATCCGTTAGTTCTCCCAATACTCTTAATATGGCTGCCATACCAGGATCAATTTCGGTAACACCGGTTTTTCCGCCATCTATAGGAGTTGGGGGAATAACCATTCCGTGTAACAGTTCCATATCTCGTGATGTGGGTAAGCTCATTGCCCTTGCTAAGGCAGTTTGCATTTGATAAGTCCCGATGGGGACTGTGCGCGAAAATTGCGGCACTCCGTTAACGATGATGGCAATTTCTGTACTGTCGAACTCTATATCAACTAGTACTGCTGCTTCTTGTGGCCCGAATTGCCGCAGTTGCTCGCGAATAGTCCGAATCAGGGCAAAACTGTTAATTTCTAAAACATCAATTTGCAATCCTGCCTGCTCGAAAGTGCTTATATAGGTATCCGTTATCTCCTTGCGAGTTGCAACTAAAAGTACATGTACTTTTTCAATGCCATCCTCGTCTATAAAGTAGTCAAGTTTCTGATAATCTACATCAGCCTCTTCACGAGGATAGGGTAAATACAAACCTGCTTCATGGTTTAGCACCATTTCTCGCAGTTCTTTGTCATCTAACTCCGTTGGCACTGGTATAATCCGAACGATGGAATCTCGCCCTGGTACACCAGTAGCAACACGAGAAGTTTTGATTTTGCTCTCAGCTAGCGCCTGCTGGATTAATTGCGCCATTGCTGCGGGGTCGGTTATTTGACCATCGGTAACTACACCTTCTGGAACTGCTACAGATGTAAAGGTTTCTAGTTTTAAGCCTTGACCCTGCTTGCGTAACTGAACTACATTTACCCGTTCGGGAGCAAGTTCAATGCCGACCCCTTTCTTCGATTTGCCAAACAGACTTTTGAAGGTTTTTACCACAGTTGTGCCCGCTGGACTGCTAAATTGAAAATTTAAATGATACTAAAAACGGACTTGGTGCTAAGTAATTTATTTAGCCTATAATCTCGACAATTCTGATCTAAGCTTTTGACACTGAGCAAGCGTAAAAATACTGGGAAAATGATTCAATTGCGAAAATTTAAACAACTTGTTGCTTTTACACTACTTGGCTTATTAACCAGTTGGATGGTAAGTTGCAGCACAGGTAATGTTAGTACAAATACAAAACAAGCTACTTCAGGAGTGTCAACTGTTGAGTTTTGGACAATGCAACTCCAACCTCAATTTACCGACTACTTCAAAAGCCTAATTACGAATTTTGAATCGCAAAATCCAGGTATAAAGATTAACTGGGTCGATGTACCTTGGGCGGCGATGGAGAACAAAATATTAACAGCCGTCTCAGCAAAAACGCCACCTGATGTAGTTAACCTCAATCCAGGTTTTGCTTCCCAACTTGCTGGACGAAATGCCTGGTTAGATTTAGATGCGAAAGTTCCAAACGATGTACGTTCCTCCTATCTACCGAATATATGGAAAGCAAGTACCCTTAATGGCAAGAGTTTTGGGATTCCCTGGTATCTCACCACACGGTTAACCATTTATAACACTGATTTATTAAAACAGGCAGGTATCAATAAAGTCCCTGCAACCTACGCAGAATTGGCACAAGCAGCCCAACAAATTAAAGATAAGACAGGGAAATATGCCTTTTTTGTGACTTTTGTACCGCAAGATTCCGGTGAAGTGCTGGAATCTTTCGTGCAAATGGGAGTCACGCTAATAGATGCTGAGGGAAAAGCGGCGTTTAATTCAGCACAAGGTAAGGCAGCGTTTCAGTATTGGGTAGACTTGTATAAAAAAGGGTTGCTTCCCAAAGAGGCTTTAACCCAAGGACATCGCCACGCGATCGATTTATACCAATCTGGAGAGACTGTGTTTCTAGCTTCTGGCCCAGAGTTCCTAAAAACGATCGCAAATAACGCCCCGAAAATTGCTCAAGCTTCGGGAATAGCACCTCAACTCACTGGGGACACAGGTAAGAAAAATGTCGCAGTGATGAACATAGTTATTCCCCGCGATAGCAAACAACCAGACGGCGCTGTGAAGTTTGCTTTATTTGTCACCAATGACGAAAATCAGTTAGCTTTTGCTAAGGCTGCAAATGTCCTACCTTCTACAGTCAAGGCATTATCTGATAGTTACTTTAAAGATGTTCCAGCTAATGCTTCAACAGTTGAAAAAGCACGAGTTATTACTGCTGAACAATTGCAAAAGGCAGAAATATTAACTCCTACTTTGAAAGATTCTAAGAAACTGCAAAAAGCAGTTTACGAGAACTTACAAGCAGCAATGTTAAACCAAAAGACTGTAGATAAAGCTGTAGAAGATGCGGCGCAAGAGTGGAACAATAGATAAATTTGGGAATGGGGCATTGGGCATTGGGCATTGGGCATTGAAAAGAGGCAGAGGGGCGGGGTGCTGCTCTTGCTGAGGGGAAAACTCTTCTCCCTTTCTTCCTATTCCCCATTCCCCATTCCCTATTCCCTATTCCCTTGTTGTAAAAAATCGCCGACTAAATAAAGGGAACCACATAAAACGATTAAGTCGTCTGTAGTGGCGGTTGAGGTTGCGGTTTCTAATGCTGTGAATAAATCTGGATGGATTTGGCGATCGCTTAATTGGGGACAAAGGCTGTAAGCTAGGCTTGCTAATTCCTGTAGATTAGCGGAAGTTCTACCTGGCCAAGGTTCTACTGGTATTGGTACTAAAAAAAGGCGATCGCCTGGGCGCAGCAGGGCGGCAAAAATATCAGCATGATCTTTATCAGCAAACATTCCCATAACCCAATTGACGGGGTTAGGGTTAACTGCATCTAAGCTATCAACATACTGGCGAAGAACTTGGGCGGCGGCGGTATTATGAGCGCCATCAAGTAATAATTTATGGCTTTTCCAGATAGTCCATTGCATCCGCCCTGGCCATTTAGTTTTTGCCATGCCGTTAATTATGGCTTCTTCAGAAATCTGCCAACCCTGTTGTTGGAGAATTTCTAAAGCTGCTATTGCCAAAGCTGAATTAGTTAATTGAATTTGTCCTGCTAACGGTAACGGGTATTTAATTAATTTAGAATTTTGAATACTTTGATATTCTGCCCATCCTGTAGCGATTTGACGGGCGGGTTGAGGCATAAAAATCGGACATTGTAATTCTAAAACACGCGATCGCACAACTTCTTCTGCCTCTGGTGGCAATCCTCCAACCACAACGGGACATCCAGGTTTAAGAACACCTGCTTTTTCTCTAGCAATGTCGGCGATGGTAGGGCCAAGTTGCTGCCAGTGTTCCCGGCTAATAGAAGTGATGATTGTAACCAAAGGTTCCAAGCAGACATTGGTAGCATCCAAGCGTCCTCCTAGCCCGACTTCTACCACAGCGACATCGACTTGCTGCTGGGCAAAATATAACCAAGCCGCTGCCGTAATTACTTCAAACTGAGTTGCAGAATCATCACCAGCACGAATAGCAGCTTGGACTTTTTCTAATAATTGGCTCAATTCCTCAGAAGAAATTGACTGTTCATTCAGACAAATACGTTCCGTCCAATCGACTAAATGGGGGGAAGTGTAGCGCCCTGTACGATAACCTGCTTCAGTTAGTACGGAGGAAAGATAGGCACAGACTGAACCTTTGCCATTAGTGCCAGCAACATGAATTACCGGGACTTGGTGATGGGGATTGCCAAGATTTGCCAATAGATTGACAATGCGATCAAGTCCCAGATGGACACCAAAGCGTTGCAAGGGTTGTATTACAGAATCGATATCCAAGTCTTAACGGTGGGGAATAGGGAGTGGGGGGATGAGGAAGAAGCAGGGGGGCAGGGGGAAGGGGGGCAGGGGAGCAGGGGAGCAAGGGGGAGAATAAAAAATCACCTCTTTCTCTTATGCTCCAAGCTTTGTACCCCTCTTCCCCATGCCCAATGCCCCATGCCCAATCCCCAATTAATAAATTTAAGCTTCTCTATCCAAAAAGCCTTGAATTTGTCTTAAAGCCGCAGCGCCAATATTAAACACTGCCCAACTAGCTGCGATCGCAACTGGTGCTAAAACGATCGCTATCCGGTAATCGATATCCATATCTAGAACCCCTCTCTTAAGTAGAAATTAAAGTTTTGTCAACTGCTCTCATTTTTATTTTTAGCTGAAGTGGGCAATTTTTCCAAATACAAATGTAAAGAATGTTTAAATTATGGGGTATTGGGCATGGGGCATTGGGCATTGGGCATGGGAGATTATGAAAAAGGGTAAAGGGTAAAGGGTAAAGGGGAAGGGGTTTGTTTCTTTATCCTTTTCCCTTTAACCTTGTCCCTTTGTCCTCTCATCTCCCCCATTCCCCATTCCCTAAGCCTTGCTAAAACCAATATCAATACCCTTATCAGCATGAACTAAAGCTAACTTTTGGTAACGTTTAGCGTGTTCAATCAGTTCTGCGGCTTCAACATCTGTTACTTGGCGTAACACTTTGCCAGGAATACCGACAACTAGGGACAGGGGCGGTATATTTTTTGTTACCACTGCGCCAGCACCAATAATACTACCAGTACCCACTCGTACCCCATCTAAAACCACTGCGCCAATGCCAATCAAACTTCCACGCTCAATGTAAGCGGAATGTATCACAGCGCGATGCCCTACGGTAACATGATCTTCTAAAATTGTTGGAAAACCAGGATCGCCATGTAGAATTGCACCATCCTGAATATTTGTGCATTCGCCAATTTCAATCCGTTCTACATCTCCCCTAACCACTGCTCCATACCAAATGCTCACTCCTGGTGCTATATTGACCGAACCCATTACAACAGCATTGGCTGCGATGAAGGCAGCTTGAGAAAAATCGGGAGATGTCCAGTAAGAAGCGGTAGACACGATAGAATATTAATATGGTACCCAGGAACACTGGAGAAACTCCAACCTTTGAGGCTGGTTGCACAACCAGGATATCACAGCGTCAAGTCTCTACGGAGAGGAAAACACTAGTGAAAAATGCTTCTACTACTGCAAATCCGTGTCTGTGTAGCAGTGAGCAAGTAACCCAAAGTAGTGGAGCCGAAGTGTATAATCCAATCCACTAGCGCTGGTGAAGACAAAATTATGTTTGTACGCACTTCATGATGAATCCAGGCTTTCAGTACCCGATGTTTGGGCCGGAAATACAGTGTCCCCATTGTCGCCAGACTATTCCGGCACTGACTTTGACAGATACCTATTTGTGTCCGCGTCATGGCGCGTTTGAAGCTGATCCGAAAAATGGAGAGTTAATCCATTTGCAATCAGGGCGTCATTGGCGAAGGTGGAATAATGAATGGTATAGACAGCATACTCATCCCGATGGTATCCGCTTTGAAATTCACGAAGCATTAGATAAGCTGTATACCCAAGGCTATCGAGCAACAAGGGTGATTATTGCTCGACGCTATCAGGAATTAATGAGTGGCTATTTGGAACGCAGTACACCTTGGCGTTCTGGACAACCAGAAGCTACTGCGGCGCGTTTGTACGGTTTACCGGTGGAGTTTAGCCCCGAAGATGCCCCAGAAGATCCCTGTTGGGAAGTGATTAATTTTGACTTGGAAAAAGAGCCTGGTGTCCCTGTACGCTACCCTTATTTCAGGTTGTTTGAGTAATGGTCATTTGTCATTAGTCATTTGTCATTAGTGAATCGCAAAGGACAAATGACTAAGGACTAAGGACTAAGGACTAATATGCACCACGCCTCTATTCGGACTGCGAATATTCATCGAGCGATCGCTTTCTACGAACTTTTAGGGTTTACAATTTCGGAACGCTTTACTACCGGCTACACCCTGGCTTGCTGGATGGAAGGATTGGGCGGGAGAATTGAACTGATCCAAATTCCTGAACCAAAACCAGCCCCAGATGCCTTTGCTGATGAGCATTATGTCGGGTATTATCATCTCTCGTTCGATTTAACTGAGATTACACCAGATTTACCTAGCTGGTTGACAAATTTACAAGAACGTGCATTGACGACTGCTGAGAGTCAACCCGGAGAATTAGAACCGTTGAAGGTACTTTTAGAACCGACACAACAGCAAATAGGCGATCGCATTTACGAAGTAGCTTTTATCGCCGATACCGATGGTTTACCTCTGGAATTCATTCGAGTTTTAGCAAAACTCCCGTAATTTAGCTTTTTTATTACCTTTGTTGCTAATATGTTGTTTTTCTGTGTTGTTACTGAGGTAACAGATTTTTTACCAGATTAAATTATGGTCACTTTCCAAGATAATTATGTAACTTAAATTACAGATATATCTGCTAAATAGATGTATGGATTTTCCAGATTTTATAAATATCCTTTACCGTTATTACTTTTAAGCTTATGGCTAGTAGCGGTTTTTTTGCTGAGTGATCAACCTGCTCATAGCCAACATACAACCACATCTAACAAAGAAAAATACCAGTCAACCTTGATAGCAAAAAGAATAATGCCCTCAACACTGACAGAAAATGTCCGTAAGACAGTGCTGGAAAATGGTCTAACTGTTCTGACAAAAGAAGTGCATACTGCGCCAGTGGTGACGGTGCAGGTGTGGTACAAGGTTGGCTCACGGAATGAAGAACCGGGTGTGAATGGCATTGCCCACCAGTTGGAACACATGATGTTTAAAGGCACGAAAAATCGTCCGATTCAATTTGGACGTTTGTTTAGTGCTTTGGGTAGTGATTCCAATGCTTTTACCAGCTATGACCAAACCGCATATTACGGTACTGTGGAACGAAACAAGCTAAAAGCGCTCTTAGTGCTGGAAGCGGACAGAATGCAAAATTCCCAGATTGAGCCAGAACAACTGGCGAGTGAGAAACGGGTAGTAATTTCCGAGTTGCAAGGTTACGAAAATAGCCCAGAATATCGCCTCAACCGCGCCGTCATGCAAGCGGTGTTTCCCAATCATGCTTACGGGTTGCCTGTAGGTGGTACCAAAGCTGATGTCGAAAAATTTGAAGTTGAACAAGTACAAAAATATTACCGCAACTTTTACACTCCTGATAATGCCGTCTTAGTGATTGTTGGAGATTTTCAAACTGCAAACACCCTGGAAACAATTAAAGAGGTGTTTGGAAAACTACCTAAGAGGCAGGAGGCAGGGGGCAGGGGGCAGGGGGCAGGAGGCAGGAGGCAGGAGGCAGGAGGTATTTCTCCATCACTCAACACTCAGCACTCAGCACTCAGCACTCAACACTCAACACTTAACACTCAGCACTCAGCACGGGCTAAACGCCCCGCTAACGCTAACAGCACTCCCATAGTATTGCGAGAACCGGGAGCAGGAACACTTTTACAAGTTGTCTATCCGCTACCGGATGCAAATCAACCAGATGTGCCTGCGCTGGATGTGATGGATTACATCTTGACAGAGGGACGGAATTCTAGACTTTATCAGGCATTAGTGGAATCAGGTTTAGCTAGTGAAGTTACAGCATCCGTTACCAGTTTGCGAGAATCTGGCTGGTATGAAGTGTTGGTAACGGTTGGAGCTAAACAAGATTTGAAAAAAATTGACTCAGTATTGAGTCGTGCGATCGCTAATGTAGCAGAAAAAGGTGTGACATCTGAGGAAGTAGAACGAGCCAAAACCCAGTTAACAGCAGATGTAATTTTGAGTAACCGTGATATCACTTCTCAAGCAATGCGATTGGGGACTGATGAGACAACTGTTGGTGATTATAGCTACACAGACCGCTATTTAGCAGCTGTTCGTCTGGTGAAGCCAACGGATGTTGTCGCTGTGATTAACAAATACCTAACAAAAGAAGCACGGACAGTAGGCTTTTTTGAACCAACTCAGAAGTTAATAACAGAAGTTGGTGACAAACCAGACTCAGCCCAAACTACAGAAAATTTCTCTCCTGGCGCACCTGTGCTTCCTTCTGAGGTAGGGAAGTACTTACCACCTGTGGATTTGGCTAGAGATGCGTTGTTTGCCGTCAAAGATATCGCTCAAGTCTTACCACAGGAATTTAAATTTACTAACGGACTGCGGATATTACTGTTACCAGATCATAGTACTCCCACCGTTACTCTGAGCGGGCACATTCAAGCCGGGACGGAATTCGATCCAGATGAGCAAGCTGGAATAGCTGCTTTTGTGGCAGAGAATTTGCTAAGTGGCACTGACAGCAAAGATGTATTCACTATTGCCAAAATCTTGGCAGAACGAGGGGCGAGTTTAGACTTTGAAGCTTACCGCGAAGGTGTGCGGATTGAGGGTGATAGTTTAGCCGAGGATTTGCCGATACTCCTGGAGATATTAGCTGATGTTGTTAAAAACAGTAGCTTTCCAGCAAAAGAATTGGAATTGCATCGTCAACAAACTTTAACTGATCTGCAACTGGAATTAGATGAGCCATCAGAAGTAGCTAGAAGAATATTTGTTCAGTCAATTTACCCGAAAAAACATCCCTTACACACCTTTCCCACAGAGGAGAGTTTAGAAAAGATTCAGCGCCAGGATGTGATTGATTTCAAAGCTAAACACTATCGTCCAGATACGACAGTGCTAGCGCTGGTGGGAGATTTTGATCTAGACAAAGTGCGATCGCTCATTAAAAATGAGTTTGGAGACTGGGAAGTTAGCGGCCAAGCAGCAACATTAAAATATCCCACGGTGGCAATGCCGGAGAAAATAGTGAGTGTCAACCCAGTTTTACCAGATAAAGCCCAAGCCGTTACATATATGGGTTACACGGGTATTAACCGTTATGATCCTCGGTTTCACTCAGCCTTAGTATTGAACCAAATTTTGGGAGGCGATACCCTATCTAGTAGACTAGGTGCAGAAGTGCGTGATCGCCAAGGTTTGAGCTATGGAATTTATAGCTCCTTCCAAGCTGGGAAGAATTCAGGGACATTTTTGATAGAAATGCAAACTAGTCCTGAAGATAGCAGTAAAGCGATCGCTAGTACTCGCCAAATACTACAGCAAATCCATCAACAAGGTGTCACCGCACTGGAAGTAGAAACAGCTAAACGCACCCTCATCAGCAACTACAACGTTTCCCTGGCAAACCCTGAAGAATTAACAGATAGAATTCTGATCAATGAAGTTTATGGACTAGATAAACTAGAATTGCACTCCTTCACTGATAAAATCCAGAAAGTTACCCTTGAGCAAGTTAATCAAGCGGCTCGTGAGTTACTCCACCCAGATCAAATCGTGGTCGTTACTGCTGGGCCATCTGTATTGGCAGAAAAAAGCATTAGGTAGTACTTTGTCAAGTTATTGAGGGTTTGTAGTAAGGACTCAAGTGCTTAAAAAATAAGGACTAAAGTCCTTACTACGAACTTTCTTACCCATCAATTTAAAGTGGACACACTAGTACCGCAAGGCGGAATTAAAAATTAAAAATTAAAAATGAATACAGCGTAAGGGTTTCGTTGATTTGGAATGATTGGTTTATTTCTGCCATGTTGTACTAGTAGAGATGGACATTAGGCATGGATAATATAAAGAATGGGTAAAGTGTTTTTTCCCGCTACCTATTAATAGCATTGCCTTTTGAGAACTACTGATGATAACTTACAGCCATTTATACCAAATTATAGTTACATCTTTTAATTTTACAACTACTGCTTGGTTAAAAATATTACGGCGGAACTACGTAATATTAACGTTGTTCCTAGCACTAAATTTCATCGCTGTTACTCCAGCAGTGGCAGCGAATTTGTCTAGCGATTTGCTCAAGCAACCAGCTACAGAAATTACAATTAGCTTGGGTAATTCGGCTAACGAACTCAAGTTTGAGCCAAATCATTTGGAATTCGAGGCTGGTAAACGCTATCAACTACAACTTACCAATCCCAGCCAACTGAAGCACTATTTTACTGCTAAAGATTTTGCCGATGGCATCTGGACACAAAAAGTCCAAGCAGGCAAAGTAGAAATCAAAGGAGCCATTCACGAACTAGAACTTAAGCCTGGTGCTGAGGCCGAGTGGGTATTTGTACCTCTGAAATCTGGTACTTATGACTTGCGTTGTTCAATACCGGGACATACGGAAGCAGGTATGACTGGAGAGATTGCCATCAATAATTAAAAACTATTCGACTCAGTATTTGGCCTCTGTCTAATGTTTCAATTAAAGATAATTTATCTAGATACTATAGTGTGTATCCAAAAGTAAGTTATGGCAGTTTTGATTCAAGTCCAACACATTAGGAGTATGTGAATGTGTTATTCTATATACGTTAGCGGCTAAACTGGAAGAATACCAATCAGAGATTAAGATAACTAAAATTATAGATATTATTTCTCAAGTAATCTAGAGAAAGCATTCATACTTCAGCGGCAGAGCCACCAGTAATTATTAATTTCCTATGAACATTTTCAGTAACTTACTTTCTCAAGCTACTCAGCCTGCACCTGCGAAAAAACAACGCCGAGGAATTGAAATTAAATCGCCACGTGAAATTGAAATCATGCGGCAATCAGCGACAATTGTCGCAACTGTTTTAAAAGAAATTTCCGAGCTAGTAAAGCCGGGAATGACTACGGCTGATTTAGATACTTATGCAGAAAAACGTATCCGCGAAATGGGTGCAACACCGAGTTTCAAAGGATACCACGGTTTCCCAGGTTCTATTTGCTCCAGCATTAACAATGAAGCTGTACATGGCATTCCCAGTCCCAAGAAAGTTATTCGTGTAGGGGATGTATTAAAAGTAGATACAGGTGCTTATTACCAAGGCTTTCATGGTGATTCTTGCATTTCAATTGCTGTTGGTGAAGTGACACAAGAAGCTGCTAAATTAATTCGCGTAGCAGAAGAAGCTTTATATAAGGGGATTGAACAAGTAAAGGCTGGTGTATACTTACTTGACTTGGCTGGAGCAATTGAAGACCATGTGAAAGCTAACGGCTTTACTATAGTCGAAGAGTTCACTGGACACGGTGTCGGTCGTAACCTGCACGAAGAACCTTCAGTATTTAACTACCGCACCCGCGAGATGCCAAATGTTAAACTCCGTGCGGGGATGACACTAGCAATTGAGCCAATTTTAAATGCGGGTTCTAGACACACGCGAACATTGTCTGACCGTTGGACAGCAGTCACTATGGATAATTCTTTGTCGGCTCAGTTTGAGCATACAGTATTAGTGACAGAGACAGGTTATGAGATTTTGACTGACCGTTCTAAGTTGTAATTGTTAGTTGGAATTATCTGTTGTTGAGAGAGGTAAAGCGTCAAAAGAGGGCGATTTGCCTCTTTATTTTTTTACACATAGTCAATATATGTAGGACTCATATTTGATTTCTGAAAAAACTCAGTACAACTAATACCGTTTCTTTATGAAGCTGCGGTGTAAATACAAGTCTGGAGTAGTTTACGAATCTGGTTTTTACCCCACCCTAACCCTCCTTTCAAGGGTAGGGGT
>NZ_KV757651.1 GCF_001712795.1 Nostoc sp. KVJ20
GATTTACAATCCCTGGCGGACATGCGGTTTCGCGTTAAGTTGACACCAATGGTAGGGAACCCACGCCAACCAGGCGTGGGATTGAAAATTTGGACGCATTATGCCTCATTGCAAGCAATAAGAGCAAAAATCTTTTCCTAACAGTGGGCAATGACCCACAACTAAAGTTTTTAATGTTTTTCTATCCCTACTCCCTACTCCCTGTTTTGTAAAGCAAAGTGCTAGGTGCTGACTACAAACCCTCAAAACTAGCTTGACATCCGAAAATTAAAAACCAGATTTCTGATCTCTGCTGAGTCGGAAACCTGGTTTTTTAACAATTCTGAATTCTGAATTCTGAATCCTGAATTCTGAATCCTGAATTCTGAATTCTGATTTAATACTCAATTCCCGGTTGCGCTTTCACACCTTGATCGCGGAATGGGTGCTTAACTAGAGTCATTTCGGTTACTAAGTCAGCACGCTCAATTAAAGCAGCCGGTGCGCCTCTACCTGTGAGAATAACGTGTTTATTAGCTGGTTTTTGCGCCAAACCTGCTAAAACGTCTTCTACTGGTAAGTAAGCCATTTTGAGAGCGATATTGATTTCGTCTAACAAGACTAGATGAAAATCTGGGTTGCGGATGTATTCTAATGATTTCTCCCATGCGGCGCTAGCTTTGTCAAGATCGCGATCGCGGTCTTGAGTTTCCCAGGTAAAGCCTTCGCCCATTGCGTGAAATTCTATCTGGTCTTCCCAATAGCTAAAAACCCTTTTTTCGGAAGGTTCCCAGCTACCTTTGATAAATTGGATGATCGCTACTTTATACCCATGACCGAGCGATCGCAACACCATCCCCAAAGCCGCAGTAGTTTTACCCTTCCCGTTACCAGTATTTACAATAATTAACCCTTTTTCTGGTACCGCGGCTGCTATGCGCTTGTCTTGCACTTCTTTGCGTCGCTGCATCTTTTTGCGGTACTGTTCATCAGTTAGAGATGAAGACATTACCTCATCAATCAAGCGCCCAATCTCTTGGTCTTGGTTCAATTCTGGTGGTGTATCGTTTTTCATCAAGCTAGTATGCAAATAACTGTTAAAAGTGTTGAAAAGGAAGCAAAATTATGTTTATAATTTTATTTTAGCTAAATCACATAATTTGGATATCTCCACTAATATTTTATAGAAAAATATTGATCATGTCTTAGTCTTTTTAAGATGATTTGCATATAAGTATGTAAATCTATATAATATACAAACTGAAGTTATAATTTGAGTTTAATATTACTGTTTTAAATAATTTAATATGTTCATTAAAGCACTTTACCAAGAAAACTTTCTTATTCTCTCTTTTGATACAGTCATCAGTTAACTATAGGACTCATATTTGATTTGCGGTAAGAATTCAGGAGTCAGGATTCAGAATTCAGAATAGTTAAAAAATAGGAGAAAATTTGATACATAAATGTACTAATCATGCTGTACTCCTTTTAAATTCTGACTTCTGACTTCTAGGTGCTGAATTATTACGATTTTTGAAAAAAACTCAGTACACTTTTATTCCTTGTTCCTTGTTCCCTCCCTACGCAAATAATTTCAGGAATCAAAGCGGATTCCTATATCTGATATCGGGAGTTATAGATTTATTGATGCTTTGGTATGAAATTATCACCCAAACTTTATCGAAGAAGGCAGGAGGCAGAGGGCAGGAGGAAAACTGCCCGACGCTCCAATATGAGCTACCGCTGCGCTATCTGTAACAGCCCGCGACCATAGGGAGCAAGGGTTTAAGACAAGAACTCCAAATTTTCAATTTGGTGGCTCTTTTTCAGGAGGGGTTTGAATCCTATAAGTGAAAAAACCTCCTGCCTCCTGCCTCCTTCAATATCTCCCTCATTCTTCGTCTTCATCCAATTCATCATCCTCACTCCAATACTGTTGAGGTGCATTTCCGTGAACTTCTAAAATCTTCGGTTTTTTGATTTTGTTATCAGGTGGATTAATTGCTTCTAACTGCACATCAAATTTCCAATTGTCACCAAAATCATAAAGATAGGTCATTTTACCACCTGGTTCGAGAGACACATCACCAATTTGCACTTGGTCTGCAAATGGGGGTGTTTCCATATAGGCATGACCAACTTTTATTATGCGGCCAAAACGGTCTTTATAACTAAACTCGTACAGGTGATCGTAGTCAAAGTCAAAAGCATCGAGAATTATCTCTGCTAGCCAGCTTAATGGTTTTTTTGCTGGGATAGCAATGCGTCGCCAAGCCTTAAAAAGGGATACTTTGAAAATATAAATCCCATCGGTGAAGCCTTGCTTGGGAACAAGTAAATTGTGTTTCCATTCTGGAAAAAAGGGTTGCAAATGTGACTGCAATTTTCCAAAATTCACATTTACATCATCCTGTAGTTCTCCTCGTATCCCCAATGGAAATAGTAATTGCAACAGAGCATCTCCAAAGGGCAAGCGTTGTAAACTAGTTATGCGCCATCCCTTGCCTTCTTGTGGTTTCCCATGTTTGATAGATAAAAATCCAAATAACTCTAACAGGGCAACATTATGCAAACCTGGGTAATAACTAATATTGTTTTGATCTTCATATTTAGAAAATTTTAAACCTTTATCTGAGACACGAGGCCAAAGTTGAATACATCTAAATAAATTCCCTAATGAATCTTGATGTTCACCCAAAACTTCGTTATTTCCCCAAATCAACCAGGCTTCTAATAAGTTGAAATAGCGTTCTGTTGGATTGAGGCTTGACCAGGATTGTAAAGTTGCTGCGTCTAAAACTAAAAACTGCTTCTTCCCTTGGGATCTAATTTGGGCTATTCCAGAACTGCGTAATAACAGATATAGTCCATTAATGTATGGGTATGATTTCTGTACGGGGCGTTTGAGTTTAATTTCAATTGGGTGACTTAACCGAGAATTAACTTCTGATAGGACTTTTAGCGGTAGAAGGTTATTAACACTACTAACTTCTACTCCATTTGGTTGTAAGAAATCTATCAGAATTTGAAAGTCATGCAGAATTGTACCGGGTTTATTTTCATCAATACTGAGTTTTTGTAGGAGTTGTTGTTGTGACTCTGTTATAGAAGGCAGTTCAGGATTGAGTGTGCGTTCTAGTCGCGCAAATAAATCTTCCATAAATAAAAATTCTAAATTCTAAATTCACAACTTAACCTTCTGTGTAACCTGTTTTCTTTATACTATGACTACAGAAGTTCACCTGATAAATATTGACATACCAAGTGTCACAACAGGACTATTAATACCGTAAGTTTAATGAAATGTGAATGATAATATTTTCACCTTCTACTTGACAATCCCAGGAATTTGATATGAATAGTAACACTCGCCTACAGATCATTTTAGCTGATACACGTATTAATACAGTATTACCTGCGATCGCTCAACTAAATCTACCGAACTGGTGGTTAGCCGGTGGTGCAGTCCGAAACACCGTTTGGTCTTCAATTTTTGGCAATGACTGTGGGTTAGGGATTAAAGATTTTGATATTGCATTCTTTGATATAGAGGGAAACCGTTCGCAAGAACTAGCAGCAAAGGCGAATCTCACAGAACAATTTCCTCATGACGAGTTTGATGTCAAAAATCAAGCTAGTTTTGCTCGTTGGCGTCTTGGTAGCAGACCCTACACTAGTACAGAGGATGGCATCACAGATTGGCTGCACACCGCCACTGCTGTGGGAGTTCGACTAGATACCCAAGGTCAATGGCAATTTTTCACACCCTACGGATTAGATGACCTATTTGGTGGCATTATTCGACCTACGCCAACGCATACTCATAACTTAGATGCCCACAATAAGGCCTCTGGATTTTTGCAAAAGTGTCCTTATCTGCGGTTGGCGTAAAAGTTACAGTCGGGTTGTAGCCACTAGTTTTCGTCACAAGGAAATAATCGCTTTTTAATTTATAACCCTTGGATACAGAAGCGCAATGTTAATAATTTTCTACGTATTGGGAATATTAAACTAGAACCCCAAACGGGGTTGATGCTAGTTTTGTAACTTTATAGTCGAAAATCAATGCCAAATCGTACTGGATACCAAATCAACTCGACTCTCCACGAAGGAATCCAAACAATTATTTATCAAGCACAAACGCCAAAGACGCAACAGCGAGTTATCATCAAGCTGCTTAAAAATGAATATCCGACTCTCGAAGCCTTTACTCGCCTTAAAAATGAGTATCAAATTCAGCAAGGTTTAGACCATCCCAATATAGTTAAAGCTATTAGTCTAGAAACCTTTCAAAATCGTGTAGGACTGTTGTTGGAAGACTTTGGAGGTCAGTCTTTAGCGCAATTTTTACAAACAAAAAAACTTGACTTGATTAACCATTTAAACATTGCTATTCAACTGACTAAAGCTTTAGATTATTTACATAAAAATCAGATTATTCATAAAGATATTAAACCTAATAACATCATAATTAACTCCCAGACAGATATTGTTAAACTCACTGACTTTGGTATAGCCTCCCGTCTTAATAAGGAAAATCCCCAATTTAATAACCCTAACTGCGTTGAAGGCACACTTGCCTATATGTCTCCTGAACAAACTGGGAGAATGAATCGCATTCTTGATTATCGTACTGACTTTTATTCCCTTGGTGTGACTTTATATGAAATGTTAACTGATAAAACACCATTTTTTAGCCAAGACCCCCTAGAAGTAGTTTATAGTCACATTGCAGTTCAAGCGATAAACCCGCAATCATTAAATTCACAAATTCCTACCGCCGTCTCTGAAATTGTGATGAAGCTGATGGCAAAAAATGCGGAAGATAGATATCAAAGTGCTACAGGATTATTAGCAGATTTAGAATCATGTCTCAACCAGTTAGAAAGCAAGGGAATAATTACTGATTTTGTTCCAGGGCGTTTAGATATCTTGAGTCAGTTATTAATCCCTCAAAAATTATATGGTCGTGAAGAACAAGTTATTGAACTGTTAGCTGCATTTGAGCGCGTTACATCTGGGACTAGTGAAATGATGCTAGTTTCTGGTTATTCTGGTATTGGCAAATCAGTTCTAGTGAATGAAGTTAATAAACCCATTACTCGCAGACAAGGGTACTTTATTTCTGGTAAATTTGACCAATTAAAGCGAAATATACCTTATGCTTCTTTAATTCAAGCTTTTGCTTATTTGATGCGGTATTTGCTGACAGAAAATAATGAGCAGATAGAAATATGGCGGAATAAAATACTATCAGCTTTAGGAACAAATGGAAAAGTTATTACTGACGTAATTCCAGAAGTAGAATTAATCATTGGTACACAGCCGGAGGTTGCCGAAATTGGGGCAACAGAATCACAAAATCGCTTCAATCATGTTTTTAAAGAATTTATCCAAGTTTTTACCCAAAAAGAACACCCCTTAGTCATATTTTTAGATGATTTACAATGGGCAGATTCAGCCACATTAAATTTAATCCAACTGCTCATAACTGATGCCGATAGCAAATATTTTCTATTTATCGGAGCATATAGAGATAATGAAGTTAATTCGGCACATCCTTTAATTCAAAAAATAGAAGAAATTAAAGATAGTGGCACGGTAGTTAATAATATTATCTTACAACCTTTAAATTTAGAAAATGTAACTAAGCTAGTTGCCGAAACACTCCAAGAAGGAGAACCTAAACAGGATGATGGCATTAGAGTATTTAACAATAAAATTATTCAATTAGCCGAACTGATTTATAATAAGACAGGTGGAAACCCATTTTTTATAACACAACTAATTCAGGCACTTTATCAAGAAAAATTACTAAAATTTGACTTTGCTAATGCTAGATGGCAATGGAGTCTAGAGGATATACAAGCAATTGGAATTACTGATAAAAATGTAGTTGAGTTAGTTGCCAGTAGAGTTGAAAAACTACCAAGTTTCACCCAAGATGTTTTAAAATTAGCAGCTTGTGTGGGTGACAGATTTAGTCTGGATGTTTTATCGATAGTCAATGAAAAATCACCTTCTTTGACAGCTAATGATTTACACTCTGCTTTGCAAGCGGGATTAATTCTACCTTTAAGTGAAGCTTACCGTATTCCTTTAGTTTTTAATCAAGAAGAAGCAGTTAATTTAAATCTCGACACTTCACGGGTAGGTTATAAGTTCTTACATGACAGAGTACAGCAAGCAGCATATTCATTGATTCCAGAAGAACTCAAAAAATCTACTCACCTGAAAATTGGGCAATTGCTTCTCCAAAATACACCTAAAGAGGAAATAGAAGCTAATATTTTTGATATCGTCAATCAGTTGAATGTAGGTATTCTTAACCTGATAGAGCAATCTGAAAAAACTGAATTGGCACGATTAAATTTAATTGCAGGACGAAAAGCTAAAGCTTCTACAGCTTACGAAGCGGCTCTGAAATACTTCACAAATGGGATAAAACTTTTAAATATAGATGCTTGGGAAACTGAATATACCTTAACTATTGGTTTATATGAAGGAGCCGCAGAGGTAGCTTATCTTGGCGGTGATTTTGAGCAGATGCAACAATGGGCTGAGGTGGTGCAGCAACAAGCCAAAGTCCTTCTAGATAAAGTGAAAGTCTATGAAGTACAGATTATCGCTTCTATCATTCAAAGCAAACAACTGAAAGCCATTCAGATAGCTGTATCAATTCTGCAATTGTTAGGAACAAGTTTTCCAGACGAACCCACATCAACTGATATTCAGCAGGGGATGGATGAAATCGCGGCTTCTTTGAAAGGTAAAGCCATTGCAGATTTAATTAACTTACCATTAATGACTGATCCTAACAAGATTGCAGCTATGAGAATCTTAATGGGAGTTCTCCCGGCGGCTTTTCAAACTGCTCCTGCAATGATGCCAATTATTGTCTGTAAAATGGTCAATTTGTCCTTAAGATATGGAAATACGGCTGTATCTGCTTATGGTTATAGTCTTTATGGATTACTTCTTTGTGGAGTTCAAGGAGAAATTGATTCTGGCTATGAATTTGGTAAATTAGCTTCACGTTTGGTATCACAATTTAATGCTGAAGAACTCAAGGCGAAAATTCTGACGGTTGTTAGCGCTCATGTTATGCATTGGAAAGAGCATGTTAGGGAGACATTAACATCATCAATGGCAGGATATTCTAGTGGTCTGGAAACTGGAGATTTAGAATATGCTGGCTATTGTGGTTACATTTATCCCTATCATTCATTTTGGCTGGGTAAGGAACTTTGGCTTCTAGAAAAAGAACTGATAGCTTATTGTGATTCGCTGAAAAAAATCAAGCAACAAGTCGCTTTTACTTGGAACTCAGTATATTTGCAAACAGTTCTGAACTTGAAAGGAAATTTTGAAAATGTGGACTGTTTAATTGGAGAAGCCTACGACGAGCAAAGTATGCTACCAATTCATCAGCAAGTAAATGATCTTTACACAATTAACCACTTATTCGTTAATAAACTAATGCTCTCTTACATATTTGGGGAGTATTTTAAAGCTGTAGAAAATGCTGCGATCGCAGAAAATTCTTTAGGTGGTGTTACAGGGTTATTTGTTGTTCCAATCTTTTATTTTTACGATTCTTTAGCCCACTTGGCAATATATCATACTGCTAAAGAGTCTGAGAAGCAAGCTATTCTAGAAAAAGTCCGAGCTAATCAGCAAAAGATGGAACTCTGGGCTACTCATGCTCCCACGAATCACTTACACAGATTTTACCTCGTGGAGGCAGAACGGTATCAGATTTTAGGGCAAACGCTTGAAGCAATGGACTACTATGAACACTCTATTGCAAAATCTCAAGAAAACGGTTTTCTCCAAGAAGAAGCTTTAGCTTATGAGTTAGCTGGAAAATTTTATCAATCTCTTGGTAAAGAGTTAATTCATCAAACTTATATAACTAAATCCTATTATGCCTATATTCGCTGGGGTGCGATCGCTAAAGTTAAACACTTAGAATCAAAATATACTTTTCTATTAGGACAAACTACTCCTATAGAAAACAGTACTTCAAAAATAGATACAATTCATCTTACCACTAGCACGACTACCAATAGCAGCTTGAGTGATTTTTTAGATTTTAATGCATTCATCAAGTTTTCCCAAGCGATTACTAATGAAATTGTTTTAGAAAATTTATTAGGCAAGTTGATCAAAATTTTACTAGAAAATGCTGCCGCCCAAAAAGCAGTACTACTCCTAATTAAAGATAATAATTTGTATATCGAAGCTTCTGGAAATGCTGCTGAAAATGCAGTGACAGTTTTACGCTCTATTCCTGTTGAAACCTATCAGGATTTACCGCTCTCTGTCATTAATTATGTTTTCCGAACTCAGCAATATCTTGTATTAAATGATGCTATCCTTGCAGAACCTTTTAACCTTGATATCTATATTCAGAAATTTCAAACAAAATCAATCTTTTGTTTGCCAATTATGTACCAATCACAGCTTACTGGGATTATTTATTTAGAAAACCAGTTATCATCAGGAGCTTTTGTTCCAGAAAGGGTAGAAGTATTAAAAGTCTTAGTTTCTCAAATGGCTATTGCCATAGAAAATGCCAGCTTATACACGAGAGCACAAGAAAAATCTAGGGAATTAGAACAGTCAATAAAAGATTTACAAGAGGCGCAACTACAAATTATCCAAAGTGAAAAAATGTCTTCTCTGGGAAATTTAGTTGCAGGTGTTGCACACGAAATAAACAACCCCATTGCTTTTATTACAGGTAGTATTGCCCAAGCAAAAGATATTGTTAAAGATTTAATCGACTATCTGCAACTATACCGAGAAAAATTCCCAAATCCTGGTGTAGAAATTGAAGAAAAAGCTGAAGAAATAGATATAGATTTTCTACTAAAAGATTTACCAAAAATGATTGATGGTATGACAGTAGGGACACAGCGCATTCGGAATATTAGTACATCTCTCCGTACTTTTTCTCGTGCCGATACTACATATAAAGTATTAGCCAATATCCATGAAGGTATAGATAGTACTTTAATGATTTTACAGCATCGTCTAAAAGCTGATCATAATCGTCCCGCCATTCAAATCATTAAAAACTATGCATATATTCCATCAGTAAAATGCTACTTAGGACAATTGAATCAGGTGTTTATGAATATTCTTGCTAATGCAATTGATGCTTTAGAAGAAGCAAATATAGGTCGTAGCTTTTTAGAAATCCAAGAAACACATCCTAATATTATCACTATAGAAACTTATCTACAAGTAGACAATGAAAACGTAGTAATTAATATTAAAGATAATGCCAAAGGCATGACAGAAGAAGTGAAAAACTCTATTTTTGAGAATTTATTTACTACCAAATCTGTAGGAAAAGGTACGGGATTAGGATTATCTATTAGTCGGCAAATTATAGTAGAAAATCATGCTGGAAGTTTGACTTGTAAATCTGTCTTAGGAGAAGGAACACAATTTATAATTTCTATTCCCATTTTAGGAGAATAGGTAACTTCTGATAGTTGTAGCCGCAGAACCCCGATTTTTTTAAGATTTCGGGGAACTTATCAAGAATTATTTAGGATTGATATAGTGATTATATTTGATTTTTAGTCCTTGGTAAAATCAAATTTATCTGGCGATTCATAAAACTATGTAAGTAGTAAGTCTATTACTTAATCAAATCAACACAAACTTAGTTATAATTAACACTTAAAATTGGTCAAACACCTGCTATAACTAGTTGTATACATCAAATCGTGTCCTAGTTTTATCATTTACTATAAAACAGATTTTCTGGCTTACACAAAATGTAATTGCTAGCAAAGTATGCAAATATTTTAGCCGTTTTCAATGAGCTAAAAATATTAGCCAAAGTTTTAGTTTATGGTAAAGTGCAAGATGCGGAAATAGTAAAAATTAAGGTGGATATACTGTGGAAAAAAGAAGAGACAATGGGCGAATAGTTACAAATGCTATCTCGTTTCTTTTAAATCGAATAACTCTGGTTGTGATTGCAGTTGCTCTTGTGCTGTTTATTGGAGGTAGGTTTGAAATAGCAAGCGCAAATCAACCTAACGCAGAATTAGAAATTCAAAAATTAACATCCTGTTACGCCCTGGGAACTGACGCTATTGGTAGAGGAAATCTACTAGAAGGAAAAAATATTTATCGGGATTGTTTTACTCAAGATTCAGTCCTCACTGCTATTTTTCCTGATGGCGCAAGTGAAACACGTTATGGAACAGATTCTTGGGCAGATTTTGTCTATTCAGTATTTCAAGGAAATGGATATCAAGCTACCCAACACTTAATAGGTACGATAAACATTTCAATTGAGAATAATAAAGCAACAGCTACCTCTTATCTCCATGCGACTCATAAACGTTCAGAAACCAGCATTGATGTCGCTAATGGCACTTATGAAGATAAACTCATCAAAACAAATGGGCGTTGGAAAATTCGTAATCGTACTCTCAAACTTATCGATTTCTTGAATCTCAGTTCCCCAACTACTGCTTCCTCAAGCACTAATGCCCGAAGCACTAATTCTTCTGCTACCTTTGTAAGACCAAATATACCTCGTTTAAAAGAATAATTCTTCAGACCAGAATGGTATTAATACGGGTTGGATAAGTCTTCTTTACCTCCTTAATAACAGAGAAAAAGGGTTGAATTTAAATATTCACCCCTTTTTTCTTTGCCACTTGATTGAAACATAGTGCAAGGTAAAATTCAGTTTGATTTCAATAATTGGAAGCTTTCACAAATTTTTGCAGTTAGCCTTGATTCTGTTTAATGTATGAATAGAGAAGTTCGCGATCGCTCTGCGGATTTACAATTAAGCATGGACTATTCCCGTGAATTCCATTACTTACAAGAACAACAGTAATACCCATCCGGGGACAAACCCCTAAACAACTGGTGCTAACGACCCGAAATTCCCCCCATAAGCCCTCAAATTTCAAACGAGATTTCAACCAATTCTCTAAGTCTTCCGAAGCAGTTGAGCCTGATTGCTCGTTGGCACATTGTGAACACACAAGTACCAAACCAGACTCCCATCTAGGAGAAACAGTTGGAATGGAAGTTTCTAATGGGCGAGAATTTATTACAGGCGATGGTTGCTGAGAATTAGATGAAAACTCCTTGAGGATACGTCGGAGTAATGCTTTAATACGCTGGATCAATTTCTTCATGGATGACCCCACCTATTTCTCTGACAGGATAGTGTAAATTTCCTGTTTAGTCTGTTCTAGTAGATCGTCCAAGAAATGCTAGTTTATGCCAAGCAGACATGATATTACTATCTTTAATTGCAACTCAGTATTACAATCTAGGGGTTCCCACTCGCTGGGGAAACTATATGGAATCAAAACATGACTAAGCTGATTGAATACGAAGAAGCCAGCGACGAAGTGCGTGCAGTGTATGACGACATCCGGGTTACACGTCAAAATGACTACATCAATAACTTCTGGAAAGCCATAGCCAACCATCCCCCCACTTTACAACGAACGTGGCAAACGCTAAAGGAAGTGATGGCCAGCCCTGGTGAGATTGATCCATTGATGCGCGAACTGATTTATATCGCCGTGAGTGCGACCAATGGGTGTGAGTACTGTATCGCCTCCCACACAGCGGCGGCGCGTGCCAAGGGTATGAATGATACTATGTTTGGGGAACTAATGGCGATCGCAGCCACAGCCAACATGACCAATCGCCTCGCCAACGGCTATCAGATTCCGGTAGACGAGAAATTCAAGACTTAGAAGTATCGCCTCGTCTATACCCTGCTTAAAAATAAGGTTTAGCAGAATTATTTACTATGCCCAAGGTTCAGATTAACGGGATTGATTTGTTCTACGACATTAAGGGAACGGGTGAGCCTTTGCTATTAATAGCTGGCTTTCTTTGCGATCATGCTTATTGGTCGCTGATTATGCCATCGCTGGTTTCGCAATATCAAGTCATTCGCTTGGATAACCGAGGTATGGGGAGAAGTTCTGCTCCCGAAAGTCCCTATGGTCTAAAACAGATGGCTGGTGACGTTGCAGGATTGCTCGATCACATCGGGATTAATCAGGTGCATCTAGCTGGTCATTCAATGGGTAGTCAGATAGCCCAAGAACTAGTGTTAGCACACCCTGAAAAGGTAAAAAGTCTGACACTACTTTCATCTTTGGCAAAAGGTGATGCATTATTCAATAGCATCATCGAGACTTGGGGCGAACTTCCTAGTAATGTAGATTTAAAACTTTATGAAAAGGTTATATTGCCCTGGATATTTACAGATGCGTTTTACTCAATTCCTGACATGATTGAAGGTCTGATTGAATTTGCGATCAGATATCCTTTCCCACCAGCAACTCATTCACTTTATCATCACAGTCAAGCCATCCTTAGTAGTGACACATTACACCGCCTCCAACAAATTCATTGTCCTACCTTAGTTATGGTTGGAAAACAAGATATTCTCACCCCGCTAAAGTTTTCCCAACAACTTGCTCAAGGTATTCCCAATGCTGAACTTGTGGTCATCGAACGTGGTGGTCACGGCTTCTTGATTGAGTCGCCGGATGCTGTAGTTTCAGCCATGCTCAACTTTCTGGGGAAGTTGAAGCTAGCTTATACCAATTCGGGATTTTAAAGTTGGATTCTAAATTCCTTGCCAAAACCCTGTTTGGAAAATCTCAAATAATCACAAATAATCCTGAGTACAGTTAGCGGTAGCGAAGCGTTGAGCCATTACTGAGTAGCGATCATCAGCCTGAAGATGGGTTGATAGAGATAATTTGCTTAAAAACAATAGTGCCAATTAAAACTTAGTATCTATCTCTTACCCAAGGGTAGAGGATATTATACATCATAAATTTCTGTTGTAATTAGTGCCGGGTAGAGCTAGCGTAAAGTGGACAATTTGACAATCTTTAATACTAAAACTACTTGGCGTATAGTCATAATCTGTCCGCACGCAAGAAGAACGCAAGACACTTAATATATGGTTCAGAATCTCGAAAGAACACGCCAGAGTGCAAGGTTTCCCGAAACAGCACCGGCTGCTAATCCCGTATTTTTTAGAACCTATAGCCGCCGTACAAAGGCCGGACTAAGGGAAACATGGGATGAGGTATGCGATCGCACTCTACAAGGCTTAGTCGAGTTGGGAAAGCTAACTCAAGAAGAAGCTGCCACACTGGATAAGATGCAGCGCAACTTGAAAGCTATGCCCAGTGGACGCTGGCT
The DNA here is from genome assembly GCF_001712795.1 of Nostoc sp. KVJ20. Lineage (GTDB taxonomy): Bacteria > Cyanobacteriota > Cyanobacteriia > Cyanobacteriales > Nostocaceae > Nostoc. Next base: position 13,213 of record NZ_KV757651.1, read on the forward strand.
ATGGGTTGGTGGTACAGACTGGATAACTAAGCCAAAGAACTTTTCCGGGGCTTATAATTGCACCTCTACCAATCTCCAAGACTGGAGTGCCTTCGGCTTAATGATGGATCTGGCAATGATGGGTTGTGGTACTGGAGCCGTCCTAGAACCACAATTTATTAACCAGTTGCCCCCCATTCGTAATCAATTGAATGTCACTGTAAAAGGTGAAATTGGCAGCACTCCTGTGCAACAGCGACGTGAATATACTGAAACTCATATAGAAGGAAATAACGTCACTATTCACGTTGGAGATAGCCGTGAAGGTTGGGTTGAATCATATCAAGCCTTATTAGAACTCTCTACTGATGAACAATTTTCAGCAGAAGTTGAAGTATTAGTTGATATCAGCGATGTCCGCAAAGCAGGAGAAACTCTCAACGGCTTTGGAGGCGTTGCTAATCCGGTGAAATTGCCCGGACTTTATCAGCGTTGTGCGTCTATTCTGAATAAAGCTTTAGGACGACAATTAAATTCAGTTGAATGCTGTCTATTAATCGATCAAGCTGCTGTAACAATTGTTGCAGGCAATATCCGAAGAAGCGCGGGGATGCGTCAGTTTGATTCTGGCGATGACTTAGCAGCCACCGCTAAAGATAACTTATGGCAACAAGATGAAAATGGCAACTGGCGAATCGATCCAGAGCGCGATGCACTCAGGATGGCAAATCATACCAGAGTTTTTCACCGCAAGCCAACCTTAGAAGAATGTCTTGATGCCGTCCGCAAACAATATTACAGCGGAGAGGGAGCGATTCAATGGGCTGGTGAAGCCGTAGCGCGATCGAACATTGATTTGCTGCCAACACAAGCTTTGAAAGTTGAGTTTTTACAAGCTTATGAACAAGGAACAGCAAAAGAGTGGTTAAAAGAACGCCATTCCAATCTTGATGCTAATGAGCTAGAACATCGTTTGCAGCGATATGCTTTAAATCCATGTGGTGAAATTATAGGTGCTAATTTCCACTGTGTAAGTGGTGATACTTTACTCATCACTAGAGATGGAATGCATAAAATCAAAGATGTTGTTGGAAGTGAAATTGAGATTTGGAATGGTCAAAAATGGAGCCAAGTAACACCTTTTAAAACTGGTAGCGAACGCAAGCTGTATCGAGTCAAATTTGCGGATGGTACTTACTTGGATGCAACTGAATATCATCGCTTCTTTATCAAAGATAGATTTGATAAAGAATACAAAGAAGTCCAAACCAAAGATTTGATGGATGTTAGTAGATATGCTATTCATACTGAGCCTTTTACTATTCAGCATGAAGGTGGGTTAAATATCGATCCAAGTTATGCCTATACTTTGGGGATAGCTGTAGGAGATGGAACTACAGACAAAAATGGTAATGCCAAAATTAGGCTCTACGAACAGAAAGCAGCTTTATCTGTAATCGGAAGTAAGTCTCCTGAAAGAAATTATGACTACTTACCGACTTTTAAAGATGTAACAGACTTAGGTTTTTCTGGAGAATTTTTAAAGAGTTTAAAAACAAATCCAGAGTCACTGAATGTAATTGCCAGTTGGAATCGCCAAGCAATTCTGCACTTTATCGCTGGTTTAGCGGATACAGATGGCACAAATACACATAGCAATGGCATTAGGATTTACATTTCTGATTACGAACGTGCGTATCGAGTGCAGTTATTACTAACTAAATGCGGTATCCGTTCTTCTTTAAATCTCTGCGCTCATAAAGGGTCAGTAACTAATTATGGTGTTCGCAGCCAAGATTTGTATTACTTGCAAATTACTGACTGTGGACAAATTCCTTGCCAGCGTTTGGATGTGAGCAAAGGGCGTGATGCCAAATACAAAGGTAAATGGCAAATAGTCAGAGGTGTAGAAGAATTACCAGGTTTACACGATACTTATTGCTTCAATGAACCAGAACATCACAAAGGAGTATTTGGTAATACCTTAACTGGGAACTGCAATTTGTCAGAGGTTCACCTTAATCAAATCGACCCACATAACTACAAAGAACAAGAGGAAGCTTTCACTGCTGGGGCACTATCTGTAGCAGCACTTTTAAATCACAAATTCCTGGAACCACGCTATCAATACAGCCGTGAATTAGACCCAATTGTAGGAGTTTCTTTTACAGGTTTATTTGATTTCTTTGTCCATGCTTTTGGTGTTGATTGGCTGCGCTGGTGGGAAGCAGGAAGACCTGCAACTCCCCAAGGATTAGCTTTCAAGCGTGAGGAAGAGAAATATCTCAGTTCTTGGAGAGATATTGTACATCGGGCGGTTTGGGATTATTGCGATCGCCACAATCTCAAGCGTCCAAATCGTTGCACCACAGTCCAACCCAGTGGTACTAAGGCTTTGTTAACTAATGCTAGTTCAGGATGGCATCCCCCGAAAGCCCAAAGATTCATTCGCCGAATCACTTTCGGTAAAAATGACCCAGTAGCCTTAGCTTGTATTGACTATGGTTACAACGTCATTCCCTCCCAATCAGACAAAGATGAACAAGGCAACTTGCTTAACGATCCCTTTGATCCACGGGTGAGTGAATGGCTAGTGGAAATCCCTGTTTCTGTAACTTGGGCTGATTTACCTGGGGCTGATGAAATTGATGTTTCTAAGTTTTCTGTCTTAGCCCAATTTGATTTTGTCCTTCAGGTTCAACGTTGGTACGTGACTCACAACACATCAGCAACTTTAGAACTTCGCTCCGATGAAATCGAACCCTTGGGACAGCGCATTTACGAAACCATCCAGAATGATGAGGGATATATTTCAGCGGCTCTTTTAGCCCGTTTTGACGATTTGCAATCATTCCCCCGTTTGCCCTTTGAACCAATAGACAAATCCACCTACGATCGCTTAACTCAAGAGGTGAAAGCGCGGCGTAAAACAGATGATTTCTGTGCAGTCCTAAGCCGCTATGATTTAGGCGAAATGTCAGAGGCCGGCCCTAGTGGTTGTGATTCTGATAAGTGTATGTTTCCCGATCAGCAACCAAGCTCATAAGGTGAAATGACTGGGGAGTGGGGAGTGGGGAGTGGGGAATAGGGAATGGGGAGTGGTGAGTGGGGAATAGGAAATGGGGAATGGGGACTGGCGAGATGAGGATGCAGGGGAGCAGGGAGCAGAGGGGAGGATCTTCTTCCTTGCCCAATGCCCAATGCCCAATGCCCAATGCCCAATGCCCAATGCCCAATCCCCAATGCCCAATCCCCAATCCCCAATCCCCAATCCCTTAACACGTTACGATCAATTAAGAAGTAATAATTTTTTACGGCAGTGCCAGGAGTCTTTTAATGTTCATTAATGAATTGTCACCTATATTCAGAGAATTTACTCAGCATCCAGTTTCATTTGTGGGTGGGTTCTTCTCTGGTGTACTTCGCCTCAACCTTGCAGACGATCCTGTTAAAAGCTGGCTGGATAAACAGATTCGCTCAAATAGTTACACCAGCAACACAACGGACGCGCATAACGGCAAAGCCACTGGCCCTCAGCAGATTTCGATTGACTAAAAACTCCCAGAATACATAGTTGAATTTACTACAAGACAGGAAGTCAGTGCTGCCGACGGCAGCGCTGACTCCTACTTTATATAGCCGTAGTCACACAGGTTAGGACAGCATTGATTTCTCAAAGCCTTGAAAAAACATGGTTTTTACTCAGCACAGGCTAAACGCCCCGCTATCCATGTACAGCACTCAGAACTTATTGCATTGTTTGGAAGTTTCTTAATCCTTGATTGGCACTCTGAGCATAAGTGCGCCCACAAAGTCAGATGTAGGGCCGGCAGGATAATTGATGTGGCAAAGCGCACACTCTGCCCTAAAGTTGCTGAGGGGGACTGAGCGTCGATAGTACCATTTTCTATCCACGCGCTGGACAGACGTGTATGCCTGTCCCGCCAGTGCCAGCGCGTTTGCCTGACGCTCGAAGTTGTCGCTAGGGCGATCGCTTTGCCGAAGTGGGCCAACAGTGCCGACTAGCCGCATATCCTTGTTCTGATCATTAAATATCAGCGAGATGGAATGCTTACCCTGCTCCACGTTATCCACTGTGGTTTCGTCGAACTCCTGCGTCAGCGCCGCGAACAACGTATTGAGCATGAGATCGCTCGTCTCTTGGGCAAACTCAATCTTCGGAGTTGGGGGCGGATAGTCAAAACCACGGGCAATTGACGTGAAACCGAATCCAATGACGAAAACCAGCACAAAAATTCCATAGCTGACTAGCTTTTTCAGACCCATTCTCTTATTCCTTTGGTTTTATATGGTTCCGTGACTTATACCAATCCTGTGTGAAGATACACATAATAAGACCCCGATGTAGTCTTCCCTTGATAACGGGGAACAGCGTAGCCGGGGGATAAATATATACAACTTCACAAAGAAACGATATCAGCAACTCCGCATGAAGAATTGAACCTTTACCGAAGAAAAGTAAAGAGCAGAAGGCAGAAGAGAAGAATTTATTTTCTATTTGCCAAAGAAGTATGTTCACGTAGCATTTCGTAGAATCTTATCATATTGATCAGGGAAAATACTAGTACAGGACTACGTAAATCTAAGTACTATCTCAATTAAGAAGACAAGTAGGGGCAATTCATGAATTTCCCCTACTTGAGCGATCGCGACATTAAATCCAATTCGCAATTCGCACTCTTGCTAACGCCCCGCTCCGCTAACGCAATTAAACTCAGACAGACACTCCGGGGTGGGGTTTTTACCTACCTTGAGATACAAGGATTTTTTCTCGTGCGAACGCTACCGCGAACACACCACTCAATACTGCTTGGGTAAAGCATTTTGAACTCGGAATTGGGTTTGGGGAAAAGGTTAAAGGGTAAAGGTTAAAGGTTTTTTCTTTCCCCTTTCCCCTTTTCCCCAAAACCCGACAAGTTTTGACACACCACTTGTGGGCAAAGTTTTAAACTAATATTCATTACCCAGTGGTACAGAATTCAATTCTGAATTCTGACTCCTGAGTTCTGAATTCTTCTTATAAAAAGATACTAATACCAGGTCTATAGGCATCAAAACATGGAATCCCTAACCTCTCGTATGCAAGCGGTACAGTCACCGATTATTCCTCTGGTTGGGGAAATGATTAAAAATTCTCCTGGAACAATCTCTCTGGGACAAGGTGTAGTTTCTTACAGCCCACCACCTGAAGCCAGAGAATTTTTGCCCAAATTTCTGGACGAGCCAACTAATAATCTATACAAATCAGTTGAGGGAATTCCCCAATTACTGACAGCACTTGCAGAAAAATTGCAAGCCTTCAACGGCATTGAAATCAATGGGGAAAACTCCATCGTCGTGACAGCAGGGAGCAATATGGGATTTATGAATGCCATTCTTGCTATTACTAACCCAGGCGATGAAATTATTTTGAATACTCCTTATTATTTCAACCACGAAATGGCGATCGCAATGGCTGGTTGTCGTCCGGTGTTAGTGGCGACAGATGAAAACTACCAACTGCGTCCAGATGCGATCGCAAAAGCAATCACTACCAAAACACGGGCTGTGGTAACAATTTCACCGAATAATCCGACTGGAGTTGTCTATTCTGAAGCAGCATTGCACCAAGTAAATCAAATTTGTGGCGATCGTAGTATTTACCACATCAGCGATGAAGCCTATGAATACTTTACCTATGACGGGGTAAAACACATTTCACCTGGTGCATTTGATAATAGTAGCGAGTACACCATTTCTCTCTATAGCCTTTCTAAAGCATACGGTTTTGCCAGTTGGCGTATTGGCTACATGGTGATTCCCAAACACTTACTTGTCGCCATCAAAAAAGTCCAGGATACAATTTTGATTTGTCCGCCAGTCATTTCTCAATATGCAGCTTTAGGGGCATTGCAGGCAAAAGAGGAGTATTTGCAGAGTAATATAGGAGCGCTTGCTCAAGTACGCCAACTAGTATTAGATTCCCTTAAGCCCCTACAAGGCTTATGTAGTATTACCCCCGCCAACGGCGCTTTCTATTTTTTCCTCAAAGTTCATACCCAAATGGATGCTTTTGAATTAGTTAAAAAACTGATCCAAGAACATAAAGTAGCAGTCATTCCAGGTACAACCTTTGGCATGGATGATGGATGCTATCTACGCGTTGCTTATGGGGCGCTGCAAAAAGAGACGGCAAAAGAAGGTATAGAAAGATTAGTGCAAGGTTTGGAAACTATAGTTAGGAATTAAAAGTCATTCAATTTTGGATTTTATACCAATTTGAAAAAAGAATGCGACAAATAGACCATTTGTAGAGACGCGATTCATCGCGTCTTTACCCAAAGATGTGTTGCAATCATTAATTGAATGGTATTAGATTTTTTCTTCAAAAATCCAAGTTGCGCTAGAAGCGCACCAAAATCTCAAATTGGCAGAGTTAGATGTTGATATGAAATTGATGAGTGCGTTAGGCTGTGTTAGCGTACCTCGTCTGTAATCTAAAATATAAAATTCCACAGATGCCAATTATTAATAAGTTAATTGAAATTGAAACCGAGCCAAAAATAAATATTCATAATATCACTCCACAAATCCAAGATTTTATTGCCTCAACATCAATTAAAAATGGACAAGCCTTAGTATTTTCTCGACACACAACAACAGCATTAACTATCAACGAAAATGAAGTCCGATTGTTAGAAGATATAAAAGTGTTCTTGCAAAAATTAGCACCTGAGTCAGACAGCTATTTGCATAATGATTTGCATTTAAGAGATGTCCCGGAAGATGAACCGATTAATGCCCACTCTCATTTAATGGCAATGATGCTGACCACTAGTGAGATAATTCCCATTGTGGATGGTAAATTAGCTTTGGGAACCTGGCAATCTGTGTTGTTTTTTGAGTTGGATGGCCCGCGCAAAAGAACAGTATTTATCCAAATTTCTGGTGAATAATGCAATTTCACCGCTAAAATCCTCCCAGAACAAACCAAATCTGAGAGAATTACGAACATGACCAACAATTGTATCAGTTGAATTTACTTACAACAATTAAAAACCCGAAAGAATGTTTTCAAGCATAACCTTCCTTTCCAGAAACCAGGACTTTCGTTGTGTCAAAAGCAGACGCAGTTATACCAATTTGGGATTTTAGATTTGGGATTTTAGATTAAACATCTTTACCAAAAGTCTGTTCCAGTAATGTCCAACATCCTATCTATCTCAATTTGGTATTAGTTATGAACAATAACGATAATTTTTTCTTGCGTAATACTTGGTACTATGCTTTGCCTAGCGATCAAATCAAACCAGGTATGATGATCAGCCGCATTTTCTTGGGAGAACCAGTGCTGCTAGTCCGCAGCCAGGATGGGAAAGTCTCTGCGATGCGGGACATTTGCCCCCATCGTGGTGTGCCCTTGAGTTGTGGTAGATTCGATGGGCAGGAAGTGGAATGCTGTTATCACGGTTGGCGCTTTAACCCGGTTGGAAGTTGCACTGCAATTCCATCTCTTGTAGAAGAACAGCAGATTGATTTGAGTCGCTTCAATGTACAGTCTTATGAAATTCGCGAAGTCCAAGGAAATATTTGGATATATATGACCGATCCAGATAACCCACAACCTCCTGCTTCTGAGATGGAAATTCCGGTAATTCCAGGGTTTGATGAGCGTTCGCCCCAATTCGTAGAGATTGTGAAATTCCCCTGTTTTGTGGATCATGCAGTGGTAGGTCTGATGGACCCTGCTCATTCACCTTATGTTCATCGCGCTTGGTGGTGGCGAAATGAGCAACTGCACGAGGAAGTGAAGCAATTTGATGCTTCGCCCTACGGCTTCACGATGCGACGACACCGATTACCAGAGAATGGGGGTCGATTATACTGGCTGATTGGCGGTGGTGTCCCGGAAACGGAGATTTCTTTTCGTTTACCTGGCGTCAGAATAGAAGAAACCACCATTGGTAAGCATCGAGTCGTTAATTTAACAGCAGTTACACCCATTTCAGATACGGAAACTGAGGTAACTTTTGCTCTTTACTGGACACTTCCTTGGGTGGGATTTTTCAAACCACTGATGCATATACTAGCGCGGACTTTCCTTGACCAAGACCGAACGGTTGTGGAAAAACAGCAGATCGGTCTGAAATATAATCCTGTACTACGGCTGATTAAGGACTCAGATATGCAAGCGCAGTGGTACTACCAGTTGAAGCGAGAGTATGCTCGCTCTGTCGCTGAAAAACGAGAATTTGTGAATCCTGTTAAGGGTCAGATACTCCGCTGGCGTGCTTAAATTACTCCAAACTAAATTCTGCAAATTCTCTTTGTCCGAATAGCATATTTCGGTCTACGGCTGACAATATTTTATTATTGGTGCGATTGCTATTTAAACAGCGACCAACTAACTGCGCCACATCTGCACGATTAATGCTACCAATAATCTGCGGATCTTCAGTCAAAACGCCATTACCCGTTGCTGGTTCTGACTTGAGTCCACCTGGACGGATGATTGTATAGGTAAGTCCACTGGCAATTAAGTGTTGTTCAGCTTTGTCTTTCTCAACTAAAACTGTTCCCAGTGCTGCCAAAACTTGGGGTGACAGAGCAGCAACACTATTGCCAGCGCCAATGGAAGATATGAGAATAAACTTTTGCACTCCAGCTTTAACTGCTGCATCGATCAGATTTCTATTACCAGGGTAATCTGGCTTTTCTACGTCTGTCGGTAAACCACCAATTGTACTGATAACGGTGTGAATAGGTTCATCTGTCAGGATTGCACGTTCTACATCGTCAACATTCAAAGCATCTCCCACAACTACTTGAATACCTGTTTTCTCTAGTTCAGCCGCAACTGCTGCTGTTCTCAGGAGTGCTTTGACCTTTAGCTGTTGCGCTGTCAGATATTGAGCAATTTCTCGACCAACACCGCGACTTGCTCCAGCCAGAAAAATATAAGATGCACTTGTCATAATGAATTTACTTACTTACGCTCCAAGGATTTTATCAGAGGATTGGCAGTACTTAATAATTCCTCAAGCAACTGAGTTCTTCTGGTTGGTGGCGAACAATAATACCCATTCAATTAATGATTGCAACACATCATTGGGTAAAGACGCGATGAATCGCGTCTCTACAAATGGTCTATTTGTCGCATTCTTTTTCAAATTGGTATAAGCTTAACCGACAAGTATTGCCATTTGCCTAAGAGCATCCTTACGCTACTTTCTAGGCGTTTATCTTTTATTTAGTAGACTGTGAAGGAAGTTTACCTACTTTTAACAAGTTGCTCAAGTAGGGGCAATTCATGAATTGCCCCTACTTGTCTTTGCTGTACTAACCACAAGCTTTGAGCTAGTTCAATTTACTATATATTTGCTTGCTGGCGTTGATATAGTGACCAGTACAAACCCTTTTGTTGCAACAACTGTGCGTGAGTACCACGCTCGGCAATCACACCTTGCTCTAACACCAAAATCAAATCAGCACGTTTGAGAGGAGCAAAGCGGTGAGCAATCAGAAACACGGTACGATTAGCGGAAATTTTTTGCAGGTTTTGTAGTACTTGTTGTTCAGTTTCACTATCCAAAGCGCTGGTAGCTTCATCCAAAACCAAAATCGGTGCTTGGGAAAGAAATAGCCTTGCTAGGGCAATACGTTGTCTCTGTCCACCAGATAAAGCTGTACCGCGTTCACCCACGTTTGTTTCGTAACCGTAGGGTAATTGACTAATGAAGTCGTGTGCTACTGCTAGTCTTGCTGCCTCTACTACTTGCTCTGCGGTAATGTCGGGACTACCGAGAGTGATATTTTCCAAAATGGAACCGTTGAATAAAAAGTCTTCTTGAAGAACTACACTAACTTGTTGCCGCAGTGAAGCTAAATCGGCGCTTTTTATATCAAAACCATCAATAAGGATGCGTCCTGATTCAATTTGATAGAGGCGTTGCAATAGTTTAGATAGGGTACTTTTCCCAGAACCGCTACGTCCGACAATACCAACAAATTGCCCTGGTTCGGCATTGAAAGAGATTCCCCGCAGAATGGCTTCAAAGTTTGGCCGATAGCGGAAAAATACTTGCTCAAAAGTGACTTGTCCTTTCAGGGGTGGTAAAACTAGACCAGTTCCCAGTTCTGCTTCTGGGGAGACGTTGAGAATATCACCAATGCGATCTACAGAAAGTAGCACTTGTTGAAGGTTTTGCCACAACTGTACTAAGCGCAAAAGTGGGCCTGTGACTCTACCAGACAGCATTTGAAATGCAACTAGCTGTCCGATTGTGAGCTTTTGTTCAATGACTAATTTGGCTCCAAACCAGAGAATCAGCATGGTAGACAAATTAGTGAGAAAGTCACCAATATTGCTGCTGATATTGGAGGTGGTAGAGGCTTTAAAACCTGTGCGAATGAAGCGAGCAAATAAGCCTTCCCAGCGATCGCGGGCTACTGGTTCTGCTGCATGGGCTTTAACGGAGTGAATTCCGGTAATTGTCTCTACTAGAAACGATTGACTATCGGCAGAACGGTTGAAAGTTTCGTTTAGCCAGTTACGCAGAATTGGTGTTGCAACTATCGTTAATGTGGCAAATAGCGGTAGTACTGCTAAAGCTACAAAGGTGAGTGGGACGTTATAGTAAAACATCAATGCCAGGTACACCACAGCAAAGATGCTATCTAGAATTACAGTTAATGCTGTACCTGTGAGAAACTGACGAATTTGTTCGAGTTCCTGGACTCGTGCTACTGTATCTCCGACGCGCCGCGACTCAAAATAAGCCAAAGGCAGACGCATCAGATGGCGAAATAGCTGTGCTGATAAACTCAAATCCAGACGACGAGCTGTATGGGTAAAGATGAATAGACGGAGAATGCCAAGTATGGACTCAAATATGGCTACGCATAAAAGTGCGATCGCCATAACATCGAGAGTCGGCAAACTCCCTTGCACCATCACTTTATCAATGACAACTTGTGTAATTAGTGGTGTTGTTAAACCCAAAAGCTGCAAGGTAAAAGATGCTAACAATACTTCTGTTAGCAATCCCTTATACTTCCAAACTGCTGGGGTGAACCAACTCAGGTTAAATGTTTCTTGCTTAGATATCAGTTCTACTTGCCACAATTGTCCATCCCAAGACGCCTCAACTATGGACTGCGGTAAGGTTTCACAAGTCCGTTCGGGATTTAAAGGATTAGCGATAATTAAGCGATCGCCTTTAACTCCATAAGCTACCACCCAGGATGGACTCTGAGGTGAGTCAGAATTCCACAGTAATAAAGCTGGAAATGACAGCTGTCGCAACTCACCCCAACTCACTTGTAAGCGCCGCAACACTAACCCTAATTTTTCTCCTGCTTCCACAACCTGTTTTGGGCGTTGTCCTCTGAGTTGACGCTGCACCCATTCCAGTTGCACAGAATTTTCTAACTGTTGCGCCACCATTGTTAAACAAGCAGCAGCGGTGTTCCAACTGGCAACAAACGGATAATTTGAGACGATTAAATTGGCGGCTGGGAGTCCTCTTTGGGGTTGAAGGCTGTGGGGACTGGAAGTCCCTTCTGAGGCTGGCGCTAGTGAAGGAGTGGAAGAGAAGGAAAATGTCTCTCTCTCTCCCTCCATGTCCACTGGTAACACTTGCCAGAATTCCTGAATTTGTGGGTGAGAAAATCCTGCCCACAGCGCAGTATCCCAACACACTACTACTACTTCTTTACTAGCAGCTACAGCTTTAAAATCCGCAGATAGCTTTTGTAAGTCACCAAACCAATCCCCCGCATCGAGGGCTGCTAAAGGTTTGCCAACACCCTCTTCTCGTAAGCGAACTTTCCCAGCCACAATTAAGAATTGATAACCGCCGACATCGTTTGACCAGATTTTTTCTCCAAGACGATATTGACGGGTTTGGCACTCATTTTCTAATTGGGACTGTTGTTCTGGAGTCAGCCAACATAGCGGTGGCTGATTCCAAGGCAAAGAAGCTAGCACTTTTAATCGTAAAGATTCATTATCCAGAATTTTTAACTCACTTGTAACTTGACTGTCAGTTTTTGAATTTTCTCTGCTAGCCATTTTTCAAATAACTCATTTTGTAGTGCTTGCTTTAGTTGAGTATCTTCTAAAGACGCTGGCAGAAATTGTTCTACTCGAAACAAACCATAAGGTCCTTCTCCTTGGGGAGAGTCTTTGCCAACGATTTCTATTGGTCCTACTAATTGTCCAGGACTCGCCACATCAATAGCTGCCCGTAATATATCTGGCATACTTCCTCGGCTGACTATTCCCATCATGCCGTTCACAATTCGGTCATCTGAAAGTGAATACTCTTTAGCTAGTTGCTCAAAACTACCTCCTTCTTCAATTTGCGTGTGTAGTTCGTCTGCCAGTTCTCGATTATCAACAACAATTCTAGAAAGTACTACCCGATCCAAAAAAATCTTGCGCTCAATAAAATATTCTTGGAGTTTTGTTTCCGTCACTACAGCTTTCAGCTTTTCTAGCTTGTAACCAAAAGTAACCGATGTGTGAAAGGTAGCGTAATCTGTGTTGTTGGTCTGTAACCATTCTTGAAAACTTTGGGGATCAGTCAGTTGATTTTTCAGCCTAAAGTCAATAATTGACTGTTCAGTTATTGCAGTGCCAATTTCAATATCGTCTCGTGTTCGGATTTCTGACTCAATTACGTACTGACGGAGAATATCCCCAATGAACTGTCCCAATTTTCCAGAGGCTTGCAGGTACTTTACTGCTTCCTCAATAGAAATTATTTGGTCATTAATTGTCAAAAATGATAAAGATTCCATGAACTAATTATGTGAAAATGGTTAAACACTTATAGGACTTTTAAATCATATAGAAATCATCTGGTTGTTGATTGATAAATATGATAAAGATTCCATGAACTAATTACATCTGGATGGTAAAAAAATTATATAGCTAGTAAATAATATAATTTCCCCCGATCACTTTTACAGTCTAGCGGGGACAAAACAGGATTGAAAATGTCAACAGTAGGACAGAGTATTCAGGAGTGGTGAGTGCTGTACATGGATAGCAGGGCGTTGAGCCAGTGCTAAGTTGGGAATCTAACTTCTATGACTCGTTTCCTCCAATGCCCCACTACCTAAACGAGTAATTGTTTATTCTTGCTGGTCTACTTAATGAAACTTATCCATGTCCAAGCAAGTAGCATAGCCGCGATCGCACCGATTAATGTATTAAAAATATTTACTACTTCATTAGTCAGCCAATTATACTTAGATTGCAGTGTTGCCCCGATTACACTTTCTAAGTTAGTGGCAATAAATGCTGCCAGTACACACCAAACGACTCCTAATAGATCAATTAAACCAACTCCCCAACCAATAAATGCGATCGCTACAGAAGCGACAATCCCAGCTAGAGTTCCTTCCAAGCTTATCGCTCCTTCTGTACCTCGTGGCACTGGTTGGAGTGTGGTAATCAAAAAGGTACTTTTACCATAAGCTTTACCAACTTCGCTGGCGGTGGTGTCAGCCAGCTTGGTACTGAAACTCGCTACATAGCCTAATAATAATAAGGACTGGGGATTAGGGATTAGGGACTGCGAAGTAGGTACAAGGAATCCCGAATTTATTATTCCTACTCCCAAGGCACACAGCGCCCCAGTCAAAGCCGAACCCCAAACATTTTCTGGGCCTCTTGCCCCAGAACGCTTTTCGGCAATTCCTTCTGCCTCCTTCTGCGCCATACCAATGCGGGTAACGCCAGAACCAACCAGAAAATAGAACATTACTACTGCATATCCTTGCCAGCCTAGAGTTACCCAAATTAAGATAGCCAGGAACCAGGCATGGAATAATCCAGCAGGGGTAAGTAACTTTTTCGGAGCAATCCAAGCTACACCCAATAAAATTGTGTTTAATACAACTGCTACTAACCAGGGATTAACAGAATCAATTAAGGATGACATCAGCAATTAATCATGAGTAATTTTGTCTGAATATCAACAGAATAACGAATTTGTCATACTTCGTGCTTAATTTCTGAAACCTCTCCAGCTAAAGTAATATATTTGTATTATTAACTATAGGAATCCGCTTTGATGTCTGAACTAATTTGCGTAGGTAGGCAATAGGCAATAGGCAATAGGCAATAGGCAATCTTGCTACAGTCAAGAAGGCTTCTTAGTTGTACTGAGTTTTTTCAGAAATCAAATATGAGTCCTATAAATTGCTTAGAGGATGTTTGAAAAGTCCTCTTGTCGGTATCAAAAATTTTAGATCCCCTAAATCCAATACGGTTCAGTTAAGATTACTGGTGTAGATAATTTTTCTTTGAAGACGCGATGAATCGCCGTCTCTACAAGTGTTTTGTTGCTCATTCTGAACTGTATTGAATTATAACTGTGTTCAAGTTGACCACAATCAAGATTTAACAGCATAGATTGTAGATAGCATCAACTACAAATCTTTTCCACACAAGCTATGAGCCAAACTTTATTCCATCTGGCTTTTCCTGTAACTAACATTGCCCAGACAAAAGCATATTATGTAGATGGCTTGGGCTGCATTCCTGGTCGTGAAAACCACCATGCCTTGATTCTCAATCTCTACGGTCATCAACTAGTGGCTCACGTCACCAAAGAACCCTTGATACCGCAACATACCATATATCCCAGACACTTTGGGCTAATTTTTACCCAAGAACGTGACTGGCAAGACTTACTCGAAAGGGCGCAACAACAACAGCTACTTTTTCGGGAAGAAACCAAAAATCGCTTTGTTGGTTCTCCTCTTGAGCATCGCACTTTCTTTTTAGAAGATCCCTTTTATAACCTCATGGAGTTCAAGTATTATCGTCACCCAGAGGCGATTTTTGGGAGTTACGAACATACACAAATTGGGGATAAGACTTAAGTAATTCGTAATTCGTAATTCGTAATTAAAGATGAATAAATCCAGCGTGGCGATTATTCTAGCTACTGACTGGATTTTTTCTTTAGCAAGGGCAGCTTAATACCTTCTGTTAAAGCTGCTTGCACTACTGCTAAACTTCTCGTGTCTGTTAGCATCCAAGGATGTAGAGCAACTGGTACTAT
This sequence comes from Nostoc sp. KVJ20, assembly GCF_001712795.1. GTDB lineage: Bacteria > Cyanobacteriota > Cyanobacteriia > Cyanobacteriales > Nostocaceae > Nostoc. The sequence continues at coordinate 28,272 of NZ_KV757651.1, forward strand.
TACTTCACTTCCTACGGACATTTGCGAACTATTTGCTGGGACAATCATCAAATCATAAGGTGTCCAGATAGATGTAAAATCTAGCTGCCCCAATATTACAGCATCAGAATTTAAATCCTTGAGAAAAATGCTGTCAGGTCGCATTTGTACGCAACCAGGACGCCTGGAACCATAAGCAACGACAGTTCCATGATGGGGCGAAGAGATGGTGATAAACCGCTGCACGCGGTTAATTCCTCCCAATCGCTGAACATAGTAGCGACTGACAATTCCTCCCATACTGAAGCCTACTAAATCTAGGCGTTGTTCTGGTGCAAAGGTGGCTGTAACATAATCTCCTACTTGTTTTGCCAATTCATCAAGACCCACATCACCATTATTAGGAACCAGATTCAGAGAATGTACAGACCAACCTTGTAATACTAAGTGAACCGCCATTTTCTGGAAAACTGCCCTCGTATCGTCAATGCCGTGTATTAACAAAACGGGATTGCGCTGCTGATTTTCGGTGTTCATTTACAAAATCTGGTTGAAGTAAGGGGTGTATTTCACTTTTGTAGGTACATACTGCTCTACAAACTGAAGCTATTGCTTTTCGGATTCTTTAAAAGATATTTTTGCAAAACTGAAATGCACTCAAAAACAATTTGTATAAAATTTAACTAATTAAGCTCACCATTTGCCAATAGGCTATGACACTCCTCCCACTGGTTGAGAGTAAACTGTTTGTTTCAATTGCATAAGTATTTACTAAACAAATAAATGTTAATTTTTGTAAAGCTTGCTTTCAGAATCTTGCTCTTAGTTACAGTAAAATTTAATAATTAGTTCTCGGTGTATGCAGGTTGCAAATGCTTGTAAGAGAACATTTGTCCTGTAGTTTTACTACAATGTTAATTAAGCACAAACCTATAAGGGTTGTCACCAAAACGCGGTGACGCAAAGTAGAAAATGTAACATTTTGTCGTAATTTTTAACAATTACGGTCGAGTTCCAACTATAACAGGCAGGAGTAATTGTAGTGGATTTTATCAAAAAGTTAATTTCGGGTATTCTGGGTTTCATTACCGGACTTTTACCAGGGAAGAAGAAAAGCAACGGCTACTTCTTAGAATTGGACGAAGCCAAAGATGCTGCCAAAGATGCTGCTAAAGAGGTAGCATCGAACGCGAAAAAAGTAGCAGAGACAGTTGCATCAAACGCTAAGAAAGTAACGGCAACAATTGCCTCAGAAGCACCAACTCCATCCAAGTCAGATTCATTGAACGGAACAAAAACCGCTGCAAGTAAGGGTAAGGCAAAATCAGCTAAAAATCCCAAACCAGCTGATGTTCAACTAGTCCAAACTGCTGAGGGTCTTAAAGTTGAACCTGGCAAAAATGCAAAAGCCGCAGCAGCCAAAGTAATCCAAGAGCAGCCAACTGAAACAACCTTTGCGCCAAAATATCTTGCTCCTTCGACTACAAGCTCTAATGGTCGTCGGCGTCCAGGGGCGAATATGAGTGCTTATTTAGAGATGGCACGTCAGGTTAAAACACCTAAATAATTGATAGAGACCGTAAATTTACGGTTTCTATAGATTATAAGGTTAAGATAACTTTGTCAGTTGTAAATGGGGAACTCTCCAATTTAGGAGCGATCGCTTAATTTTCTCCACTACAACTGCATTTTTTAGGGTTGGTTTATTTGCACAACTAATTAGTATTTTTAAGTAACACCAGTCCACTATATAGCTGAAAAGCTGAGTCCCAATTAGTCTGTTCTCTACGCAACAAATGAATGTGAGACTTGATATGACTCAGCATTTCTGTTTGATCTAATGTTGTATCCGCAAAGGACGTGAAATCTGACCAAATTTTGACTTTAGGTAGTTGCTGGTCAATCCAACTCGATAAAATATTCCAATTAATTCTGATTGTATTTTGGCTAGCTTGAGGAATGATTTCTAAACCTTCCTGAAATTCATAGCCGCTATCATCAAATCGGAGAATACAATGTCTACCTGGTATGTGTAAATCACAAAACTGGGCATAGTCTTGTGTTTGAGTTTTCCGTTCCAGTTTACCGCGCACATCTCGATCTACCACTTCCTCGAAAATGGGCAACAGTCCCACTACTCTTGCTGTGATTTCTGACCAGTCAAAAGTGAGAGAACCGAGTTGATTTGCCTCGTTACGGCAAACAACTGTAGCCTGTGGGGTAGATGCTTGAAAATATTTGACTTGATAAACTTGAATTTGCTTAATTTGAGCTATTGTTGCCCAAAAGCAAGGAATACCAGCTTGCTGTAGCTGTTTGCCGTAAAATTTTAGCTCTCCTACTTGGCCAGTGCGGTACAACCTCCAGCCACGACTTGGCAGTATCAACCGTGCAGTGTAGGGGTCTAGCTGCATAATCTGGGCAAATTTTAGAGATGCTTCTGTTTTAATCTCGTTACTGAGAGGCTCTAAAACTAATACGCCAAGTTCGGTATTATTCGGTTCAGATTTTGCTTGAGAAATGGCTCTTTGTCTTTCTTCAAGCTCCATTTCTTGTAGTCGTCGCAAACCTTCGCGTGCAAGGGTTATTATTTTGGTATTTCTTGTATCTCGCAGCAGTTGCCGATAAACATTGTCCGCATCCTGGCGCTTTCCAGATACTTCATGCAGCCGGCCGAGATAATATTGTACCCAAGGATGTTCTGGCGATTCTACTAGCAGCTGTTTGAGTAATTTAGCAGCTGTTTGATAATCTTTATGCTCAAAGGCGATCGCAACTTGCTCAATCATCACTTTAAATAAACAGTGGAGTGATGTCTCATGCAAAATTATTTTTGCGTGAGCTATACATCATTTATACTTCACAAGCTGCGGTAATCAAGGATAATGCTACTACTGGGGCCGTAACTGCTCTCAAAATGCGGCGACCAAGGGAAACAGGTTGAAATCCAGATGCGATCGCATTCTCAATTTCTGGTGTTGTCCATCCTCCCTCTGGCCCAGTAGCAATGACAATTGTTTCTTGTCCTATGTCATTTGTCATTTGTCCTTTGTGCTGTAAGCAATCTTTTAAGTGGGGAAACTCGCCACGCGCTACACAGATATATTGCTGGCTATTTGCAAATGACAAACTCGTGTTAAAAGTAACAGGCTCTAAAATTGTCGGCACAAAAGAACGCTCTGATTGCTCGGCGGCTTCCGCAGCGATGCGCCGCCAGCGTTCAAGCTTTTGAGGACTAGGATGAAGTAAAGTGCGATCGCTCAATACTGGTGCAATACAAGTTACTCCCAACTCTGTACAACACCTCACCACTTCATCAAATCCATTACCTTTGGGCAACGCCACCATCAGCGTAATCGATACAGGTAATTCAGTTTCTACTAAAAGTGGTTCTAAAACCTGTGCTTGTTCCCCTGCTAGCTGCGCTAACCACGATTTTCCTTTACCATCCATTGCAATAAAGCGATCGCCTTCACGCAAGCGCAACACACGCTCCAAATAATGTTGCTGTTCTTTTGTGAGCAAAATTTGCCCTTGTTGGAGTTGGGAAGGTGCGATCGCAATTCTTTGCAGTTGAGACATGGGATTTTGGAATTTCAAGAATATCAAGTCAAAGATGGACACAGATAAGTCCATCTGTGTCCATTTATCCTTTAATTACTTATTCGGCTTACGAAAGATTCTGGAAGTAAGCTTCTAGCGCTTCAGTCACTAACTGAGTCATCGGCTTACCTTGGCTTTCTGCTACTTCTTTCAATTTGCCATAAACCTCTTCTTTCAAATTTACTCGGTGGCGCGATTTGTTTGCACCATTAGCTGTTTGGGGTTCATAGCTAGCAGCAAATTCGCGGATGGCATCAAAACCAACGCGATCGCAAAAATCACCGAAGCTTTCCTTAGATTTCCGAGATTTCTTAAAGTAAACAAAAATCGGCTCTAAGAAGCTTTCTAAGTCATTATGGTGCAGTTTTTCTATGTAAGGTTGTGCCAGTCGAGTCTGATTTGGCGAACCCCCTAACCATAATTGGTAAGATTCTGGAGCGCTACCGACAAAGGCCAATTCAGCCAAGTAGGGACGAGCGCACCCATTGGGGCATCCTGTCATCCTTACCACAAAATGCTCTTTTTGTAAACCTAATTTATCTAACAGAGCGCGAATCCGCTCCAAAATACCTGGTATTGCTCGTTCTGATTCCGTGATTGCCAAGCCGCAAGTGGGTAAAGCCGGACAAGCCATTGCATACCGCACTAAAGGTTCGATTTTATTGGGTTCGTCTCCGACACCGTGACGGCTGAGAATGTCTTGAATAGCTTGCTTGCTATCTGGTTCAATATCGTAAAAAATCAGGTTGTGGTTGGATGTGAGGCGGATGGGTAAGTTGAACTGTTCGACAATTTCCCGCAAGGCGGTTTTCAGTTGAAACGAACCTTCATCCTTGACTCGACCATTGTCAATGGAAATTCCTAAGAATAGCTTGCCATCACCTTGTTCATTCCAGCCGAGGAAGTCGTAAAATTTAAACTCTGGCAGTGGTTTGAAGGCTTCAATTGATTTACCAAAATATTCTTCAACTTGGGTACGGAATTTTTCTACACCCCAATCGTTGATTAGATATTTTAGTCTGGCATGACGACGGTCAGTGCGATCGCCATAATCTCTTTGGGTAGCAACAATCGCTTTCACGATGTCGTAAACGTCATCCTTCGCCACATAACCGATGGGGTCTGCTAACCTAGCGAAAGTTTCTTCTTTACCGTGGGTTCTACCTAAACCACCACCAGCAAAAATATTAAATCCTTCTAACTGTTTCTTTTTATTGGTAATCACTACCAACGTCAGGTCTTGGGAATACAAATCAACCGAATTATCTCCTGGCACTGTTACGCAAATTTTAAACTTGCGGGGCATATAGTGAGTGCCATAAATCGGTTCTTCGTTGTCATGGATAATTGTGCCATTCCCATTGCGTTGTCGCGCTGCTTTTACCTCTGGGTTCTCTTCAGCACTAATTGCCTTTTCCCCATCTAACCAAATTTCGTAATAAGCACCCGTTTGTGGTGACAGCAAGTCAGCAATATTTTGGGCATACTCCCAAGCATACTGATACTCTGGGCGATTCTTAAAGGGGGCTGGTGGTGCCATCACGTTGCGATTAATGTCGCCGCAAGCACCTAAAGTTGAACCCAGATTATTGACAATGGTGGCAATTGCTGACTTTAGATTCTTCTTTAAAATTCCGTGCAGTTGGAAACCTTGACGGGTAGTGGCTCGTAACGTATGGTTGCCATACTCATCAGCTATTTTATCTAAAGCCAGATATAGCTCTGGCGGTACTAAACCACCCGGATTTTTTGTCCGCAGCATAAACTGGTAATCTTTTTCCTGTCCCTTGGTGCGGTTGTCGCGGTTATCCTGCTGGTAAGAACCGTGAAACTTCAAAAGCTGTACCGCATTTTCAGTAAAATGGGTAGTGTCTTGAAGAATTTCACTTGCTACAGGTTCACGCAAAAAATTACTATTTTCCTTGATTCCTTCTACTTTGGAAGGTTTACGGCTAGCGATGGGGGAAGGAGCAGATTTAACCATTAGACTTGTATAGTATTCTCAATAAAGCATTAAGTAGACGCCGAATCAGCACCCTTCGGCTACTTGATCCCCGGTAATCCGGCCGGAATAATGAGGAATGTTTTAATTTTACCACGGCAAAAGCTGGCTTTGTCAGTGATGTAATACTTAGCAAAACCAGCTTTTGAGGAGTAGTGATTTTTTAGTGCTGAGTCCTGAGTACTAAGTAAAGTATAAACTGACTGAGGACTCAATAATCTTTTATTTGAAGCGATAGCCAATACCACCATTAATGCTAACAGCAGAAGCATCGCTATTTTGGTAAGCACCAATTCCGACTTTGGCATTAGTGTAGACGAGGAAATTGTTAGCAACTTCCGATTCAACACCAGCACCTACCACTACAGAATCTTTGTTACCTATAGGAGTTGCTGAACCATCTTTTTCTACAAAAGAATAACCACCAGTTAAATAGGCGTTAGTTCTATTAGCGATGGGTACATCCACAGAAAGTTCTGGAATAATGGCACTCGTCTGGTCACTCCAGAGGACATTACCGCGTGCAGAAAACGGGGTAGTTCCTAATTTCAAGCGACCTGTGACATTACCACCAAATGTGGCATCATCGTTGATACCTTGTCCGCCACTGGTAACGCCAGCTGCAACACCAGCACCAACATAACTAGCATCAGTACCCTTTTTGGTTTGAGCAGAAGCTTGACCAGCTGATAGAACAAAAGGAGCAACTATTAAGGAAGACAATGCAGAAATTGTCAAGAAAGACTTGAGTAAGCGTTTCATAATTTTCACCAAACTTTGTATTTTTTACTTATATATTCAAGGTCGAAAATCATGCGAGAATGTTCCAAATGATTCTCAAATTTTCTTAAATAACTGTTGTTATTGATGCATAAGGCTTACAGGGTAACTAATACTGGAATTTATAAATGAGTTGTTATAATTAAATTTAAATGTCTTTTCATCTTGGTTATTTAGTCCAAAATAGACGCTTTTAAAACTGTCACAATATTTGGAACTAAAACTAAGTTGGGACATGGCAAATAAAATATCCGGTTAACATTTTTTTGCCGAGCTTTTCACAGATGATGAAAAAGTAGGCTGTAGCATCTGTTGCAACAAGCTATAGAGGGAATCTATAAAGTTAATTTTGAGCAATTCTTGTGGAGATTGAATAATGCTAACCGCTGCAAAAACGTTGTCTGGTCTGATGGGTTTATGTGTCGGTGATGCGTTGGGTGTGCCGGTGGAGTTTACTAGCCGTGCTGAACGAGTAAAATCTCCAGTGACAACAATGCTTGGTTATGGCACATGGAATCAACCACCAGGAACTTGGTCAGATGATAGTTCCTTAAGCTTTTGCTTGGCGGAATGCCTTTGTAGGGGGTATTCGTTGGATGCCATAGCCAATTCCTTCTGGCGCTGGTACAAGGAGGCTTACTGGACTCCTCGTGGCGATGTCTTTGATATTGGTCAAACTACCCACACAGCAATTATGCGCCTAAAGCAGGGAGTGGTTCCCCATCAGGCGGGCGGTAAAGTTGAAAATAGTAATGGCAATGGTTCTTTAATGAGAATCTTGCCAATGGCTTATTGTCACAGAAGCTTCACCTTAGGCGAATTGCTGGCGCGGGTGCATGATGTTTCGGCGATTACTCATGCTCACGCGCGATCGCAAATGGCCTGTGGCATTTATATTAGTATTGCAGTGGCACTCTTAGAAGGGGCTGACCCGCAAACAGCTTATTTACAAGGATTGCAAGATATCCAAACGATATATTCCATCCGAGAATTTTTGTTAGAGAAGCCGCATTTTGGCAGAGTTTTCAGTGGTGAGATTGCCAAATTACCAGTTGAAGAGATTAATTCTGGGGGCTATGTGATTGATACTTTGGAATCGTCCCTGTGGTGTTTATTAAATAGCTCGTCTTATTCGGAAGCGGTGTTGAAAGCTGTCAATTTAGGCGGAGATACTGATACAACCGCCGCCGTCACCGGTGGGTTAGCGGGAATTTATTATGGGGTGGAAAATATTCCCAAACAATGGATGAATCAAATTGCTCGTAGACAAGACATTATCTACTTAGCAGAGCGTTTTGCAAGGGCTGTCTACAGTTGAAAGGAGTAAGAATTTTAGATTTTAGATTTTGGATTTTAGATTGAAATTTAATCCAAAATCCAAAATCCAAAATGGAATCGCCCAATCTTAAACCATAGACAAAGAATAGACCTGACCATCAATCAACAATCGCGTAATGCCCTTAGCTTCCAAATGAGTACGAGCCTTATGGAGCATTTTACTATCGGGAACTTTAATCACGCGATCGCGCTTCGTAGAAAAACGCTTGGCGACGCGATGGTTATCAAACACTGGTAAAGTTCTTTGCTGGGTTTCCAGGCTGGGAATTTGCCCCAAATCACCAAAGTCCTTCAGAGGTCGGGTAATTAATTCTGAGGAACGGTCAATTACCAAATAACAAGTTTTCGGCAAATTGGCTATCGACAGAGGTAAAACTTGAACTGATGCTTCACCTGGTCTTCTTTTTGTGACTAAAGGTCTGTCCTCATCCAGGTCATCGTCATCAAAGTCTTCTTCCTCAAAGTCGTCATCTTCTAAATCATCATCATCTAAATCATCTAAATCCTCTGATTCATCTAGCAAATCATCGCCCAGCATGTGCGCGATGACGGCTGCTCCTGGATGTTCATTCTTGAGGGGTGGGATGGGGATGCTGACTATTTCCGGCAGCTTTGGCTCTGGAGTTTCTAATTTCTCTGTGACTCGGAGCTTGGGTTTTTCCGCCGCCGAAGGGCGTCGCCGTACCCGTCTACTAGCGGCAATTGACTCCGCCGTTTCCTCTGAGTAAAGTTCCTGCTCTACACGAATTATCTTACGTGGTAGTGGCTCAACCTTTGGTACTTCCACAGGGTGGCTCTCTATAGGTGGAACTTCTATCTCTGGCTCTGGTTGACTTAGCAGTGGTAACTGCTCATAGCTTACCTGTGCCCTTCCCTCAGGAGTTCTCGCAGCTCGTTTCAAAGAGACTAAGTATTCATACTCATCTTCTGGCAACGTGCTTTTGAGCAGGCGACTAATTGTCGAATTACTCACACCATAGCGGTCTGCCAAAGTTGAGGTTGTTTCGGCAGTCTCTCGATATAACTTAAGAATTTCTTGCTTGTCAGAGTCTGTTAATTTTCTCACGGTAGATACCAAAAATCTTTACTAAGCTCGTTTACGTCCACTGGTACGCCGCGTTCGTCTTAGTGATGCGTCATATTCTAAGACAGCGCCCAGTCCAAATAACACTCCACTAAACACCCAAAACACTTCTAATATTTCCCCACTTTGATAATTGGGGTCTTGGGCGTATTTAAACCACATATCTGCAATGTAGAGCGAAAAAGCCGCCGCCGCAATCATTCGCCAAGACTGAGAAACTCTTCCCCCCCAAAAGGCTAGCAACAGAGTGGTAGCAATAATTAACAAAACCACATCGCTAACTACGTAAAACCAATTCAAAATAGCGACTAGCAGTTCTGAGGGTGTTTCTTGTTGCATAGAAATCCACCATGCCAACAAACTACCGAACATTGCAATTGCTAACACAATTAGCCACTGCCATTTTTCTAGATTGATTCGCCTGGAAGCCACAGCTAAAATCATTCCTGCGCCAAGTAATAGATAACTAAGTACAAAAAATATATCGCCTAAAGACACATCCGGTTCATCTTTCAAAATTATTTCGGTATAGCCGAAAAATATCCCCCCAACGAAATAGGAAAGCATACCTAACCCAATTAAGAGCCAAACATTCCGTCCACTGACGATTTGCGGACTTAGCCAGTTCCTCAAGCATAAGATACTGGCACCCAAATAAGCTAAAGCTTCAAAAATATTTGTGCCAATCACATACCACTCGGCTCGGCTTTCTATGCCATCCGCTCCGGGAACTTTGGCACTAAACAATAAAAAGTATAGCAGCGCCAGTACGGCCCAGCCAATATTAGCTAAGACAATGTTCTGAGTGGTAAAAATTGATTTAGAAAGGAACGAATTCTCGTAAGAGTTATTCATAGGACTTGACTTATGTAGATGCACTCTGGCAGTATTTTGAGTTAAATGACTGTATATCTAGCAGTGTGTCTATTAGGTAATACACAACCTGACACCAAAAGCAAGTGCCAGCGGCAGGAATTTTGTTAAAAAATTTCCATGCTACTGCCATAGTTTACCCAGAGGCGATTGATTTAGCCAATTGATAAACAGCGATCGCTCGGCTTCTGGCATATCTTCTAGCTTATAAATCACTTGTTTGGTAAAATTGGCATTGCCAAAATAGGCCTTTCCTAATCGATGCAGTTCTTGTAACAAGATAACTACATGATTTTCTTGCCAATCAGGTATTTTGGCTGCCGGCAAAGGATTAGTAGATACTAAATATTTCACTGCCTCTAGGGAAGATGCTTGAGGAAATTGTTTCTGTTGTAATACTTCTGCAATATCTTTCTCAAATAATGCAGCTTGCCTAGCACCTAAAAACTCTTCAATGTCGATAGAAACACCCTGCAACAGCAAAATACCGGCTTGGATTAAAATCGCCGTTTTGCCATGACCCCCTGTATCACTATCCAGCTGCTCTAAACGGATTTTGCCCCAAACGCTAAAACGTTCCGGTTCCTCCAGTAAAACACAGGCTTTACCTCGGTTATCCGTTAATTCTCTCCATAAGGCTCTAGCTTCTTCCTCTTGACTAGCTTTGAAAACACTAATCAAGCGAAAAGTCTGCCCTTGATAACTGAGAATCGGCACCTGCTGATCCTTTTTTGGGTGCTGAATGCTTGATATTTCAACATCCTGCCGTTTGAGAATAAACATGGCACTAGCAAATAACTCCTCACAGGGGCACTCTTAATATGGAATATATAATGGCATTTGGCAGTATCGCCAAGGCTGAAATTACCTAGCATACTTTGGAAATGAGCCTAGCGATCGCCAAATCCTTCCCGAAGGTAGCCGCCCAGAGGGCGTTGGCGCTAACGGGCAAATAACCCCTTGACAACACAATATATCTAAACCAATACCCCATCTGTTTCGTTTTGGGTGTAGATGAACTAACTAGCGACTAGCATCTTAGCCTTGCTAGTGGTAAATCTGCAATTTTTGATTGCTTCTTGGTAGGTGAAGACGATATAATAATGTAGGTGACTCTTTCGGGAGCCATTATTTTGTTTTGGGCGCGTAGCTCAGTGGATAGAGCAATTGCCTTCTAAGCAATCGGTCGCAGGTTCGAACCCTGCCGCGCTCGTTTTAACTTAATATGAACCCTCAAGCACCGTCAAGTGATATGATCATTTCTACATTTGAGGGTTCGTTTTGCTGCATCATACTAAGAACAAGGGCGATATTGCTGCAACCAAAGCGATCGCCGATCTAACGCTTAAAGGATACTTGATTCTCACGCCACTTGTTTGTGAACATTTACCTTTTGATTTTGTTGTCTACAAAGACGATAAATTTTACAAAATACAAGCTAAATACGCAGCAGACAATAGGGTAGTCAATAAAACTATTTGGGTAGATAAAAATGGGACTCATCAAAAGAAGTACAAAGTAAATGACTTTGAATTTTATGCTGTTTATCTGCCTGATATAGATAAAGTTGTTTATCCATCAATTAACTTTGATGGTTGCTACATAACTACCCAGATACCTAATTCAGCTACACCGTTTTACTGGTGGGAGGATTTTACAGAATTTACTGAAGCAGCATCTAAGCGAACCTACAAGGAGTTTGGCGTTGATTTAACAACCAGAAAGGTTAACCCAGACTCTAGGATTCATACCAGAAAAGTTGAAAGACCATCGAAAGAAGAACTAGGAAAACTAGTTTTGGAAAAGCCAACTGCACAAATTGGGAGAGATTTTGGCGTGTCTGATAAGGCTGTAGAAAAGTGGTGTAAAGCTTATGGGGTAGAAAAGCCACCCAGAGGGTATTGGGTGAAGAAAGCTTATGTAAAAGTGGAAGAACAGTTAACAGCCCATAACGAGGAGGAAACAAGTCCTGACCTTAGCCTGAGTAAGGATGTGAATTTCTGAATACTAAAGCGGTTTAAGTTGGTCTAAAAGTTTAGCATCAAGATATTTTTTCTATAACATCCACTGAATTATCACACCATTTTGCAACTACAGCAGTAAGAACACCTTTTGCAATTTGCTCAGATATGTTCAACACTTACTGTTCCTTTAGAGGTTGTTTGAAAAGTAGTATGTTGTGATTTTAATCGAATTATTACCCCCCTTAGTCCCCCCTTATAAAGGGGGGAAACAATAAAATCCAGTTCCCTCCCCTTATAAAGGGGAGGGCTAGGGTGGGGTAAAAAAATTTTATACATCAATCATGACTTTTCAAACATCCTCTAAGACACATTTAGGATAATCTAGGATGTTTTAGGACTGCTAAGTATCTCTGGAAAAAGCCCGTGACGAGGATTGAACTCGTGACCTCACCCTTACCAAGGGTGTGCTCTACCACTGAGCCACACGGGCGAAATTTGATTTTTCAGCTAGAAGTTAAAATGCTGGGAGTTTTGATGCTTTCCCAGTCATTATAACTTATAACTTCGTAAGTGGTGGGCCGGGCTGGATTTGAACCAGCGTAGGCGCAAGCCAACGGATTTACAGTCCGTCTCCATTAACCACTCGGACACCGACCCGATTTGTCTCACGATTTAAAATCTTAGCACCATGTTTTATAAATTGCAAGTGATTAGAAAAAATAACTTTTGGGTAGAGATCGCAACAAAACTGCGTCTCTACCATCTGGATAAAAATACTGGTTACACGCTCATTTCCAGCATTCGTTGCATTGGTCGCAGTGCAGCAAGGCGAATATCCTCTGACATGGTAATTTCGGGAGTACGATTTTTCATTGCCCAGTAGAGCTTTTCTAGGGTGTTTAACCGCATAAACGGACATTCGTTACAAGCACAGTTATTTATCGGTGGTGCAGGAATGAAGTGCTTTTCAGGAGCTAGTTTTTGCATTTGGTGAATGATTCCCGGCTCCGTAGCAACGATAAATTCTTTAGTAGGGCTACTTTGACAATATTTGAGTAAAGCGGCTGTGGAGCCAATAAAGCTGGCGTGGCGCAATACACTACTTTCACATTCTGGGTGTGCGATCGCCTCTGCTTCGGGATGGGCAATTTTTAACTGGACAATTTTCTTTTCCGAGAAGGTTTCATGGACAACACAGCTACCTTGCCATAGCACCAAATCTCGTCCAGTCTGTTCCATGACATACCGCCCCAAATTCCGATCTGGGGCAAAAATAATCGGCTGTTCTTTCGGTATCTGCTGCACAATCTTCACAGCATTGGAACTGGTGCAAATAATATCACTCATCGCCTTGATATCAGCAGAGCAGTTGATGTAAGACACCACCAGATGATCTGGATGCGCTGCTTTAAAAGCTGCAAACTCCTCTGGTGGACAACTGTCGGCTAAAGAACAACCAGCATTCAAATCTGGTAAAAGTACTAATTTATCGGGATTGAGTATCTTTGCTGTTTCTGCCATGAAATGGACACCAGCAAAGACGATCACATCCGCATTGGTTTTTTCGGCGGCTCTTGCTAGTTGTAATGAATCCCCAATAAAGTCTGCAATATCCTGAATATCTGGCTCTTGATAATAATGCGCCAGGATAACTGCGTTGAGTTCTTTTTTGAGACTCTGAATCGCGGCAAACAAATCTAGTGGTAGTTCACCCGGTTGGGTTTTTTCTCGTTGAGCTAGTGCAGTAGTAAACACAGTTAGGGGGTGCTTTAAATTGCAAATTTATGTCCTGTGGAATCAATTATAGTAGTTTTTACCAAAAATAGTGGACGGTTGATATTTTGGGGTTGTGTCCAAATCCGGCTGAGTTTCATATCCTGGAGATAGACGGCAAGGAAAGTGGCATGACCAGTCAGAAAACTCAATCGATAACCCTCAAAATTGCTGTAATTGGAGATGTTCACGACCAATGGGAAGTGGAAGATGGTATTGCACTCAAGCATCTGGGTGTTGACTTAGCGCTGTTTGTTGGGGATTTTGGCAACGAGTCGGTGGAAGTGGTCAGAGCGATCGCATCTCTCGATATTCCCAAAGCAGCCGTAATGGGCAACCACGATGCCTGGTACACCGCCACCGAATGGGGACGCAAAAAGGCTCCTTATGACCGCTCTAAGGAAGACTGGGTACAGGAACAACTCGATTTATTAGGCCCGTCCCATGTCGGTTACGGTAAGCTAGATTTTCCCGCTTGGAATTTAACTGTAGTGGGGGGTCGTCCTTTTACCTGGGGTGGCCCAGAGTGGAAATTCGCGGAAATCTGTCAAGAACGTTACGGTGTGACGAGTTTGGAAGAATCCGCCGATCGCATTGTGAAAGCGATCAAAAGCGCCGCTTACGAGACGATTATATTTTTGGGTCACAATGGGCCGAGTGGGTTAGGCGATCGCCCCGAAGACCCTTGCGGCAAAGACTGGCACCCAATTGGCGGCGACTTTGGCGATCCAGACTTTGGCGAGGCGATTTCTCATGCCTTGACTGCTGGTAAAACCATTCCTCTGGTGACATTTGGTCACATGCACCGAGATTTACGCCATACCAAGAAGGTGCAGCGCAAACCCATCTTTAGAAGTCCAGAGGGGACAATTTACTTGAATGCGGCTAGTGTCCCCAGGATTGTGGAAAATGACAGCGAGAAGTTGCGTAATTTTTCCATTGTCACCCTAGAGGCAGGTGTGGTTTCGCAAGTTTCCCTAGTTTGGGTAGGGAATGACTTTCAAGTGGCTAAGGGGGAAATTTTGTACGAGCGATCGCGGATTGTGTCGTAGACATTCGCATCCAGTAGTGCAATCTGCGTAGATAATAGGGTATAGTATGATCTGTCAAGTTTAGTGCTAACCAACAAAAGCGCCTGAATAGCGTCTGAAACTAGGATCAGCACAAGTTTGACAGATTTACTGGAGAGGTGGCAGAGTGGTCGATTGCGTCCGACTTGAAATCGGATGAGGCTAAAACCTCCGGGAGTTCGAATCTCCCCCTCTCCGTTGAATGAATGTTGTTATCAAGTAGTACACCTGTTTTGCATCTACAATATATCCAAATTGATGCACAAACAGTTTTTGGTTAACTACTGATGAAAAATCTAAATATTAAAGAAGAAGCTCGCAAATTGATTGACAAGTTGCCAGAAAATTCTACGTGGGATGATTTGATGTACCAAATTTATGTTCGGCAAACTGCTGAAGCTGGACTAGCGGATAGCAAAGCTAGTAATGTTATTTCTGCACAAGAAGTACGGAAAAAATTTGGATTACCAGAGTGAACGTTTACTAGACAGCAACAGCAGTATAAAATTTTTCAGCGATTTAACTTTAAAATTTATTAATTATATATTGTGCTAAAGAGTCATACTCTTTATCCATTCTATCCATTAAATCTTGCTGAGAGTCTGACCATTTACGTGAAGTTTTATTTGGCTTTTTTGTCATAGCCAAATATTTCAGCGGAAGATTTAAGTGTTGAATATGGCTAGCTCCATTATTTAGATCCTCAATTTTTGCTATTGGCTCTGAATTGACAAAATCAGGTACACATTGATAAGGAATCTTAGCCTGCAATTGAGGAATTAGTTGCTTTTCTACTTCTTCTTGGACATTTTTTAAATGTACTTCATCAATCACAGTTTCTTTACGTTCACGAAGGGAGGGAAATCTAATACTATCAAACCCATTGTAAATCCAACCACCCCATTTTGGCTTACCCTTGGATGGAATAAAATTATCAAAACTATTGGACTCTTTATAACTACGTTCTCCTAATTCCCATTCATTAATAAACTTTGGCAACATAGCGCCAATTAAAGTAATACAATAAGCAGAAAATAAATCAGCCGTGCAGGGGACTAAAAAATAGTCTGAACAGTATAAAGCAGAACGAACAAGTGTATTAAATGCAGGCGGTAAATCAATTAATACATAATCATATTCTTTGCCTTCTTCTTTAAGAGTGTTGACTAAAAGAGAAGGAATTAAGAATTTTCTCAACCCTATACCTAGTGTTAAATCATTACCTACATCAAGTGAATCAGCATGGCGATTTAGCCAAAAGTCACCCAATACCACATCTATTACTTGACTTTTAATCCTATTTTGCTTTTCAAAAAAGCTATCTTTCATAAATATTTCATAATCATTACTTTTTCCTTTTCTTAGACTACTAAGCAAATTAGTATATTTAGGCTGATAAATGTAAACCTTGGGGATTTGATTTTGGACATATGATTGTGCGTAAGCTCTAATTGTTCTAGCTAAGGGATATTCTGTTGATTGTTCAAGATACTTAGCCAACTCTTGATAACCAATTGTTATTAAAGACAAATTACATTGGGGGTCAAAATCTATAACGAGGACTCTTTTGCCTGCTGTTGCTAGTGATGCACTCAAATTAAAAATAGTAGTTGTTTTACCAACTCCACCTTTGTTATTAAAAATTGAAATAATTTTGGTGTCCATAATTCTCCTTTATTTGGAAACTTAAATCTCGAATTACTGAATTAATTGTTCTAATTTTGTTTTAGTGTTTCATTAAAAACTAATTTTATTTAAAAATTAATGTTATTTATTATACTACGAAAAATAGCTCATGTTAGTGTAATGTTTGCCATTCAATAGCAATGATTGATACTAAGTAAGCAAAATATCGAATAAATCCAGTTTCTAACTTCGGCTGATTAGAAACTCACTGTGCGATCACACCCCCCTTCTGCTTGCATTGTGCTATCATTTTGGTAAATTCTACTTTGAGGTAAAGCGATGGCTACCCTTTATGTAAGAAATTTACCCGATGATTTGTATGCAAAACTGCAAGAGTTAGCGGCATCTGAACACCGTTCCATTAACGCCCAAGTTATAACTCTGTTAGAACAAGCTTTAAAAACTGAAGCACAGCAAACGGAAGACGAAAGACGAAAGAATGTCCCAAAACTTTTAGAGGAAATCCGTCTTCGCCGTGAAAAGCTACCAACTGATATCGAATGGCCTGATAGCACTGCCATGATTAGAGAAGATCGGGACAGATGACAATTCCTCTTAGGTGCGTCGTGGATGCCAGTGTGTCCGTTAAGCAATTTATTCCTGATCCGCTAACAGCCAAGGTTAATCAACTGTTTGCTCACCTTGCCTATCCTCAGACAGAAATCTTTGTACCTGACTTATTTTATATTGAGTGTGCAAATGTTTTGTGGAAGTATGCCCGTGCAGGTAGTTACGATGTTTCTCTGATTCAGGGGAATTTAGCTAGTCTCAAAGCTTTCCCTTTGTATGTTGTCTCCACAGCTGACTTGATGGCGGATGCAGTTGCGATCGCATTAAATTATGGAATCTCCGCCTACGATGGTTCTTATGTCGCACTTTCACAGCAGGTAGGTGCTGCTTTGCAGACTCTAGACGGCAAGCTGGTAAAGGCTTTAGCTGGTTCGTCTTACAATGTTTCCTCGTTTAATGACTTCGAGGTTCCGCCGTTAGAGTCTATGTAGAAGCGATGTCTTCGACGGGCTATTAGAGTCTATGTAGAAGCGATGTCTTCGACGGGCTATGCCTACGCTTTCCTCACCATATATTCAACCCCAAAGCATTGAATGAGGCTAAACAAATCGATAGGAACTCAGAATTGGGGAAATTAAATTTTTATCACTGACTTATCTTAGTTGCAATAAAATTAGTTTGTAAAGCAGGGAATAAACCTGCTGTTTTTTAATATTCAATTGTCAAAAATGTCTTTTACTTATAACCGCACGGTTCGTTTTCAAGATACTGATGCTGCTGGGGTAGTTTATTTTGCTAACGTTTTGGGTATTTGCCATGAAGCTTATGAAGAATCTTTAGAAGCATCAAGTATTAATCTCAAAGATTTTTTTACTAATCCGTCTGTGGGGTTTCCGATTGTTCATGCTAGTGTTGATTTTTTGCGCCCTATGTTTGTTGGGGACAAGTTGCTGATTAGCTTAATTCCCCAAAAAATAGGTGTTGATAAGTTTGAAATTACTTACGAGATTACAGTGAGTGAGGTGGTAGTTGCTAAGGCTATTACTCGTCATGTTTGTATTGATGTGAGTAGTAGAAGTAAGCAGGAATTATCTGAAGAGATAATCCAATGGTTGGAAACGAACCGCAGAGATGCTGAAGGCGTAGAGAGAAGAAAGTCGAGAGAGATTATGTGATGGAATTATGGAGGAATTCTGTGGCAATTTTCTGTAGCTGTTGGCGGTTAATTTTACCTTGAGAGTTACGGGGTAAGTTTTGCTGGGGAATCCAATATTTAGGGATTTTAAATTTGCTGAGTTTGTCTTTGAGTAGAGTTTGGATTTTTAAGGCAGAGGTATCTGATTTTTTGGGGATGTAAATCGCTGTTAAGGCTTGCCCCCAGTGTTTATCTGGAATGCCGATGACACAAATATCGGCAACCATTTGAGTTGATTGTATAGCTGATTCAATCTCTGCTGGATAAATATTTTCTCCACCTGTAATAATTTTGTCGCTGTTACGTCCGACTATATTTAAATGTCCTTGTTCGTCTAAAAACCCTAAATCATCTACTTGGAAATCACTTTGACTTTCTCTAATTTTAGGATAGTAACCAAGGGCTAAAGATTGAGCATGAATGGTGATATTTCCTATTTGATTGGAATTTAAAATTTCGCCTTGCTGATTGCGAATAGTTACTTTTGCATGGGGAAGAATTTGACCACTGCTAATTTTACCTCTCAGAAAATCATTTGGTTTGAGGGTAGCAATTTGAGAGGCGGTTTCTGTCATGCCATAAGTAGGTGCTAACCGGATACGGTGAAATCTGGCTTTTTCTAGTAGTTCGTTCCATGCTGGCGCACCTCCCAAAAGTACAGCATTAAATTGGGATAGCCATTCAGTTAATTCTGGATTTTGCAGGAGGCGTTGTAACTGTGTTGGCACTAAAGATATGAAAAATTCTGATTGTTTAATATTTAATATTTGACCTGATTCTACAGCTTTAAATGGTTGAATAGATAGTTTACCTGCGGTAGTGAATGAGCGCATAAATTGCATTAAACCACTAACGTGATATAAGGGCAATACGCAAAACGAATTGACTTGTTTTAGTTCAAAGTATTCTGTAAATCCTTGTACCGATGAGATGAGAGTTTCCCAAGTGTGAATGGCAAATTTAATTTGTCCTGATGAACCACCTGTAGGAATCATAATCAGTGGGCATAGGGCATTGGGAATTGGGCATTGGTAATTATTTCCATTCCCTATTCCCCATTCCCTATTCCCCATTCCCAAAATAATATCTGGCTGTACTAAATCAAAGACTTGTTGCCATTCTTGTTTTCCCCAATCATGGTTACAAAGAAAAACTGGACAATTCGCTGCACAAGCGGCAATAAAACTGGCTAAAAATCGTAATGGTTCACGTTCAGCTAAGATGATTTTTGGTGGTGTTCCGCACGCTGATAATTGTGTTAGTTCTAAATATAATTCTTGAGCTATTTGATTAAATTGATGGCTGCTATAACCCATAAGCCAATCATTTTGAGCTAGGTTATTAAGACAGTCTAAAGGTCGTTCCATAAACTTTGAAGCCACGTTTCTTCTTGTTCAAAAAAATGGTCGATGCCAAAACCAACTGCCCGGTTATTTTGGGATAATTCTCTTACTAGTTGGAGTGCTGCAAGTCTAGCGATCGCAGTTTCAAATACTGATGAGAATACAGTATCAATTTGATGCTGGTGGCAAAACTTTCTCAGACGAGATGGCGATCCGACTATCCCAGGCTTGATGACAAAAATCCCTCGCCAACCTTGTTGATAACAAACAGCGAGTTGTTTAAGCGTGGCGACAGATTCATCTAAAGCGATCGCAGTCTCATAACTCATACTCAATTCCAACATCTGCTGAAATTGCTCAACGGGTAACGGTTGTTCGATAAATTCAATTTCTATGGGTAGTTCTGCATTTGCTTTGAGATTGTCGCAAGTCCGCAGCCATAAGTTAGCTTCTTCATAGGTGAGTCCACCGTTGGCATCTAATCGCAGTTTGGTAGAGGCTGGTAAGGTATGTATCAATGACTCAAAAATTTCTAGTTCATCAGCGATCGCATACACTCCAATTTTCCACTTAAATGTGCGATATCCCTGCTGCCACAAAGTTTCCCATTGATTTAAAGCTGCTTCCCCAGATGGTAATAAGCCACTGAAAGATTGGGCATGGGGCATTGGGCATGGGGCATTGGGCATTGAAAAGAATTCACTCCCACACGCTGACTCAAAGCCAAATTGACAAGCTGGTAACTCATCTGGGATGGAAAAAATTATCTCGTCTGTGATTTCTCCTGGAAGTTGGCGACAAAAATCTAAGGCTTGTTCTAAGGTTTCGGAACCAAACCAGCTAATGGGGGCGATTTCTCCCCAGCCAACTCTACCTGATTCATCGGTGAGACGGAGGATAATACCTTCACGAATATCCCACTTACCATGATTAGTGGTAAGCGATCGCAAAAATCTTCGTTGATATGGACGAAATTCAAATCTGTAGTCATTAGTCATTATTTCCCTTTGTTTAAATGCCCAATGCCCAATGCCCCATGCCCAACTAAAGAATAAATCCCAAGCCGAACAACGAGCAAGCCCAGAAATGCACGGCTACGGCGATGAATTTACAGTTACTAACTTTGTCCGGCTGGTTGTGATTTTCTTGGACGTGGCGGCATAATTTGACAGCGAAGGGTAAACTCACCCAACTTAGCAACGTCCAAGCTGGAGAAATCCCCAATAGCACAAACAGCAAGGTGAGGGGATAAATGCTAGCAGTAAACCAAACTAGGACTTGGGCCCCTTTTTGGGTTCCGAGACGGACGATAGGCGATCGCTTACCTGCGGCTATGTCATCCTTAACTTGGTGAAAGTGTGAGCAAAATAAAATTAAGGTTGTGGCAATCCCAACAATTACTGAGGCTGCTAAACTTGTCATTGACCAAGTTTGGGTTTGGCTGTAGTATGCTGCCTCCACTGCTAAGGGGCCAAAGGCAAAAAAGCAAAGAATCTCGCCTAAACCCTGATATCCTAAGCGAAAAGGAGGCCCTTGGTACATATAGCCCAAACCACAGCATAGTAGGATGATGCCGATCACAGTTAGGTCTTGTTGCCAAAATGCGATCGCTAGTATGCCCAGCAACCCCAAACCTAAACACAAATTTCCTATCCAAAATATTAATGGCTTATTGCCTGTTAAGTTCACCAGAGAATGGTGCTTATTTTGATCAATACCTGTTTCAGAATCAAACACATCATTACTGATATTTTCCCAGGCAAGAATTAAGATTGCCGCAGCTACAAAAGTAGAAAATACTACAGCATTGAAAATTTTAGTTTCGGCATAAGCTACTGCTGTTCCTACCCAAATGGGCATAATGGCAACGCTATACATTGGCGGTTTAATCGCTGCCATCCATAACTTAGTGTTGGGATATAAAATTTGCTTGGTAGTCATCAGTCGTGATTAATTAAATTGCCGGAATATTACTCACACTTTAGATTTTATGATTTAAAGAGACGCTAGATATGGGCGATATACAAATAACTGTCACTTTTATGATGGCTTGTTAACCTTGTGTTGTTAACACTCACACTTACGTTGCAGTCTCAGTCCAAAACTGTCTTATCATGGTCTGGGAACACCACAAATAAGCCAAACCCTACCCTGGTGAAATAGCAACTTAATATGTTACCTGTAAAAATACGACCACGATTAATTACACTTTAGGAAGTTAACTTAAAAAAAATTTACTATCGTTAGATCCATGACAGTTTCACCATGTCGTAGTAACTTGTTTGTAAAGCACAAAGATTTATATCAATTTCTGGTAGCGGTGCAAGAAAAGTGCGTCAAAAATAATTGCAGACAAATTGTCAGTGTCTCCCAAGAAATTGATTTAGTTGATCCTTTACTTGTATTAGATAAACTTACACAAGCAAATGAAATAAATTTTTACTTTGAGGACAGAGGTAAAGGAGAAGCGATCGCAGCAATTGATGCTGTAGCAAAATTACAGATTGATGGCTCAGACCGTTTTAATCAAGCAGAATATTTTATCAAATCTTGTCTAAAAAATATAATTAATTTTGGTAACGCAAACCAACCTTTTTCTGGGCCTCACTTTTTTTGTTATTTCAGTTTTTTCGATAAAAATGCCCAAGTAGATTATCCATTTCCATCTGCTACCATTTTTCTTCCACGTTGGCAAGTAGCTGTAAAAAATCAGCGTTGCATATTAGTAACAAATATAATTATCAATCCAAATGTAAATATTGAAAGATGGTTGGAGAAAATCCAAAATAAAATTGAATTTATCCAAACTTTAGAAAATCACTCTGCTAATATTGATTATTTTCCTACAAACTTATATAAAAAATCTGTCACCAACTCTGCTCAATTTAAACGTTCAGTAGTATCTGTTTTGGAAAAAATTCAGTCAACTCATTTAAGTAAAATTGTCCTAGCAGATATATTAGATGTAAAATCAAGTAACCACTTTAACTTAGTTAAATCATTAAATAATCTTAGACAAAATCATCCTAATTGTTATATCTTCTCTACAAGTAATGGCAAAGGACAAAATTTTATTGGTGCAAGTCCAGAAAGATTAATTAGTATTAATAATAAACAGTTAATCACTGATGCTTTAGCTGGTTCTGCGCCACGAGGTAAAACCCCTGCTGAAGATGCAGCTAATGCCAATCGCTTACTAAATAGTGAAAAAGAAAAGCATGAACATTCCCTAGTGCTTGATTTCATTACACAACGACTATGCCAGTTAGGTTTATTACCGCAAATATTAGCACCACGACTGCGACAATTATCGAATATCCAGCATTTATGGACACCAATCAGTGCTATGGTTCCCGCTGACATACACCCATTAAAGATTGTCGGACAATTGCATCCGACGCCAGCTGTTGCAGGTGCAGCGCAAGATGTAGCTTGTGCCGAAATTCGTCGTTATGAAAGCTTTGAAAGGGGTTTATATGCTGCGCCTCTAGGTTGGATAGATTCTCAGGGAAACTGCGAGTTTATTGTGGGAATTCGTTCAGCATTAATTGATGGCGATCGCGCGAGATTGTATGCTGGTGCTGGTATCGTCGCTGGCTCCGATCCTGACAAAGAGTTTGCAGAGGTGCAGCTTAAGCTTCAGGCGTTATTGAAAGCATTAGTTTAAAGAGAGTTCCAAATAAAAAAATATCCAAAGATTTCTCTGTATGAGAGGATATTTTTTAGTTCCAGTATCGTAGATACTTTATGAAAATAGAAGTAGTAAAAGCTACTCAACAACAGAAGTCAGTGCTGTGTAATTATAATGGAACTATACCAATATGACTTAAGTGATATAGAAGCTAAAGATGTAGATATCTGCGGCTTGTTTGGCTATCGATATCTTGATTACTATTGGACAGAACCAGAGCGACACCCATTTCTGGTTAAAGTTAATGAGAAACTGGCAGGGTTTGTACTTGTTAATCAGCAAACTTACCTTTATCAAGATAACAATGCGATGTCTATTGCTGAGTTCTTTATCCTCAAGAAGTATCGAAGTCAGGGTATTGGTAAACAGGTAGCTACTCACATTTTTGATCAGTTTCCTGGCAGTTGGGAGGTACGGCAAACTGCTTTGAACTTAGGCGCACAAGCTTTTTGGGGTAAGGTAATTAGTCAATACACTAATGGAGCTTTTAACGAGGTTTTTTTAAACGATCATCGATGGCATGGCCCAATTAAAACTTTTGACAACTTAGATAAACTATTAACATAAAAAATACACCGATTTATCCGGTGTATTTCTAGCGTTACTAGAGCATATACTTTTGATGATATTTTACACTAAATCCTGATGAGTAAAAGCTTTAGCATTAGCCCCGGTGTAAGTAGCGACAATATGACCATCGCCAGTCATTTGATATTTGTATGTCACCAATCCTTCTAAACCAACGGGGCCGCGGGGAGGCATTTGTTGTGTACTAATTCCTACTTCTGCACCGAAACCATAGCGGAAGCCATCAGCAAATCGGGTAGAACAATTGTGGAATATGTTGGCTGAATTTACCAGTCCAAAGAAAGTTTCTACAGATGCAAAATCTTCAGAGATAATGGCATCGGTATGACGAGAACCATATTCGTTAATATGTGCGATCGCATCTTCTATAGAGTCTACAATCTTGATCGACAAAATAAAATCGCTATATTCTGTTTCCCAGTCGGTTTCTATTGCAGGTACAATGTTAGGTAAAATTTTCAAGGTGCGTTGATCGCCTCTTAATTCTACATGGCGTTCTTGCAAAGCCTCAGCAACTTTTGGCAAAAATTCTGTAGCAATTGATTGATGAACTAACAAAGTTTCAATTGCATTACAAACAGCAGGATATTGGGCTTTCGCATCGACGGTAATCGGAACTGCTTTAGAAATATCGGCGGCTTTATCTATATAAAGATGACAAATTCCGTCGGCGTGTCCTAGTACCGGAATCCGTGTATTTTCCTGTACAAATCTGACAAAGGAATTAGAACCTCTAGGAATAATTAAATCTACATATTTATCTAATTTCAAAAGTTCTAGAGTTTCTTCTCTAGTTGTCAACAACTGTACTGCATCTGGATTAACAGCAGTTTGAGATAATCCCTGTTTAATTGCTTTAACGATCGCTTCGCAAGAACGCACCGCTTCCTTTCCACATTTGAGGATGACACCATTTCCCGATTTGATTGCTAAAGAAACAATTTGAATCGCCGCCTCTGGACGGGCTTCAAAAATAATCCCCAAAACTCCTAAAGGACAGGTGATGCGTTTGAGAATTAAGCCAGTGTCAAGTTCGCGGTGAATCTGCACTTTACCAATTGGATCGGCTAGCTTACCAACATCTCGGACTCCAACGATCGCATCTCTTAATTTATGTTCATCCAACTGCAAGCGTTTATAAAGCGGTTGGGGAATACCTTCGGCAGTAGCAGCTTTACAATCAGCAACATTTGCTTGTAAAATTTCATCTCTAGCTGATTCTAAAGCTTGAGCGATCGCCTCAATCGCCTGATTTTTTGCCTCAGTGGAGAGAATCGCTAGCTTACTTGCAGCTTGGCGGGTTTGTCCTGCGATCGCAATTAGGGGAGAAGCTATATCAAAAATAGTCATAGTACAAATCTTTACCTTTTCTTCATCTTATCAATCTCAGGTGATGTTCATCATTCGTCTTCCTCCAATCGGGTGAACCATCTGGGTAATCAATAATTACTCTGATCGGGTGAAGCAAGACTTGGTTCAAAACATTTATTCTGTGATTATTGAACACAGATAAGTAAAATGTAATAAATTTACATTCCCAGCAATATTCTAAGTATTATCACGGTCTATATCTGAAAGTCTTAAATATGATTTATGCGTTCCCTAGGCTAGAGAGACATAATAATTTATGTTTTTCTAGTCTTTTACTTAAGTAGATAATTTATACTGTCATTATTTAAATTTTTACGAAATTGCAGTGACAATCGCTGGATCTATTGAGTATTGATAGATTAAATACCACTCCTTCACTAGGGAGATCCTATGTCATTGCAATCTGGGTTAGACGCTTTAAAACAAAAACGTTATCAAGAAGCGGTTGAATTACTCGAACAATTTTGCCGTGATTGTGTAGAACACGATTCTTCAGATTATCTTTCAGCACAGATGTGGCTGATGAAAGCCTATCAAGCCACAGGCGAAACCGAAAAAGCCAAGACCCTGTGCCAAAAGTTAATGATGAGTGAAAACCCACAGGCTCGCAGTTGGGCAGAACAAGCTAGTCAATCCTTCCGTCAAACGCCAGCAACCCAGTCTAACGCCAGCCAAAAAGCTGGTCGCGCCGCTACCACTGGGATGAAATTAGCGATGGGGGGTGTGGGTGGTAGTTTGGCATTAGCTTCTGGTGTCACCATGACCTTGCTGTTTGGCATGGTGTTGGCTTTAGGTTTGAGCTTGGTATTTATTATAGGTAGCGATGATCCACTCCAAGGATTAGCGATCGCCATTGGTATTACCCTAGTTTTTAATATCGCCGCCTTTTTCATATCTCCATTCATCATGGACTTAACCCAAGGCTGGCTTTACCAAACTCGCTGGGTAGAGTTAGCAGAAGTTGAAACCCTCAGTCCAGAGACAGCTAAAGTTATTCGCCAAATCTGTGAGCAGAAAAAGCTGAAAATGCCACGTTTGGGAATCATTAACGACCAAAACCCCACAGCTTTTACTTATGGTTCGTTGCCAAACAGCGCCCGTTTAGTTGTCAGTCAAGGACTTTTCACATACTTGGATGACGATGAAATTGCTACTGTTTACGCTCACGAACTGGGGCACATCGTCCACTGGGACTTTGCAGTGATGACAGTAGCTTCTACCTTAGTGCAAATTTGCTATCTAATTTACATTACAGCCAGAAGATTGGGACGTGGCGGTGGCGATAGCAAAATCAAAGATGCGATGCAAACTGCTGGTCTAGTTGCCTACGTGTTTTATGTCATCGGTACATATTTAGTGCTGTACCTCTCCCGCACACGAGAATACTTTGCCGACCACTTTGCAGCCGAAAGTACAGGTAATCCCAATGGATTATCCCGCGCTTTAGTGAAGATTGCCTACGGAATTTTAGAAGAAGGTTCGCGCACACAAGAACCCAGCCGTTTAATTGAAGGGACTCGCGCCTTGGGTATCTATGACCATAAAGCCGCCGCTTCCACAGGAACCGCCTACCGCATTTCATCCGATACCCAAAAAATTGGTCGTGTCTTTCTGTGGGATATGTTTAACCCTTGGGGCTGGTGGATGGAGTTAAATTCAACTCACCCATTGACAGGTAAACGAGTTCGTGCATTAAGCAACTATGCCGAACAATTGGGTTTACCGACTGAGTTTGATATGGGGCGAGTTATTGGAGAAGGTAAAAATCTTAATAAAAGTAGGCTTTACGGCAACTTCTTTTTAGATGTTGTACTGTATGGCGCTGAAACAATTGGTTTCTTTGTTGGCTTGGTAATGGGTGTAATTTTGTGGTCAAGTTCTCCAAACACAGGTTTGGTAATAGGTGCGCCACTAATTGGCTTAGGGATAGGAATTCTGGTCAAAGCCTTGGTGATGTTTCCTGACTACAAGCAAGCACCAGAAACCGACATTCTCACCTTAATGTCAGACCCCTACGCCAGTCCGTTGCGTGGACAACCAGCAAAACTTGAAGGTCAACTCATTGGTCGTGGCGATGCTGGTTATAAATTTGGTTCAGATTTAAAAATTCAGGATCGTAGCGGGATGCTTTATCTGCATTACGCCTCACGCTTTGGCCCCATTGGTAATTTCTTGTTTGGGATGAAGCGAGTCCAAAGCTTAATTGGTGAACAAGTTGGGGCTGTAGGTTGGTTCCGTCGAGGTGTTGCACCTTGGATGGATCTGATTCAACTCCAGAGTGAAAATGGCACCATTGTCAACAGTTACCATCGCTTCTGGTCATTCATCCTTGGCGGTGGATCGATTATCCTGGGAGTGGTCTTGACTATGTTTTTGAGCAGCAGATAGCTAATTTCTAGGCTGCTGTCAAAGCATTTCTCAGTCCATCCAAGCTTTAATTTGTCAGGAGGTGGTTCTTCGTAACTGCCTCCGCTTTTTTATGGTGATACGAGTTTGTAGTAATGTCTGAAACCCTTAAGTAGTCGGACACAATTAAATTCATTGGTGGAGATAGGGAACAGGTTACAGGTTACAGGGAAAAACTTGTGTAATTAATTCTGTCTGATTACTTAAGCCCAACTGTACGCTAAAAGCTGATCTCAAAACTATTACTCAAACATAGAGGTTTGTCTTGCAAACGCGACTTCTAGAAAGTCAACTAGACACAATATAGCTATCTCAACCTCTAACTATTATCCTAAAATAAGGAATTGATAAAGAAATCCATTTAGAGTGCTGTGCAGCAACAAACATAATAAGTAGATTTAAGCGATTTAAGCAAATTTTTTTAAAGCTTAAGGAGGGCCTGATGGTTATAGCAACAGTACCAGGACAACAGGTCAAAATTGGCCCAACCAAGTTGTTGATTAACAATGAGTGGGTAAATAGTGTCAGCGATCGCCGATTTGAAACAATCAACCCGACTACAGGTGAGGTAATCTGCGAAGTATCAGAAGCAGACGCCCCAGATGTAGATAACGCAGTCCAAGCGGCCCGCAACGCCTTCAATAGTGGGGAATGGAGAAAGATATCTGCGACCCGTCGCGGCGAGTTGCTTTACAAATTAGCTGACTTAATTGAGCAAAATATCGATGAGTTGGCGCAGCTAGAAACTCTCGACAACGGCAAACCATTACAAGATTCATTAGGTGATTTGGGTCTAGTCATCGCCTGCTATCGTTACTATGCAGGCTGGGCAGACAAAGTACAAGGCAAAACTATTCCGATTAACGGCCCATACTTCTGCTACACTCGCCATGAACCTGTGGGTGTAGTTGGTCAAATTATTCCCTGGAATTTTCCCCTATTGATGCAGGCGTGGAAGCTAGCGCCAGCTTTAGCAACTGGTAATACTGTAGTTCTTAAAACAGCGGAACAAACACCATTATCAGCGCTGCGGGTAGGTGAGTTAATTATTGAAGCAGGTTTCCCCCCTGGTGTGGTGAATATTTTATCAGGATATGGCCCAACCGCCGGGGCTGCGATCGCTCGTCACATGGATATTGACAAAGTGGCATTTACTGGTTCCACTGAAGTCGGTCATCTAATTATGGAAGCGGCGGCCAAAAGTAATCTGAAGCGCGTCACATTAGAACTTGGTGGTAAGAGTCCTAACATTGTCTTTGCCGATGCTGACATGGATGCAGCGATCGCAGGTTCCCACGATGCCATATTCTTTAACCAAGGGCAGTGCTGTTGTGCTGGTTCGCGGCTATTTGTCGAAGAAAAATGCTATGACGAGTTCGTTGCTAGAACTGTAGAAAGAGCGAGAGTGCGAGTTGTCGGTAATCCTTTCGATGCGAACACAGAACAAGGGCCGCAAGTAGACAAAGACCAATTTGATCGAGTGATGAGCTATATCGAATCTGGAATGCGCGAAGGTGCACAGATGCTATGTGGCGGTAATCGAGTCGGCGACAAGGGTTATTTTATCGCCCCCACAGTCTTTGCAGATGTCCGCGATGACATGAAGATTGCTCAAGAAGAAATCTTTGGCCCAGTGATGAGCATCATCAAATTCAAAGATATCGACGAAGTAATTCAACGGGCGAATGCCACCATGTACGGACTCGCCGCTGCGGTTTGGACTCAGGATATCACCAAAGCTCATGCGATCGCGAATAATCTTCGAGCAGGTACTGTTTGGGTAAACTGCTACGACGTATTTGATGCTGCTGCACCCTTTGGTGGATTTAAACAGTCTGGTATTGGTCGAGAACTCGGCGAATATGGCTTGCAGCAATATACCGAAGTTAAGACCGTTACCATCAAATTGTAGTTCGACTTGAATCTAGCTTTAACCATGTTCATCCCCCTAAATCTGAAAAAAATCAGTTTTAGGGGGATGATAATTGTGATATTTGATATGGGGTGGGCATGATAAATAGATTATGCATACAACCCCAAAACAATTCTGATGATAAATGCGATCGCTACTAGATTTCGCCAACTTCTAGCTGGGAGAAAAACCCCAATTGGCAGATATGACCGGAAAAACAAAACCAGGCGTTCCTTAGCACTGTATACCTGCATAGGATTAATAGGTGGAATTCTGGCATTGTTGTTAATGACATCCCCAGGACTAGCCCAAAAACCACAACTCCAACAACCTTTATTAGTAGCTACACGAGTTATACCGCCTTTTGTGCTACCAAACAAAGGTGAGCTATCAGGATTCAGTATCGACCTCTGGCGCAATATCGCTAACCAAATAGGTGTAGAGTCTAAATTTATTGAATATTCCTCTGTACCGGAACTGCTTTCTGCTATTAAGGACAACAAAGCTAATTTAGGGATTTCAGCTATTTCGATTACAGCCGAACGCCAGGAGAATTTTGATTTCTCATTACCCATTTTTGCTGGGGGGCTGCAAATTATGGTAAGAAACTCAGAAACCAACGACAATGCCTTCCCAAATATTTTCCAATTGTTTTTCTCAGCTAGTCTGTTGCAGGTAATAGGCGTTGCCCTAGTGCTAATTGTTGTAGCAGCCCATATTATTTGGTTATCTGAGCGCAATCATAAAGATGGGATGATTCCCAAATCATACTTTCCTGGCATTTTCAAAGCCTGTTGGTGGTCAGCTGCCACATTAGCAACCCAAGCTGATGAAATGCCCAAGGGAGTACTAGGACGCTTAGTAGGTATTATCTGGATGTTCATTGGAGTACTTTTTGCCGCCTACTTTACAGCCAGCGCTACTACCTCATTGACAGTACAACAGCTTCAGGGCGATATCAGGAGTATAGACGATTTACCTGGCAAGGTAGTGGCCACAACTGCGGGCAGCACAGCCGCCACATATATGCGAGAACATAAGATTTCAGTTCTAGAAGTTAACAAGATTGATCAAGCTTACAATGCTCTGCAAACCAAAAAAGCTGATGCCGTGGTATTTGATGCACCTGTACTTCTTTTCTATGCTGCTAATGAAGGCAAAGGGAAAGTACAGATTGTTGGCAGTATCTTACGTGAAGAAAGCTACGGCATCATTCTGCCTAACAACAGTCCCTACCGCAAACCAATTAATCAGGCCCTACTAAATCTTAAAGAAAATGGCACTTATCAATCGCTATATGATAAGTGGTTCGATGCTGAAAAATCTTGAAGAAGGGAATGGGGAATGGGGAATGGGGAATGGGGAATGGGGAATGGGGAAGAGTTTTCCCACTATCCCCCTGCATCTCTGCTTCTTTTCAATGCCCAATGCCCAATGCCCAATGCCCAATGCCCAATGCCCAATTCCCTACTCCCCACTCCCTTCTTGGGCAAGTTGGGCTTTTGCCTGTTGCCAAAGAGTTTCTAACTCATTCAAACTGTAATCAGAAAGGGGACGGTCAACAACCGCCTCCATTTTTTCTAATCGCTGGACAAATCGCTGATTTGTACCTTGCAAAGCATCGCTAGGATCAAGATCATGCCAACGGGCTAGCTGAATAACTGCAAACAGTAAATCACCTAACTCTGCTTGTTGTCGTTCTGGTGTTTCCTCCGCTAAAGCCTGTTGAAACTCCCCCAACTCCTCATGAAACTTATCCCAAACGCCTTGAATATTTTCCCATTCAAACCCAATAGCCGCAGCCTTTTGGGAAATCTTCATTGCTGCCGTCAATGGGGGAAGGGTACGTCCATAACGAGCGAGTTTAGCACTAAATTTTTGCGTATCTGGAGATGCTTCGCCTTTTTCCGCAGCTTTAATTTGTTCCCAATTTTGCCGCACCTCATCCACACTCGCCACCGACACATCACCAAACACATGGGGATGACGGCGAATCAACTTTTGGGAAATCCCCTGGGTTATTTCTTTCAGAGAAAATTGCCCAGATTCGCTAGCAATTTGAGCCTGCAATACCACCTGTAATAATAAATCGCCTAACTCTTCTGCGATCGCACCTTTATCTCCACTCTTAATCGCGTCCACCACCTCATAAGCTTCCTCAATCACATAAGGTATAAGCGTTTCGGAAGTTTGAGCCAAATCCCAAGGACAACCACCATCAGGCGATCGCAACTTCGCCACCACCTCAATCAATTCCTGCAACGCCACCAAAGTCTCATTTTTTTCTTCCATACCTCTGCGTACCTCTGCGCTTCCCTTAGCGTTCCTTTGCGTTTAAAAAAATTATTTCTTTACTCTCGGCCGACGACTACCACTCCTCACTTTCCGCCTCTTAATTTTGCCACTAGGAAACAACCCCCGAACCCCCTGCTTTTGAAAACGCTTATATGCCGAACCGCCCCAATCGCTGAGAGAATGACTCATAGCACCGAGTTCCAACCCCAAAAAGAGGGCAACATATTCAGTATCGTATTGCACGAGCGATCGCCCCACAGTTTCTCCCAAATCCTGCCAAGTAAAACTCAGATTCCACAACCTTTCAGCAATTACCAAAACGAAAATTGCCAAGATAGCTAGCAAACAGCCGAGATAAAGTATCCGCAAAATTGTGCCAATAATTGGCCCGTGGGATAAAAAAGAACGATGACGCAGACTTCTTTGATAAGGTAGCCAAATCCAGCGCAAGAAACCCCAGCGTTGAAATTGCACAGAATAGATATCCAAATCGGGGCCAAACATCAGCCCGCCAAATAGAAACCCGCTTGCAACCAACAAAGTCGCATTGCTACTGCGAGTCTGCCAGAAAGTAACGCCCGCCACGAACGGCAGAGCATACATAGTAATGCGATCGTGCGTCCGACCAGAGGGCATCCTAATTCCTGTTAGCGATAGCGGGGCGTTGAGCCAGTACTGAGTAACTGAATACTGAATCAGTATAAGAGAAAAAAGATTTTCTGAAAAAGACTAGCGCAATGATAAATGTTTTGCTATATTAATTAAGGATTAGTCAAAAGGGCGGTTAGCTCAGTTGGTAGAGCGCCTGCCTTACAAGCAGGATGTCATCAGTTCGAGTCTGGTACTGCCCATTAAGTAACATCCATCTGCCTTCAGCCATCTATTTTGGCTGGAGGTTTGATAGGAATCTCAATCCAGAACTCTGTGCCTTTGCCAAGTTCTGAAAGGCACTCCATTATTCCCCCATGTTTTTCGACAATAATCTGATAGCTGATAGCTAGTCCTAATCCTGTGCCCTTGCCTACAGGCTTGGTAGTGTAAAACGGATCAAAAACTCGCTTTTTCACCTCTTCAGTCATTCCTGGCCCATTGTCGCTAATACGAATCAACAGACGAGAGTTATCTGCTGAGACTTTGGTAGAAATGCGGATAGTGGGTATTCGGCATAGGTTCTTGTCCTTGTCGCCAGTCCCTATTGCCCATTCCCCAGTCCCCATTACCAGGGCATCTATGGCATTACTGAAAATATTCATAAATACCTGATTCATTTGGCCCGCATAGCATTCCACGCGTGGGATGTTGCCATAGTCTTTGATTACCTCAATGCGTGGAGATTCAGCATTTCCTTTCAAGCGATGTTGCAAAATTAATAAGGTATTGTTAATACCTTCATGCAGGTCAGCACGCTTATTTTCAGCCTCATCCAAACGGGAAAAATTGCGTAACGACAGCACTATTGAGCGGATGCGCTCGGTTCCCACTTGCATTGAGGTCATGATTTTTGGGAGGTCTTCTACCAAAAATTCAAAATCGATCGCTTCGATCGCAGCTTGGATTTCACTATGGGGATGGGGATAGTGTAGCTGATAGAGACGTAAAATTTCTAGCAGCTGTTCGGTGTAGTCACTGGCGTGGCACAGGTTTCCGTAGATAAAGTTAACAGGATTGTTGATTTCGTGAGCGATACCTGCTACCAACTGTCCTAAGCCGGACATTTTTTCGGTGTGAATTAATCTTGTCTGTGTTTCTTGGAGTTCATGTAGGGTATGCTCTAACTGGGCAGCTTGATTTCTGGCTTCAATTTCGGCATCAGAGGTTTGTTCGTAGAGTTGGGCTTGTTGAATGGCGATCGCAGCCTGATCTCCTAGCTGTTGTAATAAATCAATTTCTGCATCCTGCCAATTTCTGGGAGCCTCACATTCATGGGCAATTAGTAAGCCCCATAGTTCTATACCTATATTTATCGGAACTATTAAGTTTGCTTGCACTTGTAAACTCTGCAAAAACTCTCGATGACAATCACTCAAAGAAGCTGTTGAAACATTGTTAATTGCCCGTACCCTGCCCTGGCAGTATAGACGCGTATACTCATCAGGAAAGCATTCCGGTGGTGCATTCACTCCCAAAACTGACTGCCAATTGCCATTAATCTCTTCCACAATCACCGATTTACTCTTCAGTTGTAAAATCAGCACCCGATCTGAATTTAGCAGGGGACGGACTTCCCGAACGATAGTTTGCAGAGTTGTCTGCAAATCTAATGTGCGGCGAATCTGCTCGGTGACTTGCTTGAGTAGTTTAGTAAGCAATAATGATTTTTCTAGTTCAGCAGTTTGCTCTTGCACACGCACTTCGAGATTGGCATTCAGGGCTTGTACGTGTTTGTACATTTGCTGCTGCTGAATTGCCATTGAGAAATGATCATACAAAGCTTGCGCCAATAACATATCTTCCGGCTTCCACTCAGGTGCTTGCCCCTTTTTTTGCTCTCGCCAAACCTCAAAGGAAAGTTGGGGTAGCAGTTGTCGGCGATTTTGTTCACATCGTCCTGCCCACAAGATTTCCGTTTCATATTCAGAGCGAAAAATACTTAATACACCAATAAATTTTTCGCGGTAATGTAGAGGAATTACCATGAGTCCGCGAATTTCAGTAGAACGGAATGCTAAAGCCAAAACTCGCAAACGTGGTTCTTTATAGAGGTCAGGTGTTGCCCAAATATTACCTTGTTGAAACTCAGCCATCCAGTTTTGCCATAAGGGATGCTGTTCGATAATACTGTTATCTAACTCGTAGGGAAGTGTCGGTTGATCGCCCCAGGTGTATAGTTCCCGACTCTCTTGAATGTAAAGTCTGCCACCTACTCCATTGAAGGCAGTAATAACTTCTTCTAGCGCACCTTGTAATTGGATTGTCGGTAGTTTATGTAATAGTGTGGTGACTCGATTAATAGTAGCTTCTCGCTCTTGCTTGGCGTGGGCTTCAGTGAGTAGATTACTTTGAGCGATCGCGATCGCTACCTGGTCAGCAACTTGTTGCAATACTTTCAGTTCCCGCTTCAAAACCTTTCGCGGTTTACTGTGGTGAGATACCAATAATCCCCACAATTTAGGCTTTGCCAATTGTTCTTGTAGATTGAAATATAAAATTGGCACTACCAACGATGACTGCACGCCCATTGCCTGTAGATATTGAATATGGCATGGGTCTACTTGCCGATAGTAGATATTAGTTTGTAGACGTTTGCCAGTTTCTTTTGACTGTAGAGGCGATAGCCCTGTCTTACCATTAGCTACATCGACAATCACACGTTGCTGCGCTAACAGAAACATCTCTCTAACTGCTTGTGGAATATCATGAACTGGGAAGCGTAACCCCAATAAAGATGGTAGACGCTGTTCATGGATAGATTCAGCAACGACTTCACCACTACCATCAGTATCAAAGCGATATACCTTTACCCGATCTACACCCAAAAACAAACGCACTTCGCTAACAGTTGTTGTTAATATTTCTTGGAGGTTGAGCGATCGCCTGATCTGTTTTGTCATCCGGTGCAGTAAACTTTCTTGGTATAAGCTTTGCCGCGACTCGTTTGGTTTATCGGTAAATGTCATTGTTTATATACACTATGACTGAAGTATATTTTTTTATAATTGTCTCTAATGAGAATTTTCAACTTACAATACTTTGATTTTCATCCCATTTCACGAAAGTTTTGCTACAAATAGATTGCTAGAGGTATACATGTGTTGCAAAGGTTTTTGTCAATGGTATTAAAGGATGTTTGAGAAGTATCAGATATTTTGCTTTTTTACCGTAGATTTATAAAGTTGCTTTAGAAAAATCTCAAAGCATTTTGAATATCATTAAATACTTTCCAAACATCCTCTTGAGTATAAAATTGAAAAGCTCTTATTCATAGACCCCTATTAATTTTATATTCTTAATTATTAAACTATTTCAGTGATATCACCTAAATTAATTTTTTCATAATTTCTTAAAAATAAAAATATTTTTTGACTATTTTACTCATTACTTCAATTAATTAAGATTTCTCAAACAAATAACTAAATGATTGGAGACTTTTTCTAAGATTTTTGGCTGGGGAATTTGACCATTCCCCGTTTAATTGCTGATTTTATGTTGACTGTAACTATTTTGATTAAATTATTCGTAAATTACCGTTAAAGATAGTAAATTACGAATTTCTTCACGCACACTCATGAGAGTTTTACCGAGATGATTTTGACCGGCTTTATTAGCACCACAGCCCCAGAAAGAATCGGTTGGGGAGTTTTCAACCAAAATCTCATCACCTGTCCTCAGAAGAACTTCTCTAATATCAGCATGAGTGAGAAACTTTTTGAGTACAGCTTCTCGCATAATTTGAGTTTTGACTAAATCCCAGTCTCGACGGAGTTGGCGATCGCTACATCTTCCCAAAGCAGCAGCTTCTTCTGGTGTGGCGGCAGCATGGATGATAGGTATAATTACTGCATCCGTGCTGGCTACAAACTTTTGTGCTTGATAATAATGCTCAACCGTTGGCCAGTAAGTACCCTGGATGTGGATTCCGTGGGGAGAAAAGTTAGAAAAACAGCCATAAGGCTGCCAAACCTTATAAAAGTAAATGGTCATTTGAAAATTGCTCTTTTATATATCAACTTTAGGGTAACTGAAACTTTAGGTTTCAAAACCCTTCATATAGAAGGGTTAATAACATTAGGTCAGGGGAATTATTTTACACAATTCCTGGAACAACAGGTTTAGCACTTTACTCATAAGTCTTAGAAAGGATGTGTTTACCACCTAGCAATTTTTCACCCTGTTCACTGAGTTTAGCTTTGAGTTTTGAGTGAGTCGCGGTAGTCAATCAATTCCTTGATTAGCTCGTTGACAGGAAACATTACAGTTTCCCTGCCGTTCAAAACATATTCCCACAGGCTGATTCGACATAAATATAAACCGCTCGGTTTTTCAAGCAGTCCATCTACTGACTATTTCAGAACAGTACCTATCCCTACAATATTGCTTAGACCTCTTGCAAAAGTCCCTAACACCCCGCCCCCAACTCCTCCCCTTACCAAGGCTACGGTGTACACACAAGTCAAAAAAAGATAAATTTCTCATTGTTCTCTCGTTCCTATGCTCTGCATAGGAATGCCTGATTAGAGGCTCTGCCTCTAGTCAGATATTT